>NZ_JBXCJA010000013.1:0-144106 GCF_056786435.1 Paenibacillus sp. Y916 | reverse complement strand
GGGATCTATGTCCCAACAAAACATGCGTTTTTCAGCCCAGTGTTGCCTCCAGTATAAAGAAAAAGTCCATCCCCGAGCCAGTCGGGTATGAACTGAGAATACCAACACTACATTCCTACTGCGGGCATTCGCCCTTGATTGCTAGAAGGATTTCCAAGGAGTTTATTCAGGCGATACATTCAACCAGCTAAGTCTGACGACTCGTTCCCTTTGGTCACTTAAGCTACTTGAACGTCAGGAATGCCAAACGTTAGGAGAAATTCGAAGCCAACATTACAAAACTAAAACCTACATCGAAAGGACAATGTACAATGGATTCAGAAAGAATATACTTGATCTCTGAAGTAAAAGGATTTAGCTCCCAGATCGGTAGACTTGTTTCGATGATGAATTATGCGCGATTGACAACGCTTAATACGGTACGAGAGTTAAGTACTGAACAACTGGATTATATTCATGATTCAAACAGTAATTCGATTGGTGCATTATTAATGCATCTCCCCGCAGTTGAACTTGGTTATCAATTGGATACGTTTGAGAATAGAAAGCCAACGGAGGAAGAAATAAAGAAATGGCAACCGGCTTATGAGCTTGGAGATCTAGGACGTAAAGAGATTAAAGGAAATTCGCTTGATTTTTATATACATGAAATGGAGAATATGAGACAAAGAACATTGGACGAACTTAAAAAGCGGAATGATGATTGGTTATATGAAGAACATCCATTTTGGAATGGAAAGCAGGCAAACCATTATTTTATGTGGTTTCATGTATTTGAAGATGAAATTAATCATAGGGGACAAATGAGATGGTTAAGACGAAGGGTAGAAGAGCAATTAAAGAACTCGTAAGCAATTCAAAGAACTTCTCCTAACATAATAATCCTGCATCGGACGACTTCGTCGCCCTCGGTCCCAGAAGTAACATTCGGAGAAGGAATTGCTGAGACACATCCTTTCACCTAACCGCATCGCGGCCAGTCGCTTCGCTCCTTTAAGGTGAAAGGACGTCAGGAATGCCAAACGTTAGGTGAAATTAATACATTTATTTTGGAGGGATATTCGAGGATGACTAATTCGGACCATGTTGTATTGGATGTTCAGCTTACACAAAAAGAATACTCATATTTAACTATTCTACATCAAAAAAAGTCTTTGAAAATAGGATTTATATTTTATTTAGTGCTCTTTTTTATTGTAATAATAAGTATGAATGAGTTTATATTTGAGATCGGTATAGCGACTGTAGGACTTATAGGTGGGGTTATAGTTAGTACTATATTATCGATTGGATTATATTACTTGGCGATTCTTCAATCAAACAGACAATTTAGATCAGATAAATTGCTTCAATACAAACAAACCTACGAAATAACAGATTCAGGTATTTCAGTGAAATCAGATTCAGGTACAGGGCATATTAACTGGAATGAGATATTTAAGGTCGTGGAATCAAAATATATAATTGCTTTATATGCAGGGAAAAATAGGGCTCTAATTCTGCCAAAGGAAGCAATAGTTAAACAGAAGGAAAATGGAATAGAGAATCTAAAGATACTAATCAAAAAAAATGTACCGAAGAATAAAGTGAAGTTTGAAGGTTAATCAAGAAGGCATTAACATCACCTAACAAAATATTCGTACTGCGAGCCGTTCGGCTCTTGATCTGCCAGAAGTATTATCGAGGAAGAAGATTCAGGAAGATACATCCATTCCCCTAAGATAAGAGCTATCTAAGGGGAATGGACGTCACGAATAAACCAACGTTATGTGAAATGCGAAGAGAAAGGATTTAAATATGACAAAAGAAGTAATATCCAAATACTTTTATCAAGATGGAAGCCTTCGAGATATTTATATACTTCAGTCTCATTTATTTGAATGGGATTTACTGTTTGATTTTTTTGAATCGAATCCTAGATTTGAGTTCCAAATTCTTAAAGATGGAGAATTAGTAAAAGAAAGACTAAGTATTGATAGAATTATTAATCTTAAAAATGACTACTCAATGTCCATTCAGATTGATTATAATGGTATTTCAATAGTTGGTTACTTCTATGAAACTGACTATATCGAATTTGATATAACACCTAAGGAAATAGTTAGTCTTGAAGAAGTACATAAAGTAATTGAGTTTATGAGGGAGATTTCAAAATTCACAAAAAAGGTAGTGATTTTAACACCAGAAATGGATATGAAAGATGAATACATAAGGGTAATCCCATCAGGAGAAGCAATATTTTTGTAAGTAACTCAGAGGCACTTCACATAACAAAGCATCTTCGCTGCGGGGCATTTGCCCCTTGGTTGTCAGGTGTTTAATCATAGAAGTAAATCAGACAACACACGACCCGGCCTAAGATAAGAGCTATCTAAGGCCGGGTCGCGTCGCAGATGCGGAAACGTTATATGCAATCCCTACAGTGTTTAAAAACACAAATTCGAGGTGATCTAATGACAGTTCAAATCCGTCCTGTAGTTTTTGAAGATTCAAAAACTGTCCAAGAATATGCTTCTGATTATAGAATATCTCTAACAAGTAATGTTCCCTATCCTTATCCAGAAGGTGGAGGGGAATTTTGGGCCAGAATGGTAATATCACGACGAGAACAAGGAACTGCATTTGTTTTTTCAATATTTGAAAAAGAGCAATTTGCAGGTGTAATGTCACTAAACGGTATCAATGATGAAGAAAGAACAGCTGAATTAGATTATTGGATTGCAGTACCATTTTGGAATAGAGGAATAGGGACAGCAGCATTGAGGCAAGCAATAAAATATGCTTTTGAAGAATTGAAGTTAGTAACAATTAGAAGCGCATGTCTTGCAAAGAATAAGGGATCCTCAAAAGTCCTTGAAAAGAATGGATTTATAAAAACAAATGAATTCATATTTGAAGACGGGAAATTTAAAGATGAAGAAGGATATAGATTCCAATTAAACACGCCAATAAATTCTTAGTTGATTCGAAGAAGGCAGGGACAGCAAATAACAACGTATCTTCACCGCGGCCTGACGGCCTTGGTCTGCACGAGGGATATCGGGGAGCGTATTCAGCAGACAACCCTGCGACCCTAAGTCCTGGCGGACCCAGTCGCTACGCTCCTTTAGGGCTCTCGGGTTCGTAGATACAACAACGTTATATGAAAGTCCAGAAAGACGACATAATACTTAAAGCGGAGGTAACTTAATTTGAATAAAATAGTCAACCTCAATTTAATTAACAATACAATAAATGATTTTGGGTGGTATCAATGTCGTTATATTAATGAATTTAGGTTTTTTATAGATAGGAACAAATACTATGAAGAGATATCTATTCTGGAGATTGTATTTGAATACATTGGGACAGAGAGATATTTAATTAAAGTTCAATTTAAAGAATTAGGGCCTTATGAGTTAAAAGCTGGTGGTTCCAGAATACAATTAAGTAGTTTTCAAATTGAAGATATTCGAGATCATGGATGGAATGAATTGAATTATGAGATAACTGATTGTGAAATGGATTCTGGAATAAAATTTTATTGTAAAGAAATTGAAATAATATTAATAGATATTTGTAAGTAATTCAAAGAAGTCTGGACCTTCATATAAACCATATTCACACTTCGGGCCATTCGGCCCTCGGTCCGGCAGAAGTTAGAAGAGGATTCGGGGAGGCATTTCATCAGCGAGGAAGCGGAATCAGCCGGACACACCCGCACCACCCAACCGCGTCGCGGCCAGTCGCTGCTCTCCTTTAGGGTGGTGGGGCGTCGTGAATACCAGAACGTTATATGAAATCTGTGAAGGTATGGTTTTTAAAGGGGGGAATACATGGAGAATAAACAAAAAAAAGGGCAGGTAGTTTTTATAATAACAGTTATCTGCTTTATAGCGTTTTTTTATAGCACTACATTTTTGGAGAATTATAACGGGAATAAAAAAATAGCTCTCTTAGTAAACGGATCCAGACAATTAACTATAGAAGAAATTCAAAAAATTAAAGTTAACAGTATTACTTATGGATTTTGGGGTGATGAATTTGGTAATGAAAAAGGAGATGCTAAAACGTATATATTAATTAAACAAAGGTCACAAAAAGTGCTATTAAGAACAAATGATTTAGAAGATATTGCTGGATACATGAATGAATAATTATAAATATCATGTAAGTATATCTAAGAAGTCACAGACTTCATATAAACCAACAAAACATTTCTACTTCGTCGCTGGCGCTCCTTGGTCGCCAAGGGGGATTTCGGAGAAGCTTAGTCAGGCGACACATTCAACCAGCTAAGTCTGACGACCCGGCGCTACGCACCTTAAGCCGCTTGAACGTCAGAAATGAGAGAACGTTAGGCGAAACCGGGCAGTGAATAACGTTTAAACATAAAAGCCTGAAACAAGAAGGGATAATTATTATGATTATTTATTCAGAAGACAAACTACTTAGAGCTGCTGATGTAGCCGAAGTATTTAAAAAATCAGGAATAAAAAGACCATATGAAGACGTAGAGAGACTACAAAGAATGATAGATAACTCGGATATTATTATTAGTGCATGGGATGACAATAAAATGATAGGGCTAGCAAGAGCAATAACGGATTATTCATACTGCTGCTATCTATCTGACCTAGCTGTAGATAAGGAATATCAAAATCAAGGAATTGGAAAGAAATTAGTGAACAAATTACAAATCTTATTAGGAGAAGAACCTTCATTGGTATTACTCTCATCACCAGGAGCAATGGAATTTTATCCTCGAATTGGATTTGAAAAAGCGGATAAAGCATTTGTAATAGCAAGAAAGAAATAAAGGAAATTTGTGAGTGTCTCAAGCCGGCATCGCCTAACATTATATTACTACAGCGGTCGCTACGCTCCCTAGGTCACCAAGAGGAAGTTTCGCAGAAGTTTGTTCAGGTGACACATCCAACCGGCTAAGTGGCAGAGCCACCCGGACCTGCGGTCCTTAAGCCGCTCGGACGTCAGAAATGCACAACGTTAGGCGAAATTCATTGAAGGGCGGTTAAAAAGATGCCAATCGATTTTCACGATAGCAAAAATCATTCAACTTATGCAACTCGTGTAGCCGAAGAACAATGGCTAAAAACTATTGAGAAATATGTTGATATTGAAGGGAAACATATACTTGACCTTGGATGTGGTGGAGGAATCTACTCTAAAGTATTTGCTTTATCAGGTGCAACACATGTTACTGCAATGGATTTTTCTGCGGAAATGTTAAAGGGTGCGGCAGGAAATTGTAAAGATTTTAATAATATCACTTTTGTGCAGGGGAGTGCTTTAGAAACAAATTTAAAGGAGAAACAATTCGATGTTTTGTTAGAACGAGCATTAATTCATCACATCGCTGATCTTGAAATGTGTTTCCAAGAAGCCAATAGAGTACTGAAACCAAATGGAAGATTTATAATTCAAGATCGCACTCCTGAAGATTGTGCTCTCCTAGGAAGTGATACACATATCAGAGGATATTTTTTTGAAAAGCACCCTAAATTACTTGAAAAAGAAATCAGTAGGAGATATTCGAGTCGTAAAGTTTCAACAGCCTTAAAACAAACAGGATTCAATATGATAATAGAATTACAGTACTGGGAAACCAGAAGAACATATAATGATTTCGAACAACTTAAGCAAGATTTATTGAATAGAACTGGACGATCAATATTGCACGAACTATCAGAAGATGAATTAATAGATCTGGTTAAATTCATAGAAAATAAAATAGGACACACTAAACAAATAAAAGAAGAAGACAGATGGACTGTATGGATCGCAGAGAAGCAATGAACTTCGCTTAAACATAACATTCCTACTGCGGGGCATTTGCCCCTTGGTTACCTGAGGCGTTTCGAGGAAGTGAATTCAGACAACACATTGATTTCCCTAAGATAAGAGCTATCTAAGGGGAATCAACGTCAGGAATGTATATACGTTAGCTGAAATCGAGGCAATAGAATAATAACTAATAACATCTGAGGGAGTCATTCGAAAATGAAGTATCTAATATTTCTTATGATATTCACAACATTATTCATAACTGGTTGTTCAGAGAATACGAGTTATACTACTACGATAAATATAGAAGCTGATTTAATGACTCTTGAGAATATAAAAAACTCAGGTGTAGATTTATCTAAGGAACAATTAGTCGATTTTCATATTTCTGTTAATAATAAAAAAAACGGAAACAAAGTATCATCAGTCTTAACAAGCCAGAATTATCAGTGTAATATTTATAAAAATTTCGGTGGGAATGCATGGACTACTGAATGTTCAAAAGAGATGTTACTGGAGATTGATTTACTTACTGAAGAACAATATAAGATTGATAATGTAGCTCAAAAATATAATGGCTATCTAGACGGTTGGGGTCTCATGGTAGCACCTTGAATTAAAGACTTATTATGAATTTGATTCGAAGAGGGCCTCGACATCAGCTAAACACTGCATTTACTACTGCGGGCATGCGCCCTTGATCGCTAGAAGGATGTTCAAGGGGTATATTCAGGCGACACATTCAACCGGTTTAGTCTGACGACCCGTTCCCTGTGGTCACTTAAGCCGCTTGAACGTCAGGAATGGCAAACGTTATTGGGAATTCTTACATCATATTAAACAAAGATAATACAACCGAGGTGATAATAATTTGATACATTCAAAAAAACGATTATATTTTTTAGATAATTTAAAAGTGTTTTTAATTATGCTTGTCGTTGCACATCATGCGGGTCAACCTTATGCAGGTGCCGGATGGTGGTGGTATTTTACAACAAATAACTCACCTGGATTAGGTTTCTTTTTTGCTGTAAATGCAGCTTTTTTTATGAGCCTATTCTTTTTGATTTCGGCGTATTTAGTCCCACTTTCTCTAGAGAGGAAAAGAATTGGTCCATTTCTCAGAGAGCGGTTTATTCGATTGGGTATTCCGCTGGCTATTGGTTTTTTATTACTTATACCGTTTTCATGGCCTGAGATTAATTTCGGTCACTTATGGTTTCTCCAACATCTATTGATTTATGTTGTGATTTACGCAATCATTCAGTCGCTTAGCGGAAAATACCTGAAAGATCGAACTGAATACGTTCCCAAACCATTTCCTAATCAAATCGTCATCATACTTTTGACCATCTTTGTAAGCTTGTTGACGTTTTTTATCCGTATTAAGTATCCTATCGGTCATTGGATTGGATTTCTTGGAGTTATTCAAACTGAATTTGCCCATGTTCCACAATATGTGTTCTTTTTCATTTTTGGACTTGTTGCAGCGAGGAATAATTGGTTTGAGAGAATACCTAAATATATTGGACTTACGTGGCTATTAGTAGGGGGAGTAATTGCATTAATTATGTATGCAGGTAAAATAACATATTTTCAAGCGGGTGGCTTGAATTGGGGAAGTCTAGGGTATTCTTTTACTGAAACATTCTTATGTTCAGGACTATGTATTGGATTAATATACTTGTTTCAACTAAAAGCCAATAAATCTAATGTAACGATGATGATGTTGTCATCGAATGCTTTTCCTGTATATATTTTTCATGTTCCCATCGTTGTTCTTTTACAATATATCGTTGAACCTTTGCCGGTATCTGCATACTTTAAATTTTTTTTAGTAGTTGTATTGGGAATTTCACTGAGTTTTTTATTTAGTCATTTTATAATCAAAAAAATTCCATATTCGAAAAAAATGTTTTAGAAACCGTTGCAATAGTGTGATTCAATGAAGGCAAGAACTTCCGATAACAATGTTTTCCAGCTGCAGGGCTTACGCCCCTTGGTCTGCCAGAGGTATTTCACGGATGAAGGTTAAGACTGACACATCCCTCCCTCTAAGATAAGAGCTATCTAAGGTGGAGGGACGTCGTGAACACGGAAACGTTATCGGAAATTCAGGCAAAGTAATAGCAAATTTTTATAAAAAAGGGTGAAATATATATGTTTACTAACTGTCTTCAAATTTTTCCAAGCTCTGATATGAATAAGACAGCAGAATTCTATGAACTCATCGGCTTCAGAGCAGTAAGTTATCTTAATTCGGTGGAACCACATATTTGTCTATACAGGGATCGAATAGAGATAGTTTTAACAAAATCAAATCAAGAATATATAGTACCTAATCGAGAAATACATGGATATGGATATGATGCATATTTAATAACAGATAACCAAGAGGAAATGGAGAAAGGTTTTAGTAAATTAGGAGTTAAGATTGTACGATCTCTATCAACGACAGATTACAACAATAAGGAATTTGTGTTTGAAGATATAGATAGAAGATGGATTGCGGTTGGTAATAAACAGTGAATGAATGGAAACATTAAGAACGAGTGATATCAATTTCGAAGAGGGCTCGAACATCCGATAACACTTTGGATTGGTTGCGCAGTTACCCGAAAAAGTGACCTTCATAAGCACTGCATGAAGGTCTTCAAAATGGTGATCATATGAGCAGGAAAGTTGCGCGGAAATTGCGCAAATCCATGTTGAACGATGCCGCGAATATTTGCTATCCTATGGGATTTGTTATATACTTCCTTCTCTTAATGTTGCACAATATAAGAGAATCCATTTTCCAAATGATAAGATAGCGTGTTCATTACGGATAAATACATACCTTCCCCCTTCCCAGATCAGGCATCGTAGTGACAAGTATGCTATTCATCGCGCTTACCCACCGCCAGGATTCAACGTCAATATCTGACACCAAGTTCCTCCACAGGAGGGATAAAGCGAAATATCCACACCAGTTAATTTAAAAATGAGTTCCTTCGCCGTCAACTTTATTTTGGGTTTAATCGGCATATGAGTCAGACGTAAACACTTCAGTAGTTTGGTTTTTCGATTGGGATTGCTGAGAAAGCCATAATGCCTAATCTTCTGAAACCCAGAAGGTAGCACATGCATCATGAATCTTCGCACTTTGCCATCATCTTTGTAATCTCGGAAATGGAAGGTTACGGTCTGGTCGTCCATCGCCATCAATCTGTTGTTGTAAATCGCCGTCTTGTGCGTATATCGACTTAAATATTTGACGACGTGAAAGGAATTCTTGAACGGTTTTTTACAATAGACGACCCAATCCAGTTCATAGAGTGCATCTACGAGCGCGAGAAAAGAGGATTCCTCTGCGTAGGGCAGAGAGGATCCGGTAAATATTAGTGCCTGCTCTGCATAAGCCTTTTTCAATATTGTGAAAATACGCTGTTAGTACTTTTTATGCATGTTTTAAAGTTCTTCCTAGTTCATTTACTGTCAAAACAATGATTATCTGAGGAATATTTTATATCTTTTGAAATGAAAGATAAGTAGAATTGTACATTTACCCAGACTTGGAGGAAGTTCTTTTGAAATCGACTGATGTTATACATAACTTTATGAATTGTTTAAATCAACTAAAAGTATATGATCTTTCACCGATATTCGAAACTAATATGCCTGGATTTCATAATCATCCCTCACTTGGAATTGTGCAGAATCATCGCAATTTTTGCCATCATGGTTATTATGCACAAACCTTAATTATTTCAGAGCACACGGGATCTCATGTTGATGCTCCTGTTCATTGTCACGGAGAACAAGCAACGATTGACCAATTACCTGTTGATTGTCTAATTGGTCCATATAAGAAATACGATCTTATGACCTTTGCTCCTGAGGCAGGTAAACCAGTTGAATTGGACATAATTAAAGATGTAGAAGAGCGGGATGGATTCTCCCTTCAGGCAGGGGATATTGTTCTTATTGACTTTGGTTGGGATAAATATTACAGGCCGGACTGTAGCGGTAATGAAAGAGAATGGTGGGGTAAAAATGAGCCTGGTTTAACCAGTGAAGTATGCAAATATTTTCATGAGGCAGGAATTAAAGCAATAGGGGCAGATACACCAGGTGTAGATATTTGTATGTTAAATGGGGAAATTCTAAGTGCTCCAGGTCATGTAGAGTACTTTTTACCGAACAATATTTTAATTATGGAGGGATTTAGTGGAATGAGCCAAGCTCCCGCAATGGGGATTTTTATGGCACTTCCATTGAAAATCAAAAATGGTTCTGGATCTCCTATTCGTCCTATTTTGTTGGCCTAGACTCATTAAATAATACGGGGACCGTACCTCAAGTCATTGCGTTAACGGGACACGATAGTTAAAGATAGATATAGTTGAGGGAGATTTCATAGAAGAGGCTGACATCCTACCAACAGAGCATTCCAACTGCGTCGCTTAAGCTCCTCGGTCGCCAAGAGGGATTTCAGTGAAGCGTATTCAGGTGACACATTCAACCAGTTAAGTCTGAAGACCCGTTCCCTACGGTCACTTAAGCCGCTTGAACATCAGGAATGCCAAACGTTATATGCAATCGGGGCAAACCCAATATAAAAACTCAAAATCTCATAAAATCAATAAAAAACACTACCAATTTTTAGGAAGGTAATATCTTTATCTGAAAAAAATTATTTCATAAAATTGGAAAAAGATAAAACCAAAAGAATTATTTTTTATGAATGAGGGGAGATGTCAAATGCAAGTAGAAACCCAAAGACTAATCATTCGTGACTTTAATATGGAAGACTGGGTAGATGTACATAAATACGCATCAAATCATGTAGTAACTGAATATATGATGTGGGGACCGAATAGCAAAGCTGAGACAAAAGCATATATAGAGCAGCAAATCACAAAGAAACAATCTATCGACCGAACCGATTATGAATTCGGAGTAATACTTAAAGAGACAAATATATTAATAGGTGGATGTGGAATTTATATCAAAGAAAATAATGCTGAAATAGGCTATTGTTTTAACCCCGAATTTTGGGGTAGTGGTTATGCTACAGAAGCATCAAAAGCAATGTTAATGCTCGGATTTGAAAACTTCAAAGTGCATAGAGTGTTTGCGACATGCCGTCCCGGAAATATAGCATCAGCCAATCTTTTGATAAGAATCGGTATGAAACAAGAAGGTCATCTAAGGGAACATATGTGGCACAAAGGGAAATTTCATGATTCTTATTTATTTTCAATAATAGAAGATGAATATTATTGAAAATATCAATAAATATTAAAGAGCTAGAAAATATGAAACATATCAAAAATATATAAGAGGATATCAATTATTTAGGGAAACTCGAAGAAGGCCGCGACAACATACCAACACATAATATTCACGCTGCGGGCATACGCCCTGTGTCCGGCGGAAGCCGGACACATCCGACATTCGTCGGACGTCGTGAATAGAGGAAGGTTAGCTGAAATCAATGTAATTCAAAAAAAGAGAGTTGATTTCATGGCCTATACACATGAAGAATGGAATTAACTAGTAAAGAGTAGATCTGATCTAAGTGGATATTTATATCATTTAACTAAAGTAGAGGTGGATAAAAACGGAAAAATCACATTAAACGCGATAGATAGATTGATGAAAGTAATTAATGAAAAAAAATAATAGGAAGTTCTGCAGAAAGCGGATTTATTGCAGGCGATCGTAATGCCGTTTGCTTTCAGAGTGGTGGAGAATCGTAGATTATAACTTAATGAACAAAGACTACTTAGTTGATTGGACGCATGAGAGAGAATGGCAAGGGATAGTACAAATAAGTGTTGTGATTTTTTAAATATTTTAATGTGCACTCTATTTGAAAGTAATTGGTTCAATGATGAAATTCAATATATCATTACAGATGATATCCAAGGAATTTAGGAGCTGCGAAAGATGAGTTAGATCTGATCTTATTATTTGATGTTGAAGGAGAGTAGCTAATGCAGAAAGATCGTAGTTATCACACTGTAAACAAAGTAATAGCTTGTGTTCTGTCATTCATATTTATCATTATGGCAATAGCAGTACCTGCCCACGCTGAAGAAGAACAGGTTGAGACTACACCATCTAGGATTCCCTTATCCAAGTTAGAGGAAACGATTGATTCTTATGTTGCCTCGTATGAGAAGTATACCGCTGCCGTTTCTGTTGTGGCTATTAAAGATGGTGAAACCATTGTGAATAAGGCATATGGTTTGGCGGATATTGAGAATCAGCGAAAGGCGGATACATCTACTGTTT
The DNA here is from genome assembly GCF_056786435.1 of Paenibacillus sp. Y916. NCBI lineage: Bacteria > Bacillati > Bacillota > Bacilli > Caryophanales > Paenibacillaceae > Paenibacillus > Paenibacillus sp. Y916. The sequence continues at coordinate 132,040 of NZ_JBXCJA010000013.1, read as the reverse complement.
TTGAATGGGCTTCAATCTCTAAACTGTTGGTCTATACTAGTGTGATGCAGCTTGTCGAACAAGGAAAACTTGATTTGGAGACGGATATCAAAGAATATCTACCAGAAGGATTTTTTAAGAAGCTGAAATACGATGATCCGATTACCCTAATGAACCTGATGCATCACAATGCGGGTTGGGAAGATCAAACAGTGGCCGAGGTGTATTATTACTCCGAGAATGAAACGTTAGAATTAGGAGAAACTTTGCGTACAAATGAGCCGAAACAGATATATCAACCGAATAGCATAGTGGGTTATTCTAACTATGGCGTTGGTCTAGCCGGTTACATCGTGGAATTGATAAGCGGCCAACCTTTTTATGAATATGTCAATCAACATATTTTTACACCCCTTAATATGAAAGACACTTCGATTCATCCAACGGGGCAAGATCATCCAGACGTAGTACGAAGAAGGAATGAGATTGAAGGGTATACAAAAGATTTAAAACTGATCCCTCAGAACAGAGTATACGTAACCTTTTATCCAGCAGGGGCAGCCATTGGGACAGCAGCAGATTTAGCCAAGTTTCTTACAGCGTTGATGCCTGTGGATGATAGTAATTTATTATTTGCGAACAGAGATACGTTAACCGAAATGTTGTCAACAAGTTTATATTATGACGGGACTTCTATTCCGCGGTTTGCGCATGGGTTCGTTGAGATGGAATACTGGGCACCTACACTGATGCACGAGGGGAATTTGAAGGGATTTTCAAGTAAACTTGTCTTTGATCCAGCATCTAAATTTGGGATGGTGGTGATGACCAACCAGTCTTATGAAGAAATTTATTATTATGGACTCATAAAGGAAATTTTTGGTAGTAGTATGTATTCTAATTCAATTACTTCTGAGGGAAGTGGATATTTTCAATCCGCACGGCGGGCAGTCTCTAGATTCACTAATTTATTTACGGCTCATGATATAACGAAATATACAAAAGCTGAGTTAGGTAATGTTTATAATGTTGTCGAGCATAATGGTGTTGTTGAGAAAATTTCCATCACTCCTTACTATGATTCCTTGCCTGTATCGAGTTTAAAGGTAAACTTGATTAAAATCTCTCTTATTCCTGTTGCGCTAGGTATCATTTTCAGTTTAAGTGCTTTGATCGGCTATTTAATCCAGATGCTTCTTTACAAACGAAATAAACGAGGAAATCCTCCAACCAATTTTGACAAATATCATCTTGTAATTAATTTTGCAGGCATCTTACTCCTTCTTAATCTTTACATCATACACACGAGGTTAAGGTTTCAAAGTTATCCCGCTTATTCTTCGTTACGCATCAATTTAATGTTTAACCTGCTATATGTGGTTCTAGCAGTGGCGTATCTTGGCTTGCTTATTTACAAACTGTGGAAGAGCAGTTACAGCAAAAAGCAAAAGGTTATGTACATCATGTCTGGCACCTCGGCTTTTATATTGGCTGCTTTTATTGTGGGATGGAATTTGTATGTTTAGAGTGTTGTAGATATGTCCTAAGCTAAACATATTAATGAGCTGGCGAGGTGCTTTGATCGGCACCGGCACTTGTATAAGTGAGGAAAGGGTAGTTGTTAAATTCGATAAGGGAGAGTATTTCTCCACCGAAGTATAGGGCTTTAAGATGAGCAATCATCTTAGGGCCTTTTTATATATCATTGTCCATATATGTGAATGGCTGTTATATTAAAAGGAAGAAATTTACGGGGAAGTTACTTTGCTGTTTTTGAAAAAAAAGAGCTCGGAGTCTGTCTGGAAAGGTGCGGTGGTAAAGAGCGAGACATATCATAAGTGGAACGTTTTTACACCTATACTCTTGAGTCTGCGCATACGAGTAACTATATATTTGGCAGTGCAGTAATTTACACTTTCAATGCTAAAAAGGAGTCATTCCCACGCTCATGTTAATCAGACGATTAGCTTAAAGCACTAGCTGAAGCCAAAATTATTAAGGATGTCAATTGTCATGTATGGAGACAATCCTTTACGGCTCATCTTATGAAGGATGCTGCAACAAAATGGGATTCTAGTATTAAAGATGATCTGACATTTAAAACAAATTACGAAAAGTCCTTCAGGTGATACCCGAACGGTCTGGCGCCTTACATAGGTGGGGTTCTGGTGTACGCTTAGAATTGATCATCTACCAAAAATAGACCCCAAGAAACCAGTGGTTATCTCGTGCGAGGGCGGTTGTGTAGAGGATGACAATATATCTATCCTCGTTCTCGATGATAAGGTGATTTTGGAAATTGAATAACTGGGAAGAGCGCCTGTTGTGGCGTTCTTTTTAATGCCTGAAAAGACGATAATGCGACACAACGAGCATCTCAAACGAGGTGCTTTTTATTTCGACCTCATAACTATGGAGGCTGTTTTTATATACAGAATGGAGGGGATCGGATGGAGTGGGGGGAGTCATAGCTCTTATCGGAGTTGTAATTGTATTGCGATCGAGTGGCGAGTTGGGTGTGTTGCTAGCTTTTATTGGCGCACCTGTTTCCACCGCACTTGGATTCTATTACTGGAAGGCCAAAAATGAAAATGTACAAAAAATAGCACAGCAAGAAGAATCTCGAAATTGACGTACCATACGAGGAGGAAAGACCATAATTGATTTAACACCTATCACACAAGCGGCTATTATTCTTGTAGCTGCCGTGATCACTACTTTCATAGTTCCATATATTAAGAGTAAGACAACTCAGGAGCAATGTGTACAAATTTCCGCATGGACGAAGATTGCAGTAGCAGTTGCGGAAAAGATATATAGCGGTCCTGGATGTGGCGAAGAAAAGAAACAATATGTATTAGACTTCTTGACCGAGCAAGGTTACACGATTGAGCTAGATGCTATAAGCGCATTAATAGAGTCTGCTGTACATGATTTAATAAAGGAGCGGTGATGAATAAATGAGTCGTAAAATATCGCAATCAGGAATATCTCTTATTAAATCGTTTGAGGGTTGTCGTTTAACGGCTTACAAACCCGTTGCTTCTGAGCAGTATTGGACTATCGGATGGGGGCACTACGGGGCTGACGTAAAACAAGGCATGACAATCACACAAGCGCAAGCGGATAAGATGCTTGTCAGTGACCTTTCTAAATACGAGGCATATGTAAACAATGTATCGTACGTCCCGCTAACAGCGCAACTCACGCAAAATCAATTTGACGCTTTAACTAGCTTTTGTTACAACTGTGGCGCAGGCAATTTGCGAACGCTGTGTAAAGGTCGGACAGTGGCGCAGATAGCGCTAAACATCATTAAGTATGACAAGGCTGGCGGTAATGTGCTAGCAGGGTTGGTACGAAGACGTAAAGCGGAGCTAGAGTTATTTAATAAAGCTGACATCCCTATTAATGTTGAGAAAGAAGCGATAAAAATGGACAAAGTAAATGTAACTGTATACGGTTTGAAGATCGAGGACGGTTTCCTAGTGGACGGTAAAACATATGTGCCATTACGGGCGGTAGGGGATGCCATGGGGGTGAAGACGGCTTGGGATAATAATAGTAAGACAGCATCGATCACAAAGTAAATTTAATAGGAGCCCACAGAGAAATAAATCGGCACTTAGGATCGGAAGCGCCGAGCGTGCAATCCGAAAACATCGGTAAAAATACTCCACTAACCTTAATTGGTCGGCGGGGTATTTTTTTATTCTTTAGGTTGTACCTGCCCACAAAAGATAACCACTTGAGCACACTTCACAACTCTCCTGAGTACCCGAAACCATATAGATAAAGGAATTCACGGTTTAAAGTCGAACTAAACATACGTTATACCTTAAGAGCTATCTAAGGGGAATGGACGTCGTGAACAAGGAAAGGTTAGATGAAATTATCAAAAACCTCATTATTAAACATTAGAAAGTTGGTATCAAAGATGAGCGTAAAGATTAAATGTGTTGCGGGTGTAATTATGCTAGACGGAGTGAATAAAGTGTTACTACAAAGAAGAGGGGATGATAACAACTGGTGTATACCTGGTGGTGGAATGGATCTAGGAGAGACAGTTGAAGAGACTGCAAAACGAGAGGTTTACGAAGAGACAGGACTCATTATTCATGAAATGAAGTTATTTAATGTGTATTCTGGAGAAAGTCAGCATCATATATATCCTGATGGAAATGAATTTTATTTTGTGAATGTCGTTTATGTAAGTAGAGCATATAAGGGAGAGGTGTTAATAGATGGGGAGGAAACAAAGGAGTTGAAATACTTTGATATATACGAACTTCCTCAAACCCTCTCAAAGACGAATGTACCTGTTTTTGAAGATTTAAGAAGAAGATTAAGTGAAATTAAGTAAATACACATTACATACTTGATTATCCAATGAAATTGACGACATCGCCTAAACAATACATTCCTACATCGTCGCATACGCTCCTCGGTCGCCAAGAGGGATATCGAAGAAGCAGATTCAGGAGACATATTCAACCAGCGAAGTCTAATGACCCGTTCCCTTTGGTCACTTAAGCTGCTTGAACGTCAGAAATGTGGGTACGTTAGGCGAAATTCAAATAAAACCTGGAGGAAACACATGTTAAACATGAATAATATTTATCTCATTACCGACATACCTGGTTATTCGCCTCAAATTGGTCGTTTACTTTCAATGATGAACTATGCAAGGTTTACAACTTTAGAATCTATAAAAAATTTATCTGTAGATCAATTAGATTTTTTGTTAGATTCTGAGAGCAATTCAATAGGTGCATTGTTATTGCATTTCGCAGCGGTAGAATATGCCTATCAGTTGGAAACTTTCGAAAAAAGGGACTTGAATGATGAAGAGATGAAGATCTGGGGAGCAGCTTTGAATCTCGGTGAAGAGGGACAGGAAAAGATTAGGGGAAATGATTTGTCTTATTATGTAGATAAATTAAATGAAGTCAGAAATCGAACATATGAATTATTTAAAGCCGTTGAGGATGACTGGTTATATATAGAAGAAGAGTTCTGGTATAAAAAACAAGCAAATCATTATTTTATGTGGTTTCATGTATTTGAAGATGAAATCAATCATAGAGGTCAGATCAGAATGATAAAGAAGAGATTGAAGGTATAACATAGAAGAATTGAACACTACCTAACAATGCATTCTTGCTTTGTCGCTTACGCTCTTTGGTCGCCAAGAGGAATTCCGGGAAAACCAATTCAGGCGACATATTCAACCGGCTAAGTCTATCGACTGGTTCCCTTCGGCACTTAAACCGCTTGAACGTCAGGAATCCCAAACGTTAGGTGAAATCAGTTGTGAAATTTATTATTGAGGTGAATCATGGAAGAGGATATCATTCGAGTTGCAAGGAAACTCTCAGTTAGAGCAATATTGAAAGCTGGTCAAGTAGCAAAAGAGTACTTTGATAAAGGTATTGATCTACAGGAAAAGGATATTTATGGTGATATTGTTACTGATGTTGATCATAAAGCAGAGAAAATTATATTGGATGAAATCATCGATGTGTTTCCAGAACATCAAATCGATAGTGAAGAGAGTGGCAATAACGGCAAAACAAGTGATTGGCTATGGATGATTGACCCATTGGATGGAACGAATAATTTTGCGATTGGTCTACCGATTTTTTCAACATCGATAACATTGATGTATAGATCAGAACCGGTTTTAGGCGTCGTTTATGAACCGCTAGTAAACCGACTCTATATAACCAGTAAAGAAGAAGGATCATTTTGTAATAATGAACAGTTGCAAGTTAAGAAGAAAGAGGAGATAAAAAAGGGTACAATTGCTTGGATTCAAGGTCATAAGGTACAGAACCATGAGAAAGCTGTCAGATTACGCCAGCATTTAGACCTTCATTTTAAAAGAATGATAAGATTATGGGCTCCAACGTTGCAATGGTGCATGTTGGCTAAAGGAGATATAGATGGAATTGTATTATATAACTCCGAGGGAGATGATTTATACTCTGGGATATTGATGGTTAAAGAAGCAGGAGGGATTGTCATAGACTTTGAAGGTAACCCCTTTAATGGAATGAATGAAGAGCCATATTTAATTGCATGTCATCCAGAACATAAAGAATATTTTTTAAGAATAGTCAAAGAGGGATTGGGTTTAATCGAAGAGGTCAACTGACATCATCTAACAGAGAGTATCTGCGCTGCGGGGCATTCGCCCCTTGGTTGTTAGGTGTATAATCTTAGGAGTAGCTCAGACAAGACACGCCCCGCGATAAGATAAGAGCTATCTAAGGCCGGGGCGCGTCTCAGATGTGCGAACGTTAGGCGAAACCGCTAGAAGCAAAAAAAAAGGATTATTAAGAAATTCAGAAGAAATGGTATTGGTTACGCCGCTGCTATCAAAGCATTCCTACATTGTCACATACGCTCCTTGGTCGCCATGAGGGATTTCGGAGAAGTTAATTCAGGCGACACATCCAACCGAATAAGTGGCTGAGCCACCTGGACCTACGGACCTTAAGTCGTTTGGACGTCAGAAATGCGCAACATTATAGGAAATCATCGCAAATACATAATAAAGACTTTAAACAATTAAAAACAATAATTTTCACCATATGTTATGGAGGGTTATATGAAGAATCGTATACATATTTTCGGTGCATCTGGATCAGGAGCATCAACACTAGGACAAGAGTTATCAAAGCGGCTTCCACATGTCAATTTTGATGGTGATGACTATTTCTGGATCAAGAAATTTACTGAACAAAGAGAAGCATTGGAAAGACTTCATTTACTAACAAAAGATCTTACTCAATACAAACAATGGATATTATCAGGTGCGATATGTGGTTGGGGTAATGGATTAAAACCAAATTTTGATTTAGTAGTTTTTCTCTATCTACCTAATGAGATTAGACTTCAAAGATTAAAGGAAAGAGAAACTCACAGATATGGCGAAGATATCTTACCCGGTGGAAGTATGTATGAACAATCAAAGGAATTTTTGGAGTGGGCCTCATTATACGAGGATGGTGGATTTGAGGTAAGGAGTAAGGCATTACATGAACAGTGGATGTCGGATTTGGCTTGCCCTATTCTAAGAATAGAAGGTAATAACTCTATTAGTGAGAGAGTGAACATTGTTTTAGAATATTTGAATAATAACGAATAATGTTAAGTGTTTAGAACTGATAAAGTAAGCGGAATCGACGTCAGGACCACAACAACGTTATGAGAAATCTCTGTAACAAACGCCTGGAGGTATTTTGGGCTAGTTAGAATCATAGTAGCTGAAAAAGAAAAGGAATTTTGAAAAGAGGCATTAAGAGCAATACAGAAGTTCGTATTTGAAGATCTAAAGGCTCATAGGATGTGGCTAGATGTGAAGGTACATAATGAACGTGCAAAACACATATATGAATCACTAATCATTTTAGCAAAATTAGATTACGAATATAGCAAGCCCAAGGAAGATAGAGACATCTCATAACAAGTATTTCTGCCCCATCGCTGACGCTCCATGTTAGCTAAGAGGATTCTCGGAGAGGTGAATTCAGGCGACACATCCAACCGACTAAGTGGCATAAGCCACCCGGACCAGTGGTCCTTAAGTCGCATAGATGTCAGGAATGAGCAACGTTAGCTGAAATTGACCGAAAGGCGGAAAAGATATGAGATACTATTATACTCCAATATTAAGTTTTATAGGATTATGTTTGTTCACAATAACATTAATAGCTAATCTATGTTTTAGATTTATAAGAACTTCAGATGTAGGTACAGGTATGCTATTGTCGGTTGCAAATGCATTATTATTGGTTTTCACCTTGATATGGAGCTTAATGGGAATAATTGAGTTGCGTATATTATTAAGATTACATAAGAAAATTAAGACTAGATTCGAAATTGGGAGTGTTGACAAGGATGAATATATGAATAAGTCAAAAAGACTTAAATTTTGTTTCACTATAAACATGAGTTATCTGTTTATTATTTTATGTCAACTTGTATATGTTATTTATAACTGGGATGAAGTTAACATATAGTTTTTTGAAAGTAACTCAAAGTTACTCGGCAATTGCGCAAATCCATCAAGGCTAAGTCCGTTGGACCCGGTCGCTGACGCTTCCTTAAGCCTCTTAGGTTCGTAGATACAAGAACGTTATGAGAAATTTCCGTAAGTGCTATTAAGTTTTAAACAATATAATTAGCAAAGTGAGATGACGATTACTGATGATAGAATTTCCGGTCATTACTACGAAAAGACTTTTTATAAGAGAGCTAACATTAGATGATGTTGAATCAGTATTCAGACATTTCTCGTACCCTGATGTCACAAAGTTCATGGATATCGAGGTATGTAAGAATAGAAGTGAAGCTGAAGAAATTATTGCTTTTCATATCAATGATTCCGGCTGTAGATACGGGCTCTTTAGTAAAGATAATAATAAACTAATGGGTACATGTGGATTTCATTGTTGGACTGCGGACAAGGATGGATCAAGAGCTGAAATTGGTTTTGATCTATCCCCGAATTACTGGGGTAAAGGATTGATGCAAGAAGCGATAAATGAAATTATCCCAATTGGATTTAAATTAATGAAACTTGATTACATTGAAGCGACCACTGAACTTGAAAATATCAAATCACAAAGGCTTCTAGAGAAGATGGGATTTATTAATCAACACCAACTGAAGGACAATTTAATGTATTTTATATTGAGAAAAAAGTAAGTAGCTCAAGAAGACGGTAACTACGCATAACAATGTTGTTCAGCATCGTCGCATTCGCTCCTTGGTCGCCAAGAGGGGGGGCCTGAGAAGTAGCATCAGGCGACACATCCAACTGGCTAAGTGGCGGAGCCACCCGGACCTACGGACCTTAAGCCATATAGACGTCAGAGATGCGCAACATTAGATGTAATCGTCTAAACATGTTAGTCCAGGAGGTTACCATGGAAGTAATATTAAAAGAACTATCGATACAAGAAGCGAAAGAGATTCATGATATGGCGCTAGAGATAGGTCCGGGAGAGAATGGGTTTGTTAATAGCCTTTATACTGCAAATGAAGAAGCGTTTAGTGAGATGATTGTGAGATACTATGATATGGCAAGAGGGATAAATCTAGAAACCCATTTAGTGCCACAAACTATTTACTGGTTATATATAGATGCTTTCCTTGTGGGTACGGGAAACTGCGTCATTATCTAAACGATAAATTACTAGAACATGGCGGACATATCGGTTATGTTATTCGGCCTACATGTCGAAATAAGGGGTTAGGAAAATTAATATTGCGTGAACTATTGAGGAGAGCCAGTGAGTTGAATATTGCTAACGTATTACTGACATGTGATGAAGTCAACATGCCTTCCAGGAAAATTATTGAGACAAACAAAGGTATACTAACTGAGCTAAGTGAAGGAGTCTGCAAGTACTGGATAAAGACACCATCGTAGGCTCAATCGAAGAAGATACGACATCATCTAACATTGCATTACCACAGCGGCGCTGCGCTCCTTTGGTCATGAAGAGGAATTTCGAAGAAGTGAATTGAGGCGACACATCCTATCAGCTAAGTGGCAGAGCCACCGGACCTAAGGTCCTTAAGCCGCTTGGACGTCAGAAATGCGAAACGTTATCGGAAAGGCCTATGAGGATTAAAAAATTTAGAAACCTTAGAGTAATAATAAGGATAGATTCTATAGGTGGAATTCAGGTGGATAATTATGTGAACTAACTTCGTTCATTAGTAGGAAATAGACCTGTTATTCTTCCGGCATCGGGGGGGATGTATGGAGATTGGAGAGTCATATCCAAACGGAGACCAAGCTTATAATGCTTTAGCTGCAATTGTTAGTTTCGAATATGAAGGGAAATTAATTGATCCAATGATGAAAGCTTAGAGTTGAGATACTTCGACTTAGATAACCTACCTGAAAAATAATTTATATCAAAAAAGGTAGTATAACATTATTATAGAAAAAAATGACTAGGTGAAATGATAAAGAGATAATAAATAAACAGGGGGGTGGCGCTATGTACATAGCCTTGTGGTTGTCATTATTACTGACTTTTTCATATAAGATAGTCGAAATTATTATGAAGAGATTTTCGTCTAACATGGTAAGATACAGTTTATATTTCTGGGCTGTTGGCATGTTGATATTAATACCCTTCTTTAAGGGGAATTATATATATAACTCGCCAAGTAACATAATGAAAGCAATGCCAGTGTTCGTAATTCTTCTTTTTGCCAATTATATAGTATCGCGATATTCGGGATATAATCCAGTCGGTAGATTCAACACTATTAATTTTATTATTGTATGGCCAGTTGTTGAAGAAATTGTTTTCAGGGGGTTAATCCTTCCCTACTTAAACCAATATTTAACTACTAGAGAATTATTTGAATTTTTTTATTTACCGGTGTCATATCCAGTGATTATCTCGGCATTACTTTTTGCGATTTGTCATCTGCAATATTATAAGTTATCACGACAAAGTACAATATTCATTGTTTTTGCTTTTGTTGGAGGAATCATATTTGGAGGCATTGCAGATATAACTCATTCGATTTTGTTAACATGTTTGGTGCACATTGAATTTAATTTTTTTGCTTTCTACTTCGCGAAAAATTCATTGAGAACTAGTTCTTAGTGTGCACCACCTAACCGCCTCACCAACGTTAGATAAAATTATTGCAAAATTAAAGTAATTATAAGACAAAATATAAAAACAATAAAAGAAGGTGAGTCTCATATGAATGAAATAGTTAGGAATGAAGTGAGCGAAGAATTAGCAAGTTCAGGTTTTGTTGAAGCGGGAGATTTTATTTTTTTAAGTTTTTGTGTAGGGAATGTAGGTGGTACGGATGGACTTAAAGTACAAATTGATGGAATTGCATATAAAAAATAAAGCATGATATTTGACTCAATAAACACTATACTATTTTGAATATCTGAGCTGTAGTTCACTTGATCACGAATCCTTTCCCCATATGGTCAATTTTATTGTAACAGCAACAATAAATCGAGAGCTCTTTGGTGAAAAGTATGATTATGTTGTATTAGACCAATTATTTATCACATTAGAACATAGAAATAAAGGCGGGTGGTTATAATGGACATCAAGCTAACAAAGCGTATCGCTGATATAAAAATCGATAACAATTTCTCCGGGACAGTACTCGTAAAACAGGACAAAGAAATTTTTGCAGAATTAAGCAATGGATATTCCAATCGTTCTGAACAATTACTTAATAATACGTTCACTCGGTATGGAATAGCCTCGGGATGTAAGCTTTTTACTGCCATAGCCATTTGTCAGCTTGTAGAACAGGGGAAACTCTCTTTTGATTCAAAGTTAAAACAATTTCTTGATGTTAACTTTCTGAATTTTGATGAAGAAATAACAATCCATCATCTTCTAACACATACATCTGGAATACCCGACTACTTTGATGAGGAGATTATGAGTGATTTTGAAGAATTGTGGGTTAACAACCCAATGTATCGAATAAGAAGCTTGAAGGACTTCTTACCCTTATTTCAGGATCACGCTATGAAATCAAAAGTAGGGGAAAGGTTTCACTATAATAACGCAGGATATATTCTACTTGGACTAATTGTTGAACAGACAAGCCAACTTAACTTTGACGAATACGTTCAAGAACATATTTTCAACAAAGCGGGCATGGAGGAATCAGGATATTTCGAACTTGATGCTCTTCCTCCAAATACAGCACTGGGATATATTGATCATGATGATGGAACGTGGAGAACAAATATCTACTCATTGCCAGTAAAAGGCGGTTCAGATGGTTGAGCTTTTGTTACGGTAAACGATATGGTAAAGCTATGGGAAGCACTAATAAATAATTCACTTCTAAGTGAAGCATATTCACAGCTGTTGCTTACTTCTCACGTTAAGAACGATGATGATTTCTATGGATATGGGGTATGGATCAAGAAAGATAGAAATGACAACGTTATAAAATATCATGTAATGGGTTATGACCCAGGAGTTAACTTTCACTCTGCATTTTATCCCGACAACTTAATGACAGTTGTTATCTGTTCAAATAAGTCGACAGGTGCATTCGATATTATGAACGGTATTGAGGATGAAAGAGTACAAAACAAGGATAAATAAGCATGTTAATTGAAGATATTTTGTGGAAGTGATTAATAGTATTAGGTATTGGAAGTCCTGCTAAGTTTGATGAGCAGGACTTTTTTGCGTTGATCATTCCAGAACCTCATCTGCTGATGTTGGGCATTGCTCTCTCTCGCAACTGTAGATTTCACATTACATTAAGGTTGTGTAGAAAGTGGATTAAGTTTCCTGAGGTAAGCTGAAGTTATTCCACAAAGAAGTCAAGGAGAGTGTAAATCTTATGAACATGTTACTAAGTTTTCGCAACAAAATGGCAAGTGTAATTATGATTTCAATGATCGCTGGGTCTGTATATGGAGGTACTTCGTCTCTACCTGTATCAGGAGCATCCGCCGCCGTGGGCCCACAGGATCGTCAAGAAGTAGAAGCATTCGCAGATTCATTCTTTAATAGGCCAGAAATTAAGAATGAGATGGCTGGAGCAGCATTCGTAGTAGTAAAAGGAGATCAAGTTCTATTAAAGAAAGGATACGGTTATGCGAATGTAGAGAAAAAATTACCTGTAGATCCGGATCGAACAGTGTTTCGAATCGCTTCGATATCCAAAGTCATTACGGCTACAGCTGTACTCCAGTTGGCAGAGCAAGAAAAGTTAGATTTGAACAAAGATCTAAACCATTACTTAGGTGATGTTCAAATTCCTAATCAGACTGACGTTCCACTAACGATGAAACATTTATTGATGAATTCTACGGGGTTTGATTATGGAGATGGCTCCGAATTGTTAACCTATGACCTGAAGGAAGAAGTTCCTTTGAAGCAGTATGTTAAGGATAACACGCCCGTAGTCGTTCGGAATCCAGGAGAGAATTATAGATATGACAATTTGGGCTTTACGATCCAAGGGTATGCAGTTGAGCAAGTATCCGGTCAGCCTTTTGGCAGTTACGTGCAGGAGAATATATTTAAACCACTGGGTATGGTAAACAGTGAATTTCGCTTGACGCCTCCGATATTAGAGCAACTGGCAACCACTTATGATCCATATGGCAAAGTGATTCCCACCTATGCGACACTTCCAACCGAGTTACCTGCAGGTGGCATGCTGTCAACAGGTTCCGACATGGCGAAATTTATGATGGCTCAACTTGGTGGAGGTAAGCTTGGAGATGCAACCATTCTGAAAAAAGATACGATACAAGAAATGCATAGCCCTCAGCTCTCGATTCATCCGAAACTGCTGAATATGACTTTAAGCTTCGAACACGCCAACCAGCAAATTTATAATGGACGCAATGTCATTGAAAAGGGTGGGGACTATGAAGGTTTCCATGCGGGCATGTGGTTGATGCCTGATGAACAAGTGGGTGTCTATGTAGCTGTTAACAAAGATTTTGATTTCCGTGTTCCCTTATTCGAAGAGTTCATGGATCATTATTATCCTAATGAAGAAGGAACTGAACAACCTTTAAAGCCGGCGAAAGAGTCACTAACTAAATTTGAAGGAATCTATGGTGATCTGCGACTCCGTCTGTGGACGTCCCGTATTCGTGCAGAAAATGGCACATTGATTGTACAAGATCCGTATGGAGAACATGTGTTGTATGAAATAGAGCCACTTCTGTTTCAGGATGAACAGGGTGTCCGAGCCGCATTTAAGTTGAATGATAAGGGTGAAATACAAGCATTTTATTATGATATGAAGCCAGACAGCTGGGCAGAAAAATTGGTTGATATCCCTAATCTTGATCATTATCAAGATGTAGACGAGAGCGGTCCTTATGCTGATTATATTTATCATATGCGTCAACTCAAAGTCATTAGAGAAAGTAACGAACCTTTCTTCCACCCGGAGAAGGCCATTTCACGTGAAGAGTTTGTCGGTTGGTTTATTAACTGGATGGGCGTTGCTCCTTCCAAGAAGACACCTGTGTTCAAAGATACGCTGGATAGTCCGTATGTGAGAGAAATTCAAACAGCCTTCGAATTAGCAGTCATTCAAGGTGGAGAGGATGGTAAATTCAACCCACAAGCGATATTAACAAGGCAGGAAGCGGCAGCGATTATATGGCGTCTGGCCCACGGGAAATTACAGGCAGAACTGCAGGAAGTACAGTTAGCTGGCGAAACGGATTCATGGGCGAAGGAGGGAGTTCAGTATGTAGTGGCGAAATCATTACATGGACCAGAAGTTACCATGAGCAAAGACGACGCTGTGGATTATAAGTCTAAGCTACCGATGCTAAGACAAGAAGCAGCTGCTTTATTTTCAAAGTTCACAAATAATTTATTCTAAGTTCTAAAAGGTGTTCACGAAGTCATCTAGTTGACTTCGTGAGCACTCACACATAGAGTCCGAATTGCGCAGACAGGGGTGAAAGAGATCAAGACAGTACTTATTATCGATGATGAAGCTGAAATTCGTGAATTACTAATCGTCTATTTAAAGAATCATGGATACAGGACGTTCGAAGCTGGCAATGGGATCGAGGCGTTGGTTGTGCTGCAACAACAACAGATTGATCTGATCATCGCTGACATTATGATGCCGGGTATGGATGGATTCGAGTTGCTTAAGAAGTTACGGATGGACTCGCAAATTCCATTGTTATTTATTTCTGCAAAGTCAGATGATATGGATAGAATATATGGATTGCAGCTTGGTGCGGATGACTATGTGAATAAGCCATTTAATCCGCTCGAAGTTGTCAGTAGAGTGCAAGCATTATTCAGACGGATCGATGCATTGGTCACGCCAGAGAAAAAGGATCAAGCTATTATTGAGATCGGTGACATCAAGTTGGATGAGGATAGCTGGAGGATATATAAATCTGGGATTGAGAAAGAGATGACTTCGTACGAAATCAGAATTCTTGCGCTTCTAATGAGGCAAGCGGGCAGAGTGCTTACAAAAGCGCAAATTTACGAGCAGGTATGGGGCGAGGAGTATGTTGGAGATGAGAACTTAATTATGGTGTATATTAGCAAAATCAGAGAAAAAATCGAAGAAAACCCGCGAAAACCTACATATCTGATTACAATTAGGGGGTTGGGATACCGTTTTGAAAAAGGCTGAAAGTGTTCAGGAACGAAGGAAATTGAAACGGATGCTATTTAGGAATTATATGGTAATCAGTGCGTTGATGCTGATTACCATTGTTTTATCCGTATTTGGAGCAGATTTTTTGGTGAATAAGTTTTTTGACAACTCGTCAGAGTTGACTCGAATTCAGGGTGAGGACATCTACCGATATCCTTTTGACAATATCCAAGAGCGATGGCTGGACGAATTCGGCGGATGGATTGAAATTGTGGATGAATCTGGAAACGTGATATTTACTAAAGGAAAAAAAGAGGATGACATCGTCACTTATAGCAGAGATCAACTCTATACAAATATGGATTTTTACCGAAATGATGATGGGTTATTCTACCATGTATACGATGTTCAGGGGCCACAGGGCGAATCGTATGTGTTGTTGTGGAAAATTCCAGAACGGTTGGAGTTATATAGTGCTTATGTTACCTTAGCTATTCTTGGAGCAGTACTCATCATCTTTTTGTTCTGTGCAATTTATATGTATTCATGGTATTCGGTTCGACAATTTAAAAAACCACTTCTTCAAATCGTTGAGGGAATTAAGGAAATGGAAAAGTTTAATTATACGAAGCGTCTAGATTTCTCAGCAGAGCAGGAATTTGAAGAAATTCGCGAGGCTTTTAATAAAATGGCTGAAAGATTACAGCGCACGTCAGACGAGAAAGAAGCAGCCGAGAATAACAAGCGGAACATGTTGCTGCACTTATCACATGATCTGAAAACACCGATTACTTCGATTTTAGGATTTTCACTTCTGTTGATGGACAATCAGGATTTAGAGGATAGCCAGAAGCAGAAGTATATTCAATACATTAACCAAAAGTCGTCTTACATGGCTAACTTGATTCAAGATTTGTTTGAACTTGCGAAGTTCGATGATCATCATCTCATACTAAATATGGAACAGGTGAACATGACCGAATGGTTCCGACAGTTGGTGGCAGAATGTTATCCTGAATTGGAGAATAAAGGGTTTATTCTGGACGCGCAAATCCCAGAAGAACGGCTGCTTGTTAATCTGGATAAAATGCATATGAACCGTGTTGTAGCGAACCTGATTGGAAATGCTCTCAAATATAATCCAGCAGGCACGGTACTTAGTGCGTCATGTGAGAAGAAAGATGGACGCATAGTGATTTGGATTGGGGATAATGGAGTTGGCATTCAGGATGAAATAAGAGAGAATATATTCGATGAATTTATTCGGGGTACGGATTCAGCAAAAGGAAGTACGGGTGTAGGACTTGCCATATGTAAGAAAATAGTGATGCTCCATCAAGGTACCATTGAGTTGAGAGAAGACGAGCGATACTCGACTATATTCAAGATTAGCTTGCCATGTGTGACTAAGGACTTCAAGAATGTAGAATCAGGCGACACATCCAACTGGCTAAGTGGCGGAGCCACCTGGATCTACGGTCCTTAAGTCATTTGGACGTCAGAAATTCGCAACGTTATAGGACTCGATATCTGGCCAAACGAAATGGGAGCGATATACAATTGATACGAACAAATAAGACAATGAAAGAAATTGAAATTAGAAAAGCCATAATCTTTGTTCTTATTGCTTATATCATTTCCTCATTATTTTCATTACCAATGTAGGCAATGCACAAACGTTATGTGAAATTCTCACAAAATCGGATATTACAATAAAATACTAGAGAATACGGAAGGGGGTATTTCATGCATTCAGTTAATTACAATAGCAAGATCCTCAAGACAGTCAAGAACACTGAAAATGGTGAAGTAAATCAAGACCGAAATTTTTGGATGTTGGTAGATTAAGAATTGTTGAAGAATGGGATGATCATTAATTTTGCAATGAACTAGAAGAGGTGACCTATGGAGGATATGTATAAATACTTATTGGAAGCGTTTAAAGAAGCAAGAAAATCAGAAGAAGAGGGAACATTTCCAATAGGTGCAATATTAGTTGATGAGCTCGGAAATATTGTTGCTCGAGGACGAAATAAAGTATTCTCAAATGGTGATGCAACGGCACATGCCGAAGTAGATGTAATAAGAAAAGCATCGAGTAAACTTCTTGATGTAAAGACTAGGACTTTTCTTGAAAATAATCTAACACTATATTCTACTTGTGAGCCATGTCCAATGTGTACAGGAACTATATTATTATCTAACATTAAGAAAGTAATTTGGGCTGCATCAGATCATGAGTTTGGAGCTTTAAGTAAGGTTAAGGAAGGTCCACATTTTATCAAATACTATAGTTCTATTTCGTATATTGCGAATCCTTATCCTGATTTAGAGCAGAAACAGAGGAAAATGATGGCTAAATTTTATAGCGGCAGAGGATATCATGATACAGAATGGCATAAAGAACTCGCTAGATAATTAATTGGAAGAGACTGAATCAATGTTTTCAAGCAACATGGATTATATACAAAGTATTTCTCCGTATAGATTGGTTGTATTTCGATGATTGGGTATTATTGTGATTTAATTACAGTGACTGGACAGAATCCAGGGTTCGTTAAACGTAACTGCTTGGCAAATGGTGGTTGGAGCTTGGAGAGCTCTGTGAAATAGCTTCCGATCATGTGATTATCACTCACAGATCCATTCTGGAAAGACAGTGATGAAAGGGTCTGGATATGACTGTAGTAGTATTTTTTATCACGTTTAGGTAGCTTGTAGATGAATGGTGGAGCATGTGTTACGACGTCAAAAAGATTGGCAATACGGTAGCTGTTCCGAACATATTGTGAGAAGGCTCTTGTAAAGTCTGGATCGCCTACACGTGGGGCTCCATATGTAAACAGGTTGGGTGAGCTGTAAGTGGTATTGGCTGCAACATCAATAGCACATAATGTCGCAAGTGCTCCACCGAGACTGTGACCTGTAATGAATAATGTCTTGTCGGAAGATAACCTAGAGAGTGCGGAGATAATTCCACTACGAGCTGAAGAATAGATATCTGTGAAGCCGCGATGTGTAAGACAGTCTTCCTTAATATATTTGAAGTTCTTTTGTGAGGCGAGGATGTTCGATACCCAATTGGTTGTCGAACTGGTTCCACGAAAGGCGATAATAATCTCTTGTGAAGATTCCAGAATAAAGCCGAATCGTTCCCACGCATTGCTGAAGGATTTGGCTTCAAAAGTAGCACTGACTGAGTAGTCTGATGGAACGACAAACGAACCGTCCGTATTTGTGAATTGTGCATAGGTCTGTACGCAAATCGCAGATAGAAAGATAGCCCATTGCTCATGATCATGAATATTACCCACGTGCATCCCGCCCTTCTATCCTAAACTATATTAATGGGATGCAGGAGAGATTCCTTTTTAGTGTCAATCTAATGTTATCTATGCTGATTTCCGTAAGTGTCGCTAAAGGAACCAATACATAAAGAAAAGATATGGAGCATTTCCCTACGAGGAAAGTTCCATATCCACTAAAACGTTGTCACAGACAAAGACCAAAGCAAAGATTACATTCCACAGTGTCAAGTTCCGCTTGAACTAGAGAAATATCCTTCCAACCTTATTGTCGAAAAAAATGTTACGGAAATATATTAACTTAAGGAATTCAGTCTGATCTTCATATATTTATTAAATATTAGAAAGTGAGGATTTGAAGTGCGAGCTTTAATGAGGGAATCAGATTTAGAAATAATGGGGTACAAAACCTGTCAAAGAGTTATACTTGATGAGTTAGTTAATGATAATAAAAATGAATAATAAGGCGGTTTATGATATGGAAGAAATGCTAGTTTTTTTACGAGAAATCCCCTTTTTCAAACAACTAGAGGTGGAGGAATTGCAGAAGGTCTCCTCATATGTCATAACACGAACATATGACAAGGGGGTCAATGTATTTTTAGAGGATGGCGATGGTGATGAGCTTTATATTATTCAATCTGGCGTCGTTAAAATATATAGAGAGAATGAAGCTAGAGAAATCATCCTAGCTATATTTACAGAGGGCGATTTCTTTGGAGAAATGGCTGTTTTAGAAAATGAACTACGACGCTCTGCTTCGGCAAAAACAATGGAGGAAACGACGCTCTATGTTTTGAAACGACATGACTTTAATTGGCTTATGAATAATAATCCACAAATTTCATTGAAAATAATGCAAACTGCGTTGGAACGTCTAAGGAAAGCTAATGAATTAATTACGGATTTAACGATCCTTGATGCACGTACACGTGTTACTAGAGGGCTACTTCGCTTAATTGAAAATCATGGGGTCCGCCATGAAGATGGAATATGGATTGATCTTAAGCTGACGCATCAACAAATTGCTGATATGACAGGTACGGTTCGGGAAACAGTAACGAAGATTATGCTGGAACTACAAAATCGGAATATGATTAAAATTGATAAAAAGAAGATTTTCATTTGCGATATTGCAAAGTTCGAACAGTTGACCGGAGGTATATGAACGAGCAGAGATCGATTCCATTCAAAGATGCAAAGCGCATGATATATGCTGCTAGAGGCCATAAATTAAGAACGGAAATTCATACCAATAGTGAACGCCGTTGGTATGCTTGCCGTGCAGAGGGAAACCTCCGCTTGTATCTTAGGAACACTCCATGAACTTAATCACTCATCATGTTTATCGAAGTTGGCTTCAATTGAATCACTTGCTGCTGGAAAATCCATTCCTTTCTCCCAGATTAGAACATTGTCATCTGACGTTCCGATATATAATGCTTTAATCTCTGTGTCATCACCATATTTCTCTCGATAAAAGTGATTTTCCATTTCACCAAACGTGTTATACGTATTTTGAAGATCCATATCGAATTTCGACTTTGTTTTGATGAGTGGGCGTAAAGGCGTTATATAAAAATTTCCGTTCTCATCCATAACAAATTTTGCGCGATCTAAGCCATAACCATCTGTTAATTTAAAATGATAAGTGATTCTACCATCTGATAATTTGCTTACTTCGGAAATTTCAACAACGTTAGAAGATACTTTCATTACATCCCATTGAAATAGCACCATACCACCAATTATGACAACGGACAGTAGTGATGCACCGATTAAGCCTTTGACAAACGCCTTAAATTTGGTGCGATGCCATGATACGGCTATACCTTTTAAAGCATTACTATCATTATAATTCTGTTCAACAACTTCTTCAGGCAAGTTGATATTTACTTTGATTGAATCTAATTCCAATTGGCAACTAGGGCATTCTGCAAGATGCTCTCTAACGATGGCGGCACTCATATTGCTACACACCTCGTCATAATATAATGGTAGTAAATCTTTGATAATTTCACACGATATATTCCTCATGACACTATTCCTCCTTTAGTCGGTCTTGCACTTTTCGTTTAGCTCGATGGAATGTAACTCTTGACCAACTTTCTGTTTTTGCAAATATCTGGCTTATTTGAGCGAAGGAGAGTTCTCCAAACACTCTTAAAGTAAACACTTCTTTATAAGGTTCCTCTAAGCCATGTAGCACCTGATGTATACGGTAAGCTTCTTCTTTAATCAATAGCGATTCTTCGATACAGTTCTCGCTTGCTGTTTCAGTTGTATCATGGGTTGTAAACCGCTTTTGTTTATCGAGATAGGAGAAGTATGTATTTTTGGCGATTTGGAAAAGCCATACATTGATTTTACAGTTACCTTTAAATTGATGAATACTTTTCAAAGCTTTAAAAAATGTTTCCTGTGTAATCTCTTCAGCGACGGTAGGATCTCTGCTTAACGACAACACAAACCTGTATACATCTTTAAAATAGTGATCGTATATATGCTTGAAATCCGTCATATTCCCACCTCCTTATATATAAGACATTCTTTAGGAACATTCGTTACAACTTTTCCACACAAAATATAAATAATTATTGTTACATAGTGACATGAGATGTTTTTCATGATACAATATCTTTAAGTTGAGAGTTATAAATTAGAGGTAATTAGTAATTTGATTGAAATCGCCACACAATATATCAATAACAAATTGAGAATCCATTGGAGGAATTAATAATGACTGATTTAAAAGTGACTGAATTAAAAGGAATACACCACGTAACCGCAATTACAAGTAGTGCAGAGAAGAACTATGAATTTTTCACATATGTTCTAGGAATGCGTTTAGTTAAGAAAACCGTGAACCAAGATGATATTCAAACATATCATTTATTTTTTGCAGATGACGAAGGTAGTGCAGGTACAGATATGACTTTCTTCGATTTCCCGGGTATTGCCAAAGGCGTACATGGTACGAATGAGATTTCAAAAACATCTTTCCGAGTACCGAGTGATGCAGCGTTAGATTATTGGGTGCAACGTTTTGATCGACTTGAAGTGAAACATACTGGATTGAAAGAACAATTCGGCACCAAGACGCTTTCCTTTGTAGATTTCGATGATCAACAATATCAATTGATTTCAGATGAGAATAATACAGGTGTTGCTGCAGGTACACCATGGAAAAAGGGGCCTGTCCCATTAGAATATGCTATTACTGGGTTAGGACCCATCCATATTCGGATCGCTAATTTCGATAACCTTAAAGAAATATTGGAGAAAGTTCTATTATTCAAAGAAATTGATACATCAGGATCATATCATTTATTTGAAGTGGGCGAAGGTGGAAATGGTGCGCAAGTCGTTGTGGAGCATAATGCCGTTCTTCCTCAAGCTCGACAAGGGTTCGGAACAGTTCATCATACGGCATTCCGTGTGGAAGATCGTTCGGTGTTAGATGAATGGACTTCGCGGTTGGAGAATTTCGGATTTCAAACTTCGGGTTATGTTGACCGTCACTTTTTCGAGTCATTGTACGCGCGAGTTGCACCACAAATTCTATTTGAGTTCGCAACGGATGGTCCAGGATTTATGGGAGACGAGCCTTATGAAACGCTCGGGGAGAAATTATCGTTACCTCCATTCTTAGAATCGAAGCGGGAGCAAATCGAGCAATTGGTTCGTCCGATTGACACAGTTAGAAGCACGATAGAATTCGATAAACAATAAAGGAGAATAAAATCTATTAGGAATAGAAGTAAGGAGGGGATAAATCCCCTCCTTTTACTTGCGTGAAATGATAGGTAACTTTAAGTTTACTTAATCCGTTTACCAAGTAGAATAAGTAACCAAATGAGACCTGCACCTAGAATGGTATGACCCAGTCCAGCGATATGTGGCAAGAAGCTGATATCATCACCGTTAATTTGCAGTATGCCGCGAGTAGCCATGGCGCCAATCGTCATCAGTAAACCAATATTATAGACAATGTACCACGGACCAAAGGATTTAGCTTCGTGCACATGAAATATCTTGGCTAGGATTAGTGTAATGATAAAAAAGAAGAAACCTAACACTAGAATGTGGGTATGAAGTGCAACAAATACAGTTTCTCCACTGAAATCATTGTGTTTTGTAATTTCGCGATAAGCAATGCCAGCTAATAAACCAAGAACTACATAGAAAAAGGAAGTATAATATAGCTTTTTCAAAATTAATCGCTCCTTTAAAATTGTCTTGAATGGATAACCCAAGTATAGCAAGCAAGTATGAACGCAATATGAATGGAACATTACAAAAATATAGTTAGTCAATAACCTATTTTTGAAGTTGCACATATAACCTGCCAAATACATATGGATAATGGACTAGGTTTTTGAATAAGGAGGATAACATTAATGTATGGAAGTATTTACAATAACTCAACACCCATATATAGACAAAGAGTTACTAAGCAACAAGCACAAGAAATCGCCCTGAAACATGTGCCCGGACAAATTCTTCATGTCGATATGGATTTAGAACATGGAGTATTAGTGTTTGAAGTAGAGGTAATGGCGAAGAATGGAAGAGTATTAAAAATTGAAGAAGAAGATGATATTGATTAAATATTATTTAGATTAAAACCATGTTAACCAGTAGCGGTTAACATGGTTTTTTGTCGTCTTTATGGCCGTATATTTTCGATGAAGGTACATATGAGAATTTTCAATAATGATAGGAGAATTTTCTATTCTTTGACGATGTATCAGATGATAACATCATGTATGTAATAACAGTATTAACCAAGAAAAGGGGCGTGTCTCTAAATGAAAAAGGCTTTAAAGATTATTCCATTCTTGCTTGTCGTAATGATGCTAGTAGCAGTGATCTCAGCATGTGGTAACAGTAGTAAGGTTGAAGTGGGGATCGTATTGCCAACGAAAGATGAGCCTAGATGGGTTCAAGATGAGCAAAGATTTAAAGATGCTCTGAAGGATACGAAATACACATCAGAAATATTATTCAGCCAAGGATCTTCTGCCAAGGAAAAGGAAAATGTAGATGCTCTGATTGCTAAAGGAATCAAAGTACTAATCATTTGCCCTCAAGATGGTGATGCCGCCGCGAGTGCTGTAAAAGCAGCTAAAGATGCAGGCATTAAGGTCATTTCCTATGACCGTCTGATCACGAACACAGATGCTATTAACTACTATGTTACTTTTGATAGCGTTGCAGTTGGTAAAGCGCAAGGTCAATACTTAGTAGATCATGCAAAAGGTAACGGTCAGCCATTATACTTGTATGCTGGTGCAGCATCTGATAACAACGCATTCTTGTTCTTTGAAGGTGCTTGGTCCGTTCTGCAACCTAAAATCGCTGACGGCACATTCAAAGTCGCTAACTCCAGCGAAGCTATTATGTTGCAAGATACTGCCGAGTTGTCCCGTGAACAACAAAGTAAAATCATTAGCCAGGTTACCACAAACTGGGAGCCGGGTGATGCTAAAAACAAGGCCCAAACACACTTAACAGCTGCCTCAGCCGATCAAAAAGGTGATGTTGCCATTCTGGCTCCAAATGATGGAACTGCGCGTGCGATCGCAGACGTATTCGGTTCAGATACAGCTGTCACTCACTATGTAGTGTCAGGGCAAGATGCTGAAAAAGCATCAGTTCAATACATTATTGATGATAAACAATCGATGACAGTATTCAAAGATGTTCGTAGTCTAGTTAAAGATTCAATCGGAATGGCAGTCTCCATTCTGGAAGGTAAAACGCCTGAGACAACTGGCGTTTATGATAACGGAAAAGTTGAAGTGCAAGCGAAACAAACCGATGTTATCGTAGTCGACAAGGACAACGTTAAAGCCGCACTCATTGATTCCAAGTATTACGAAGAAAAAGAATTCACGGGTCTATAATCGCATATAAACATAGTTTGGACGGTTGAGTGATAGATACGTTTATCACTCAACCGTTATTCTACGACTTGTTTTGTTAAGGAGCGTAATCTAATTATGAATCCATACATTTTAGAAATGGATAATATTTCAAAGGAATTTACTGGCGTAAAAGCGTTATCCAATGTTAATTTCAAGGTGAATAAAGGCGAAATTCATTGTTTGATCGGTGAGAATGGTGCTGGGAAATCAACATTAATGAAAGTCCTTAGTGGCGTATATCCTTACGGAGATTACTCTGGGGATATCGTATATGAAGGCAGGGTTCAAAGCTTCTCAAGAATTAGCGATAGTGTAAAAACAGGTATTGCAATTATTTATCAAGAGCTTGCGTTGTTTCCTGACCTTCCTGTATATGAGAATATTTTCGCAGGGAACGAAGTGAAAAAAGGCGCATTGGTTAATTGGAATCAAACGATTGTGAAGGCAAAAGAATTGCTTCACAAAGTGAAGTTAGATATTAACCCTGAAGTTCTGATCAAGGATCTAGGTGTAGGTCAGCAGCAACTTGTGGAGATCGCTAAAGCGTTGAGTAAAGATGTGAAACTACTCATTCTAGATGAACCGACGGCCGCGCTTAACGAAAATGATAGTGAAAACCTTCTCGAACTGCTGAGAGAATTGAAAGCCCAAGGAATAACTTGCATTATGATCTCTCATAAGCTGAAAGAAGTCATCGCAATTGCGGATCAAATCACTGTTCTTAGAGATGGTCGAACCATTTGTACGTTAGATGCTTCAAAGAATGAAATCTCTGAAAATATCATTATTAAAAATATGGTCGGACGTGAAATTAATGATATCTATCCAAAAAGAACGGATAAACAATTCGGTGGCAACGTGCTTGAGATCCAAAATTGGTCAGCATTTGATCCTAATCTAGGTCGAGAAGTCGTAAAGAATGTTAATCTCCATGTGAAAAGAGGGGAAATCGTCGGTATTGCTGGGCTGATGGGCTCAGGACGTACGGAATTGGCCCTAAGTATATTTGGTAATCCAAAAGCTTATAAATTAAGTGGAGAATTATTAATGGACGATGCTAAAAAGTCATTCAAGAACCCAAAAGAGGCGATCAAGGCTGGAATCGCTTATGTAACGGAAGATCGCAAAGGTGACGGCTTATTCTTGATTCAGGATATAAAACAAAATATAACTGTTGCCAACCTAGAGGGTATTTCGTCTAAAGGGATTATTAATATGAATGAAGAAGTGAAGATATCCAACGCATACCAAGAGTCATTAAACATCAAGGCTCCTTCAGTGGAACAACTGGTCGGTAATTTAAGTGGAGGGAATCAGCAGAAAGTATCTTTGGGCAAATGGTTATTCGTTAATCCAAGATTGCTTATTCTGGACGAACCTACGCGAGGAATTGATGTGGGTGCTAAATTTGAAATTTATACCATTATGAATAAGCTGATTAGCGAAGGTATGAGTATTATTATGATTTCATCTGAGCTTAGTGAAGTATTAGGAATGAGTGACCGCATCTATGTCATGGCCGAGGGGCGAATAAAAGGAGAATTGTCCATTGAAGATGCGGATCAAGAAAAAATTATGAAGCTTGCAACGCAATAGGAGGAAAACCGGTGAAAATACTTAAGGAAGCTAAATCGTTGATAGGAGTCAACATTCGGGATTATGGGATGTATATTGCTTTATTTGTCATCATGCTGACTTTCTCGATCTTGACGGACGGACTGTTTATGTCATCTCGAAATATTAGTAACTTGATTGATGCTACGGGATATATTGCTGTATTAGCCGTTGGAATGACGCTAGTTATTGTCATTCGGCATATCGATTTATCCGTCGGATTTGCTGCAGGATTCATGGGCGCTATTGCAGCTATCCTTCTAACACAGCTAGGGGTTCCATTTCTCATAACGATTCCAATCATATTGGTGCTAGGAATTGTCGTGGGTATGTTCAACGGTTTCTTAGTTGCTCAAATGGGGATTCCTTCATTTGTGGCATCTTTAGCGGGTATGTTGATTTTTAGAGGAGCTTTACTACGAGTAACTGAAAAAACAGGAACAATCATCGTAAAGGATGAGCATTTCAACGCAATTGGTAATGGATTCATCCCGGCGATTGCAAAGATAGGTCAATTGAATTTGCTGTCTCTGATTGTTGGTGCACTAATTATCGTTCTATTTATCTACTTTGAAGTCTCAAAGCGTAACAACAAACTGAAATACAATTTTGAAGTCATTTCTAAAGGTATGTTTGCAATAAAGGTCATATTCATCTCTGCTATTATTGGATACATCACTTGGATTCTAGCGGGTTATAATGGATTCTCTTGGACGGTCATTATTGTATTGTTCGTTGTTGTCATATATCATTTTTTGACGACATCAACTGTTATTGGACGCCATATTTATGCTGTGGGAAGTAATCCAGAGGCCGCAAATTTAAGTGGGATTAGCGTTAAGAAAATTACGTATATTGTGTTTGGATCAATGGGATTGCTATCAGCGCTCTCAGGTATCCTGTTCACTGCTCGCATGGCATCGGCTACAACGACTGCAGGTACGTTATTCGAACTCGATGCGATTGCAGCTGCTTACGTTGGCGGTGTATCCGCTGCCGGTGGAGTAGGTAAAGTCACGGGTTCCATTATCGGGGCCATTGTCATGGCATCCCTTTCTAGTGGTATGAATTTACTCGGGGTTGGAATATCCTACCAATATATGATCCGCGGTGGTGTATTGGCTGGGGCTGTCATATTCGATGTTATGACACGTAAACAGAGATCAAAAAAGTAAATAACTAGTCATTATTAATAATACGCCAAAGTGCTTAGTAACAGCTCTCTGGCGTATTTTCGCGTGCCTATATTGTATTATCCATTATTACGGATGCTGGTTCTAGAGTAGGAAACCATACTTCAATCCTCTAGAACATCTCTGTCAGGCAATTGAATGACGTAGCTATCAGACAATTGTAGAAGTTCAAGGGCACGATTGAATTCAAACTCTGTAGCATGTGATCTTTCGTCGCCGTCTTTATATAAGGTATGATGCTGTCCGTCATCAAAACCGCTGCCGGATAAGAATAATTCTTCGTTGTTCACGAATGAACCCGTTGGTAAATAATAACGTTGTGGTAGTAAATTATAAGTTGTTTGATTCAATATATCTTGTCCAAAGTGGATATGATCATCAAGTGAAATACCTAATAAATTCAACACAGTGGGCATAATATCAACCTGACCGCCTAATTGTTCCATCACCGTTGCATTCGTAACCCCATTTGATGAAATGATCAACGGAATATTAATCAACTCGCGTTCTAAATATGGATGGCCAAGCATCTCTTCCAATAATACTTGATCAACTTCATCCAGGGAAAAGATAGGAAGTCCCCGATGATCTCCATACAATACGACTAAGCTGTTATCCCAAACACCATTATGTTTAAGTTCTTCAATAAAGAGGCCAAGGGCATAATCAGCATAATTCTGAGCGCGCATATATTCACCAACGAACGTTCCTTCGAATCGCTCTGGGAGTGTCATATGGTATTTATCCTCCGGAATAGTGAATGGATTATGAGCTGACATGGAGATGACATGCGAATAGAATGGTTGGTCATCCTGATCCATTCTTGCAAGTTCGGCAGCAGTCTCCTCATAAAGCACTTCATCAGATGCACCGTAGAATAAGGTATCATCAAGACCAAAGTAAGCTTTATCATAGTATCGATCAAATCCCAAGGCACTGTACAGTTCCCCACGGTTCCAAAAATCAACTTCATTAGTATGAAATGTCGCGGTGTCATAGCCTTGCCCTTGTAATATCTTCGGTAAGCTCGGGAGCTCCTTAGGGGCATATATTTGTGTAGCTGCACCATCCGGTGGTACATAGAATGAAGTATTTACTATAAATTCAGCGTCAGAGGTATTTCCTTGCCCAACCTGCTGGTAGAAACGAGGGAAATAGTAACTGCTTCCCGCTAATTGATTCATATTGGGTGTTATTTCTTGTCCATCAATCGATAGATTTACTAAGAAGTTCTGAAAAGACTCCATTTGAATCATAATAAGGTTCTTACCTTCAGCAGCTCCGAACAAGATCGGATCAACAGGGGATTGAATTCCCTTCTTATGATCAATAACTGATTGCGTAATGTTACGAATATCGATAGGTTCAACTTCTTTAGTAGCCAGTAATGAGTATGCTTCATAATTGAGAATTCCCATTTGTTCAGCTTTTATAGTCTCATTCATACTTGCACGATTAGGGAAAATACTCAAAGAACATAAGAGAATGGATAGACAGAATAAAATAGTAATGACTTTACGGTTCGCTTTAACGGACATGGATCTTTTCCAATGTAGCGCCTTCTGACGTTTTAGCATAACAAAACTAATGATAATGATGTCCATAAACATAAGCATATATTGTGGTTGAATCACTGAGAAGACACTTTTTTTCACAGCACCTATTTGTTTGGCTTGATCTAATACTTGAGAGGTAGCGATAATACCAAAATGATTGTGATATAGAATCAAGGAAAAGAATAGGGTGGTAATGAATAGATCGACGATCATATAGATTGCAATTTTCTTCTTCGATGCGAACCATTCAATTAAACAAAATACGAGTAAAACAAAAGGGAGTTCTTTCAGAAGTATACTCCATGAGGGTCCATCCTTGAATAGGAAATACCAAGTGAAATAACTCTTTACTAACATAATAAGAGAGAAAAATAGTATGGACTTTTTACTAGTTATTCGTGATAGATTAAACGACATTAATACCGCGCATCCTTTTCGTTAAGATTACTTTATTCTAGTACTAGATATGCTGGAAATCAACTAGACGTAATGGAATGAGTACTATGTTTAGTGAAATATCAGATTCAGGTGAACCCGGAATTATCGATTCAATAGGTTTGATTATGGTGACCCCTGAGAGGAGTGTAGTCGTATATTTTGGTGTGGAAGCCTAAGTCCCTCTTGTATATCGGATCGCTTTCATGAATAAGAGGCTTAAGTACAATCATGATCGTTAAGGAATACATTTAATAGTTATATAGAGATGTTGCGATTCGGATATCTGGATAATCCCACTAATTACCACACAATGCTAATCTTAAGTGTTGAGGAGGGTCTATTATATGAACTATGACAATACGCGATATAGATCAATTTCAGATTGTTCATGCTCCGGCACTTTAAGCTGCAATGGGACATCACGTAAGACTGGTGTGACAGGAGCAACAGGCGCAACGGGAGCGACAGGCGCAACAGGAGCAACAGGAGCAACGGGAGCGACGGGTGCAACGGGTGCAACGGGTGCAACGGGAGCAACGGGTGCAACAGGAGTAACAGGAGCAACAGGAGCAACAGGTGAAACAGGCGCAACAGGAGTAACGGGTGCAACAGGAGCAACAGGAGTAACGGGAGCGACGGGTGCAACAGGAGCAACAGGAGCAACAGGAGCAACAGGAGCAACAGGAGCAACAGGAGCAACAGGAGCAACAGGAGCAACAGGATCAACAGGCGAAACAGGCGCAACAGGCGAAACAGGCGCAACAGGCGAAACAGGCGCAACAGGAGCAACAGGAGCAACAGGAGCAACAGGAGCAACAGGCGCAACAGGCGCAACGGGTGCAACAGGCGCAACGGGTGCAACAGGAGCAACGGGAGCGACGGGTGCAACAGGAGTGACAGGTGAAACAGGAGCAACAGGTGTGACAGGAGCAACAGGTGAAACAGGCGCAACAGGAGTAACGGGAGCAACAGGAGTAACGGGAGCAACAGGAGCAACAGGTGAAACAGGAGCAACAGGAGTGACAGGCGCAACGGGTGCAACGGGAGCGACAGGAGCAACGGGTGCAACGGGAGCGACAGGAGCAACGGGTGCAACGGGAGCGACAGGAGCAACGGGTGCAACAGGAGTGACAGGCGCAACGGGCGTGACAGGAGTAACAGGAGTGACAGGAGTAACAGGAGCGACAGGAGTAACAGGAGCGACAGGAGCAACAGGAGTGACAGGAGTAACGGGTGTAACAGGAGTAACGGGAGCGACGGGTGCAACAGGGGTAACGGGAGCAACAGGAGTGACAGGCGCAACGGGCGTGACAGGAGTAACGGGTGTAACAGGAGCAACAGGGCCGAACTTTGCTGCACAAGGATTTTCGGCATTTTTATCTAATTTGACGTTGTCCGCGAGTGGGCAACTTATAAATTGGTCTATAGCTAATCCCTATTATGGTAACCCTAATTTTAATCAGGCTACGGGGAATTATACAATTCCGTTTACAGGAAGGTATTCAATTGCAGCAACAATAAATTATTCCACTACTGCGGCAATTGGTATTTCTCTAGGGGCGGGAGTTAATCCCTTTTTTCTAGTACAGAGAACATCGCCTACAGTTACCAATTTGATAAATGGACTCCTTCCTATTCTAAATGTAAGTATTACTCTTTTAACGCTAAGAGCAGTTTTAGGGAATGGTACAGTAACTTTGGCGGGAGAGGTGAGCTTATCAGCAGGAGATATTATTGGACTTTTCTATAATGCGAACGGGTTGACAATCGCACTTAACATAGGAAACGGAGCTACGAATGGAGTTGTTTGGTCGGTGCATGAATTAACTTGAACGTTGCTGTGGGGAGCAATTATTGAGATTGAACTAAATGCTCAATCGATACTCGAAATAAATGCGGATAATGTTTAACCAAGTACTTGAATGAAACATTTACTATAGGTATAACGCTGAATAGACTGTTGGATAGAAAGGAGTGAGGAGCTGAGAAGGAGGCGGTGTTCAAGAAAAGAAGTGTTATTATTAATGACTATTCTAATTGTATATTCATCCAATATGCAGAGAAATCAACGGAAGGCCAAATGGTTGAAAAAGAAAAGATGTTCTAAACATCAAAGGCGTAGAAAGAGTAGATATACTCCCATCTTCCCATCCCCACCGAGATATTGTCGAAGGAAACGATCAAAACAAAGAGTATTACCAATCTGTCATTGTGTAGACCCTGTAGTCCCTTGGAAACGACCTTCTAATCTCATTGTGGAAAAAGAATGTTGCGGAAATATATCTATTGAAGGGAATCAGATGGGATTCCAAATATGGGAGAATGATGTGAACTCCAATATGACGGTGGCACAGCTTAGCGTCTATTCTAATCCAGTAAGTACGGATAATTTAGAAGTAGAGATCATTGGTGCAAACAGGAGAAAACTGTATATACCACCGGGAAATACGAATAATTATGTAGGTCAAGGTATTAAATCTATAGTAGTTCCTACCCAGGGAAGTAAATCTACATTTATTGAAGCTAAGTATACGATTTCAACTACTCTGCAATTACCTAATCAAACTTTAGCTGTAAATGAACAATAAGAAAGGTGGTTCTTCAGTATATAGAAGAACCACTCTACTTTAAAAGATATAAAAGTTTGAGTTACATTAGATCCTTCAGAAAGACGTCGTAGCCGTTATAGCTTGTTCTATAAGTTATAACGTACTGTGATACAAAATTCCCCTTGTGCTGCCGCTGTTGAAGTTATTGAAATGGTATCAAAACGAGCGACAGTAAATGTTGAGCTGCCTCCTGCTGGGATTATAAATGTTTTGATAACAGTCCCATTATTGGATATGTTTACTGTTAGGACAGGAGTTCCGACTTCATACTTAATATATCCTGTACCGCTGATGGACGGTGATACATTGTCGGTATACAGGATTTGGGTGGCTGCAGCTGCTAGTTGCCAATTCGTACATACTTTATCTTGGACAATGATCTTGTCTGGGCAACAGCTGAGTGGTGTTACACACATATGTTTATCCCTCCTAAGGTATTGAAACAGTCCAATGAGCTCAATCCTTCATACTAGACTGGGTACCGGGTAGTGATGCAGAATTCACCTTGGTAGGTCCCTGCTGTAGCGGCTGGTAATGTTATCTGTATAGCATTGAAGCGGCGGTACGTAAAGGCGAGACTTGTTCCCGGTGCAATAATGAAAGGTGCAGTATTAATCGGTGCACCTGCACTATCAAGAAAATCTAATTGTATGTCTGCTGGGCCGATGTCATATTGCAAGTATCCTGTTCCAACAATGTTCTGGTTTATGTTATTGGTGTAGACGGTAATTAAGACGTCAGCGGCTACAACTGTACCACTCCACGGTGTACACACTTTATCTTGAACAAAGTTCTTTTCTGGACAACAACTTAAAGTTGACCCACTACTACTGCAACATGCCATAGTTATATACCTCCTAGATATATGATTTCAAACTATATAATGCACATTGGAGGCTGCTTGCTTGGACATCAGCCTGCTGGACATGTTATTATTCATTTTTAAAATGGTGGGTTTATGGTATGTTTCGGATTTTCCGATGTGAATATTGTCTATCATTTCATCCTTGAAGTTCGATAGTGTGTTCTCAAAAAGAACAGAACGAATGCAATCATACTAACCAATGCGACGATTGAATTATACATAAATACATTACGAATACCAAAGCTAGTTGTTGCGATTCCGCCGACGAAGCTCCCAATAATACGTGCTACACCTAGATTCATAAGACCATTCAGCGTCTGACCACTTGCTTTTAGCTCCTTGGGTACTTCTTTGTTAATGTAGGTAGCCATAGTCACAGTAAGCACGATGAAGATGAGGCCATGCAAAGCCTGAACGGGTAGCACCCAAATAGGCGCATCGATGATCGAAAAGAGAAACCAACGTAACGCTGTAAATGCAGCCGCGGCTAATAATATATAGGGAATCTTCACGCGCTTGAAAATTTTATCTGCAAATAATAAGAATGGTACTTCACTTAATGATGAAATAACCATGGACCAGCCTAGCAATACGTTGTCTCCGCCAAGCTCTCTGAAATACATAGGGAAGAAGGCATAATAGTAACCTAGAGTAATTTGTAGTATGAAGTTGAATCCGAAATAGATCATCAACATTCGATTCTTAAAAAGAACTGTAATAGATACTTTATGTCCATGTGCTTGATGTCCTTCAACAGCAGGGAACTTCAGAACGAGTAGGAATGCGACAACGATAATGCTAGAGTATACGATAAATATCGAGCTGATATGATCCTTGGAAATAATCCCGAACACAAGTGACATGACAGCGAACCCGAATGTGCCACCCATACGAATATGTCCGAACTTACCTATTTTATGTTTGTCTATTGCCTCAAGCGTAATCGTATCACCTATAGCAAATATGGAAGTCTGGAAAAAAGTGAAGATACTAATCATGAGTAATAGATATGTAAACTGGTTCGACAATGGATATAACAGGATCGTAATTCCACAGCCAGCCAATAAGAAAAGTAAAATGGAATTTTTTGTTTTGGCACGATCTCCGAGTGCGCCCCAGAGTGGCTGAGCTAGTATAGCGACGAAAGGACCTAGACTGAGTAGAGTACCAATTTGCAAGGCAGAATAGCCAATATCCTGGAAATAAAGAGGTAGAAACGTCCCATAGACGGCATTCCCAGCGTAAATAAATACATAGAAAAATAAGAAGTAACGTAAATTGGTTTTCACAGACTGACTGTTATTCATTAGGACACACACCTTAGAAGGAATAGTTATAATCTTGCATTATACGAAATATTGTCGCGAAATAACATCCTTATGTTGAAATTAATAGTGGATACATAACATTTTTTAAGGAGGTACCCAAATTTCGAATTGCAGTTTATTGTTGGGGAAAGGATAGATACATATTACTCTAGCCCGAAGATATGAAGGAGACCATAGATCTAACGGGATGGCTCCAAACGAACCATATATTCGTGAAGAGCGACCACGTAATGTGTATTTCCTTGGCGCGTGCTACATGCGTTTTCAGAAAGAGTTTCAAGGGTATCTCTGATACTCTTTGACTTTTCCTTTTGAAGGATGCTGATTACTGGAATGTCAGTCAAGGAAAAGAGAGGGACATCATCGGCATCCTCATGGGTAAGTCCGCGTTTCCTCAAGTATTTATACAATACGGTTCCGACCTGTTGAAGAAATTCATTCATAGTTTCTTTGGCCATGTCTGCCCTCCCCCACATATACAACGCACAACTCTATAATAAGTTTACAGCATATTAAAACATGTCCAGTATGAATGCCTTGATTAAGGAGTATACGGAACATAAGGGACGGTTGAGAGAGGGAGTAAAAAGGATTCTTATTTGGGATGTTCTAGGCTATTTCCGTATCAAGAGGGAAATGTTAATATATTCTTAGCAGAACCAGAGGGGAGAAGATCGTAACTAGATGTCGTCAACGAATAAAAATCCAGTACACCATTGGAAAAGGAATATTACTCTCTTTTTAGGAAGTCAAACGATATCACTGTTTGGGTCGTCCTTAGTGCAATATGCGATTATGTGGTATATCACGCTTACTACACAGTCAGGTGTCATGATGACGTTGTATATCATTTGTGGGTTTATACCTACTTTTATTTTATCTCCTATCGCAGGGGTATGGGCGGATCGCTATAATAGGAAGTTGCTTATTATTGCAGCAGATGCACTGACTGCTATTGCAACTTTGATACTCGCTGTTATTTTTTTGTTGGGTTATAATGCGACTTGGTTGCTCTTTCTAATGGCTGCAATTCGTGCAGTTGGAGCAGGTATTCAGACACCAGCTGTCGGTGCTATTTTGCCGCAAATCGTGCCAAGTGACAAACTGACGAAGGTGAACGGAACCAATGGAAGTTTACAAGCTATCATCATGTTCGTGTCACCGATGGTTAGTGCGGCACTATTGACATTGACTTCCATTGAAATAATATTCTTCATCGATGTTATTACCGCAGCGATTGCAATTGTAACATTACTTACATTGTTAAAAATACCGCTACATAAGAAGGCTTCCGAGAAACAACAATTAAGCTATCTCAATGATTTTAAACAAGGTCTAACTTATATTAAAAATCATGAATTTTTGAAGAAACTGTTTTTTTTCTTCGCCTTTTTCTTTGTCTTGATGGCACCTGCTGCGTTCTTAACCCCATTGCAAGTTACACGTAGTTTCGGCGGTGATGTTTGGCGGTTAACAGTAATCGAAATTGCGTTTTCAATTGGCATGATGATCGGCGGAGGAATCATCGCTACATGGGGAGGCTTTAAAAATAGAGTACAAACGATGACACTCGCCAGCATTGTAATGGGAGCCTGTACGTTATTACTCGGTATTGTTCCGGTCTTCTGGATCTATTTGATATTCATGGCGATCTTCGGAGTGGCGATGCCCATTTTCAATACGCCAACGACTGTTCTAGTTCAGGAGAAAGTGGATGAGAACTATTTAGGGAGAATTTTTGGTGTACTTGGAATGATTTCAACTTCAATGATGCCCATGGGAATGCTCATCTTTGGACCACTTGCAGATTACATCGAAATTGAATGGTTGCTTATTGGAACGGGGTTACTCATAATCATAGTAGCTATTTTCTTAGGTCGAAATAAGGTGTTAATCGAAGCGGGGAAGCCGGAATTGAAGGAAGCTGCAAACGAGACATAATAGCTCAATAAACATCTGTTTATCATTACCGAATCCAATGGATCGACAGTTTGTTCGTTAACGAACAGTTTGTCGTAACCAAGTCATTCCATTTACGTCTATAACCAAGAGTTGATCTATGATCAAGTGCTTTTTGTTTATAAAATACATAAAGGCAGGTGTTGGTTTATGAAGATGGCATTTATATTATTTGATGGAATGACAACGCTTGATTTAACAGGTTTTACTGAAGCTATAACTTGGCTTGGGATTTTAAATGCTGTAGAGAATGTATCATGGGATTTTTGTGGCATAAAAGAGGAGATTATCGATGATCGCGGGATGACAATTAAATTAAAAAATGTTCGCGTGGATCTTTCCCAATACGATTTGATATTTGTCCCAGGTGGTATGACGACAAGACAATTACGAAATGATGAGGACTTTCTGTTATGGTTACAGACAGCTAAAGACGTGAAATATAAAGTTTCCGTATGTACGGGAGCACTTCTTTTAGGTGCATGTGGATTTTTAAGTGGTAAAAAAGCTACAACAAATCCATCTGCATATGAGTTGCTTGTACCCTATTGCTCTGAAGTAGTTAAATCTAGAATAGTAAGGGATGGAACTATATTTACAGGTGGTGGTGTCTCTTCGTCCATTGATCTGGGTCTTTTTATAATCGAATACTTAACTAATATCGAATTCGTACAAAAAATCCAAACAAAAATGGATTACCCTTACTATCAGACTGGAAAGTTTAGCTGATTAACCGAAGGATCGAGCACAAAGGGAATAATTGAAATAGTACATAAAAAATTAAAAATTTAGGTGGTATGAAAATATGAATATTAGGCCATTTGAACTCCAGGACCAAAAAGAAGTAGTAAATATAATGAAGGAACATCCGCTCCAATTTCCAAATTTCATTATAGAGAAGTATCCGATACGATGGAGTAGCTTTATTGGTTCCTCAATTGAAAATAATAAAAGTCAGTTTTATGTAGCATATAACGAAAGTGGTAATATTGTTGGTCATGCTGGATACATCTTCAATGACGCAGAAAGCCTTTATGAAATCGTTGGTGTAGCTGTGAAAAATGACTGTCAGCGACAAGGTATTGGTAAGGCTTTAATCAACACGATTTGCAACGAAGTAAAAAAAGTTAACGAGAAGAAGGTTATTCTGTATACATTAGGTCATCTCGGTAATGAAGATACTATAACTTTTTATCGTAATATAGGATTCGACATGGTTAACCATGAAAATGATTTCTTTCAGAAGGATTACCATAGAGTTACATTTACAAAAAAATTAGTTTATTAAGCTAGCGGGATACGATATCGGAATACAATAATATGAAATTATATTGATAAGGGGTTGATATAATGTTAGATGAAAACAAACCGTTCTCTCATTCTGCGGATCCTTATGGGTCTAAAGCTAACTTTGATGTGAACGAAAAGAAACTCCATTCTCAAGGTGTTTCTGGTCTTTTTCGTCAAATCTCAAATTTGCTCATTTTAGTTGGAATCCTAACCCTTATTTTTGTTTTGGTAAGAGTATTCTGAATAAGGATGGAAACATGTGTTAGTCAACATAATGATTATTGGCTTAATTTACACCACTATATGGAAATTTAAATTTGTGGGGGAATTTCACTATATTAGAAACTAATTGAAACGCTTGACGTCTATAGATATAAATAATGAAAAAGTGGTGTTCTTTTGAAGAAATTTATATTGGGACTAACTTGCGGGTTACTCTTTGCCTGTTCATCGGTTGCTTTTGCTTCGGGTTCTATTCAAGCGTTATTATTTCCAGCAAGATTTGAAATTAATGGTAGTAATATTGCATTGAATAATGAATACAAGGTTCTGAATGTAGATGGACATGCGTATGTACCCATTCGCTTTATAGCTGAAAATATGGGCGGAACCATCGAATATGATTCGGATTTACAAAAGATTTTTGTCAAAAATAGAAACTTAGACTTAACGGATCCAGACTTCAAAAATATATCTGTTGGTAATTTAATATTAACTAAAGTGGGTAATAACACAAAAGTTACGGGTCAATTAAGAATGGAAGGTGTAGGGAGTTCGAAAAATATGATTGGAGCAAACCTATCTTTTTACAATGATAAAAGTGAAAAAATTGGTGATGTTGCTATAAAAGGAAATGATTTTGGTGTCGAATCCCAAACCTTCGTTGTGGAGGAGTATTATTTACTATCCATATATGGTCTAAAGATAAATGGAGTACAGACGGGGTAATAGCTAAACAGAATATTCAAATATCTAAGATCGGAGAAAAGGATGACGAAATCTTCTCATTAAGCACTCCATCAGATGTAAATTATAATGTAAGCGATGAGAAGCTGAAGGCAGAATATGCTTCTATGTGGGACTACATAAATACAATAAAAACTACTTTTAAGATTAAAAATTAGCTGAGGTTTTCTGAGGTGTCGTTACGGAGAGAGCTAACGTGACATTATAGCTCAATAAACATCATTGAAACTAGCGAATATGCTCTTTATTACTTCAAAATAGACTATGATGCATATCTTGTTCAAGTGGACGGAATTGTTAGTGATGTATATTTAGATGCTGAGAGTAAGCGAGTAATATTTGGTTATGACGGAGTTAATTACACAAGTAAAGAATTGATAGGTATGCCCCAAGATGAATGGAATAAACAGAAGGAAATGATACAATTTTCAGAACCATACGATAGTGAGCAGGAAAACCAAGTATTCATTTATACGCGCCAAATGAAAGAAGTAAAAGATAAACCATTCACAAAGACGAATAAAAAATATACACTGAACCTGATTGAGGCTCAATGGTTGGTAACAAGCGTTGAGTTCGATCATTTTACGTACGGTAGCGAGAGAACAGAAGAAGAAATCCAATCCAAATTAGCTGAGATGAAATATCAGATGCATAAAGATCAACGTATCAAGTATCTTGAAGATACAATCGTTCTTCAAGGTGTCGCTGAAGAGTAAATAAACAACCACTCGCTGGTAACGTCAAACTGAAAGGTGTTACAGTTGATCGTGGTAAACGAGGAACGATAGTTGAGGAGCATGTCTGATGGCAGCTTCTTTTTTGTTCATTGAAGTAACTTTATATCTTAAATCGACAAGATCGGAAAAGAAGATAGTCTAGGGATAGCTTATATCAACTCAGATATATTTGAAAGCGCCTACATTAATGATAATCTTTTACATGTAGCAAACCATTTTAGATATGAGAGGGGAATAAGGACATTGAATAGAAAAACGTTAGGCAAGATGGTCAGTATTAGTAGTATTTTATTGTTAGTTACATCCTTGATTGGATGTAGCGGTAATAGCAACAATTCTGCAGCACCAAGCAATGGGGCTTCTCCAGTTACTTCGGCGAATGCAAATGCCGAAAAAGAGATCACACTTCGCTTTGCATGGTGGGGATCTGATGGAAGGCACCAGGCTACGTTGGCAGCTATTGAGGCTTATACGAAGTTGCATCCCAATATTAAAATTGAAGGAGAATATCAAGGATATGATGGCTATCAGCAAAAGTTGATGACCCAGATTGCAGGAGCTTCCGCACCGGATATTATGCAACTTGATTACCCATGGCTGCCCGATTTATCCGCTCAAGGCGATACTTTCGTTGATCTAAGCGACCAGTCTACTGTGGATTTAACGCAGTTTCCAAAGAAAGTTTTGGATGAATATAGTTCGGTAGACGGAAAATTAGTCGCACTTCCAATGGGCACGAATGGTTTTGGAACCATGATCAACAAAGCTTTTTTCGATAAGCATGGCTTATCCATTGATACAGTATGGACTTGGGAGAAACTAATCGAAGAAGGAGGAAAGATCAATCAGGCCAACAGCAAGGATCACTTGTTCGCATTGGAACCGGGTACTACGACTGGAGGACTGGGTGAGTTCATTCTTGGAAGCTATCTGTACTCCAAGAATGCTGATTATTGGGTTTCGGATGAACCTACAATCACAGCGTCTGAGGAAGATTTATCCCATGCTTTAACGGTCATGAAGAATCTATTTGACAGCGGTGCCGCTCAGCCATTGGGAGATGCTGCCTTATTCAACAGCAAGATGGAGCAGAATCCGAAGTGGGTTAATGGCGAAATTGGGATGACACTGGATTGGTCATCGACAGTCAATAAATATAAAGCAGCTGCTGGAGATGGGAACTTCGCCGTAGGGATGCCTATTTTTGCAGAAGGCGGCAATCAATCTGTGAAATTCAAGCCTTCGATGATTCTGGCCGTCAATAATAAATCCTCTAACACTGAGGAAGCTGTGAAGTTTAGTAATTGGTTGCTTAATGATAAGGAAGCTGCTCTTATACTATTGGATACTCGTTCCGTTCCCACCTCCGAAAGCGCCAAGAATGCTTTGGTTGATGCAAATAAAGTCGATGCTGATGTAGCAAAAATGGTAGATAATGCGTTGGAGACACCAACCACACCTCCTCCAGTGGTTCAGAACAATCCGGAAGTGGCAGATATCATTCGCGATGTATGTGAAAAGGTTGTGTATGGTAATATGAC
Source organism: Paenibacillus sp. Y916 (assembly GCF_056786435.1). Taxonomy (NCBI): domain Bacteria; kingdom Bacillati; phylum Bacillota; class Bacilli; order Caryophanales; family Paenibacillaceae; genus Paenibacillus; species Paenibacillus sp. Y916. The sequence goes on along the minus strand of NZ_JBXCJA010000013.1, from coordinate 91,586 downwards.
ACCGGAACAAGGAGCGAAAGATCTTATCGAAAGAGTTCAAGATAAATTTAAAGATATTAAGTAATCTTCATTATATTCCCGCTTGGGCGGTAAATACCGCCCAAGCGGACTATCCGCAGACCTTTACAATACACTGTGGAATATTACAGTAAAGCCAGGTGAATCAATAGTGAATTCCTTACACATGAGAAAATGGTCGGAAAAATATGTTGGGCTCTTATACATTTCTCCGTGGCTCATCGGATTTCTAGTATTTCAATTGTATCCGTTTGCCGCTTCGTTCATTTATTCTTTTACAGACTACAAAATCACCAACATCCCAAAATTCACAGGATTGAGCAATTATATAACTATGTTTACAAAAGATTCGAATTTCTATAAATCCATGACAACTACATTGGTGTATGTGATGTTCTCTGTCCCAATGAAGCTTGTATTTGCCCTATTTGTAGCAATCATTTTGAATATGCATATTAAAGCGGTCAATCTGTACCGTACCTTGTTTTATTTGCCGTCGATTCTGGGCGGAAGCGTGGCGGTATCCATCCTGTGGCGATTTCTATTCATGAAGGAAGGGATGGTCAACGGATTGTTGAACTGGTTCCACATTCCAGCTGTGAATTGGTTGGGAAGCCCCAAGATGGCATTATTTACGTTAAGTCTGTTGTCGGTATGGCAGTTTGGCTCATCGATGGTGCTCTTCTTGGCTGGTCTCAAGCAGATTCCCCATGAACTCTACGAAGCAAGTCGGGTGGATGGAGCTTCTAAAGTGAGAATGTTTTTTAATATTACAATTCCACTCTTAACACCAATTATCTTCTTTAACGTGATTATGCAGATGGTGAATGCATTTCAGGATTTCACCGGGGCATTTGTAGTAACGAACGGCGGTCCAATGAATTCTACTTATCTATTTGCGCTCAAACTGTACGATGAGGGCTTCAAATTTTATAAAATGGGATATGCCTCCGCTTTGTCCTGGATATTCTTCATTGTCATTCTGATCGTTACAGCAGTTATTTTCAAAACATCAAAATACTGGACTTACTATGAGGACGGAGGTGCCCAAAAATGAGTATTTCTGGAATATCAACTCGCAGGCTGGGCGTGCATCTCATGATGATTATCTTTAGTCTGATTATGGTCTACCCGTTAATTTGGTTGTTTTTTGCTTCTTTTAAAGAGAATAACGAGATTTTCGGGTCACTGAATCTGTTACCTGTGGATTGGGTTTGGGACTCCTATTCAAGAGGCTGGAAGGGTAGTGGACAGTTCACTTTTGGTTTGTATTTGTTGAATACACTCAAATTGGTTGTCCCCGTAGTGGTATTTACACTCATTTCCAGCACAATTGTAGCTTACGGCTTCGCTCGGTTTAATTTTCCACTAAAAAATATTTTATTCTCCATCATGATCTCTACACTGATGCTACCAAACGCAGTAATCATTATTCCACGTTATATTCTGTTTAGGAATTTGGGTTGGCTAAACAGCTACCTGCCGTTTACGATGCCAGCCTTGTTTGCCTGTTTCCCATTTTTTATCTTTATGCTAGTCCAGTTCATTCGTGGACTACCTCGAGAATTAGATGAATCCGCCAAGATAGACGGCTGTAATTCCTTTGTCATCCTGGTCCGGATTCTGCTACCATTATGCAAACCGGCTCTGTTCTCCGCGGGCATCTTTCAATTCATCTGGACTTGGAACGATTTCTTTAACTCACTGATCTATATCAATAGCGTCAATAAGTTCACGCTTGCCCTGGGGCTTAGGATGTCGCTTGATATCAGCTCTGCCGCTAAGTGGAACGAGGTCATGGCAATGTCCATGGTCACGATCATTCCGTGTGTTTTGATCTTTTTCTTCGCTCAGAAATACTTCGTGGAAGGCATTGCTACCACGGGACTGAAGGGCTAAATTATCTTGAATTAAGATTAGGAGGATTTACTTTGAATAATAATAATCCATTCAAGAAGGCAACAATCTACCTACTGATTCTAATGATGTGCATACCTGGCGTATCCGCATATGCCGACCCTGCTGTTATCGGTCCTATGGACGGAATTAGCAACACGTGGACGCTAGAGAATAATGTGTTAAAGACGGAAATTGAGTTTACGGATGAAGGTAAGATCCAAATGAACAGCTTCTATAACAAGGCAGCGCAAAGAGAATATTTGCCACAAGGCGTGAAGGCCAATCATTCAAGCTTATTTAAATATAACTATCGGCTACTCGAAGCGGGGGAAGACGGAAAGGCGGCGGTAGTCTCGCCCCAAACCTTGGATGCGAATGACAGTGGATATGTATTGGGTACACCTTCGCAGAACGACATCACCATGACCACAGCCCAAGGTGAAGCCGTAACTAGCGGCAAGAGACTAGATATCCCCGTTACGAAGGATGGAATTACTGTCACGCTCTCCTTCGAGATGTTTAACGACAGTGCAGGCTTGAAGTATCAGGCCTATATCAAAAATGACAACGCGGACAAGCGCCTGCAAATCACTTCGTCAGATGTCATTAAATTGGATTTCCCCGATGAACCAAGAAATTTGCATTATTCTTATCTCTCCAAATGGTACAGCAACACAGGGGGAGTCGATCAAACGAATGTTAAGAAAGAAAGCGAAGATATCAAGGTTGTTATTAATCGCTACGATACGGGTGACGGCTTCTATATTGGACCGGAAGTCAATTCAAAAACCCAGGTATACCGCAGAGATCCCAGCGAAGTGGATACCGGGAAGAACTATCTTACTCGCTCTTTTGCGGGAGTCAGGGCCTTTACTGGTGACGGTGTCAAGGTCACTACGAACCCCGAAGCACTTCAGCTTGTGCTATTTCCGGGTGAAGAGTTTGAGTATATTGCCGTTAATATGACGGTATTCCAAGGGGACATCGTCGATGCCAAGATGGCGGTTGAAGAGCATCTCCGAGCAAGATTTCATTATAACAATACCTCAACTGTGCTCAATTCGAACGACTGGGAATGGGGAAGTAGTAAAAGGAACGAACAATATTATAAAACGATCGCCGTACCTAGACTCAAAGAGGCGGGATTCGATATGGTCATGTTCGATGATGGCTGGAATAACGCCGATGACTTGGGCATATCAAGAGACGGCGTGGAACCGCTCCCGTCTTATACGGATAATTTAGTACATCTCGCGAATTATTACCACGATCAAGGGCTAATGTTCGGGCTGTGGTATTCCATGTCGGGCGGATATCATAACCGGGGCAAAGATCTGGCGGACCCGATGGTGATCAGTGACAAGAAAGAAAAGATTGAATATATGATTGATAACTATCAACTGTCTCACCAGATGGTTGATTTGACGGAATTTTGGATTAATGATGAAGTAACTGATTACTCTCATCCGACGGATAATGTCTATCGTAAAAATGTATTGACCAACACCGTATTAAATGAAGTTGTTGATGAACATCCCGATTACATGGTCAAATATACTACTGAGGTGGATATTTGGCCGACACAAGGAGATCGGACCAACGAGCTACTTCATGTTATCGATAACGGCTGGACCACATCCACGACAGAATATGGCGAATCATTGGATATTCCTATATTTGCTGGATTATTCGGGCATATGCCTCTGAATTCCGTTTACTTCAACATCGGAAATATGAGCAGTGGGACGATGTCAACGTATTACAAATATATGTTTGCCCGAAACATTAAGCATGGTGCAGCGCCAGATACTTGGAGCCAAGACAATATTGACCTGATGGATCAATTTAACAATTGGAGAAAATCGGAGCGCATCCGGACATTGACGGATACGATTATCCGTCCTGTGTATAATGGATCGGGCTGGGACAGTAATATTGCTGCAGATTGGGACCAAAACGGTGGCCCTTATGTTCTGATGCATGTATCTAAGGAGAAAGACCAGGCATTGATGATTGCGACAGGCCGGGACAAAACGGGTTCTCCGCAAGTTAACGTAAACCTTAGGTGGCTGGATCCGGTCAAACAATATTTAATTGAGGATATTACCCTTGATGATACGGGTGTATTCGCTTATCGGTTCAACGGTCTTTTGACCGGCGAGCAGTTGAAGAGTTTTGTTATAGACTTGGATGGGAATTCTTCCAAGGGTAAGGCGTACTGGATTGAGGAGTATCGGGGTGACGCATATCAAATCCTGTATGCGGATGAGAATATAAACAGCTACCAATTGACGATGAACGGAGAAGAAATCGTCATAAACGGCACAGGAGAAGCACTAGGCTCTGGAAAAGTTGTAGTCTATGGTAAGGATGAAAATGCAGTGATGGTCGTGAATGTTAACTTTGGTGTGAATGGAAATGGGACTTTGAAGATTTCCGAATTTGAACCAACCGAGGACGTATTCATCCCGACGCTTCCTTCAGCCGTAACCTATATAGCGGCGGACTTGTATGACGCGGGGAAAACCTCAGTAAACGATGGTGCGCAGGCTAAAGTGAACAGCGGAAGCACACCGAATGCTTCGCCCCAAGGTGGCATAAACTTTACCTCTACAACAACCGCCTCGGGTAGCGATATCGAATTTATAATCGATGTGCCCAAGGCTGGATTCTACGATGTTAAGGCTGCCGCGAAGGTATCTACCAGCAGAGGCATCGGGCAATGGTACATTGAGGGTAGCAAAGCAGGCGGAATCTGGAATCAGATGGAAGCCGAAAAAATTAAGTTTCATGACCTAGGAACGGTCACATTTGAGACGGCAGGATCAAAAGTTCTTCGTTTTGAATTTCAAGGCGGCACCAATAAAACCATTAACACAGATCGTATCGTACTCACACCTGTATTGGCCGATTCCGGACTTAATCTCGAGGCTGAAAAGGCCAAAGAAATTACGCAGTCAAGCGGCTCAAGCGCTTCTCTGGGGAGTGATGTCAACGCAAGCGGCGGGGGATATGTAACAGGAACTATGTCAGCTATTGGCGACAACCTCTCTCTGGATTTTGATGTAGATAAAGCCGGCACATATGAGGTGGTGGTCTCTCATAAAGTCCATCAGCAAAGAGGTATTGTGCAGTTATTTATTAATGGCGATCCGATAGGTGATCCATACGATCAATATGAGAATACGATTAATTCGGCATTTAAAGAAAATAATTATGGAAGCTATACATTTACACCGGGTGAATATACCTTCAAATTCGAAGTGGTTGGAAAGAATGAGGCTGCAACGAACTTTAATACTTCGATTGATGCCATTAAGCTACAGGCCAAAGACCCCAGTATAACGATCGTAGGGGATAGAGATGTAGTTGTGGGCAGCGATATTACGCTGAACGTCGAATTATCGGGCATGGATCCGTTCTATTCGACAGGAAATTATGTGAAATGGATTATTGATAGCCAGGTTTCCGACAATGGGGCCAATAAAGTAATTTCCATGAGCTCAAACGGTTTGGAGAGCTTAGTTACAGGCGTAAATCCAGGCACGGCGAGACTTAAAGTCATCAGCACGGTAAATGCAAGGGTTGTAGGTTATGTGGATATAACTGTGAAGTCAGCGGACTATATTCCTCCGCAAATTTCAAGCGTTGTAGTAACAGGCATTGCGCTAAGTAGACAAATATTAACTGCACAAGTAGTCTTTAGTAAAGGTGAAAAAGATGCTACTGTGGAAGACTTTGAATTTCAATGGCTTAGAAATGGTTCTCCGATTGATGGAGCTACAAGCATCATATATACTGCAAATTCAGCGGATATAGATCAAGTGATATCCGTCTCTGTCACGCCAGTCGATGTTAGTGGTACGAAAGGAACATCTGTAGTGAGTGAAGGACGGCTCATATCAATGGCTACGGGCAGTATCCTATTACTTGAGCCGATAGAGGTATCAACAACTACGGGTACAGCACCTGAACTACCTTCCGTAACTACAGCAGTCTACGATGATGGGACGAAGCTTGAGATGCAGGTGTTATGGGATCATATTGAACCAGTTCAATATGATCAGGTAGGACAATTTGCAGTATCCGGAGATGTCGTGGGAACGGAGCTTCGAGCGGTGGCTCATGTCACCGTCCTTGCGGTTGACATTCCGGTAGTGATCGCCAAAGTTCTACCTGTTTCTGTTACAACCGTAGCGAGAATAGCGCCTGTCCTTCCGTCTGTTGTAAGTGCAGTGTATGACAACGGCGTTAGCAAGGTACTGCCGGTAGTATGGGACAGCATAGAAGTAGCGCTTTATAGTGAAATCGGAGCATTTGATATTGGTGGCGATGTGTCTGGGACCGGAATTCGGGCAGTGGCATATATTACGGTTATCCCTGATGGTTACGTTGATCCGGCCAATCCCATCAATCCCATGAATCCCGTCAACTCAGGCAGTATAGGTAAGATGAACGATCATGCGACGACCGTTATAATTGACCGTGAACTATGGGCTAAAGCTCTCAGTGAGGTAAATGATGGAAGAATAAGTATTAAGATTCCTTCAGAAAAGAGCAACCCACAGATTACTGTTCAAATTCAGGCCAGCCTTCTGCTAGCAGACGATGATAATAGTAAGCTGACGGACTTAGTAATTACTGTAGGCGGCACCTCCGCCGAGTTTCCGTTGCAAGAACTAAGGAAGCGTCTGTCCACAAGTAACACTACAAGCTTCCAATGGATTGTATTCCAGATGGAGGCATCCAAGGCGCCGCAGCAGGTAGAGAAGCTTCTTGTCGACAGCTCAATGTATCGATTTGAAATTAAGGCTGATGGACAAAGTAGCATGGACTTTGACGGGATGCCGGTGAAGCTTGCTATCGACTATGAACTAAACCCGGGAAATATACCAGGAAATGTAGTCGTATATCATATAAGCGAAAAGGGTTTTGCCAAACCTGTCGCTATTGGATTATATAATGTAGAATGGCAAGCAGTTAAATTTCGCACCACCAGCTTGGGAACATATGGAGTGATCTATAATAATGTGTCATTTAAAGATATCGCCGATATTGACTGGGCTAAGATCGCTATAGAAGCGCTGGCAGCGCGTAATGTGGTGAACGGCGTGGATGGCACGTCATTTATACCGCGAGGGAAGGTGACACGAGCGGAATTTAGCACTTTGCTGATGAATACGTTTGGGTTTGAAGCGAAGAATGCAAACGCTACAAGTTATGCTGATGTGGAAGCCGGGGCTTGGTATAGTGGACTCATTGCCGTAGCACAGCAATTGGGTATTGTCCGTGGCAAAGGCAACGGTGAATTTGGTCCTAATGAGGAAATAAGCAGGCAGGATATGACCGTCATGGTCTATAACATACTCCAAGTAGCGGGAATCACTCTGAACACTGGAGCAGGAATGACGGAGTTCAAGGACGAAGCTACTGTAAGTGGATATGCGGCAGAGGCCGTTGGAATCATGCAACAAGCGGGAATTATCACCGGAAGTGGGGACGGAAATTTTCTGCCACATAATAATGCTTCAAGAGCGGAAGCGGCCGTCATCATCTTCAACTTGATTCAGGCCATGAATTAATCTATGAACTGAATCCATGAGCATCAGGCTGCTCCAAAGTAGTTCGATTTTCTGAGGAGACAGCTTCACTTATGGAAACAAGAGAAAGATATACAAAAGTGGCGGGCCAAGGTTAGTTATCCTTGGCCCGCCACTTTTTAGTTCTAGTCGTTTAATTGCTTACCCGCTATTTGCAGCGGATTGCTGCAAATAGCGGGTGAGTGCCATCAATTCAATACCGCACAGCAGAATAATGCCGATGCCATGTGTATCGTTCATCATCCAATGTAGTTCATCCCGGTAATAATCCGGTGTGAAGGAATACCCGGAGCCCTGGCAAACCCCGTAAACGTTACCCTTCTGATCGATAGAATGTTTGGATAGACCGTCCCATGCTTTAAAAGCAACGTTGATGTATGGACCTTCAGCATCCAACCAGCCATACCGGATACCACGGCTGAAGGCATAACCGAACATGGCGGTGCAAGAAGTTTCCGCATAGGAGGAAGGGTCCGTCAGCACCTGATGCCACAAGCCGTTTTCCCCCTGCAATGCAGTATAACCTTCCGCTAGTTGCCGGAAGAAGACGAGCAGTTCCGGACGCTCATGATGGTCCTCCGGCATTGCTACAAGTAGCTCCGATAGGGAGAAGAGGACCCAGCCGTTTCCACGACCCCAGGGAACATAGGTGGGAGTATCATACTTGAAATCATATACATGGGACATGATGGCTTGATCAGGCATATAAAGATAGTCTTTGAACAGAAGGAATTGTCTAGCCGCATCATCGAGATAATTAGAATCACCAGTCAGCTTGTAGTAGCGAACAAGAAATGGGGTACTCATATAAAGATCGTCCGCCCATAAGGTGTTTTCTTGATATTCGCCGTTCCGCTGCCGGAAGAATGCTCCGTTCTCACGGCGCTCCTGTGTATTCTTCATATACTCTGCGATGATGTCGGCAATAGCTATGTAGCTGGAGTTAGGGTGATCGGCATAAGCTTCCAGCATGGCCGAGCCGAAGGAGCCGCAATCATCTAGCATATTTAGTTCTAGTAATTGGTGATTAATAGCCGCTCCTCCGAACTTTTTCTTATCCCATAGGGAATATTCATAGAGATTCGTGCATTCGTTAATATGACCAGCGGCATAATCTATGATGTCCTGTCTTTCCAGTATTCTGCCCGCCTGCAGAAGACCGTACAATGTAACACCTAAGGGATAATTCCATCTAGCGTAGAGTCTGTTCTCTAAGTAAGGACGTATTGCCATTTGTGAATCTCCAGTTCTCCAATATACTCCTTCGGAATCGTTATGGAATAATTGGTGCAGTGTTCTAAGCGTGAGCGGTTGATCACAACGGTTCTCAAAAGGACCAAGATGAATCCAATTCTTGTTCTGCCCTTGAATATTGGCTGGACATTCCCATTGGGTCGCTTCACCGTTGATACTTACGCTCAGAGTATAACTCCATGTCAATAACTTGCTGATGCATGTGGATTCTACCAACAGGTCATGATTCCCATATAATAGGGAATAGGTTATATCGATCTCTGGGCCGTCCGTTTCTGCCACCAGCTCATTGTCGATCCAGATTCTGAGATGACCTTCAGTCGACCCGGTTAGCCGGCATAAGCTTAATCCTCCGTCTTTGACTCTAAAGGAACTCCAACTATAGGCAATCTGTTCTTCTTTCAAATCAAATAGCTGATTAAGGTCTACCGAATGATGTGTGGTATCTACTGGGGGATGAAGCTCTGGAAACCAATGAAGATCCGATTCGGCTTCTAGGCTGTTCCAAGCGGGAGGGCATCCATCTTCATGAGATCCTCCGGCTACCGGCTCGGAATAGATCCAGCCGCCGCACCCGGCCCGTTCGTGAAATGGAGATAGGAAATGGACGGGAAACCACTTGTTGTTACTTGATCCGATTATGCATCCAAAACCGGAAGAGGTCTTGCGAACTTTGATGAACAGTGGATTCCAGCCCTTTTTCAGTTCGGCCCGTAGCAGACGGATATTTCTTATGTCTACATCATCTGCCATTGTTGATTTGTACCATGGCTGCTCGTTCAGGTACAAGTGAGTTGGGCTATAACAGCTTAAAGCCAGCTCGACTGTTTCCTCCTGTTCACAGTAAATGGTTGCGAAAGCGTATGCATATTGCCCTAAGGAACTGTCAGGAAACATGCTATTAAAGTTCAAATTGTAACGGCCATCTTTCAATTGCATGAAGATGTCGGTATAGGAGGTACGAAAAGTAAATCCGTCCGAAGGGTTATCACCGATATACTTATTGGCTACCGTCTCGACAATATCATGAATGGAAGCACCGGACTTTTTATAAACGCTTTCTTCCTGCGGGAAGTAAAATTCCACATAAACATCCCCTCTACTTTAGTTTTTAATGATTATGATATAATAGTATCAGGTTGACATTAGTTAAAGAATTCATGCCATTGGATAAAAACTGTCTTTAATCTACCCCTTTGTACAACATGTCAGTAAATGAGTGGTAGGGTAGCGGTCATTGATATGTTATTTTGTATGGAAGTAAGTTATATTCCGTGTATAGAATGATCTCTCGGGGCTAATAACGCACATGAAGGGATCTAATATAACTTCCCAAAATGTAAGCGCTTAACAATTGTTTGGATACTTGTTATTTCGTTGCTTTTGATAATGGGGGGATACCATGTATAAATTACTAATAGTGGATGACGATTATGAAATTCGTAACGGTTTGTGCAAGTATTTTCCTTGGTCTTCTATCGGTTTCGAAGTAGTCGGAGTTGCAGAGAATGGGAAAGAAGCGTATGAAATAATCAAGAACAAACAAGATATTGATGTGATACTATGCGATATTCGTATGCCAATTATGTCCGGCATCGATCTGGCGACGGAGCTTAGCGTCAACTATTCCCAAATCAATGTAGTCTTTTTCACCGCTTACAAAGAATTTGATTATGCCCAAAAAGCGCTGGAGACGGGAGTGAAACGGTATATTCTGAAATCCACCAACTATAATGAGTTAATTCGGGCTTTTACAACGATTAAGCAAGAGATGGATCAGAAAGCGGGCATTCTCCCTGTTAGAACAGAACAGGAAATAGGGAGCAATTTTAATGAAAAGATCATCCAGAGGATTAAGGATCAGGTGGAAAAGGAATATAAGAATATCACCTTGGATGATCTGGCCAAGCTAGTGCATATGAATCCCGATTATTTGAGCAAATATTTCAAAAAACATACAGGCACCCGATTTTCTGAATATTTAATCCAGATTCGCATGGGAAAAGCAGCCCTTTTTCTGGATCAAATCCATTATAAGACTTATGAAATTAGCGAAATGGTGGGGTACAGCAACTCTTTTAACTTTACAAGAGCTTTCAAGAACTATTATGGGATGACACCCCGGGATTACAGAAAACAAGAACAATCCGATTAACCTGGAGAAAAGGATAAACCCGTTATGAAAAAGAAAATTTTCATCCGCAATTTGGTTCGATTAATGATACCTCTGCTTATTCCAATGATTATTCTGGGGGGCTTTTCCATTGTTATTACACAGAGTTATATCAAAAATCAGATAAATACGAGTAACGCCAAGATGCTGGAGCAGACCCGAAGCACGGTGGAAACGATGTTCAATGAAATGGATTCGCTCCATTATACGATAAATCTGAATTCCAATCTTATCTCCAGTCTGAAGTCCATTTTACGTAGCGAGAATATTAACCGAGGGGATTTGGGAGCGTACAGCACCTTTATGAACCTGTTGAACCCTTTTTCCAATATTAAGACATATGTCTACTCTATCTACCTCTATTTTGATAATGAAAAGGGAAACTTTCTGGCATCTAACGAGGGAATGGTCAGTAATGGCACATTTTACGATAATGCATGGTACGACCGGTTGCCACTTATCGGTAGCGAGGAACTATTTATGGAGAACCGTTCCGTCAGACGGTTCTCTTTCGATCAGAATACTACGGAGCTTGTAACGATATATCGTAAATTTCAATCCCCGGGCTCAACGAGAACCGTGGGGCATATTGTCATGAACATTAAACGTAACGATCTTGATAATAGGCTACGGGAACTGAGATATCTTCCGCACCAATCCATTTATCTGCTGAATCAGGATGGGGTTCCAATTGCCAGTACCGTTAATGATACTCAATCCACTGCAACTGGGGAGGACCTCTCTCTTCTCGGGGTGTATTGGGAGGAGGTATCAAACAAGGAGAATATCGTAACCGTCATCAATTCTTCCAAGTATCCGGTTCGATACGTATCAATTACTCCCAAAGGTTATTTCTATAGGTTGCCTATTCGTCTTCTGTATTTAACTTTCGGATTGTTGGGGCTATCTCTGCTTCTCGGAATTGCATTGGCTTACTATATTTCCAAGCAGAATAAACAGAATCTGGATACGGTGATGCTGACTTTAGACAATGCAGAGAAGGGGCTACAGATTCCGGAATTGCCACATAAAGTAACTGATGAGTACAGCTATATTCTGCAAGGAATTGTGAAATCCTTTGTTGAGCAGAGTTATCTAAAAATTCAGCTCTCTGAAAAAAAGTACAGGCTGAAAACGATGGAAATGATAGCTCTGCAGTCCAATATCAATCCACATTTTATGGCGAATACATTAAGAACAATTTTCTGGAAATCGATGGACCTCACCGGCGGTCAGAATGATGTGAGCCAGATGCTTGACTATTTGGCAGGAATTGTTCATTATTCGATTACGGATTCCAACAAGACTGTTCTATTAGAGGAAGAAATCTATCATACAAACAACTATGTAGAAATTCTGAAGATTCGGTACAAGGGGAAGTTCTCTTTCCAGTGGGATTATGATGAAGAGCTGATCCACAACAAGATCATGAAGCTGATTCTACAGCCGCTTGTGGAGAATGCGGTATACCATGGAATTAAGGAATCGGACCGCTTTGGTTATATTCGGGTCAAAATTGTGCAAATGGATCAGTCGCTTCGGATTACCATTACGGACACGGGCATCGGGATGAAAAGAGCGCGGCTGAAAGAACTGCGGGAAGCCCTAAATACGGATGAACAGAGAAATCATATCGGACTGTTCAACACATATAAGAGGCTCCAGCTCATGTATGGCGAAGAACAGACCTTCACCATTCGCAGCATACATGGACTGGGCACCATGGTGGAGATTGTGATTCCAGCAGCTAGTGAATATTCCAATTCACCTAACTTGGTGGTATAAGGCCGGTTCCCATATAAACCTGATCGACGCTCATATTAGCGGTTGTCGGAGTATCTCCACCTATTTTGAATAGATTCGAGCCTGATCCTAGGCTTGTTGCTCCACTCCATCTGAGAATCCCATCCACGTATAAATCATAGGTGTAGTTGGAATTCACGATTACTCGATAGTTATGATAGACGGTTGTATCTAGAGTAAAGGATTTACTCGGATTGGATGCTCTGTTTTGTGCTGTTCCTGATGTCCCATGAGTTAAATAAAGCCCAATTTGATAGTTTGCGTTCCGTAGGGTAATTTCATTTAGTGTGTTCGCAGCATTGACTTTAGCCCTTACCTCAAATGTAAATGCCTCTGAGGGAGTACTCATGTTATTTTTGGTAATATAAGCATAGCTTCCAGTGGTTGTTCCAGTATCAATGATGTTGACATCGTTATTATATTGTACAAAGCTTCCGTTTCCAGTGGTAGACCATCCTGAGCTGTAGCTACTCATATTATCACTAAATATATTCCATGGTGTATTAAGAACCGTCTTTGCGTAGGCAATTTGACCATCTAATCTTGGACCTTGCTCATAAAACATATACATCGTGTTTCCTATCGTGATGAAGTTTGGTGAAGCGGATCGTCCTCGATCTATGATAGCATCAGAATCATATAATACCCCTAGATGATTCTGTAGATTAAAGTTAGCTCCAACCTCAGTGATATGAATATTGCCAGAGGAAGCATGGTAGGCAATGTAATAATTTCCGTTCCAGGGAAAGAAGGTTGGACCAGAAAGATTGGTTCCTTCAGCAGCATTGGGTGAAATGAGCGGGGCTTGCTGTGGGGTCCAATTTAAACCATCATTAGACCAAGCTAGATAGATGTGCCTTGTATTATTTGTTTGATTACCCATTAAGAGCATAATATATTTATTATTTTTCGATGGAATTGTATATTCAAATACTTTTGCGTAAGAGGTTTCAGTTAATCCGGTAAAATTACTTGTGGCTAAGGCAACCTTGTTATAAGTGAAATGGATTCCATCCGTCGAAGTAGCAATTCGCATAGTCGTATTCTCACCATGGTAGTACATATAATATTTACTTTCTATATCATTCCAGAACATATAAGGGGATGAAACATGTGTTACATTATAATGGGGCGACCAGTTATTGGCGATGCGGGGGTTGGTAACATATTCAGTCCAAGGGCCGTTTATTGAGTTGGAATAAGCCATACTAATCCCACCCGGCGCATCATGGGGCGCATAATACATATAATATGTTGCCAATGGGTTGTTAATATGATCCGAAGCTTTGATGATAGAAGGGAAAATGATTTCACCTGTTGGATTATAATTTAAACTTGCAGGGTTTAGTACACTGCCCGCATAATTAAATGTGGGGAACCCAGCTAGAGCAGATGCTTTTGGTGCATTAATAACGGTAAGCATTCCTATTATTGTAACCAAACAGAGCCACATTCGAACCGATTTTAAACGCATGTAGACACTCTCCTTTAAATTTTGTAAACGCTTATATTCTTATTTTAAATGAATAAAAATGTAAGGGTAATGACCTATTGTATAGAAAAGGTTTGGAATGTATTGATTTGGCTTCTTTATATAAGAATAGGTGGGGTTCTGACTTTGAAACCAAAAAGGTTTTTTTTATCACTGCGGATGAAATTTATCATTCTATTATTTTTGCTAATCACGATCCCCTTTTTCTTTAGCGGTTTAATTACATACAAGCAATACTCGCGTAATGTAGAGGACGATGCAATAGCTTATACGGGGCAAATTATAGACCAGATTACGATTAATTTAGATCGCTATATGAAAGATATGGATAGATTGACCTTGGCGCCATATTACGATAATAATGTCATTGGCATTCTAAGAGCGCATTTATCAGCAAGTACTACGGGGAATTTCATTAAATCAGAAGAAGCGGTGAAAATGAACCTGATGATTTCGGCGCTAGCTATTGATCGTAGCGAACTGCAAAGTATTATAATTTTCGCCAATGACGGCACGATATTCAGTAATTTAAAAGAAAGTATTGCTCAACATTGGGAGTATTCAGCCAATACCTGGATCAAAGATGTTGTTGCTGCGGATGGTGACCTAGTCATTATCCCAACTCATGATGCAAGTTATTATATAGGTCAGCCTAGAGAGGTCGTATCGATTGCTAGAGTTGTTAGGGCAGAGGTGACGAATGAGCAACTCGGTATTGTAAAGGTCGATCTGACTGAAATGGGCTTTGAAAAAATTCTCGGCTCGGCTAGCTTTAGTCGGAATAGTCTTATCTATGTCTCGGATCGTCAAAATCGGCTTGTGTATCCACTCCATGGCAAGGCTGATCGGATTGTAACAGGACCTATGATAACCATTGATGGTGAAACATTTATTACAGCTACCAAACAATCAGATTACACAGGCATGAAGGTGACAGTACTTATCCCGAAGGATGATATGAAAGTAGGCGCACGCCAATTAATGCGTTCTACCCTCTTTATTTCACTTGGCTCGATTCTGCTTGCGTATTTCGTTGCAGGTATTGCTTCTGGGAGACTGGTCAGGCCGATCAGACATCTTCAAATTAAGATGAAAAAGGTGCAAAAAGGGGATTTTCGTGAGAGGGCGAATGTGACAACCTACGATGAAATTGGTCAGCTTACTTTTGGCTTCAATATGATGGTCACAGAAATTGAAAGACTAGTTAAAGAGGTATATGAGAGTAAGTTGCGTGAGCGTGAAGCTGAATTCTATGCTTTGCAGAGTCAGATTAATCCCCATTTTATATACAATACGTTGGAATCGATTAATTCACTTGCTTTGCAATCCAATCAATATGAGGTATCGGAAGTTGTTGTCAACTTAGGGCGGCTTCTGAGGTATACGGTAGATAGTAAGGACAAATATGTTTTTTTGAAAGATGAGATTTCATTCGTGAAGGCATATCTTGAGATTCAATCCACTCGATTAGGCATTAAGCTACAGACAGAATTCTATATTGAAATTGGGCATGATTACTTGCTGATTCCGAAGCTAATCCTTCAACCGTTAATTGAAAATGTGATTGAACATGCCCTTATGGATGAACCAGTCACGGTGAACATTAAGACTAGAATAGATAATGAAGATCTTGTCATTCTGATTGAAGATGATGGTGCTGGCATGAGTACTGCTCGTATGGCGTATGTAGAAAAGCATATGTATGCAGAGGAAGATGAAACAATTAAGCAGCGATTTGGGGAAAAGAAGAAAGAATTTGCGTTACGCAATGTGCATCGGCGTTTGTATTTGCTGTACGGAGAAGGCTATGGTCTGTTTTTTAATGGAATAACTAATAAAGGCATTCAATTAATTGTACGCTTACCATTGCACTACGAGGAGGAGAACTAAGCTATGCTTCAAATATTGCTTGTTGAGGATGAAACCAACCTTCGTACACGACTTCGTAAGCTACTAGAAGATGTGATTGGCGGATGTAAGGTAGTAGGTGAGGCATCGAATGGTCTAGAAGCATTAGATTGGTTAAAGACGAATGTAACGGAAATCGTCATCACAGATGTCCGGATGAAGGACATGAATGGAATCGAGCTAATGAAGCGTTTGAAGGAACAGAGTCCTTCGATGCCTGTTGTAATTATTAGCGGCTACAGTGATTTTAAATATGTAAGAGAAGCGTTGCGTTACGAAGTAACGGATTATTTACTCAAACCTTTGGACAGAGTTGAACTGACACAGGTGATCCAAAAATTGTCTAATAAGCTGATCGTAAGTAACGCGCTACCTCTGGAGCAGCATACCGTTGTAATGGATCCAGCTTCTAATGTGGTAGCTGTTGAAGCTGGGGTGAATGAGCGTCAAATCATTCGTAAAATCAAGGGGATTATCGGCTTACGGTTGGAGCAGGAAATCTCTTTACAATACTTAGCGGATCAGGTAAACCTTAATCATCGTTATTTATCTGTGCTATTCAAAACAGAGACAGGTGTGAATCTTTCTGATTACGTAACACAGTGCCGTATGGAGAAAGCAAAAGGCCTGTTAAAGCATACGCAGCTTAAAATTCAAGATATCTCGCGGCTCTCGGGATACCCGAACACCAAATATTTCATGTCGGTGTTTAAACAAGTGGTTGGATTTACTCCTACGGAATACCGTGATCATCTTCGATAAAGTTTGGAAAATGATAAGGAATCAATACAATTCAAACCTTTTCTGAACATTAGGTCATTATAACGAATGGTTGGTGTTTTATATAATGAGGTTATGAAAGCGCTTTAAATTGGCGAGTTCAAAAAAAACTAAAGGGGCACAAATAATGAAAAAGAGTGTATTACTCATGATGTCTTTCCTGTTCATTATTGTTCTTATGACGGGTTGTAGCAGTCAAAAAACAGAGAGCGCCACAGCTCCAAAAGAAGCTACTCCGAATTCAACAGAAGCAGTACAAAAGGATGTCACACTTAAGTTCAGTATATGGGGAAATGATACGCACAAACAGATGTATGAAGATATGATTGTAAAGTTTAATGAAAAGAACCCGAATATTCATGTGGATATTATGGTCATTCCATTTGCCGATTATCAGCAAAAGCTGACGATAATGCAAGCATCGAGAACGGCTCCAGATTTAGCATGGTTAGCCGAGCGTATGATTCCGCAATTCATGTCGACGGATGCCTTGCTGGATATTTCAGCTCTGAAATCAGACACAGCTTATAATTTCACTGATATTTATCCATCTTCACTTGAATTGTTAACGAAGGATGACGTCAAGTATGGCATTCCATTCTCAACACCTCCTTCTATGATCTATTACAACAAAACGTTATTCGAAGCAAAAGGTCTAGCAACACCGACAGAGCTTTATAAACAGGGCAAGTGGAATTATGAAGAATATCTGCAGACGGCAAAAGCACTTACGGATTCCTCTAAAGGTATTTATGGTACAAATTTAATCCGGAATGGCTGGGAGAATTGGCCGGATACTTTACAAACTGTGTTTAATGCTTACGGAGCGGAATTAATCAACAAAGAGGGTACTGATTTCACATTAAACTCGAGCCAAGGTGAGGAAGCTTTACAAATGTTCTCTGATATGGTTTTTGTAGATAACGTTCATCCGAAGCCGGGCGACCAAACGACATTTGACTCAGGAAAAATAGCGATGCAGAAGGAACTTTTTAGTTATATGGGGAAAGCAAAAGCGGTTAAGGATTTTGAATGGGATATTGCACCGTTACCTGCTGGACCTAATGGTCCTGGAACAACGCTAGGGTATGCCGCTGTTACCATTTCCAAAGATTCCGCACATCCTAACGAGGCAATAGAATTTCTGAAATATATTACAAATCCAGAGAACATGGCAATCACATCACAATACTTTGTACCTAGTCGTAAGGCTGTGCTTGAATCAGACAGTTTCTTAGATCAAGGTCCTTCTGCAGAGAGCATGAAATTGGCTGTCATTGATCAGATGCCAACAGCGACAACATTGCCGAGTTTTAAGGAGTGGGCAAAAATTGATTACAATATGAAAACAGTGCTTGATTATTTATATGCGCAATCTGCTACTGTGAAAGAGGTCTTGAAGAAAGCGGAAGACGCGGTTACTCCTTTGTTAAAGTAAGGAACTAAGCAGCTGAATATCCTCGTTGAGCTGGATAGTTTTACGAGGATATTTCATAAAAAGAGAACCAAGATGTCACAGAGAGGATATAATGCCGTGAAAATTGTACACGTAAAGCATGCTCAAGCGGAAGAAAAGCAGGTTCAGGTAAAGCTTGGAAAACGCATAAAAGGCCGCCTGCATAGTAAAGAAAGCTTGTTTGCATGGTTCTTTATTTCACCGATGGTTCTGGGTTATATTTTGTTTTTATTTGTCCCTATTGTGGGCGCCTTTTTTATGAGTTTCACGGATTATTCTTTGCTTCATACATCGACTTTTATAGGTTTAGATAATTACAAAAAGGCTTTTAGTGAGGATCCGCTTTTTTGGAAGTCTGTGGGGCAAACACTTTATTTCTCTGCAGGGCTGATTCCATTAAATCTTTGCCTTGCGTTAGGGCTGGCACTGCTGCTTAATCGAAAAATACCGGGAATAGGTTTGTTTCGAACGGCTATTTTTACACCTGTGGTTACTTCCATTGTGGTGTGGGCGATTGCTTGGAAATATATTTTTGCAACGGAAGCAGGTCTTATAAACGAATTATTAAAGGTTTTTCATATTCACGGACCCGCATGGCTGTATGATTTTCGATTGGCAATGCCTGTGGTAATCATTGTAAGTGTATTAAAGAATGTTGGATTGAATATGGTTATTTTTCTAGCTGCGCTGCAAGATGTACCGAAGATGTATTATGAAGCCGCGAAGATAGATGGGGCTTCTAAATCTAAAATATTCACCAGCGTAACGTTACCGATGATTTCACCTTCACTCTTCTTAGCACTGATCTTAACCCTTATAGGATCGCTTAAGGTATTCTCGCAGATTCAGGTGATGACTGATGGAGGTCCGGGTACGAGCACTTACGTGCTTGTCTATTATATCTACCAGCAAGCTTTTAAAATATATGATTTTGGGTATGCGTCTGCAATTGCCTTTATTTTGTTTTTTCTTGTGTTGGTATTGACTATCCTACAATGGAATCTGAGAAAAAGGTGGGTGCATCATGAAGAATAAACAGCGGGCTGTAGTGAGAAATCTACCTACGTATTTGGCGTTATCCATCGTTTCTTTACTTGTCATATTTCCATTTTACTGGATGGTAACTACAGCACTTAAGGAACAGGCAAAAATTTTCATGTTCCCACCGCAATGGTGGCCCGATCCCTTCGTATGGTCAAACTTCTCGGATGTGTTCGAAAGACAGCCGGAGTTTCCTCTTTATTTCTTTAATAGTGTATATATCGCAGTCCTTGTTACTGCGGGAACTTGTGTTTTTGCGGCTCTGGCTGGATATGCATTTGCTAAGCTTCACTTCGCTCTAAGACATATTGTATTTCTTGTGTTATTAACCGGAATGATGATCCCAACGGAGGTTACAGCGATTCCTATGTTTATATGGTTCACGAAGCTACATTTAACAGATACACATTTTCCGCTTATTGTGCCGCCGATGCTTGGCGCTGGTGGTATGTTTGGCGTATTCCTGCTTCGTCAATTTTTTATCACAGTACCCAATGAGTTGGATGAAGCGGCAAAAATAGATGGTTGCTCACCTTGGACGACATTCTGGCGCATCATGCTTCCGTTATCAGGGCCAACCTTGGCCACATTAGCCATTTTCACCTTTCTGCATAGCTGGGATAACTACTTTGATCCACTTATTTTTATTAGCTCCAATCATTTGTTTACACTCCCAGTGGGCCTTAAGCTATTCACGGATACAGCGGGGACCGAATGGCAATTACTTATGGCGGCTTCTGTGATGGCAACCGTTCCCTTGCTAATCGTTTTCTTTTTTGCTCAGAAAAAATTTATTGAAGGTGTAGCGTTAACTGGATTGAAATAGGATATAGGAAGGAATTGAAATTTAATGACAAACCAAATCGCATCAATTATAGAAGCCGACGTTGTTGTAGTTGGAGCAGGTCCAGCAGGTATACATGCGGCTTTAGCGGCAGGTCGTGGAGGCGCGAAAACAGTATTGGTCGAACGCTATGGCTTCGCTGGAGGGATGTCTACAGCAGCGTTAGTCTATCCGTGGATGACCTTCCATACGACGGAAGGGAAGCAGGTAATCAAGGGGACAGCCCAAGAAATGGTGGACCGATTAGCTGCTTTGAATGCCTCACCTGGACATGTACGGGATACATGCGGATTTGTGCATACCATTACTCCCTTCCATCCAGAGGTCTATAAAGTACTTGCAGTAGACATGCTTAAGGAAGCCGGAGTTCGCTTACTGTTTCATAGCTTTGTTGATGCAGTTTCGGTGAAGGATAATCATATCAACGGGGTGACATTGACTACCAAATCGGGGCGGATTGAGCTTAAAGGGCGCATCTTTATCGATACCTCGGGTGATGCTGATCTGGCTTACTTATCAGGGGCACCTTTTCTTCAAGGTCGAGAAGGCGATCATTTGACGCAGCCGATGACCATGAAGTTTCGCATGCGCGGAGTCGATTTAGCTAAGGTTAAAACATATATTATCGAGCATCCGGAAGAGTTTTATCGAAAAACGCCATTTGATGAGCTACCTGATTTATATTTGTCGGCTGTTCAAGGGTTCTATAAGCATTGGAAGGAAGCGGATCTGCCGATAAAACGAGACCAAGTTCTATTCTTCAGTGGGCCTGAAGCTGATGAGGTACTTGTGAATATGACACGTATCCAAGGCTTGGACGGAACCAATGTCGAAGATCTTACATTGGCAGAGGAACTTGGACGCAAACAGGTGCTGATGGTAGCTGATTTTATGACGAAATCTTTACCGGGCTTTGAAGCAGCGTCTATTTCACAGGTAGGCGCACAGATCGGGATTCGTGAAAGTCGAAGAATTGAAGGACAGTATAAACTTACGATGGAGGATGTTGTGGAAGGTAAAAAATTTGAGGATGTGATTGCTCGAAGCGGGTATCCCATTGATGTACATGCTCCATCGGGGAATAATGTTGACGTTTCATGGATCGAAGGAGATGGTGCCTATGATATTCCTTATCGTTGCTTACTTCCCCAAACAATCGATAATTTAATCGTGGGTGGCAGATGTATATCCACCTCACATGAGGCACTAGGTACCACGAGACTGTCTCCTAGCTGTATGGCGACGGGGCAGGCGGCAGGGACAGCCGCATCACTTGCAATAAAGCATAATATTACCCCGCAAAATGTATCCATTAACGAACTACAAAAGTTATTGCGTCAGAATGGTGCACTTTTAGATTAATTGAATAGATAGAATGTGAACCCTCCTTTGCCGTGACCGAATAGGAGGGTTCTGCAGCAAGCTCGGGGTTGATGGGTACAGGTTAGGGTAATCAAGTTAATGAGATAGCTTAGTTACTACGTGACTAGTTGGAAAGTGGGTTAGAAGATACCTGGAGAATGATGGCTGGATGTTTGTGCGTAGTGGAATCATATTAACGAAACAATGATACTGTGTTAGATTTATTGTAATTAATAGGAAATGTAACCTATGGCTTCAACCTCGTGTATACGTGGGGTTGGGCCCTTTTTGCATTGACCCGGGAGTAGGAGAATGATACGAATATGAATGTAGAAGCTATTTATCACCGTTCAGAATTCAATTGGTCCTATGCTTATGATGACCGCACTGTGCATATCCGGATTCGGACGAATTTATTTACAGCTATCCTTAATATGAGTATTACAGCAAGTTATGTCGTTGTGGCAGTCATTGTGCCAAGGATTCTCTTCAGAAAAATCCATATAATTTTCTCATAAGCACTATGGTTGCCTGTACTGATTAGACTTGTTTTCCCTTATAGTTTCACCTCTTCCACCTGCTGCATCAACAGCGAGCGTAAATCCTATGCAAATCGTAACGGACATTGCCAGTATAATATGGGTTGTTGGCATAGCCATAATGCTTATCTACAGCGTCAGGTCTTACGTGAAAGTCCTAAATCATGTAAGAACGGCAACTATTATGAAACAGGGGGTATACAATATGTACTACTCAAAGCAGAAGATATTTTCACTTTATAGCAAATGATTATATATTTATTGCTGTTTGGTATTGCTAACTTTTAAAGATTAAAAATAGGCTATTGGTGGCGGGCAATTGAACTAATGGGCGGGATAGCGCAATGACAACGCTGCTTGTTTATTGGGTCAATGAGCGCTTGTACAAGAATACATGCTTGCTTTTTAGAAATATTGGAGTTATTATAGATCCATGAAGTCGTTAATGGAGGTGCTAAATGAAATATTCCCAAGCGACAGACTATGCGCTTCATGCGATGCTCTTTCTTGTGACGGCATCGCCCGATAAGCCTGTTGGTGTTCAATTGCTTGCTGAAAAGCTAGGCGTTTCGAAGACCTATCTGTCCAAGATGATGACCAAACTTGTCAAGGCTGGATTGATTCAATCTGCGTCCGGTGCAAACGGGGGATACCGGCTCAGACGGAAGCAGGAAGATATCTCTTTTCTCGATATTATCCATGCGATCGAGGGAACCGCTTCCTTATTCGAATGTAGCCTGAATCATGGAAGCGAATGTGTGATCCAGCAGGTTGTTATCGACGCTGAGCGACAGATGGAGCAGTATCTGGAAAATAAGAAAATAGCAGATTTACCGAAATTATTAAAGACGGAGTGAAGATCCGTTCTTTTTTTGAAATCATTAGAGATATAACGAGTCTATTATATCTTTAATATTAATATTGAAAAGCGAAAGGGTGAATCAGGATGACTCACGATTGTGTTATTATCGGCGGAGGACCGGCAGGTCTAAATGCTGCTCTTGTGCTAGGCAGGGCAAGAAAAAAGGTAGTTGTAATTGACGAAGGACGTCCGCGTAATAGGGTTACTCGCGAGACCCACGGATTTCTTACTAGAGATCATATAAGTCCAAGCGAATTTAGACGAATTGCAAAGGAACAGATTAGTTCATATCCATCCGTTACCTTTGTGGAGGATGCTGTCATATCGATTACGGGAACCGATGGTGATTTTCAAATTACGACTTTACAGGGACAGAGCTATCGAAGCAAAAAGCTCCTCTTTACAGTAGGGATGAAGGACCTCCCGGTGGATATTAAGGGGTTGGCAGATGTATATGGTAAAAGCGCCTTTATCTGCCCGTATTGTGATGGCTGGGAACTAAGAGATCAGCCGCTTGTCTTAATTATCAAGGGAGCGGATGCACTGCACATGGCCAAAACGATATCTGGATGGACGAACCATATTACAATCTGTACCCATGGACCTGACGAATTGACGGATGGACAACGTGAAGAATTAAGTCAACATCATATTCCTGTATTTGACTCACCGATTGAGTCTGTTGAATCTAACGACGGTATGGTGCAGCAAGTTGTTCTGAAGGACGGTACAAGAATCACATGTACTGGGATATTTTTCAGACCGAAGCTTAATTCCGGATCAGACTTGCCGCAAGCAATAGGTTGCGAGACCACAGAAGCAGGAACTGTCATCGTCGATAATTTCGGCAAAACGAACGTTCCAGGTGTCTTTAGTGCCGGAGATGCAGCATCACAACTTCATCAAGCCATTATAGCAGCTTCTATGGGTTCATTGGCCGCTGTGGGCATTAACAATGAACTGAACGAAGAGGTTTGGAACAAATATTAGGCGAAAAAGTTGCATCCTTGATCGTGATCGGTGCGGGAAGGGGCAATGAACTCTCTGCGTGGGGACCATCAAATAAGCGCGTACGGAGACGTGAATGATTCCGAACTTCAAGACCGGTTAAATGTAAGGAAAAGCTTCTGGATAGATGCCGGACAAGAATTAGCGGAATTGTACGAGAGGGTAAGCGGCGACATTACGAAGCTTTTTCTCCTACTTGAAAAAAACGAGGGGCTGTTGGCAGGATGGATCTGCCATGCGGAATGATTTGCTTTAAAAGTTTAACTAACGGAACAATTACCCAATATTAGCGTAAATATAAAAGTGCTTAACAATTATGAGGGGACGAACGGATTTGAAAGGAAAAGGGAATGAAAGGTTAGCTGTTTTAGGACGTTCCTTTCCAATTTACTTATGTGCTTTCATTCTAATTTTAGGGGGCCTATCTGGATGGCTCTTAAGTAAAGATGGCATTCCAGAAGGCGTTAAGTACTCCCAAATAACCGCTGACAACGGGGTTGTTCTACATATGTTGCGTACGGAACCGAGTAGTATTTCGCTTTATAGCATAAAAGATAACGTAGTGCAATCGGGAACAAACGGAATCAATGGTGGATTCTTTTGGGAAAATCAGTTGTTGAGCATCGCGGTTATGGATGGCATGCCCGCAAACGGAAGCCCTAACAAATACGGGTCAGGCTGGTTTAACGTCAAATACGCCCGAGGAACCATCGTATATGATCGGATCACAGGGATGATCGACGTACAACTAGCAGCAAGCGTCGACGATCTACAGATGACAGATGCGACAAAGTTCTGGGCACAGGGCGGAGTCAGTATGAATTTAAAGGACGAAAGCGGGTGGTATAACGCAGCGGTCAAAGAAGAAGGGCTACCGTTTCCCGACGATGAGCGGCTTCGCAGTGCAATGGCCTACGATGTCTTTGGAGAAATCTACCTAGTCGTCACTTCTACCAAATGTACAGCGGAGCAATTTCGTACTGCTATTAAGAGAAATGTTGCCGTAGGAAATTTGGATGAGGCCATATTTCTAGATGGGGACGGTTCCTCACAACTACTTGCCGGTAAGGTCAAACTGAAGGGTGACGACCGAAAGGTGTTGCAGATGATCGCGGTAAACAGGGAGATGCGCTAGAAATGCTTAAACCAACGGAAAATGATATTTGAGTAAAAGAAGGGGAAGAACTCCTTTTTATAGAATGGATACAAAACAAGTGATAGATCATGTAGGAGGCGGAACCATTGAAAACAATCCAAAAGATGTATGAACATCTAAATTGGGCTAATCAACGCATACTAGAAACCTTGCAAAATAATGAAGTTGAGGACCAACAGGTACGTTTATTTTCCCATATTTTATATGCAGAACAAATATGGATTACTAGAATTAATGGAAAGGACAGTTCACAAATGCCCATCTGGTCGGATGGTGATCTAGAAGTCTGTGCAAAGCTTATCCAACAAAATGAAGATAACTTCAAAACACTTCTCGCTGAAGTGAAAAAAGCTGACCTAGATAACTTAATATCATACACAAACAGTAAAGGTCAAGAGTTTAAGGCTTCCACCCGAGATATTCTAACACATGTAGCACTTCATGGTCAGTATCATCGAGGGCAGATTAACTCACGAATTCGAGCAAATGGTTTTGAACCAGTGAACATTGATTATATAACTTTTGTGAGATAGATGTATAAATTTTTTGAAACATTTTCCTTATTTTCTTCGTCTGAACTTTGAGGTGATTTAAATGAGAAGACTGTTTTTATTGGGAGTAATCATAGTCATTATTTCCCTAACAGGTTGTACTTCGCTTCAGGATAACAACAATGGATTAGAATTGAATACTAAAGAAGATTTCATCGCCCCGCCTCCCATGGAAAAGGGACATTCGGAAGAGGTAATAGTCGAGGAAGTTCCGAGCGAACTAAAAGGCTCCATTGAAGATGAAGCATTAAAAGTGAGTATACTTGCAGAAATTGATGCAGATACAACAAATTATAAGACCAATATTGTATTTACTAATAAAACAGGCAAGTCTTTAGATCTGATTTTTGATTGTGGGCTTCTTATTTCTAATGGTAAATTGGCATCGAGTACGGGTGTATGTGTAGCAGTTGAATCAATGCTATTAAAGAAAAATGGTATAGAAAAACAAACTAAGATATTACCCAAAGATTTTTTCGACATGGAAAGTAAATTGATTACTGTAAGATACCGACAAGATCAAATAACAAAGAATTTAGAAATACAACTAGAAGGTGCGGAAGTAGAAAATGTAGTAACTAGAAGTGTCGAAGCTTCAGATTTTGTTCTTGAAGTGACAACACCTACTGTGATCAGAAATGGCGGGATACTAAAAGTAAAAGGAATTTTAAAGTATATTGGTGATGAAACAGTTACATTTTCTCATGGAGGACCCATCATTCGTTTTTCCTTTACAGGTAGTAATGAAAGCCGAGCTTATGTTGACTTGGGTTATGGAACTGTATTAAAACCAGGTCAAACGTTCAAGGTTGAGGATAAATTTAAAGTAACTAAATTAGGGAAGCAAAAACTTACAGTTAGAACTACCACACTGGATGTTAACGGTGCATTTATAGAAGGTGTTGGGAACGAAGCGTATCTAGAAGCGAATATGGTGGGACATATTCTTGAACTTGAAAACAGTAGGCTCTCTATACAGCCGATTGAAATCCAAGTTAATGGGGGGATATTATGAAAACACACAAAGGAGATATAGAGATATGCAGTGTACAGTTAGGGATGTAAACATTTATTATGAAGTTTATGGTGAAGGTATGCCGATTGTAATGATTCATGGATGGGGCCCGGATCACAGACTGATGAAAGGGTGCATGGAACCGGTCTTCCAAATGATGAATACACCGTGGAAACGTATTTATTTTGATTTACCTGGAATGGGGAAGACCAAAGGAGAACAATGGATTACTGGTTCTGATCAAATGCTTGATTTGGTTCTTGGCTTTATTGATGCTATCATACCGAATCAGAAATTTGTTATAGCAGGAGAATCCTATGGGGGCTACTTAGCTAGAGGAATAATTAATAAACGTCCTTCGATTGTGGATGGACTTCTGTTAATCTGTCCTCTCGCAGAACAAGAAACACAAAAAGATAATGGAGCATATTTTCAGGTGTTTGATAAAGATGAAATTCTTTTGAACAGTCTAACTCTAGAGGATAGAAATTATTTCGTAAGTGAGGGGATAAATGCAGTACAAAACAAACGGGTATGGGAGAGGTTTAATGAAGAAATCCTTCCAGGTCTAAAAATTGCCGACCAATCATTCTTGGAAAACTATCTAGGGCAGCATGTTGCTTTTAGTTTTAACGTGGATGCCCTTGAAAAGCCGTACATGAAACCTACACTTATGTTGACTGGAAGGCAAGATTCAATTGTTGGGTACCAAGCATTATGGAATATTATTGAAATGTATCCTAGGTCATCCTTTGTTTTATTTGATAGAGCTGGTCATAATCTGCAAATTGAACAGGATACACTGTTTACAGAGACCGTAAAAGAATGGTTAAATAGGGTCCTCTAGAAATGGACTGACAGGTTGTGTACTGGTTGAAGGTAGCTCAGGCAAGTCAATGACTTCGGCTAACAACACATTTCGACTGCGAGTATTCGCCCTTGATCGCTTAGAGGGATCTTCAAGGAGATTAATCAGGCGATTCTGGGTAATGATTTCTTCTTCATTAAATAGTCTTGACTTAGGAAATTATTCCCAGTATAATCTCCAATAACTTGAATATTCAGAATAAAAGCTAAGACGAGAAAGAGTACCATGGTGATGTCTTTATACAGAGAGCCCCGGTTGCTGAAAAGGGGTAAAGAATAATCTTGGGAATATGGTCTCTGAGCTGCGCATCGAACCCTCATATGGTTGTAGGTTGCGTCGGAACCCGCACCCGTTACTGTGCTAGGGTATAAACGCAAATGCGTCGTACCTGAAAAGGTTAATGCCGTAAGGCATTAATAAAATTGGGTGGTAACACGTGAGCACAGCTCTCGTCCCTTCGGGATGAGGGCTTTTTTGTTTGTCAAAAAAGGAGGAGTTTTCATGGCAAATATTTTTATTGGCGGAGCTTGGCCTTATGCGAATGGTTCATTGCATTTGGGACGTTTAGCAAGTTTATTACCAGGAGATGTGCTAGCTCGTTATTTTCGTTCAAAGGGAGACCATGTATTGTATGTATCAGGAAGTGATTGCCACGGTACACCTGTCGCCGTTCAGGCTATTCAAGAGGGGGTTACTCCAGGGGATATTGCAGATCGATTTCATCAGGAATTTGCCGAGTGCTTTAAGCAACTAGGGTTTACTTATGATTTGTATACACGTACTGACCAAGAATTTCATCATCATGTCGTTAAAGAATTGTTTTTGAGTTTATTGGAAAATGGATATTTGTACAAGAAAGAAATACAGCAGACCTATTGTGAAACAGATCAACGATTTTTACCGGACCGATACGTTGAGGGTATTTGTCCTGTTTGTGGGAACCGCGCCCGAGGTGATCAATGTGACTATTGTTCAACATTGTTAGATCCTGCAGACCTATCTGACAAGACTTGCAAGATTTGTGGGAATCCCCCGATTGAGCGTCCAACAGAGCATTATTACCTTGCGCTCTCACGATTCCAAACTGAATTAACCGAGTATGCAACAAAAGCTCAAGGATGGAAGGGAAATGCTGTGCAGTTAACTGGACGATACTTAAAAGAAGGACTTCAAGATCGTGCAGTAACTAGAGACTTAACTTGGGGTGTAGATGTTCCAGTTGAAGGGTTCGAAGATAAAAAAATCTACGTTTGGATCGAAGCTGTCAGTGGCTACTTATCAGCAAGCAAGCAGTGGGCTGCAGAGACAGGTGGTCGCTGGGAATCCTTTTGGCTGGAGGGACAGGAGGAAATAACTGCTTATTATGTACATGGTAAAGATAATATCCCTTTCCATACAGTAATTTGGCCAGCACTACTCTTAGGTGTAAGGGATCTCCATTTACCTGATCGAATAATATCATGTGAATATATGACCTTAGAGGGGAAGAAGTTTTCGACAAGTAATCATTGGGCTGTATGGGTACCGGACATTATGAGTCGCTATCAACCAGATTCCATTCGTTATTTTTTAATAGCAAACGGTCCTGAGAACCGGGATACTGATTTCTCATGGAGGGAGTTCATCCATAGCCACAATGGGGAATTGCTTGGCGCATTTGGAAATTTTGTTAATCGTACGTTGGCTTTTATCGACAAGTCTTTTGAAGGATGCGTTCCAGAAGGTAATTTTAGTGAAGAATGGAAGAGAACAATTGAGGATTTATATGTTGAGTCTGGAGCCTTGATTGAAAAAGGTCATCTAAAGGAAGCCATTGAGCTGATTTTTACTTATGTTCGCCGAGCAAATAAATACTTTGATGAACAAAAGCCGTGGGTACAGATGAAGGAAAACCGAGAAGAGTGTGGATATACACTAAATACATGTGTGCAAATTATAGCGAATCTGTCCAATTTACTTGACCCGTTTATTCCGTTCTCTTGTGAAGAAATAAGAAAGTTTCTAACACTGGAACAACCTGTTTGGATGTGGATTTCAGTTCCAGATAACCGAAAAATCCAAAACCTAAAGTTATTGTTCGAGCGTATTGATCTTAGTCGAATTGAAGAAGAAACAAGTTTGTTGGAAAAACAAAAATTGTAGCCCACTCGAGGAAGACTGGCCATCCTTGGGGTGGCCATAGGAAATAACCAATTGCATATAAAAACGTAATAATGTATAATTATACATTATGTGTACGGAGGTATATGCTATGAAAGTATTTGTAGATGGCCAGTACGGGACGACGGGATTAAAAATACATGAAAGACTTAACCAACGAATCGATGTGGAACTTCTATCGATTTCTGAGGAGTATAAGAAGGATCCGGAGATCCGAATAAAGTTAATGAATGAAGCAGATATTGTATTCTTGTGTCTACCAGACCAGAGTGCTCTAGAGGCCATAACACTCATCATAAATCCTAATACCCGGGTTATTGATAGCAGTACGGCTTTTCGTACCAATGATGCGTGGACCTATGGGTTGCCAGAACTATCGGCTTTACAAAGGGGCGAGATAGCTAACGCTGCTCGTGTGTCAGTCCCAGGTTGCCATGCTACTGCATTTGTGCTTGGAATTAACCCACTTGTCCAAAGGGGAATCCTTCCACGTGATTATCCGGTTTGTTGCCACTCATTAACGGGTTATAGTGGTGGGGGAAAGGCATTAATTGCACAGCATGAAACAGGCAGTTTTAGTGATGTAAACGACATCATAAGGAACCCACAGCACTATAGTTTAAACATGGATCATAAGCATTTACCTGAAATGATGAAATTTACGGATCTTGAGTTTCAGCCTGTGTTCCTTCCGACTGTTTGCGATTTTTACAATGGCATGGTTGTGACAGTTCCTTTGGTTACTCGTCTACTTATTAATCAACCTAGCCTTCAGGAAATTCATGCTATCCTCACAGATTATTATCATGGAGAAACGTTCGTAAGAGTCATCCCACTTGATGATACTAAGAGAATTTCCGAATTTGCTCTTGATCCGACAGTATGCAACGGAACCAATTATTCTGAGATTTTTGTTCTAGGGAATGACGATCAAGTGGTTGTCGCATGCAGACTAGACAACCTCGGGAAGGGTTCATCGGGAGCAGCAATTCAATGTATGAACATAATGTTGGGACTTGATGAGGGAATGGGGCTTATTTCGTAAAACTTACCGTTACAGACAACACGTCTATTTTTGGTAGAAAAAAACCTTCCAAAAGGAAGGTTTAAATTAGTGTTTTCAAATAATTATGAATAAACCTGCATGTCCGATTCA
Source organism: Paenibacillus sp. Y916 (assembly GCF_056786435.1). Lineage (NCBI taxonomy): Bacteria > Bacillati > Bacillota > Bacilli > Caryophanales > Paenibacillaceae > Paenibacillus > Paenibacillus sp. Y916. The sequence continues at coordinate 60,641 of NZ_JBXCJA010000013.1, read as the reverse complement.
TTTCAACCTAATCTTCTTTAGAAATTTCACTATATTTTTTAAAGTTTTCTAGAATCGCCTGAAAGCCTGCTTTTTGCATTTCAATGGGATTGGTGGTTTCTGCTTCAAAAGTTACATTATTACCTGTCTCCATTGTGATGACCCGCCTCATTATATAAAATTTAGATCCATTGATAATTATATCGTTAAACTCATGTGACATGATAGTGCCGAGTCCACGGACATCAGGCTGCCAGCATTATCGACAGTATTCTCATTACCTTGCCCTAAGAGGTTAGATTATATTAAAGAATGATACGTTAATCCACTAAACTAACAGACAGAATAGTCAATTATAATTGTTTTGTACCTGTGAGGAAAACATCCATGGTGTTAAGATACTTTTACACCTAATTTAAGGAGCTGTTGTAGTGCCGGAGAAAGGCAGACTTATATCACAAGTGTTATTAACTGTAGAGAAGAAAAGAAGATGCAGAGTACGCATACAATTTACTTGATAGAGAGTTACAGGTGTCGCGTCACCTTCAATCAAAGGGTATCCCTGTATTGTTACCTACCGACCTTACTGATGCAGGACCGTATGATGTTACGGGTACATGGATGACGTTAGGGGAGTATGTTCCACCCACACAGTTGCAACCTCCTTCACCTAGTGAAGTCGTCGAACTTCTAAATGGACTTTCAATCGCAATGAAAGACTTCAATGACGAGCTTCCTGTGCTTGGTGTTTGTGAACGGACATGTCAATCGGCTGATAGATTGAGGAAATACTCCGATCAACGAATACAAGCACTGCTAAATGTGTTTTCAAGGGTAGATGAGCATATGCGACTCGAATCAAGTGTGTTAATACCGTGTCATGGAGATGCCCATGCGAGAAACTTATTACCAAGTCCTGAAGGTTGGATTTGGACTGACTTTGAGGATGTATCAATGATGCCCGCATACTGGGACTTGGCTTCTTTTATTGGTAATCTTGCATTGTTTGGCGGAATTGAGGAGCCAACCTTTAAATACATATTAGGCCATATCGACAATGGTACCGATCTGAAAGCTTTTGGATTTGCTATTACTGGACGTATAATAATGTCTGTATTAGGTAACTTAGACTTCGCCCTTGCAGGTCACGGAGATTTGGATTTTGCAACTAGACAGCTAGAACTTGCAGAAGATTTTTTGCGTCAGATAGACCTAATAATAGGAGAGAGAATATTTGTTGATTGAGTTTTTTATCATTAGAGTATTAATTTTCGAGAGGAGTGATGTGGTATGAAGAATATCCATGTTGCAATGGTTGTAAGGAAGGTTACGAAATAATCGTAGGGGATGAAATCCTCTGCGAAGTAAAATTTGGGAGGAATTTCGTATGGTAATTGCATTAAAGCCAGTGTCTATTGAAAATTGGTATGAATGTACCAAGCTTAAAGTTAAGCCAGAACAGCTAAATGTCTTTCCTGCACCAGTTGTTTATTGGATTGCAGAATCTAAATATGTTGATGAGTTTGAATTGCGTGCTATTTACTCGGAAGAGGTTTTAGTCGGATTTATCGTATTTTGTACGAAACCAGACAAGGATGATAACTATTGGATTCCTGCTATAATGATTGATGAAACTCATCAAGGTAAAGGTTGCGGTAAGGTAGCATTAGAGATGTTGATTGAGTTTATGAGTATTCCAGAATGCAAAAGAATAATGATTGGACATCGACCAGATAATCAAATTGCGGGAAAGTTATATGAATCTTTAGGATTTATAAAAGTTAGTGAAGACGTAATAGACGGTGAAATAATACGTCTTTTTAAAATCGATTAGCAATATACATTGACTGTCGGCACTCGTCGGCAGTCTTTATTGTGAAGGAATATCCCTCTATATCGGGGATGATATTACTCTAAAATACACATTTTATTTATGTTATATACGACAGTTGGGGGATTGAGTTGGAGAGGTAGCTGACCGATAAGATTTGATTATAATCAAATTTTCCTTAGATTTCTCACAAAGGTTTATGTCACAATATAGAAGTGAATTTGTATTTCTATTTTTTCCCTCGAAAGGAGATGTTTGTAATGATTACTTTTATGGTATTGTTGGTTTTGCCTTAACCGAATATCGGGCATAGTAAATTCCAATCTTTGATTATAAGCTGACTTTCGGCTTTTCGCCGCGAAACAGCAGCTTCTTAGGAGGCTGCTGTTTCGCGGTATTTTTATGCCCAACAATAACTTTAATTTTAGGAGTGGATCGGTTCAATGATTGATTTGAAACAATACGGTTATATCGAAGCAGAAACGCCGCCGATAGGTTTAATACCCGGAAGGGTTACGGAACTTCAGCGAGAGCAATATACCGTCATCACCGAACAAGGAGAAGTGACGGCTGTATTGAAGGGCGCGTTCTACCACTCTGCGGGGACTCGGGAGGATTTTCCGTGCGTTGGTGATTTTGTATTTCTACAATATAACGAAAACGGCGCTTCGCGCATTGCCAAATTGCTGCCCCGCCGCTCGAAATTTTCCCGCGCTGACTATTCAGGACACGCAGCAGGGTTTGTCAAAACTATACTGGAGCAAGTCGTAGCAACGAATTTTGATTACGTATTTATCGTGTCGTCCCTAAACTGGGATTTCAAGGTCAGCCGCATCATGCGCTACCTGACACAGACGCGGCAGAGCGGCGGCCAGCCTGTCGTAATTTTAACAAAAGCTGACTTAGTCCCGGATTTCAGCGCACCGTTAGCTGAGGTTCAGAAAACCGATCCTAATGTGCCGGTACACGCAGTTTCCAGTCACACCGGGAGTGGTTTAGACAGGTTGAGTGAATATCTGCAACCAGGAAAAACCGTGGTATTCCTCGGCATGTCCGGCGTGGGGAAATCCTCGCTGCTAAACGCCTTGATGAATCAGGAAGTGATGACTGTTCAGGCTATCCGCGAGGCCGACAGCCGGGGTCGGCACACAACAACGCATCGCCAGCTTTTCATGCTCGCATCCGGCGCGATGGTTATTGATACTCCGGGTATGCGTGAACTTGGGCTGTTTGATGCGGACGAAGGAATCAGGGCGGGATTTCACGACGTGGAGGAATTATTCACACAGTGTCGCTACAATGACTGCCGCCATCAGACCGAGCCGGGCTGCGCAGTTCTTGCCGCCCTTGCCGATGGATCATTGGCGTCAGAGCATTGGGAGCGTTACCTTGTACAGAAGCGAGAAAACAAGTTTGTGAATGATAAATCGGGGTATCTCATCGATAAACGGGCATTGCATAAGTCGATTGCCATGCGACATAAGGGTAAAAAAGGAGGAAACAAGATATGAATAACCATGATGAAAGATTTTTGAAGCCCGAAATACTGGCGCTTGTTTTGAGTAAAATGCTCGACAAGACGATAATCCGCGCAGATTATCAACTCAAAGAATTGCAAGGCGGGACAGTAGGAGATGTTCTGCTTGTAACAGGTATGGCTGAAACTTCCGATGGTGAAAATCTGCCGTATAAAATAGTTTGGAAAACACAGAAAAAATTTGAGCGTTATGGTGATCCGGAATCATGGCGAAGGGAATATGACCTCTATTCATCGGATTTTAAAGAGGTTTTCACCGATTCCTTCCGTTCTCCGGAGTGTTATCACGCCGAAATAAATGGCGATGAGATTCAACTATGGATGGAATATATTGATGGTGTCTCAGGCTTAAATCTGACCTCGGAAATGTATGAACGTATAGCCGAAGAATTAGGGAAATTTCAAGGCAAGTTGTACACTGAACGACCAAACGTATTGCAGAATCTGCCCAATTTAAGCAAGGTTGAGTTTATGAAAAACTACTATCTTCGGTATCGATCATGGAATGTTTTGTATGATTACATACGCTCCGATGACTGCGAAATTCCGAAGCATCTGTGTAAAATGCTCATAGACATAGATAACAATGCGGACGAAATATTCAGTCGCATTGAAAAGCTACCCATAGTGCTTTGCCACAGAGATTTTTGGGTGGCAAACATATTCTATTCAGACAGTGAAATCGTTGTTATCGATTGGGATACCACCGGATGGGGGTACATGGGCGAGGATATCGCGAGTTTATTAGCGGATGAAAATGAAGTGGACGTCTGTCATATGATTGAATACTACCAAAAATGCATTCCGGCGTATTACAGGGGTTTTTCGGAATATGCGGATGTGTCCCATTTTTCCGATCATTGTATCTATGAACTAATCCTTACTATGTTCGGATACAGGCTTGTGGAGTGGTATAAATTCGCTGAGTCGCCCGAAGATAAATCAATGCACCTTAATACCTTGCAAAAAATCCATGAGATGATAAATATGTAGATGAATATAACTATTGAGCCGTTAGATGTGAACAGAGATTATCTGATATACTTAAGGCTGATGAAGATACAATGTTGACGTTGACCATACGACACATGTGGAGTGCGTTATAAGGATATATTGGGGGATTGAATAATGAGAAAATCAAATCCACATATATTGTGTTGCAGGATTTTCTCTATAATTTCACTAGCATTAATAGGAGGAACACAAATGTCTAGAACGTATTCACGCACGTATATTGAGAATGTAAAGCTTGAAATGATGAATAGGCTGGGATTGAAGCAGGTGTTTTATAAGGAACAACTAGGTGACGGCTTAATTTTTGAAGCGGTGGGATTTGATAGAGGAACACAACATCGATTCTGTGTTAGACCGAAAACGGGAACGATTGATGAATTTATTTCAGGAAAATGGATGAAAGTACGTAATTTTATAATAAAAGGTTGAGTCTGAGAAAATGAAGTGTACTGGAATAATGGAGGTGTAATTCATAAGAATTATGCCTTTTTTCCATGTTGAAATAAGTTATTGTAGGGGAAATGAACTTTTTACCATGATCATTACTCTTATAGGGGAGAGAGGTGAAGGAATGAATGTAGCAAGATTGGTGAGAAGGATGCCTTCTATAAGCTTGCTCTTACATATATGGGGAATTAGGCCATGCGTTGACTGGTGATTCTTATCGTGATGTGGACCAACAAATGGATATCCAAGCCTTGTTATTTGATAGCACTGTGGAGCCTGAGTATCTTTTAATAGAAGGTATGCATTATATGAAAGCATATTAATGAAAGGATTGAGATAGCTGTTGATTAGTAGAGTTCGGTATGCAAGTATTCAAGGCAAGGTACATTGTAATCTTAAGGGGATGTTTGATTTGCAAAATAAAAGTAAAATCCGACTTGAATGTAGAATTAAGATATATCATATTACGAGCAGATCAAGATAAGTTAATATAACGTCTAAATATGAGGGGGGATTATCAATGATTGAGTTAAGAAATGATGAATATTATATCGTACTTCCACTAATGAGAACTGTTCATTACAAGGCGGTATATGCTTATGCTGTAATTGAGAATATTCAGTCTGGAAGGATATTTGTTAACCACAAAATAGAACCTACATGCTGTTTGATTGCAAGCCGTAGTGGAAAGTATATTGTCGTTGGAGATACTAATGACAATATTTTCAATAAGGATATTACAATATTTTTAAGTGATAAAAATAACCATTCCACTTATTATGATCTATTTACCTCTTCTGATGAGTGGATTGAGTTGCTTGAGCTTCTTTTAGGTGGTCTGACCGTTACTTTATCTCATTCTTCTTTTATATTTAATGAATCAAAGTTTAAGGGTTCTAATAGCCTTGTAGGTAATGTTCCAAACGAGTTCATAGTTCAACCTTTGGGAAGCAGTTTATTTGAAATAAATCAACATCCACATTGGGGATCGAAAGAGGAGTTCCTGTTGAATGGGTTTGGTTATTGTGTGCTTGTAGACAATCAAATTGTTAGTTTATGTATTTCTGGTTTTGTTGGAAATAGCAGAGCTGAGATTGCCATATTTACTAACGATGGATATAGAAATATTGGATTAGCAAAATTAACGTGCAACGCATTTATTAATCATTGTCTAGAACATAATATAGTACCAAATTGGGGATGTGATACAGGTAATAAAGCATCCATACAGTTAGCTACAAAACTTGGATTTGAAAAAATTAAGGAGAATAAAATGTTGTGGTGGCATGAAGATAAAAGTGTAATTACCAATTATTTGAATGATTTTGGTTATTAAAATCAGTAATGCTAACGAGAACGATAGCACCATGACAACAGGCTGGCGAGATCATCGGCAGCCTGTTCAGCTCCCATGAAAATTAAATTAGCTCAAACCCTGAAAAAGAGCATAATAAAGTAGACCCAGAATAACACTTTTAAAAAAAGGCTGAGCCTCTTGAGTAATCATATAGAGATTGTTAGATATTTTAAGCATAAAGAACATCATATACAACAAACAAAAAGGCAAGGCTGGTGCAATAACCAGAGTAGGATTAATCTCCCATGAGTGCTACCCATATAGGGTGCGACATTCTGTGATGCACCGTGGTGGTCGGAGTCAGACTAACGGGCAGGATTGTTCAGTCAACTCGCGGATAGCTTTAGATGCTGTAATTCTGATAATCAATAATTAAACGAGGCTTCGAAATTTTGAAATTTACGTATAAATGGTTCTATGACTAAATGGATTTCAGAATCACCCATTATTCGATAAAGAACATTATGTGTTGTTAGATCAAAAAATCAAAAGCGATCCGAAAAACGAGGGTTTGCATAAGCTTCTCTTTAAGCTTTTGGGTGAAACAATTCTCAAAATGGGAAATGATGCAATTACAAATGGATTAGTAGATGAGTATATAAGCAGAAGCGCATCCATTCAGGGGTCATTTTATAGAGGTAAAAAGGATACTGATAAAATGGCAAGGTACCAATTAGAGTATGATCGAGCATTTTTACATTTTATTAAGGGCGAACTTGTCGCTGGCGTTAAGCTAACGGGCAGGATATTTTAATAGTTTCTCGAATATTTTATCAGTTGGATAATTTAATAAACTTTATGAATATAATGTTGTCTGAATGATACGCAAATCTTATATGTGAGGGTGATTCGTGTGAAGCAAGGACTTATTGTGTTCTTGAACGGAACTTCAAGTTCCGGAAAGACTAGTATTTCTATGGAACTGAAAAATCAGAAAGAGATTCCTTTTCATCATTTATCCGTAGATGCTTTTTTTGGTAATTACGATGATTTTATTGATAATAATTTTCCGGATATTGAACCTACAAGAGAAGTAGATGATGTTGGAAAAATACTTTTTGATCCCATAGGCTCAGTTTATTATGCAACAATTAAGTTGTTTTCAGAAATGGGTTTAAATGTAATCGTCGATACCGTAATCGACAATGACAAGCGGTTAAATGATTACCTTGATCTATTGTTCGATCATCCAACACTGTTTGTAGGCGTATTATGCTCGAAAGAAGAACTCACAAGAAGAGAGAAAATCAGAGGAGATCGACAGATTGGACTAGCGAATTCCCAATACGACCAAATATATTCCTTTAATGAATATGACCTTAAAGTAAATACTGAAGAGTTGAGTCCAACAGAATGTGCCGAAAAAATACTAGGCTTTATTAAATCCGGTCAAGATTACTCTGCATTTAAGAAATTAATGAAAAGAGAGATTAATGTTTCATAGGAGGGAATCCATCGGATAACTACATATTCAAGCATTGGAGCTATTGCCCCTCGGTCTACCCGACGGATTTTGGAATTAAGCTAACGGGCAGTTTAGCTTAACGGATACAAAAATTAGAAGGACTAAATCAACCGATTGCCATCTATTATAACGTGCATAACAGCGAAACTTCGTCGCTACTAAATACGTCTAACATAATTAAGAACGATTTACAAGAAAAAGGAAAATTTGTTCAATTGGAGGGAGGTAATATGAATCTTGGGCCGGTGAAATTCATTTCAATTCTTATTTGTTTCGCATTGGCGGTATGCGGATGTGCTGGCTTGAAAAGCAAAGGCACGGAGCATGTCGTGGCAAGTGATTTCATTATTCCCTTGAACGTTAGCGAAGTGTTGAAGCTTCCAGAGACTGAGGTTATTAAATATTTTCAAAACCGTCGTGAAGACTTTGATATTCTAGGCAGTTATCTGTTAGAGAATGAAAGAGTATTCCAGACTCGGCCGGTCATACTTCAACAAGAATATGCCATCGAGAAAATCCAAGACCCTGATATTCAACAATTCGCTCAAACGTTGTTCCAAGAAGGTATTGTGAAAAGGATATCATCCTTAAATGATGATCCAAGTAAAAGTATTGATTTTTTAATTGACGCCAAAGACAACTTGTATCAACAAGGCATTACCTACCTCAGCCTACCGGAGATGGCCAAAGGCGATCCTTCGAAATTCAGCTATGTGAAGGAATATAAGAATCTGGGCGACGGTTGGTACTATTATGTCTTCCATTATGACAAACTTAAAAATGAAGATGAATTTAGGAATCTAGCTTGGACCAAAATCTCAGAAAAGGAACGAAGCACTTTAACCACGCCGAAAGAGAAAGCCAAAGTGACCCTAGAGTCTGGAAAAAACGTTGGCAACTGGATAGAAGGCAGAAAGTTAGATGTTGTAATATCTGTTCAATTTAACACTGAAATGGACGGTCTACTGGGACCGATAACAATGTTTTTCGATCCAATGACCAAAGTTTTGATCGGGGGCAATCTGCGTTTCTAATAGGCTAGAGTAAAATACCCGATTGAACTAACGGAACACTTTAGTTCAATAAGAACAAGAAAGAAGCCGATCAATAGACTGGCTTCTTTTTCTTTAAGCTAATAGGCAAGTTGTTTTATAGTAGAAACTTTGTTCTAAAATCGTTTTTTAGATACTGATCAATTCCAGATGCTAAATATACAGATTCGCTTCTCAGAAAGACAGGTTTCTTTGCACGTTCTTGCTTACAAGGTTTTATCAATCACAATGGATAATTTGTAGTTAGCGTAATTGTTTAACTCTAATAAAAATTGGTTTAACGCTTCATTACTTGGAAACCTGCATTCTAGCAGATAGCAAGCATCACCGCTTATTTTATAATTATTAAGGATGTGATCCTTTTTTTCTTGAATAAATGAGAGATATGGTTGATGGTGTGTACTTTCGATATAGATATTGAGAAATGCATACGTAAAACATCCTAATTTTGTATGATTAACCTTAAGACTAAATCCCTCTATAACTCCAGTATCCTCTAGTTTCTCCACTCGGGTTGCTGCTGCAGGTCCAGTTAGGTGAACTCTTCCCCCTAATTCTTTCATTGTAATTCGGCTATTTTGACTCAGCTCTTCAATAATTCGTTTATCTGTTTGATCCAAATCCAACGCATCTCCTTTAAAAAATAAAGTGAAAAGGTCAATACACTTTATTTAATCTGTGTAATTGAACGTAGCATATAGTATAAGCTTAACCTTGTTAAGAAACAAAATACAAAAACAAAAGGAGAATTCTTTTAAATATGTACATTCAACAAATCCGAAATGCGACAATCATTGTCCATTATGCAGGTAAAAAATTCTTAGTCGATCCACTTCTCGCGGACAAAGGTTTGTATCCTCCATTTTTGGCTGGAATCAGAGAGGATATGAGAAATCCTATAATTGAATTGCCAATGTCCGTTCACGAGATCATCAAGGATGTCGATGCAGTGATACTGACTCATTCGCATCTAGATCACTATGATGATATAGCAAAAGAAGTGCTTCCCAAAGGTATTAAAGTTTATGTACAAAACGAACAGGATGCTAAACAAGTTGAAAACGACGGTTTTCAGCAAGTAGAAATACTTAGTGAAGATACGCTTTTTGAAGGTATTCAATTAATTAAAACACAAGGCGAGCATGGTAGAGGGGAAGATTTACTAAAAATTATGGGTCAGGTGTGTGGTGTTGTCTTCAAACATGCCGACGAGAAGACATTATATATAGCTGGAGATACAGTATGGTATGACGGTGTCCAAAAAGAAATCGATTCCCACAATCCTGAGATTATCGTTGTGAACGCTGGAGATAATATTTGGCATGATATGGGCTCACTTATTATGGGCAAAGAAGATGTTTATAAGGTGCATAAGGCGGCTCCCAATGCCAAAATTATCTCTGTCCATATGGAAGCAGTAAACCACTGGACATTATCTAGAAAAGAACTAAAACGCTTTGGAGAAGAAAAAGGGTTTTCCTCCAGGTTATTAGTTCCCGAAGACGGAGAAACGTACACTTTTTAATGGAAGAAATATGAGTCGATATGGAGATTGTGTGCAAGTAAATTGAGACCCTTTAAGGGTCTCAATTTATTTATGAGATTAAGAATCTATACTATAATTTCCCGAATCAATAAGACAGGCAGGAGAATAACTATGAACCAGATGAATACTAAGCTATGGACGAAAAACTTTATTATTCTTTCGTTAATCAATTTCTTTATGATATTAATTTTCTTTTTATTAAACGCGACGATTACGCTATATGCAATTAATGAATTTAACGCATCTCCCGGCCAAGCGGGTATCATTACAGGTATTTTTATTATCGGTTCTTTATTAGGGCGTTTATTTACAGGACGTCTTGTACAAACCAAGAAAATCTTGATGATCTGGTTATTTTTCTTTATTTTAACAACTTTACTTTACTTTGTTCATTTTAATATTGTTTTTCTCATATTAAGTAGGTTTCTAAACGGTATCACAGTGGGTATAGTAACTACTGTTGTAAGTACAGTTGTAGTACTTAGTATTCCTAATTCGCGAAAAGGTGAAGGGATTAGTTATTTTGCCATTAGTACTGCACTAGCCACCGGTATTGGTCCATTTATTGGTTTGAATATGAGTCAAAACGGAAATTTTAATATGATTTTTTCTCTCTCTCTGTTCATTGGAATTATAAATTTAATCATCGCATGTTTTGTGAAATTTTCTGCACCTAAGAATACTGATATGAAAAAAGAAAAGGGATTAAAAATCTCTGACTTTATTGAGCCTAAAGTGATACCGATAGGAATTATTATGTTTATAATGGCTTTTTCTTTTTCTAGCATAGTTTCATATTTGAATGTTTATGCTTTGGAACTAGGACTATTAGACGCAGCAAGTTTCTTCTTCATGATATATACTGTTTTTGTCTTGATCTCACGACCTTTTACAGGACGAATGATGGACAAAAAAGGAGCAAATATAATCATATATCCGGCTCTTATTAGTTATGGGGTAGGAATGCTCGTGTTAAGTTCAGTTTCTAGCAGTGCTACATTGTTATTGGCTGGCGCATTAGTTGCTCTGGGATTCGGTAATATTTCTTCTATATCTCAAGCTATAGCAATCCGTGTAGCTGAACCCCACCGAGTTGGCTTAGCAACTGCGACTTTCTTTATATTTTATGATCTAGGAAACGGATTGGGCCCCTCTATTCTCGGATTAATAATTCCAGCTACAGGATATAGTGGTTTGTATGTCATGCTCGGAATAATTGTATTAGCAACACTTTTTTTATATTACCTGTTGTATGGAAAGAAAGAACGTAATATAAAAAAAGTGGGTATAACCAAATAATATATAAAAAGCATCCTGTAAATATGAATATGCAGGATGTTTTTTTGTGCATCGAGGTTTAACTAACAGGCAGGATTGCTCAATTAAAATTAATAATTCTCTTGTTCAAATATTGCAGATTATGCCATAATTAAGCATCCTATAAGAAAGAGAGTGATTAAAATGAAAATATTTAATTTGTTTTTCCGTAGAACGAATTTAGAGGTGCGGAAGGGATAATTATTTTCTAAAGTCCCTTTCTAAGATACCAAATATGGAGGGGAAATAACTATATGTCTTTCAGTAAATATGGTGCATTATGTACAGAGGTATATGACCACACAAAGAAAATTGGTGATTCTTTTGGTGGGGATGTAGAGTATTATCGAGATCAGTTAAAACATACAAAGGGACGCATTCTTGAAGCAATGGTTGGTTCTGGAAAAATATTAATTCCATTACTGGAATCTGGTCTTGTAATAGACGGTGTTGACTATTATGAAGCAATAATTATTCCTGCCAGGTCATTTTTACTCATAGAACAACGAGAAGAAAGGAATTTTTGAAAGGTTATTGATATAATAGAAAGTTGGGAGATTTTTGATAGAAACAAAACGTCTTATAATTAGAGAAATGGTGCAGTCCGATTATGATGCATTGTGCGGAATATTGTGTGATGAGGAAGTAATGCGTGCTGCTTATGAAAGTGCATTCAACTTAGAAGAAGCACAAAATTGGCTTAACAGACATCTTAAAAGATATGAAGAGTATGGTTTTGGACTTTGGGCTGTTGTATTAAAAGAAACAAACGAAATGATTGGTCAATGTGGCTTGACAATGCAAGGCTGGAGAGAAAAAGAAATTTTGGAAATAGGATTTTTGTTTCAAAAAGCGTATTGGCACAAAGGTTACGCAACAGAAGCGGCAATTGCTTGCAAGGAATACGCTTTCTCAGTTCTTAATGCAAATAGGGTTTATTCTATTATTAGGGACACAAATATAGCCTCTCAAAAAGTTGCTGTTCGAAACGGTATGAATATTATTGATAAAGATACTAAGAATTTTAGGAATATAGATATGGAATTTTTTCTGTATTCTGTAGAGCGAACAAAATGAGCATAATACAAAGTAAAAAACAATTGATAATGTAATATGCCTTTAAATGCTATTATGAAAGTCAAATTGATAAATTCCAAGTTGTAGAGATAATTTTGATTCTCAATCGTTTTCAATTGCGAATATAAAAGGAGGGAAAATTACATCCCTCCTTTAAGCATATCCATATACCAATATTATTATCTAACAGAGCTTAATTGATATAAAGAGTATCAGCACTTAAACTATAAAGTTTTGGTATAAGATTCAGTATATATATTACTTATAATAAGATATCAGCAACTCCTCTTTTTTTATTGAAGTAACTGGCAGCATAGCTTATAAAAACAATACTTAAGTCCACTCCAATGTGATATTATTTTCTAATGTCTATTTATTTAGCGGGGGTAATTATTATGGGAATTGATGAAGCCATCACGGTTACAGAATATAATGATCTGTGGCCAAATTTCTATGAACATGAGGCAAGTAACCTTAAAAAAATATTTGGTAGCCTAGCCAGAGAAATACAACATTTCGGAAGCACATCAGTACCAGGTATGATTGCAAAACATCCTTTAAACTAACGAGGAACAATAGTTTAGTGCCAGGAGGGCTGCTGCACGGCAGCCTTTTCTCAACTAACGTGATATTTAGTTTAACGACAATAAGGTGAACTATTTCTGTGCTATTGGAACGATTATCATGTCCATCTGGATCGTATGTACGTTCGAGATCCAAAAATCAAAGTTATTTTAATTGATGGTACAGGTGGAAGTGGTAGATTATTGAAATCCTATGCACGAATGTTACAAAAAAAGGATATATGGATTGAAATACTTACGGAGTTGATCGAACAGGAAATCAAACAAGACGGTAAAACGATTGCTTTATTAGGAGCAGTATTGGAGATATGCTTGCTTATCATGCGGCTACAATGAGCAAACAAGTTGGAGGATTGATTGTAACAACCCTTGTGGATACAAGTAATCCGAAAATTCGTGATCACATTGCCCCGAAATAGGTTATTAGCCGTTTAGGTAAATTCACGATGGATGCTATCTCTATTGTATTACGCAAAACTAGCTAATATCTTGTCAATATATATATAAAATCTTGGCCATATTGAATAACTCTTTTGATATAATTCAATAATAATTTATTGTTAAACGATAAATTTTATGTTAAAGTCAATTTAAAATAAATGAGGTGCTTTTTAAGAAACGAAGTTCAACACTCTTTTTAAAGGTAGCTGTTATTTTTATCGGCATACCGGTTCTTGCTTTATGTCTATTTTTGTTGCCCCAGATAGCGAATGAAGCACATGAAGCAGCAGAAAGAGGCTTTGATCTAGCTTTTGTGGTGTAGGACATTTTAATGGTTATGTATGTTTCAGTGATCCCATTTTACTTCGCGTTGTATCAATCGTTTAACCTTTTAAGCTATATTGACAAGAACCAAGCTTTCTCGGAGTTATCTGTAAGTGCTCTAAAGAAAATCAAAAACTGTGCCATCACAATCAGTGGCTTGTATGTTGTGACCCTACCATTCGTCTATATCATGGCGGAGATAGATGACGCACCGGGTCTCATATTAGTCGGAATGGTCATGATTTTTGCTCCCATGGTGGTTACTGTCTTTGCGGTAGTTCTTCAACGGCTTTTACAAGAAGCCATCGAAATAAAATCAGAAAATGACTTGATAGTCTGAGGTGATAAACATGGCGATTGTAATCAATATTGATGTGATGCTAGCTAAAAGGAAAATGAGCGTTACAGAACTTTCGGAGCGGGTTGGAATAACGATGGCTAATATTTCTATATTGAAAAATGGAAAGGCAAAAGCAATTCGAATATCAACTTTAGAGGCGATTTGTAAAGCTTTAGAATGTCAGCCTGGAGATATTTTAGAATACAAAATTGACGTAGAGACTCAGGGATATCCTAAAGACTCGTTACACTAATTTCTTTACATAGGAGTTTTTATCCATTCCTATAGAGGAAAGCATAGAGAGCAATGATATCTTATTGAATATTCTAGCATTGGTGGACAGACGAATTGGAAAAAGGCGGATTTTGAACATGAGCGAGAAGATGAAGTTAAAGCATCCAATTGTGCAGTATTTCTATGAACTACGGATTAGTACGTTATGAAAAGGGATATATAAAACAATCATAATACACTGAATTAGTGAGGTGCTTTTGATGAAACGAGGAACAATAACATTTTTAAAAGTAGTTATTTGTATTATCGGGATAACGATACTTTCATTGTGTATATTTTGGTTACCTTGGCAAGCAAATGACGCGGCAGAGAAATTTCCAGAGTTTGCTTATTTGCAATATCCCATCTTATCCGGATTGTACATAACGGCGATCCCGTTTTTCTTTGCTTTGTATCAAGCATTAAATATTTTAAACTATATTAATAAAAACAGTGCTTTCTCAGAACTATCTGTAAAGTCGTTGACGTCTATTAAATACTGTGCAATTGTGATTAGTGTGTTATTTGTGATAGGCAGTGTATTTCTTATATCGCAAAATGCTTTGCATGCTGGAATAGCCATCATTGGATTTACAATTATTTTTGCTTCTATAGTAATTGCAGTCTTCGCTGCTGTTCTTCAACGGCTTTTGCAAGAAGCCATCGATATAAAAACAGAAAATGACTTAATAGTCTGAGGTGAATAACATGGCGATTATAATCAATATTGACGTGATGCTAGCTAAAAGGAAAATGAGCGTTACAGAACTTTCGGAGAGGGTTGGAATAACGATGGCTAATATTTCCATGTTAAAAAATGGCAAGGAAAAAGCTATTCGATTATCAACCTTAGAGGCGATTTGTAAGGCTTTAGAATGTCAGCCTAGAGATATTTAGAATATAAAAGTGACGAAGACACTTAAGGATTAAATGAACAACGAACATATTGAACTCCATGAAAATCAAAAAAGCTCGTAACATTAAAAAAGAGAAAAATGAAACTGGTTGCTCAGGCAATCAGTTTTTTCGTTATTGTCCAGGAGAGCACAAATATATATGTGGACAAATGCTGAAAACCCTTGTGCACATGCCGTTCCGACCTTTAATTTTGTTCATATTATGTACAAGGCAAAAGAGGAGGAATGATTCATGAGGAAGGTGAAAGTGAATAAATTAAAATTCTCAAAGAAACGAAGTATACTCCATAATAAAAAACGTTGTTCTCATTGTGATCACAGGAATTGTCAATGTGAAATAAAAGACCCAAAACCATGTTCTAAGTGTAAGAAAAAAAGTTGTAAGTGCTTTACAAAACAAAAAGTAATAGTCGTCAATGTCACATCATCACGAAAAGCACGAGGACCACGAGGACCACGAGGACCACGAGGACCACATGGGCCACAAGGACAACGAGGATCACAAGGATCACAAGGACAACAAGGACAACAAGGACCAATTGGGGCTACTGGAGTTACTGGAGTAGGAGTCCCAGGGGCTACTGGTACAACGGGCGCAACAGGCGCAACAGGCGCAACGGGCATAACGGGAGCAACAGGCATAACAGGCACAACGGGCATAACGGGCGCAACAGGCGCAACGGGAGCAACGGGAGCAACAGGCGTAACAGGCACAACGGGCATAACGGGCGCAACAGGGGTAACAGGAGCAACAGGAGCAACAGGTGCAACGGGAGCAACAGGAGCAACAGGAGCTACTGGCGGAACTGGCGACGCAGGAGCAACAGGCGCAACGGGAGCAACAGGAGCTACTGGCGGAACGGGCGACGCAGGAGCAACAGGAGCAACAGGTGCAACGGGCGACACAGGCGCAACGGGAGCTACAGGAGCAACAGGAGCAACAGGCGATACGGGCGACGCAGGCGCAACGGGAGCTACAGGAGCTACTGGCGGAACGGGCGACGCAGGAGCAACAGGTGCAACAGGCGATACGGGCGACACAGGAGCAACAGGAGCAACAGGAGCAACAGGTGCAACAGGCGATACGGGCGACGCAGGAGCAACAGGTGCAACAGGAGATACAGGAGATACAGGAGCAACAGGTGCAACAGGTGCGACAGGCGATACGGGCGACGCAGGAGCAACAGGAGCAACAGGTGCAACGGGCGACACAGGCGCAACGGGAGCAACAGGAGCAACAGGAGCAACAGGAGCAACAGGCGATACGGGCGACGCAGGCGCAACGGGAGCTACAGGAGCTACTGGCGGAACGGGCGACTCAGGAGCAACGGGAGCAACAGGAGCTACTGGCGCAACGGGCGACTCAGGAGCAACGGGAGCAACAGGTGCAACAGGCGATACGGGCGACGCAGGAGCAACAGGAGCAACAGGAGCAACAGGAGCTACTGGCGGAACGGGCGACACAGGAGCAACGGGAGCAACAGGAGCTACTGGCGGAACGGGCGACGCAGGAGCAACAGGTGCAACAGGAGCTACTGGCGGAACGGGCGACGCAGGAGCAACGGGAGCAATAGGAGCTACTGGCGGAACGGGCGACACAGGAGCAACGGGAGCAACAGGAGCAACAGGAGCTACTGGCGGAACGGGCGACGCAGGAGCAACGGGAGCAACGGGAGCAATAGGAGCTACTGGCGGAACGGGCGACGCAGGAGCAACAGGAGCAACAGGAGCTACTGGCGGAACGGGCGACGCAGGAGCAACAGGTGCAACAGGCGCAACGGGCGACGCAGGAGCAAGAGGAGCAACGGGAGGAACGGGCGACACAGGCACAACGGGAGCTACAGGAGCAACAGGCGCCACTGCTGGGCTAGCCGAATACGGGTACATTTACAACCTAACTCCTCAAACGGTAGCTGTAGAGGCTGATGTCATTTTTGATACAAATGGAATAATGACTCCAGGAATTACACATACCCCCGGAACCACTCAAATTCTAGTTATCACTCCGGGAGACTACGAGGTTACTTTCTCAGTGTCAGGTACAGAACCCAACCAATTCGCACTATATTTAAATGGTTTGCCGGTTGCCGGAACTATCTACGGTTCAGGTGCAGGCACTCAGCAAAACAATGGTCAGGCTATAATCGCAATAGTAGCCAACGATGTTCTTACCCTTCGAAATCATTCTTCCGCTGCAGCAGTTGGCCTTGCGTCTGTGATAGGTGGCACACAAGAAAACGTAAACGCTTCTATTGTTCTCAAAAAATTAGATTCGTAACACTTGAGGGGATGTCCCAAAAGTAGATTAATCTTCTGATGAGACAGCTAATTTTCTAAAAAGAGACTGATTCACTAAAAATAGCAGACCTAGAGGGTTGATATGCTCCCATCATAGTAGACAGTAGAAAAAAACAAAACCTCTACTACTACAATGATGGGAGTTTTTCTAATGTCTAAAAGAAGTCCTACTTCTCTAGAAGCAAAATTACACGCCGTTCAGCGGTGTCTTGGGCATAAGTCAAATCCAAACTGAAGCAAAACAGCTCGGGGTAAGCAAGGGAACGTCACGGATTGGATAAGAAAATATAAGGCAGATGGTTTGGAAGGACTAAAGGAATCAAAGACATGGAAAACATACTCAAAGGAAGTGAAGCTTGCTGCTATTAAAGAGGTATTGTCTGGTCATTACTCCTTATCAGCGGTAACAAAAAAGTACCATATTTCAAGTATAAGTGTCCTAAGGAAATGGATTTCCAAGTATACTAGTGAGATAGAATTAAAACCTACTCGTAAAGGAAAAGGACTATCTCATATGAATAAAGGACGTAAAACAGCTTTTGAAGAACGTATTGAAATTGCACAATATACCATCGCTAATGATTTGGATTATCAGAAAGCGATCGTAAAGTACGATGTATCCTATCAGCAAGTGTACACATGGGTTAGGAAATATCAAGCAGGCAGTGAGGATGCTCTCAAGGACAATCGCGGTCGCAAAAAGCCTGTAGAGGAACTAGATGAGCATGAACGTCTTAAGCTGCGGATCAAGGAATTGGAAGCTCGGAACGAATACCTGGAGATGGAGAATGGCTTCGAAAAAAAGTTGGCACAGATCAAGCAACGAAATACACGCTAACCCTCGTTCGACAAGTAAACTTGTATCATGCGATTTAAGAACTGAAGGATGAAATGTTATTTCAAATAGACGATATGAATAATGAATTAGAGGTTATTAAGTGAATTGAATGTAGATTCAAATGGGTCAGGAACTCGATATAGACGTATATACTAACTAACCAGAATAAATTCGTGAGGTAAAATTATGAAGAAAATCATTGGCGGTATTTTGCTTGTGACAGCCATTATCATCACCACCGTATTACTATATGATTTCTTCACAGTATCAAGGGCAGAATCAAGGAAAATCGCTGAAAGATATATCGCTAGTCAGTCGTTTCAACGGAGCGTAGGTGGGATAAGCATGGAAAGGGATTTTTGGGTCGTATACTTATCTCCAGTGGATGTAGTTAAGGAAATTTCATGGCTCTATATTGATAGACGCTCAGGTGAAATACAAAAAATCACAGAGACTGAGTAACATATGAAGCCAAATATGTCATCTAGGTATTGATTGGAAGGTATACATAGATAATGTAGAATAGATAAACAGGAATTAATAAGTTAGGGGTAATAATATTGAAGCAATGGTCGAAGGAAATTGAGATAAATACGCCAATAGAACATGTATGGTCGTATCTAAATGGTTCGTTAGAACAGATGCAGAAGATCATGCCACAAGTTGTGGAGAATAAACCAGTCAAGATTACTGAAGAATTTGTCGGTAGTGTATACCGTCAACATTACAAAGAAGGCAAACGCATTGAAGAGTACGATGTCCATACGCTAGAATATTCAAATACTCTGAACGATAAGAGATTAAA
Source organism: Paenibacillus sp. Y916 (assembly GCF_056786435.1). Classification (NCBI taxonomy): domain Bacteria; kingdom Bacillati; phylum Bacillota; class Bacilli; order Caryophanales; family Paenibacillaceae; genus Paenibacillus; species Paenibacillus sp. Y916. The sequence continues at coordinate 41,199 of NZ_JBXCJA010000013.1, read as the reverse complement.
GGTAGGATTTACATTGGCGAACTTATTTGAGATTACTGGATTGTATGAATTGCATCGCGTAGATGTTAACAATACAAAATTAAGATATACCGTAACCAATAATCCATTGAAGTGGTTCTTGAAGCTGTTCCTAATATTTGCTAGTGATAAGGTTGTTGTTAAATTTAGAGAGAAAGTAAAAGTGGTCGCTGAATCAGAGTTTCGGAAACGATGAACAAAACTATTGGAATACTAGCGCATGTTGATGCCGGGAAGACAACCTTCTCGGAGCAACTATTATATGGTACAAAGAGTATTAAACAGCGTGGCCGAGTAGATCATAAGAGTTCATTTTTGGATAGCCATCAAATCGAGCAGCAACGGGGTATTACGGTGTTCTCTGATCAGGGGATGTTCACCTACGGTGATTCTAATTATTATCTGATCGATACACCAGGACATATTGATTTCTCACCCGAGATGGAACGGGCAATTCAGGCAATGGATATTGCGATCATCTTGATTAGTGCGGTGGAAGGAATCGAAAGCCAGACCGAGATCGTGTGGGAGCTTCTGCATAAATATCAGATCCCTTGCTTCTTTTTTATTAATAAAACGGACCGGGTAGGTGCTGATGTTCATCAAGTAGTGCAAGATATTCAGACGAATTTCACAAAATATATATGTAATATAACAGATTCTCTGTTTGAAAATGGCGGAATGAGCGAGGAACTAGTTGATTTTATCGCAGAACGCGATGAAGCTCTACTGGAACATTATATGGAGAATGGCTACAGTAAGGATCTATGGCTAAATACGATGAAACGCTTAATTCAAGAGCACGACATATTCCCTTATGCATCTGGTTCTGCTCTTCAAGGAATGGGTGTAGATGAATTTCTACAGAAGTTGGATCTGCTCACGGTAACCGATTATTCAAATGAGGGGGCCTTTGCTGGTCGTGTCTATCGTATTCGTCATGATGATCATGGAGCAAGAATTACTTATATCAAAGCATTAAGTGGGTCACTAAAAGTAAGAGATTCGCTAAATTATGGTGATGCAGAGAACATGGTAACTGAGAAAATCACACAAATCCGTGTGTATAATGGACGCGAGTATAAAGCGGTGGATCAGGTTGAAGCGGGAGAGCTATTTGCCGTTATTGGCTTATCTATGACCACTGTTGGTGACGGTCTAGGTACTTTGAAAGAAAGAACGATCTACGAAATGGTACCGACTTTAAAATCTAAGATCATTTTTGAACCTACAGTCCATGTGAAAGAAGCTTTACCCTATTTTAAAATGTTGAATGCTGAAGATCCTTCTCTGAATGTGATCTGGGAAGAAAGCTTACAGGAAATCCAACTTCATGTAATGGGGAAAATTCAGCTTGAAGTATTACAGCAAATCGTCAAGGAACGGTTTAACTTAAATGTTAAATTCGAGCAACCGGAAATTCTATATAAGGAAACGATTGCTTCAGAGGTGGTCGGTTATGGTCATTTTGAACCCTTAGGCCATTATGCTGAGGTGCATATCCAATTACGACCGGGTGAGAGAAACAGTGGAATTCGGTTCGAAAATACGTGCCATGCTGATGATTTGTCTGTCGGTAACCAGAATTTGATTCGGCATCACCTCTTTGAACGGGAACATCATGGTTTGCTAACAGGATCACCGTTAACGGACGTTGTTGTGACTCTGTTGACGGGAAGGGCTCATAATAAGCACACATCGGGTGGTGATTTCAGGGAAGCAACATATAGAGCCTTGAGACAGGGTCTGGAACAAGCAGACAATAGCCTTCTAGAGCCGTATTATTATTTTAAAATAAAAGTTGAATTGGACCAAATGGGTCGTGTCCTGTCAGATATTCAGCAAGCGCATGGAAGTTTCGATCCTCCACAAAGTGATGGCAATAAAACGATACTTACGGGTACGGTACCTGTGGCTACATTTGTGGATTACAATAGTAAGTTGTCCTCATTCACTCAAGGGAAAGGCTCGCTGAGCTTAACTTTTGCCGGATATGATGTCTGTCATAACGAAGAAGAGGTTATTAGTAGGATCGGATACAATAAGGATGGAGATGCAGAATATATTTCATCGTCTATTTTTTGTGCTAAGGGTCAAGGCTATACGGTGAGTTGGGAAGAGGCGAAAGGGATGATGCATGGGATATAAATATTTCAATGATATCTACGAAACTATTTTACCCTCAATCCGTTGACACGAATGTTATCACGAGCATAATCGTAACCAGCTTGACGAGTTATCTTTAATAGGGTGTCAACAAAATACAACTCAAACAGAAAACATTAGTACAAAAGCAGATATGGAAGGTTTTGTAGAGCCAGAACCATCAGATTGGGTGAAATATTCGAAGCCTGCAAGAGAGTATATGTACTATAGAACACAAGCCGTAGTTAACAAGGATATAAATATTCTGTGGGATAAGTATCCAAAGCTAAAAGATAATATTGACCGTAAGCAAGGAATTAATATTGAGAAAGATGAGGTTGAGTCCTTAAATCAAAATAAAAACTATCAACGATAACGAAATGGTAATTCTTGTTCATGGTAGTATTATATATTTGAGGGATGATTTCGATGAGTCAGGAGGGGATTATTTAATAAAACTCTTCTTAGAACATAAGGAAAATCATTGGACAGTCGTAAAAACTGACGAATACACTTTACCAGAATATAAAGAATGGGTTAAAGAAAAGAAATAGATATAAAAGGTAGGTACACTGCTCCTCTAGCTCCCTATGTTGATAAATGTACCCATGATTATTATTGGGTGCTTGCTGATGTATAGTTCGATAATTTACATAGTGTGAATATATGAGGTTTTATGACGAATATTTAATGATAATAGTTGGAGGTAGACAATAGTGGATTACTCAAATATAAAAGTATTAGTGGTGGAAGATGATGCAGATATCAATACTCTGTTGTGCCGTATTCTCGCGGATGTAGGGATTATCACCGTTCCTGCGTTCTCTGGAAGTGAAGCTTCACTCAGACTGTCACTGGAAGAGTACCAGTTGGTGCTGATAGATTTGATGCTGCCTGGAATACCGGGGGAGACGTTGATTGCAGAGATTCGGAAACAATTCACGATACCGATCATTGTCATTTCTGCGAAAAGTACGCTTGAAGATAAAGTTATGCTGCTGCGGTTAGGTGCAGATGACTATATTACCAAACCATTTGAACCAGAGGAGGTCTTGGCCCGGGTTGAGGCGCAACTCAGACGTCTTCACTATGTACATACAACGAACAATAGCGAAGGGATCATGCAAGTTCGTGAATTGATCATGAATAGGGATAGGCATGAAGTTACCTTAGCAGGCCAACTGTTGACCTTAACCAATTATGAATTTGATATTCTGGCGTTACTCCTGTCGAGGGCTGATAAGATTTTTTCGAAAAGCGAGATTTATTCGAACATCTGGCAGGGTACTTATCTGGGTGATGACAATACAATTAATGTTCACATCAGCAATCTACGTGCCAAGATAGCCACTCTTACCGAAGAGGAATACATCCGGACCATATGGGGGATCGGCTTTAAAATTGGTTAGTTTCAGTTACTTTAGGTTTTCTTTAGGTTTTGCTTAAGGCTAATTAAAACGGACCACGATACAATGAATTTATCACAAGAGCAAGGGGGATTTAACGATAATGAATTGTATGTTAGAAATTGAGTCGCTAAGCAAAACATATGGGGATTTTTATGCGCTTCAAGATGTTCATTTGAACATTGCTACAGGTGACATTTGTGCCGTGATTGGCAAGAATGGAGCGGGCAAAACTACCTTATTCAAATGTATTACCGAACAGGTTTTTCAGACTAAGGGTACGATCTCTTTTTACGGAAAAAGTGATAGGGTCGAGGTGAGACAAGAACGCCGGAAGATGGGTGCAATCATTGAAGAACCTGCTTTCTTCCAAGACTTCACGGCACGACAGAACTTGGAGTATTATCGTCAACAACGGGGTATAGCGGGTAAATCCTCGATCGATCAGGCACTGCGCGAAGTGAATCTTATGGATACGGGCAAGAAGAAATTCGAGTCATTTTCCATGGGGATGAAGCAGCGGCTGGGGTTGGCGTTGGCCTTGATGACACATCCCACGTTTCTCATCCTGGATGAACCAACGAACGGCTTAGACCCGGAAGGAAAGGCTGAAATCCGCCAACTCCTTCAACGTTTAAATCGCGAAAAAAATGTGACGATGCTCATTTCTAGCCATGTGTTGTCTGAGCTGCAGAGTATTGCGACTCGGTATATCTTTATTGATCAGGGACGAATAATCCAAGAATTGACGGCAGAGGAACTGATTAATAAGACTCGGAAAACCATCGAACTGGTTGTGAGGGACAGTAGGCAAGTCGCACCGATCTTGGAAAAAAACTTTCCGGATATTCCATATCAAATTCTGCCCAATCATCACATTCAGCTGTTCGGTGGTATAGATATGACAGATCAGATTAATCGTGTACTCCATAACCACAATGTTGCCGTGATCTCGCTCAATATCAAGGGGGAGGACTTGGAAGAGTACTATCTAAGTCTACTTGGAGGTGAACGAAATGCTTAATGTCTTGAGAGGTGAGCAGTATCGTTGGATACGTACCAGAAGTTATTATTTATCGGGATTGATATACATTCTGCTCATGGTTGCAGCCACCATCATATTAGGGATATTCGATCAAATTGACCCAATTTTCCCATATGCAAATGAAAGATTCCTTTACAGTAACGTCCTTGGCATGATGGGGTTTGTATTCGTCTTACTCTTCATATTTCCTGTCATTCTATTGGGAGAAGACCGTAATGTGCTTAAGAATACACTAGCTTACGGCTACAGCAGGCAAACCATTTATACCGCAAAACTGCTCGTAACGTTAGCTGGATTTATGGTGTTCTCTCTGGTGTTAGTTGGTATTTCCATTCTGCTAGGATCCAGCCTATTAGATAGGAATGACGAGAATGCATTAATAGATTATTTAGCGACATTAATTAACCTGTTACCCATCATGATTACTGGTGTAACCACATATTTCTGTCTGGCATCCATAATGAGAAAGAGCTCGCATCTTGTTATTGCGTTCCTGCTCATCTACTTACTTCCGTATTATGTGCTGGGAAACCTGCAAGGTAGATTCACATGGGTACCGTGGATATATAACCATCAACCTATGTATTATCTATTCAATGCTTATGGTGAGGTGTCTTATGCCGCTTGGGAGCCATGGGCGGTTGGGGGAATCTACACGCTGTTCTTCTATGTGCTTGGATTACACCTGTTCAAAAAACAAGAGTTCTAATCACTATTAAGCTAAGGAGGAATAAGAAACATGCAACAAACTCTCATTATTTCTACTGCGTTGCTCGCTGCTGTGTTTCTTATTCCCTATCTACTGCAGCGTCAGAGCATTGCAAAAGTACGAAAGCAACTTATGGATATCGACAATCACCCCACTCATAACATCAACGTAAAGATGCCCCTTCCAGGACATGAAATGGAACAACTAGTAGTTGCGATCAACCAGCAGATCGAACAGCGCCAAAAGGAACGGGTAAGCCACTTATCCAGAGAACGTATAATCAAGCAAGAAATCGCCAACATATCTCATGATTTACGGACACCTCTCACTTCCATGCAGGGTTACGCAAATTTGCTTAAAGACCCGTCGGTTCCGGAAGCGGAGCGCCATGAAATTATGGATATTATCCTGCATAAAATGGCTGTGATGAACAACATGGTGGAGTCGTTTTATGAATTGTCCAGTATCGAATCTGGAGACTACCCCTTGGAGTTACAATCCATCTATCTCTACAGCTTACTTAGTGAAGTGATTCTTGCATTCCACAACGATTTGGAGCGTAAGAACATTACAGTTGAGTTGAACTTAGATGAATCAGTGCGAACCTTTTTGTTGGATGAAAAAGCAATGATTCGAATATTTTCTAATGTATTGCAGAACATTCTCCGATATGCTACAAGCCAGCTTACGATCTCTCTATTCGAACAAGATCACAAAGTGATGATCATCTTTGCAAATGATACTGATGTAATCCATGAACAGGATCTTCCCAAGCTATTCGAGCGAACGTATACCCGTGATCCCTCCAGAGCAAACGGCCAGCTTGGACTCGGCTTATCCATCGTGAAGCAATTGGTAGAGAAACAAAAGGGAAGCATTGAAGCCGTTCTTGTGAATGGGGAGTTTCAGTTGGTGTTCGCTTTTGGGGAATAGGTATCAAATGGAAAAGGTCCACTTATCAAGTTTTTTCATTAACAGGGATGAGACTTGGTGCTCATGCTGAGTTCATATGTATGCCTGAAAATGCCTCGGTAGTCATAAAACCAACGAATGCGAACTATGAGGAAGCCGCTACGATTCTTTTTGGGGGAACCTCAGCCTTATATTTTGCCATGGATGGTATTGTCACAACTCGGAGGCCATGCAGTTTCGACCGAAATCGCGGCGGCGCTTGCGCTGCATGTATGACTAACGGGCTGTTTAGTGGATTAAAATACGGGTCTGTAAAATGGTTTATAAATGTTAAGTTTGATAAATAAGAGGGGGGATGTTATTGCATCCAATAACAGTAATAGAAATCACAGCGTCGGTTGTATTTGTCATTTTTATTTTTGTTATAGCATTACTTTTACCGAATAAGGTTAGGAAAATTAGTTTAATTATCAAGTATCAAAAAAAACAGAACAACTTAATCAATATTTGGAGGAAAAGTACCCTAATCAAGAGTGGAAAATTAGTCGACAAGTAGGTAGACAATATAACCCTTATCACTTAGAAGTTAGTTTTAAAAATGAAAAAGGTTGGACTTATACCTATTCAGTAGTAAATGAAGAAAATATTTACCAAAGTGTTTGGGTACCACCAGGAGGCAAGTTTCCAGATGAAGGGAAACATTATGAATAACATTGTCTTGTTCAGCTCACGGAGAACGAAAGTTTAGTGCCAGAAGTGCTGCTGCACGGTAGCCTTTTCTCAACTAACAGACAGGGAAACATGCGTCTAATTTATCATAATACACGATTGGAGGAGAACGAATGAAACGTATTTTCAAAATAGGACTTGCTGGGGTTCTGCTTACATCCGTATTTAGCGCAGGGGCTTTGCAGCAACAGTAGCTCCTAAAGTCATTGTTCATGGCAATATCGTTCAAAGCAGTGCAGCACCGAAAATCATTGATGAATCAGTCTATGTACCACTTCGTTCAATATCGGAGGGCCTTGGTAAACGACATCACAGCAGCTAGGGTGTATACGGAATAACTAGGAGTTGACCAAATGGAGACAATATTAACAGAGGAAATGATCTTGGATGACATAATGAAAACATTTCATCGTTTATTCGGTTTGAATGTAATTGAAACTACTTCAATAAAACGAGGATGGTTAAACTTAAAATGGAAAGTTACGACTGATGCAGGGGAATTTTTACTTAAACAGATCAACAAAGAAAGATATAAATTATATAACCGAGAGGAGCTATTGTTTGCATTCTCTCAACAGATTAGATTGTATGAGCAAGGACTAGCGTGCCCCAAAGTGTTATCACAGAATGAAAGTGTTTTGCTTGAATCTGATAATGGAGAACTCTTCATGGTGATGGAATATTGCCTGGGAAAACTAATTCCTCCAGGTAAAACCAATGTCCATCAAATATACGATTTAGGTCGAGCAACAGGAAAAATGCATCGATTGTTAAATGACGGGACACTTGGCATTAAAGAGAGTCCGCAATTTATTCCTCCTAGCCGAGAGGAGCGTTTAGCACATTGGAACTCAGTCTGGGAAAAGACTAAGGAAGTTGGTAAAACTGAGTTGCTTGTTGATATAGAATCTCAATTTAAAGCTACTGAAGAAATGAATATGGAAATACTCGATTTACTTCAAACAGGATGGGCACATCGTGACCTCTGGGTAGATAATCTTTTATTTAATGATAACGGATTAACTGCAATCCTAGATTTTGATCGACTAAAGTATGACTATCCGCAACTTGATGTTGCTCGTGCTGTGATGTCATGTGCCTTAGATGAAAATTTAGATGTCTCCCTAGCTTCGGCGTTTATGGAAGGGTACCGTGAGGAACGCAACGTGGTAGAGGGTTATTTAACAGTTTCATTACAGTTGTTGTGGTATATGGAAAGCACATGGTGGATTAATACTAACATGGATCAACATAGTGTACCGCCAGCTCGCTTCGCAAAGGAAATGATTTGGCTTGCTGAAAGTCAAAAAAATATGTCCGCTTTGTTAGGAAATATTTAGATAACACAATACAATGAAGAGGAAAAGAATATACATTAATACATAACAGTTCGGGTTCCAAGGATTATGAAAATTGCAGCAAAGCTAAACTTATGGTCTATGATATTAATGTTGTCCTGCTGGGTAGCAATTTTTATACCTCTGCCATCAATTCCATTTAATCGACATTACGCCATCTTAAGTGCGTCGATTATTGTGTTCTTTTTAAGTGTGATGGGTCTAGGAGGGATAAAAAATTGGAGATCAGCCTCTCGATCAACATTTGCAATTCTCGGTTCTATTGCCCTAGTCATATTCAAAATTTGGTTGGTAATCGTGGGAAGCCTACTATCTTAATCAGACAAATGTTAGTGCTTTGTTGTTAAGCTCCCATGAAAATTAAATTAGCTCAAACCCTGAAAAAGAGCATAATAAAGTAGACCCAGAATAACACTTTTTAAAAAAAGGCTGAGCCTCTTGAGTAATCATATAGAGATTGTTAGATCTTTTAAGCACAAAAAACATCATAGACAACAAACAAAAAGGCAAGGCTGGTGCAACAACCAAAAAGGATTAATCTCCCATGAGTGCTACCCATATAGGGTGCGACATTCTGTGATGAACCGTGGTGGTCGGAGTCAGACTAACGGTTGGGCTCTATGGCACCATAGCTTATCGACCTTCTTCGCCAGCCGTACAAACAGTATAGACAGTGGTATCCATTTTCATCCTCTGTGGTGCAGCGCTGCTCTTGCGCTGCATGTATGGCTAACGGGTATAGGGACGCACAGGGCTCCACATTAAAAAGATTAAATATTTCTTATTGAACTAAAGCAGCAGTTTAGTTCAATAAGAGGAATTATACAACTGGTGTCGAATTATGCAGATAATGGCGTGAAATTAAGATACTTTTTTAAGGAGATAAAAATGAAAAAGAGAAAAGTAGGCATTTTACTTTATGATTATGTTGATATTTTAGATTTTTCTGGTCCAGCAGAGGTTTTGTCATTAACTTCGAACAGTAAAGCTGAGCAGGCATTAACCCTCTACAAAAAAGATTTGTTACCTACGAGACCATTTGAAGTATTTACTATTACAGAAAATGGTATGCCGATCAAAACACATTCAGGAATAAAAGTAGATCCTGATTATGGAATTGATATTCATCCTGAATTAGATATCCTAATAATTCCCGGTGGCCCTTTAAGAGCTGTACAATCTATAGCTAAGAATAAAAAAATTCAAGAATGGATAACAAAACATAAAAATATAGAATATATATGTTCAGTTTGTACAGGTGCATTTATTTTAGCCGGAAGCGGACTGTTAAATGGAAAAAGGGCTACGACTCATCATTTAGCATTAAAAATACTACAAAAAAAATATCCTAACATTCGAGTAGTATCGGAAAGCAAAGTTATTCAAGATACTAATCTCATAACTTCTGCAGGCGTTTCTTCAGGCATAAATATGGCACTATATCTTGTAGAAAACATTATTGGAAAAACAGCAGCGATTCGAATTGCTACAACTATTGAGTTTGAATTATAAATCCTTTTATAACTATCTTTTTGAGTAAGGAGAAAATACAATGTTTCAGCTTGAGTTAAATAATGCAATTTGGTTATTCGTTGTAATCTTCATGCTACATGATTTTGAAGAAATAATAGCTGTTGAGAAATGGGCGAAGAAAAAGGAAAGTAAATTGAAGGATACTAACAAAAGGATAGACAGGATGATTTGGAACTTTTGGAATGTAAATTCATATTCTTTTGCAAAGAGAGATGTTTTTATTTTTCTTACAGTATCAATTATAACTTTCGTTAAGATCCAAAATTCCGAAAGCCCTTTGGTTTTTGTTATGTATCTTTCATTCTTAATATTTGTGTTAATACATAATTTAGCACATGTCTTACAATCAATTTTACTAAAATCATATACACCCGGTCTATACACAGCTATCTTCTTAGTAACTCCATATACAATTTATTTGATAAACCAATTAACATTCTAAAAATAATTGTACCTAACCAAAGTCGATTTTCATTAAAAAAATAGGGATAATCTTCAACTAATGGGTGCTTCAGTTAAACATGACCATCATTTCGATGGTCTATTTTTATATACAAAACATCAAGAAGATTTCGACGATCAATGTGAAATGTTACACTTAAACTAACGGAGCAGTTTAGTTTAACAAGAAGTAAAACTTTTTATGATAAATATAGTCAATTGTAGAAAAGAGCAGAAGAGGTGAAGTAATTGTGTTAAGAAGATATTTGAGTATTATTTCATTGTTATTGTTTTCTTTGTTCGTTATTTTTGCTTTTATTACACCAATTGTAGTGGACGGAACCTCGGAAATTGGGGACATTGTGGTCATTTCATTAATAATAGCCTCATTTTTAACTGCATTTTTTAGCCAAAAGGGGAAGTTAAGAATTTTTGCTTTAATTGTTTCCTTGATTCCAGTGCTTTTTCTATTAGGATTAATTTTACTTCCGATATTTTATTTATTAGAGCAATAATCGGGTACGTTCTTTGTAAGAAGATTGTGAAGTTATTGTACTTCAACTAACGGGTGCTTTAGTGTAACAACAGTATTGCTTTTCTTGTTAAACTCCCATGAAAATAAATCTGCAGTTACTGTAACCTTCCTCTCCCAGCCATAGTAGCAGTATTAACAGATATATCCATTTTCATCCTCTGTGGTGCAGCGCTGCTCTTGCGCTGCATGTATGGCTAATGGGCAGTTTAGTTCAATCGTTTCGTGAGTATATTCAAGCATATGAATTCACGAAAGCAGGAAAGTACAGGAACTATGTGGAATATATATACAACTATACCGTATTAGGAGGTCTTGAAATGGCGTTTCCGACACATATTGTATCGGCAGGCGGAATTGTAGAAGATGGAAATGGAAATATCCTATTAGTAAAAGCCCATGACGATGGTTGGGTGTATCCTGGTGGGATAACTGAAGTTGGAGAAAACCTGATTGATGGCGTAATTCGTGAAATCAAAGAGGAAAGTGGAATAGACGCTACTGTTAGCCATTTAATTAGTGTTGTTTCGAATACAGCGATCCATAAGTGGTATGACGGTGTGACTGATGTTCCTACGAAGGTCATGTTTGATTTCGTGTGCAAAGCTGTGGGTGGAGAGTTAGCTACTTCTGATGAAACGAGCGATTGCAGGTGGGTTCCAAAGGAAAATGTTCTGGATTTGATTACTTTACCCGCAATCCGCATGCGTTATGAAGCCTATTTGAACTTTAACGGCTCTGTGAATTATATAGAGGTTGTCCCTGCGACAACGTCAGAATGTAACGTCAAACTTCATAGGCATGTTTAGTTGTATGAGGGCAATGGGAAAAAGTGAGGGAGAATATGAATATAGTTCTCGTAGGTATGTCAGGTTCTGGAAAAAGCACTTTAGGTGTATTACTCGCTAAAGCTATTGGAATGAATTACGTGGATACGGATATCGTCATTCAGCAACACAAAGGTAGGTTATTGCAAGAAATTATTGATAATGACGGCATCGAAAAATTTATGCAGATCGAAGAAGAAACTGTGTCGGAACTTCAACTAAAAAACTGCATTATATCGACAGGTGGAAGCGTTATATATTCTGAAAAGGCTATGACTGCCCTTAAACAATACGGTCAGGTCATTTATTTAGATGTTTCATTTGAAGATATTGAAAAGAGACTAATAAACGTAACAACCAGAGGAATTGTTATAAAGAAAGGCAATAGTCTTAAGGACGTTTACGAGGAAAGAGTACCTTTATACATAAAGTACAGCGATAAAACCCTTGATTGCTCTAATAAGGATATAGAACAATGTGTAGGTGAAATTATTGAACTAATACAAAAAGGGCATGAGAATGATTAAGCTAACGGGACACGATAGCACAGCAGTGGAACCGATCCATCGCTTGTTTTGCATTGCTGGAAATCCTCTCAGCTAACGGGCAGTTTAGTTCAGTAACGAAGGAGCAATAAATGATAATCTTGAAAGCTAGGCGGGATTCTAAATATGTTTAAACAAATTCTAGGTGTGGGAATTTTTTTTATTGCTATTTTGCTTATGTGCTATTATTTTGTAGAAATTAGTTTTATAAAAGCATTACAGATGGCATCCTTAATTACAATTCTACATGTTATTATCCTTTCTATAGATAAGCACTACAAGAGGTTAACTAATAAGTTATGAGCACTTGAAAAAAGTAACCTTACACACTTTATGGAACTTTATGTTGAATATGATCCGTCTGGAATTACAATATCTAAAAAGGGAAAACGATTTTTCAACAAAGTATCTGCAAAACTTAAAACAGCCTTGTTCAACTAACTGGCAGGTTTGTGAAATAAACTTCTAATTTGTAAGGGGAAATTTAATGGGTAGTAAAATTGGATTAATTTGTATACTCCTCGGCTTTTCTCATATGATTTTAAGAATATGGCTAGTTGAAACTGAAAGATTGGAAGTATCTAAAGGGTTCGAAACAATATATTGCTTCAATTATTGTACTAATCATTGGTGTAACTTTAGTTTATTTTCTTATCTAATGATTAGTAGAAGTTCACATTCGATGGTCGAGCAATCCCTCGTCCATTACAACTAACGGGCAGTATCGATAAGATATCCGAAACGTACAAGTGGTATAAGGTAGAGGCATCTGCACACTTAAGTAGAGGAATTTAGAGAGGTTGGGAGAAGAGCTATGAACCATCATCAATTTGAACAACTCATCCGAGAACAACATAAAGTGAAATACACAACAACAAAATGGGTAAATAGAATCGGTATACCAATCATCATAGTTGGTGCTATTCTAATAGGCCTACTGCAAATTAAAGCTCCAGAGCCTGCGGATTTGAATGCACCGCCAGATTCGTTCTCAGCGGCACGTGCGATGGAGAAGCTCCAAGTGATCGCAAAGGAACCTCATCCTATTGAAACACCTGAGCATGATAAAGTGCGTGATTATCTCAAATCAGAGCTTGAAGGACTTGGTTTAAGTCCTGAAGTTCAGAAGGCCTTTGTAACAAACGAATGGAGTGGGCATAAAGCTACCGGAAATATTGAAAATATTATTACGAGAATTCCAGGCACCGATAATAGTAAAGCGGTCATGATTGCAGGTCACTATGATTCTGTACCTACTAGCCCGGGAGCGGCAGATGATGGTGCGGCTATTGCTGCTATGTTGGAGACGGTGCGTGCTTTACAAGTGTCTGGGCCGCTAAAGAATGATGTCATTTTGCTCATGTCAGATGGAGAGGAAGCAGGATTGCTGGGAGCAAAAGCCTTTACGGATGAGCATCCATGGGCTAAAGACGTTGGACTCGTGCTTAATTTTGAAGCGCGCGGGAACAAAGGTGAGTCGTTTATGTTTGAGACGAGTGAGCAGAATGGCTGGATGATAAAAGAGTTTTTGAAGGCAGCCCCACAACCGCTTGCTTATTCACTGCTCTATAATGTGTATAAACTAATGCCTAATGATACAGACCTGACGATGTTCCGTGAGGGAGGATTAGCGGGACTAAACTTTGCCTTTGGATCGGGGCTAGACGCTTATCACCAGCCAATCGATACACCGGAAAATCTGGATCAAGCCAGCCTGCAGCATCATGGGGAATATATGCTTAGCTTGACTCGACACTTTGGAAGTTTGGATCTGACTCATGTGGAACAAGAAGACCGGGTGTATTTTAACGTTATCGGTTGGAATGTGGTTAGTTATCCAGAGTCTTGGGCGACATGGTTCATGACATTAGGTGCGCTGTTATTTGCCATAACCGTGTGGCACGGAATGCGCAGAGGTCGTATTCATCTGAAAGGGATGACAGGTGGATTCCTGATTACCTTGCTGAGTTTAGGAATTATATACGGTGTTATTACACTTTTATGGAACGTATTAAAGACAAACGTATCCGAAGATGAATATATTTCTTTACTGCTAAATTCTCAAATTAGTTTGTACTATCTTCTGGGATTATTGATCTTGACGATCGCTATATCTTTCCTCCTCATACGTTTAATTTCAAACTATATTCGTACAGAGAATCTTTGGATCGGCGCATTGTTCCTATGGCTTTTACTCTGCATTGTGACTACGTTTAATCTGACTGGCGGTAGCTATTTATTCACATGGCCTCTTATATTTAGCTTGATCGGCATAAACCTGTCCTTCCGGAATCGTGAGGGTGCATGGACATGGATATCGGCTGTATTTGCGACGGCAGGTTTTATTTTATTAACACCGATGATCCGGCTCGTGAATGATATGATGACGCTCGATTTAGCAGGAATACTAATGACAGCTTCAGGGTTAGTGTTCTCTCTAATATATCCAGTGTTTTGTAGAAGGAATACTGGCTGTTGATCTGCCTAACGCTTTAAGGGTTGGGCATAGAAGAGGAATCCGAGTGAAGACCGGGCAGAAGGTCAATTTTAGTATTTGGGATGGAGATAATGCAACTGATCACCTAAACTGATTTGAGTTCCAAAAGGAAATAGAAAGAATGATAGTGAGACAATAAGGCATTCTACTGGCGGTGCCATTGAGCTAACGTGCAGGATAATTCAAACTTCAATACAAAACAAATTAAATGAAATATACCCTTGTTTTAGTTCTCTCGCCGCCCTAATATGGTAATGAATGGTCGGTATTCTTAGAGGGTCAATTTCATAGGGGGATATTATGAATAATCTAACAATCGAATTGTGCGAACGTAAAAACAAATTTATCATCAATAACCTGTACCCGCTGTACTTACACGATTTAGCCGAAATTCGGAATGAACTGCCCAATAAATATGGTGTTTTCGAGGATGATGACAAATATCATACACTTGAACAACAAATACCTGTATTTGATATATGGTGGGAAAAAGAGGGGGTTCTGTTTCCTTATCTAATAAAAGTCGATGGATTACCAGCAGGATTTATCTTGGTTACAACGCCACCCTATTTGTTTGATAATTGTGACTTTATGATAAACGAAATATTTATTCTAAGACCTTATAGAGGTAAAGGAATAGGCGAAAACAGCGTAAGAGAAGTTTTCAATTTACATCGAGGAAAATGGATGCTTTTTACTACACCAACGGATAAGAATTTGAACACTATAAGTTTCTGGAGAAAAACATTATCTGGGTATACAAATAATCAATTTACTGAAGAAGATAAAGAACTGAATGATGTCGGATTCTCGAAAGTTTTTAAATTCAATAATTAAGTCGGATACATTGGGGAATAGAGGCTCGAAAAAGATACTGGACAGATAGAAATTATCTACTATTTGCGATATTAGCGAATGTAAGAAATCGATATAATTCTCAACTATCTCACTGCCAAAGGGACTGCTCCATTGAACTAACGGGACACGAGAGTTAAACAAATAAGGAGTAGACCTGCCGAGGTATCTGCTCCTCTTTTCTATTGAAGTAACGGGCAGATTAATTCAATAGTGAGTCTAGCATCTCTCCTGAAATTAGGTTAATATTGGAAGAATTACTTATGAGGAGAGATGCATATGTCGGACATACAGGCAATTGTATTAGACTTGGACGGAACATTGCTCGGCAGTGACAAATCCATATCACCTAGAAATTATAAGACTGTTAAAAGATGTTATGATTCTGGAATTCATATTATTGTTGCCACTGCGCGACCGCCTAGAGCGGCTAATCAATTTGTAAAGAATTTTCCTTTTGTAGACTACTTGGTTTATTACAATGGTGCTCTAATGACATGCAAGTCTAAGCAAACTCAGCGGCACATTAGTATCCCAATGGAGATTAGCCAACAGATTAACAATTTCATCGAGTTACAGGCACCTCAATCGTTAATTTCATACGAGGTCAATGACTCATGGTATACGTGTACACCAATTCCCGACTCGCAACTTGGTCATTTCGGTATCCGTTTAAATGATCCTAAACCCCTGGTAGTTGATAAGGATATTATTAGTTCACTCTCCCCGACCAAAATATTGGTTCATGGTTACAGTTCATGGAGGGATGTTATCGAGCAATTCGGCGACCATGTGAACGTAATCGCAACCGATGGAGGAGTATTGGTTCAAATCATGCACAAATCAGCCTCAAAGGAAGATGCCGTGCAATGGGTGCTTAATGATATTGGGGTGAAGGCAGAAAATGTAATGGTATTCGGAGATGACTTTAATGATTTAGGACTATTCCATAAGTGCGGATTTCCGATCGCTATGGAAAACGCGATAATTGAGCTGAAAAATTGTGCAAAACACATTACCGAATCAAATGATAATGATGGTGTTGCAGTTGCTCTTGAGAAATTTGTGCTGTGAACACAAGCTGATATTGATTCAACTAAAGGAACACGATAGCACAGCGGTGAAGCCGATCCATCGCTTGTTTTGCATTGCTGGAAATCCGCTCAGCTAACGGGCAGTTTAGCTTAACGGATACAAAAATTAGAAGGACTAAATCAACCGATTGCCATCTATTATAACGTGCATAACAGCGAAACTTCGTCGCTACTAAATACGTCTAACATAATTAAGAACGATTTACAAGAAAAAGGAAAATTCGTTCAATTGGAGGGAGGCAATATGAATCTTGGACCGGTGAAATTCATTTCAATTCTTATTTGTTTCGCATTGGCGGTATGCGGATGTGCTGGCTTGAAAAGCAAAGGCACGGAGCATGTCGTGGCAAGTGATTTCATTATTCCCTTGAACGTTAGCGAAGTGTTGAAGCTTCCAGAGACTGAGGTTATTAAATATTTTCAAAACCGTCGTGAAGACTTTGATATTCTAGGCAGTTATCTGTTAGAGAATGAAAGAGTATTCCAGACTCGGCCGGTCATACTTCAACTAGAATATGCCATCGAGAAAATCCAAGACCCTGATATTCAACAATTCGCTCAAATGTTGTTCCAAGAAGGTATTGTGAAAAGGATATCATCCTTAAATGATGATCCAAGTAAAAGTATTGATTTTTTAATTGACGCCGAAGACAACTTGTATCAACAAGGCATCGCCTACCTCAGCCTACCGGAGATGGCCAAAGGCGATCCTTCGAAATTCAGCTATGTGAAGGAATATAAGAATCTGGGCGACGGTTGGTACTATTATGTCTTCCATTATGACAAACTTAAAAATGAAGATGAATTTAGGAATCTAGCTTGGACCAAAATCTCAGAAAAGGAACGAAGCACTTTAACCACGCCGAAAGAGAAAGCCAAAGTGACCCTAGAGTCTGGAAAAAACGTTGGCAACTGGATAGAAGGCAGAAAGTTAGATGTTGTAATATCTGTTCAATTTAACACTGAAATGGACGGTCTACTGGGACCGATAACAATGTTTTTCGATCCAATGACCAAAGTTTTGATCGGGGGCAATCTGCGTTTCTAATAAGCTAGAGTAAAATACCCGATTGAACTAACGGGGAACGATAGTTGAATGATACACATTGATGAGCAGGTGTTACGGTAGCCTTCTCATTACATTAAGCTAAGGGCAGGAGATTTGATTTGTGTATGGAATAACTCACCAAATAAAAGATTATGAGGAGAAAGTATATGTCTGATTACTATGGAGAACTTTCTACAAAATTGTATGAAAGTAGTAAATCATATTCTGAAGGAAAAGAACTGGATTTCTACCTTTCTTTTGTTGAAGACGAGAATATGAAAGTGTTGGAACCAATGTGCGGAAACGGTAGAATGCTTATCCCTTTTATGCAAAAAGGAATTAGTATTGAAGGGTTTGATATTTCAGAAGAAATGCTTAAGGTATGTAAATCAAAAGGTGAGAAACTAAATCTTAAGCCAAATGTATGGTATGAAAAAATAGAAGAGTACGAAGGGAATCATACATATGATCTAATCATAATCCCGTTTGGTTCATTTTCTCTTTTGCCTGATGCGTTGGTTGACAAGAGTCTCTATAATTTGAAATCTGTCCTTAAAAGTAATGGGAAACTGCTTTTAACGATTATGTTAAAACACGGTGGAATCGAAGAGTTTCCTGAATGGGTAGAAACGGAAAGGAAACAGTTTGATAATGAATGGATTATCACATACAAAAAAGCTCAGTATAACGAGGAAGAGAGTATGCTGACTACCAAGTTTAAATATCAATCGGTTATAAATGGACAAATTGAAAAAACGGAAATAATGGATTTCCCTCTTCGTCTTTACGTTCTAGAAGAATTTGAAGATATAATCAAGTCTAATGGGTTCCAACATATAGTTGTTCATGGAGTGGAAGATGGCTATGGAGAAGGCACCTTTTTTTATGTAATTGAATGTTCTACATAACATTTTGAAATCATGTCCACTGAACTAACGGGAACAATAGCACAATAACAACAGGCTGCCTACATTTGGAAGTGCCTTGTCACAAGAGGGAAATGCTTTACCTATACTTTCTTCAATACCTAAACTTGAATTTGCGAATGTAACAGTTTTACCTTTCTAAATTTAATAAAAGAAGCAATTCTCCAAGGTACTACATAGCTAAAAGCAACTATAAAGAAAAGCATACCTAGACTTGTTGGATCCATGCCAGAAAAATACTGTCTTGCTACGAATCGAATCACCACAACTGCAATCAAAACGATAAAAAAGGATTTATTTTTTTACGCATAAATCTGTCCGTCCTGACGAATTTCATAGTTGGTAGTCAACATAAGAGGAACTGACAGTAATACCCCGATCAAAGATGCTACGCCAATTTCCCTAATTTTCAAGTGGAATGGAAGTTGTGAAAACATAGAAATCACCGGAAATAAATAGAGTATCGGGAGCAAAATTTTGATCCCCGACCCTTGAATCGGGCGAAACATCGCCCTAGTGCGCCTCCAAAATACTAACCCTAAAATCACAACCATGAATCCATAAATGGTTAATCCGTTCACTTTTCATTCTCCTTGTTCGCTTATTGTTAGACGATTAAGTCTTTTTTTTCGTTTGCACCCAATTTGCACGGGGTCATTGCTCAGCTGGCAGAGCGCTACACTGGCAGTATAGAGGTCAGGGGTTTGATCCCCCTTTCCTAAATGGTTTTGGAAGGTGCGGTTATGGATATTATCTCTACGATATGGCAGGGTTATAAGATAAGTTTACATTTATGAATGATCTCAATATTTGGTCAAATTACACGCTTAGACTCTTGTTGACGCGGTGCAACCATTCTTCCAAGTGTAAGACCGAACCATGCCAAGAAAAGGATGAGTGGTAGCGCGATAACAGTACCTATCAGAAACGTCACTACATCTATCACTGCTGCGTCGAATAATCTATAAAGGGTATACGTGGAATAAGGGATTTCAAGTAACGATGCTGTGATGACACCTGGAGAGTACATTTTTAATGCAATGGTCACCCCAACATGTTTAATACCATCCAGCAAAATCACGGCAACGATTCCAACAAACAGCATATTTAGTTTGCCGTTACTGTCGAAATCTTTTATAGCCAAGTATGTTATTAAACTAAGGAACGAACCGAGCAGCAATACCGCAAACGTAAATTGAAATGTGATGCGCTTTTCCCAATTAATCAGGCGGTTTTCCATAGCTAAAAAAGGATTGTCCTTATTTACCCTCAGACACTTCTCTATCGTCACAATTTCTTCTCCGTCATGAATGAAAAATATGATGGGCAGCAACCATATCAAGGTTTCTATGCCGATAAGTCCATTTATGTACCATAACATTATCATCACCTTTCTTTCGTTTGCATTGTGCGGATAACGTAGGCGAAGAAATGTAGCTTCAACCTCTTGGGCAGAAGCTTACTGACGCCTGCATATAAGAATCGATTATGCCATCCTGGGACAATGAGCGTTTTTTTTCCAAGGTTGCGTATGGCTGCTGTGACGACGGATGACGCACTCATGGCTCCAACGTCTCTAATGCCTGCAACCTCTTGAAATTCTGTCTTCGTTGCCCCAGGACATACGGTTAGCACATCGATTCCCTCATGTTTCAATTCGTATGACAGACCTTCTCCCAAAAAAGCGTTGTGAACTTTCGTAGCGGAATAATGCGTCCAGTAAGGCACAGAACTGAAAGCGACACTGGACGAAACGAACACAATACCTCCGCGCTTTCGAACAGCCATATGCTTGCCGAACGTATAGGCCAATAGAACAGGCGCTCGACAATTGACATGTAGCATATCCAATTCTTTCTGTATATCGTTATTCAAAAATGCTCCCGTGATGCTGAATCCTGCGCAGTTGACTAATAAGCCGATTTCAAGCATATCTGTTACAGCAAGGATCATAGTTAAAAAGTCTGGTCGAGTTAAGTCAACGGCAGCTACTTTTATCTCTACTCCGTGCTCCTTCACTAAAGTCTGTGCCAATTCATTCAGCTTGTCTTCACGGCGTGCAACCAATACCAGATTCATCCCGTGACTTGAAAGTTGCTTGGCAAATTCGGCGCCAATACCGGAGGATGCTCCAGTTATTAAGGCCCATGAGCCATATGATTCGATAAATGTACCCATATCATTTCACTCCTGAATAATAATTAATTGAGTACTCACTTAAATTAGAGGAAAAAAGAATGGCTGCCGTGGACTGTTTCATTATAGACAACTGCGTTCAGCTATATTTTAGCTATTGTTGTACGATCAGGCCATGCAACAGCAAACGCACAAGATGGCGAATGTATGGCTCTTCTTCGAGCATGAAAACGTTGTGTCCAAAGCGGGAACGGATAATGAAGTATACGAGAATAGATGACGTGAGCGACATCATGGCCACTTCATAAGAACCTTCATCCCATTGCTCACTTGATGTTCCATTTTTAAGTGTGATACTGCCAATTGTACCGATATTCTTGATCAGATGAAGCACCCCTTGGGATACTGTTTCATCCTGAATCATTTCTGGAGACCAAATAAGCATAATGTAATCTAAATTTTCCTTCAGAAAATGTAGGTATCTCATCCCGTAATGAACGAGCGCTTCCTCCAGCGGCAGTTGCGCAAGCTTTTCTTTCTCCTCCTGTATTCGCAACGCAAAAGAAAAATTGTTCACAAGATGGAGTAAAAGTTTCCGTTTATCGCCGAAATAGTAGAAAATAAGTCCTTCCGCAACGCCGCACTCATTCGCGATTTCTTTGGTCGTGGTAGCATGAAAGCCTTTTTGCGAGAAAAGCTTCAGTGCTGCCTTAAGAATAAGCTCCTTCTTGGATTCCTTGACCTCTTTTGTTGGCAAAATAATATGTCCTCCCTTTGAATACGAATAACATTTAATTTGAGTATATACTCAAATTCTGTCTTATGTTCAGTCCTTTGTCAAGAGGGGGTCAGAATGGGTGTGTTTTGCATCAGAGGTGTCAAACTAACCCTTATCACGTTTTTATTGTATTGTGGGGTTGAAGCAACGGTAGGGTTATGGGGAGCCAGTTATCCAGTGCCTACTCCGCTATTACTGATTGGATTCATTCTGGTAGGTCTCGGTCTTGCACCCATCTATATTGGCTGCTCCATGAAGGGCCACAACCCGGTTTGGCAAGGAGAATTCCACAATACTCATAGGATACCAGATGGCTGTAGCATATAATCGGATTGCCGTCGGGGGACAAACGTATCCTTTGCCGATGATTTTTTTTGGTAGTAAAACCGGTAATGGCGTTACCTCACTCATGCGGAGTGTCCAATATTGATGGTTCCGAAATAATGGATGAGATGTGACCGTGCTCAAAGGCATTTATTGTAATGATATGATCGTATACACTTAAGCACTGGTATTAAGCTAACGGGCAGTGTAGTGCAACTTTTAACTGTGGTCATTGTTATATATTTTAGTGATGGTGAGCTATATTAGTCAGTGCGAATGGAGGATTTTTAATGAAGAAGGTAATAATAGGTGGAATATTTATGTTTACTGGGTCCTTGATATCTTTAGCTATTTTACTAACCGCCGCTTTATATGTCCCAAGTATCACTAGTTGGAATGGATCAAAGCTTTGGTATGCAATTTTCGGTGCAAAACAATATGGAAATGAAGCAGTACAGAGTTTGTTTTTAGGTTTCCCATTCATAGTGGGTGTTTTATTGTTTGTTCTTGGCTTGATAGTGTTGGTAAGTGAATATTTTAATAAGGATTAATGACAAGTCATAGTACAACTCATTACGCTAACGGAACACTATAGTTCAATAATGAGAGGGCTGCCGAGAGGTAGCCCTTTGTTCAACTAACGGGCAGTTTAGCTTAATGGCTGATTCAGTTTTATCCTAAACACAATTATCCTTATTGTGGTAATATGAGTTTGAGATTGCTGGACTTATAGTGTTCAGGTTCTATTACGATATTAATAACAAAAAAGGTTGATTGAACTGGGGTATGGTAGAGGGAGCGTGATGTAGTGGAAAAGATAGCTGGAATTATTGTAATATTTATTGTTTTTATGATTCCTATGTATGGATTATTAATATGGACTTATTTTTGTCCTGAGGAAAGTTTATTATGGGGGAAACGATGGATGTATAAAGAGGAACCTGAACTATCTGAGGGGGCAATTCGTTATGCGAAAATAGCTTCATTGACAGCTATTGTGGTACTGACGATTATATTTGGAGCCGTAACATTTAGTTAGCATCATCCATTTGTACTTTTTCGATTCTCATGGTACCTCAATTTTATTCGAAAAAAATCGAGGGTTATTCCCTAAAGATTGTAAAAAGAGATTAAGCTAACATGGAGGATACAACCCTATGAAAAAGGCTTTGATAATTATTTGTTTAGCTATAGTAGTTGTTGGGACTGTGTATTACGGCATTCACCGTAAGAAAACTGGAGAAAGACAAATGGTACAACAGAATCTCATCACTGCTATTGAAAATAAGCGGAGTGGCAATGAACGGGTTACAATTGACTTCAAACAGCTAACCAGCTTTTCTTGGGATATGGTGTATATATTTACCCAATACACTGCCGAAGATATAATCAATAAACAGTTAGGTTTTAATTGGTCCAAAGCTGACTTAGTTAAATACTCTGACAGCTTTAATCTAATAGTGTTTGTTATAGGAAAAAAGGTTGTTCAATATGTGGAATTCCCACGAGCTAATGGCGAATTTATTGTTGATAATAAAAATGGATTTGCCCCCAATGAGAAAGTAGAATTGAATCCACTTAATTGAACTAACGGAATACGAGAGTTCAACATGCTGTGGGCTACCGCAAGTTAGTCCTTACTAAGCTAACGGGCAGGTTAGTGTAGTGAATATTCCCTAAATTTCCTCATTGTGATACTCTGTTGGGAGTATCTAGTTTAAAAAAGAATGGATGCAGGATCGGGGGATAATAATGCAAGAAAGAATTGATATAATCGTTAGAAATTACTTTGAGGATTCTGCATACAATATCGATCCGGTACCATTCGGTCTGACTAACCTAACGAAAATTTTAACAATGAATGACCAAAAATATGTCATTCGAATCTACAATCGTCATACTAAAAATGTAGAAAGCATTAAATTTGAAGATCAAATAACATTATATTTGAGTAAACAGAATCTTTCATTTGTCGTACCCGTATTTTTAAGTACGAATGAGGGTGAACAATACGTACACTTGTCCGATGGAACATTAGGTGCGATCGTTTCGTATGTTGAAGGGGCAGTTCCGGAGATATCCAGTGTTCAACAAGCCACAGAGTTTGGTTCTGTTGTAGGTGAAATCAGTTCAGCACTTAGTCAATGCACAGCAGAGTTTAAATGTGAAGGGGTTCCCTTCACAGAAATTTATAGTCTGCATCCATTAGCCGATTATGATGCTGTTGCACCTTTTTGTGACAGAAGATTATTTTGGAAGTTGTTATTGCTGTAAGGAGAAGCTATGAGCTCAGAAGGGGAAATCCAATTAAAAGGTATACTTACAGAAAATATTGATACATTAATGAGCTTCGGTGCAGAAATCTGGCGACCGAGACAAATTATGTGCCGACCGACAAATTAAGCTACTCACTTGATGATTGCTATTTCCTCGAAACGCCAAAAGAAAGCGATATACCAGAAATGGCTAGAGCCCTCTTGAGTTCATTTCTTAGTGGAATAGTTTATGAAGTCTTTGGGGAAGAAAGTATTGAAGAAATTAATGAAACAATAAGAAATTGTTTCGAATGGTACACAGCGACTAATACACTTAATCAAGTAGTGGTAGCAAAGGAAAAAAGCACAGGCAGAATTATTGGAGGCTGTATTGCAGGTGTATATCCGGAGATTGTTAACAATTTTTCAGGTATAAATGATGTGTTTGTACTACCGGAATACCGCGGAAAAGGACTTGCGCAAGCTATGATAAAATACTCTATAACAGCGGCATATTCGATTACGCCGGTTATAAAACTACATATTTTAATTGGAAATCCAGCAGAACACTTATACCAAAGGCTTGGGTTTGTTGCAGGACCAAGATTTACAGATATGAAGTATAAGAAAAGTGACTCGTACACGTAGCAACCTAATACGGGACCGGATAGCTCTTTTGCACTGATGGAAACGGTCGTTTACAATGACGCGAAGATTATAGTTAAATAACTTGATGAGAGATCGGATGATTAAGCAAACGGGACACTATAGTTCAATAAACATCAGGGAAAGACTTGCCGACAGTAATGGATCAGCAGGAAGTATTCTTGCCAATATCCATGATTATACGTTTTCTGATAAAAAGATTAGGTATTAGTCGCCCGAATGTGAAAGATAGCATCCCAATTAAAATAAGACATAAAGGAGATAGAAATATGACGGAATTCTGGGAATCAAGTTTTATAGAAAAACAAACGATGTGGGGATTTGAACCTACAGACTCAGCAATCGTGACAAAGGACTTTTTCCTTGAAAAGAATGTTAAGGACATACTGGTACCAGGTTTTGGATATGGCAGAAATGCAAAGGTCTTTATTGACAATGGAATAAATGTAACAGGTATTGAGATTTCAAAAACAGCGATTGATTTGGCGAGGCAAAATGGGCTTAATAATAGTGTTTTTCATGGTTCAGTAACTGACATGCCTTTTGATAACAAACTTTATGACGGTATATTTTGCTATGCACTTATTCACTTATTGAATAATCGTGAGAGAGATAAGTTTATCAAAGATTGCTATAATCAATTAAAGCCAAATGGATATATGATTTTTACAACTGTTTCAAAAAAAGCCCCAATGTTTGGAAAGGGCAAACAATTGGATAAAGACTATTTCGAGATAATGGAAGGCGTAAAAATGTTTTTTTATGATTCTGACTCTATAAAACAAGAATTTGAAAAATATGGACTGGTAGAGTTTTCAGAAATTGACGAGTCAAGTAAGAACATGAAAAATAAACCTCCAATAAAATTTATAATTGTAAAATGTAAGAAAAAACTATAAAGATAATCATATGTCTTCAACACTGTTCTCCCATGAAAATTAAATTAGCTCAAACCCTGAAAAAGAGCATAATAAAGTAGACCCAGAATAACACTTTTTAAAAAAAGGCTGAGCCTCTTGAGTAATCATATAGAGATTGTTAGATCTTTTAAGCACAAAAAACATCATAGACAACAAACAAAAAGGCAAGGCTGGTGCAACAACCAAAAAGGATTAATCTCGCATGAGTGCTACCCATATAGGGTGCGACATTCTGTGATGCACCGTGGTGGTCGGAGTCAGACTAACGGTTGGGCTCTATGGCACCATAGCTTATCGACCTTCTTCGCCAGCCGTACAAACAGTATAGACAGTGGTATCCATTTTCATCCTCTGTGGTGCAGCGCTGCTCTTGCGCTGCATGTATGGCTAACGGGTATAGGGACGCACAGGGCTCCACATTAAAAAGATTAAATATTTCTTATTGAACTAAAGGGGCAGGTTAGTAAAAAATGATATAAGATTAAAATAGATATTTAAGTAAAGTAGAGGGTGATAAATTTTATGTTTACTAATGAAGAAAGAGATTCTATTTATAAAGTTATTTATAACAGGAGAGATATTCGAAGCTTTTTGTCAACTCCTATCCCAGAAAACATGATACATAAAATATTAAATGCAGCTCATCATGCCCCTTCAGTAGGATTTATGCAACCTTGGAACTTTATTTTAATTTCCTCTGATGAAGTTAAAGAAAAATTAGCTTGGGCAGCAGATAAGGAAAGACAAGCATTAGCTATTCATTATGATGGGGAAAAGGAAACGAAGTTCCTTGGTTTAAAAGTTGAAGGATTAAAAGAAGCTCCTATAACTATTTGTGTAACATGTGACCCTTCAAGAGGAGGTTCACATGTATTAGGACGAAATTCAATTCCTGAGACAGACATTTTATCAACAGCATGTGCTATTCAAAATATGTGGTTAGCAGCTTGTGCTGAAGGACTTGCGATGGGGTGGGTAAGTTTTTATAAGAAGAATGATATCC
Organism: Paenibacillus sp. Y916; assembly: GCF_056786435.1. NCBI lineage: Bacteria > Bacillati > Bacillota > Bacilli > Caryophanales > Paenibacillaceae > Paenibacillus > Paenibacillus sp. Y916. The sequence continues at coordinate 14,497 of NZ_JBXCJA010000013.1, read as the reverse complement.
GAGACATTTTAGAAATACCACCACATATTGATCCTATTGCTCTTATCTCTATTGGTTATACTAATGATTATCCAGATAAACCTATTTTAGAATTAGCTAATTGGGAAAAAAGGCGTTCTTTAGAACATCTTATTTTTAAAGATAAATGGGGAAGAAATTAATTAAAGGCTTATTAAAGTAACGGGTGCTTTAGTGTAACAACAGTATTGCTTTTCTTGTTAAACTCCCATGAAAATAAATCTGCAGTTACTGTAAAAAGGCAAAAGTAAATAAGACGCAGCTCATTCATTTTTTAAAGGTTGCAGCACCCGAATTAATGAATATCAGTATATTAAAGAATTAAGAGACTTCTGCAATAGTTACAGAATAACCCAGGTTTTCTAGTCGTCGAACTGCGTATTTCACAATAGATTGTTGCTTCTGTTTGTCAAAATAATCTTCGCCTAGGTCTACATACATTTCTTCACGTGTTAACAGATAGTAGGATATTCTCAACATAGCATGCGCGACAGAGATCGCTGCCCGTTTCCTTCCTTTTCGCGCTGCCGTTCGTCTATACATGGCACCTAGATAGTTCTTTGACGCTGCAACTGAATGGGCTGCTTCAACTAAGGCGGACTTTAGATATTTATTTCCATTTTTAGCTTTAGTAGATTTTCTCTTTCCTGCACTTTCGTTATGCCCAGGTACAAGGCCAGCCCATGAGCATAAATGCGCAGCACTGGGAAACTGCTTCTTAATATTGGTTCCAATTTACGCTAAGATTTGTTCTGCCATTCGAGTGGCTATCCCAGGAATTGAATCTAAACGTTCGACATCGTCATGAAAAGGGACTACTCTCGTAGCGACTTCCTGATCTAAAATCACGATCTGCTCACTTAAAAAATCAATGTGAGTTAAAATGGTCTTAATCATCAGCCGTTGGTGAGGGTTTACATAACCTTGAAGAGCAAGCGCGAGCTCATCCTTTTTTCGTTTCATGGTGCGTCTAGCGAAGTTCGCTAGTTTCTCAGGATCATCTTCACCACCAGCAATGGCACGGAGCATGTCGCGAGAGGAGACGCCCATAATATCAGAGACAACAGAGCTGAGTTTAATATTGGCTCCTTCTAACACTTTTTGAATTCGATTATGTTGTCTAGCCCTTTCTTCAATGATACTACGACGATATCGAACAAGTTCTCGAAGCTCCCGTTGATTTCGATCTGGAATGAAACTTGCTTTAAGTAGCCCATGACGTAGAAGCTTTGCAATCCATTCTGAATCTTTGACATCTGTTTTACGTCCAGGCAAAGCAATAATACAGTATCAAATAGATAATAATTGGGATAACGAACCTCTTGTTACTCAAAAATTAGATGATGCTATTGATGCAGTTATCTTACACACTGGAATGGTAAGAGATGATGATAAGGAAGATATTCTTTGGAAGCTACATGATTACTTGAAAGAGTTCAAGGCTGGTGACGAAACCTTAGCGGTTAGCCTAACCGCTAAGCAACGAACCGATTACATTAATTTAGGCGAGAAACTCCGTTCAAGCGGGTGGAACTATAATGTAGGATATGATACTAGATGGGATATTTTTAAATCAAAGATAAAGGGGCTCATAGCGGAATCATAAAACTCGAAAGATTAATTGCATATGGATGAGTATTCAACTGATGCGGATGAATGCACCTGAGAAAGGGGGAGGAATCAATCGAACACGAAAAAGAGATACAAGAACTTAAAAATCGTTTGGAAATTGTCGAGAGTCAACTTCATCACAAAACACATTTCTCTAGGTTCTTAAAGTTTGTAATTATCTTTATAATTGTTCTAGTGCTCTTCTTTTTTACAATTGGAGTAGTTCAATTCATGAGCAATTCTTCAGTCTAAACACTTCTTTGGTTCCATAGAAAGTGGAAACCATCTACACACGAATTTTTACAACAATGTAGTCCTTGGAAGTAGCTTTGAAGTAAGAATATACGCGCTGAACCATATTACAAATAGTAGTAAAGCGGAAGTGCGAGTTGAAGAGTGAAGCGAAGATGCTAAACCTGCCAATGAGTGTAAACATGCAATAACATGTGAAGTGTAATGTTGGTACTGAAATAATTAGGATTCAAATATTAAATTTAAAGATAGCGCCTGTTTGAAGTGACGGGTGCTTTCTTATTTTCTGTGAAGGGATTTGTTGGTAAGTGTCGAATTAAGGAAAATAAATCAAAAGCTCAACTGACTAAATGCAAAGAAATTATAAGTAAGGTTGATGTTGTTCGATCAGCACCTACTGTAAATAATATTAGTAAGATAATGGTAGGTCCTTTGTTAAATAGGGTGAAAAATATTTTTGGAATGAGGATTGTAAATGAAAAATCATTATTTTGAAAAAGCAAATAAGAACTTGTTTGCCGTATATCAAACCATATATTCACAAGCAGATATCGAGATGTGGTACGACTGGAATGCTCGGCTAAATGATACAAAATGGTCTGAAGATTGTTATTTTTTGTATTGTGATGGAGAAAAAGTGGGTGGTGCGATTATTGCTCCTAATGTAATCATGTTTCCTTTTCTAATTGCACCTTTTTGTGATAGAAGATTATTTTGGAAGTTGTTATTGCTGCAAGGAGAAGCAATGAGCTCAGAAGGGGAAATCCAATTAAAAGGTATACTTACAGAAAATATTGATATATTAATGAGCTTCGGTGCAGAAACTTGGCGACCGAGACAAATTATGTGCCGACCGACCGATAAATTAAGTTACTCACTTGATGATTGCTATTTCCTCGAAACGCCAAAAGAAAGCGATATACCAGAAATGGCCAGAGCCCTCAGGAATTCATTTCTTGGTGGAATAGTTTATGAAGTCTTTGGGGAAGAAAGTATTGAAGAAATTAATGAAACAATTAGAAATTGTTTCGAATGGTACACAGCAACTAATACACTTAATCAAGTAGTGGTAGCAAAGGAAAAAAGCACAGGCAGAATTATAGGCGGCTGTATTGCAGGTGTACATCCGGAGATAGTTAACAATTTTTCAGGTATAAATGATGTGTTTGTACTACCGGAATACCGCGGAAAAGGACTTGCGCAAGCTATGATAAAATACTCTATGACAGCGGCATATTCAATTACGCCGGTTATAAAACTACATATGTTAATTGGAAATCCAGCAGAACACTTATACCAAAGGCTTGGGTTTGTTGCAGGACCAAGATTTACAGATATGAAGTATATGAAAAGTGACTCGTACACATAGCAACCTAATACGGGACCGGATAGCTCTTTTGCACTGATGGAAACGGTCGTTTACAATGACGCGAAGATTATAGTTAAATAACTTGATGAGAGATCGGATGATTAAGCAAACGGGACACTATAGTTCAATAAACATCAGGGAAAGACTTGGCGACAGTAATGGTTCAGCAGGCCTTTTCCGCTAACGGGCAGTTATGTTCAACAGATCTTTATTAAAAAACTAGAAAAAGAAAGATGATTTTTTCCCTTTTCACAAAAGTATACAACACCTACAATAAGGCTTAAGAATGGAAATTTGAATCGGAGGAGCGGACCATGTTACCTGCTTTAGTTGAAAAAACGATGTTTCAGTTGTGTAGTTCTTTAAGCGTCCGTACTTCGAACATTGAATCAGTTTATCTTTATGGCTCGATTGCGTTAAAGGACTATATTGAGGGTTCAAGTGATATCGACTTTCTAGTAATTGTTCGAAAACCACTTACTCAGTCTGATATCCAAGCAATTTTGACGGCACATGAAGAGTTAGAGATTGAGTTTCCGAACACTGATATTATGGGTGCTTACATACTCCTCGATGACCTAGGGAATAAGCAAATTGAATCTAGTTCCTTACTGACTTACTACAATAAACAAATACATACTAATGGTTGGGGAGCAGATATTAATCCGATTACTTGGTGGATATTAAAAAAACACGGTATTAAGATTTATGGCTCCGAGTTAAAGTTTAATTACGATTTAGAAATTGATGCTCTGCTCGAATATGTAATTAACAATCTAAATAGCTATTGGGTTAATTGGATAGATCGATTAGAGAAACAATTATCGATTGACAATTTATCGGAACAAGAAATTAATATCGAGCAACTTGATGAAGCAGTCGAGTGGTGTACTCTTGGAATGTTGCGACAATTGTATACGTTAAAAGAGCATGATATAACGAGCAAAGTTGGATCTGGAATATACGGAATTAATAAATTGCCGAAAAAGTGGCACGGACTGATTCATGAAGCAATAGCGATAAAGCAACTCAAACCCAAACGTTATTATAAATTACAAATAGAAAGATTGACTGACCTAGTAGCATTGCTTAAATATATTCATTTAGAAGCTAATCGTGTATCGAACCATACTAATGATTCGCTAAACTAACGGGACACGTTAGTGCAATAAAGCTACGGCAGTCTTGGACTATATTTTCCTCGTCCAGACTGCCGTTTATATTTTAAAATTTGTCAGCCTAAACTATATTTCTTTGAACATCAGCACATCTGAATCGGACTATTAAAGTTGCTTTCCAATGGGTTTCCTGCAAAAGTAGTCACATGAATATATGCCCTAAGATGTGGATGATTATATTGTATTAATGTATTGATAATAAAGGTCTATTCGGATAAACTCCTTACGAGGTCTACTGCGATAAACTTCGGGAGGTTAGTGATGATAGAGCAGTACAAATTATTCGATGCAGAGTATAAATTTGTGAATTTAATATGGGAGCATGAACCTTTCAATTCAACTGAGTTAGTAAAGCTTAGCCTTGAAAAGCTTGGTTGGAAAAAATCCACTACATACACAGTTCTAAGAAAGCTCTGTGAGCGCGGGATCCTACACAATGAAGATGCTACGGTTTCAGCGCTTGTCAAAAAAAAAGAAGTTCAAAAAAACGAGAGTCAAACTCTAATGAAAAAAGCCTTTGATGGCTCTCTGCCTCAGTTTTTGACGGCATTTTTAGGTGGGAAGAAGATTACTGAACAAGAAGCGGAAGAGTTGAAACGTATTATAGAGGAGTCGACCAAATGACAAGCTTATTTACGGCTATCCTTAATATGAGCATTACAGCAAGTTATGTCGTTATGGTAGTCATTGTGTTAAGGGTTTTCTTCAGAAAAACCCCTAAGATTTTCTTATATATATTATGGTTGCCTGTACTGATAAGACTTGTTCTCCCTTTTAGTTTCACCTCGAACTTCAGCTTTTTAAGTTTCTTGAAGTATAATGCCCAGTCAGGTACAAGAGCTATGGAGTATGTTCCTAACCAAATCGGTCTTATGCACAATCCTGCTGTTGATCTCGGAATCCAAAGTATCAATCACGTTGTGAACACAACGCTTCCACCTGCTACACCAACAGGGAGCGTAAATCCTATGCAAATCGTTATGGAGATTGCCAGTATAATATGGGTTGTTGGCATCACCATAATACTTATCTACAGCGTCAGATCTTACGTGAAAGTCCTAAATCATGTAAGAACGGCAACTCTTGTAAAAGATAATGTTTTTGAAACGGATAGCATTGCAACACCATTTGTGTGCGGATTTATTAAACCTAGAATATTCATTCCTGCAGGCATAAGTCAAAATGAACTTTCATATATACTGGCTCATGAACAGACTCATATCCAAAGGCTGGATTATCTTATAAAACCTTTAGCATTTTTGGTGCTTGTTATGCATTGGTTCAACCCTTTGATATGGTTATCATTTGCATTAATGAGCAAGGATATGGAAATGTCCTGCGACGAAAGGGTCCTAAAAAAGTTGGGTAACGATATCAAAGGCAACTACTCCAAATCTTTGCTTTCGCTTGCAGTGGGTAAGAATAATCTGGTAAAGGGCAGTCCTCTTGCCTTTGGCGAAAGTAATATTAAGGCTAGAATCAAAAACGTGTTACATTATAAAAAACCGACTCAACTTGTGCTTGTATCCACTTTTATTGTCACGCTGATCTTTAGTACAGGATTTATCTCCAACCCTGTAGAGAAAGAAGGGGATCAGGTGAATCATCTTTTCGATTATGAGAAGTCGACTAGACAACTTGCTACGGTTTGGGCAGAAGGACTTCAAACACGAGATGGACAACAGCGCTATGAAATGATGTCAGAGGAAATGAAAGAGAAATTTAAACAAGAGCAAATCGTTAGAAGCGGAGAGAAATGGAATTTCAATATCGGCGTCTCCAGTCCCTGGGTCGTAGATTTCGAAGTTGAAATTAACGGCACGACTGCGAATATTACTTATGTAACAAAGACAAGTGAGCCTGCTTACTACAAGACGATGGAGACCATTACTTTTGGCAAAGAAAACGGAACGCTTGTGGTTGTTGACTATATTAGGGAGGATTAGTTTTCTTAATCTCGATTTTGCGAACCGTTCAGCCAATACATTGACCTGTCACCGTTGTGGTTATATCCATTGGTTTAATAAAGATATAAAGAGAGTGCATAGATGATCTATGAAATCTTTTATTAGGCGGCGGGGGGATAAAAGGTTTGATGGATATTCGTTTGAATCAATGATATAGAAGCTCCACTGGCGTAATGCTGGATAGGAGTTTTTTTTGTATTTTGAAATTCTCAATAACACATTGACAATAAGGACCATATAATATAAAATACAATTCGATAGTTATCGAATTGTAATAACGATGGTGGATTAGGGGAGGATAGTTGGTTAGTTGAAGATCGAGGAAACAGTTACACTCAAAAAAAGTGAAAACAGGAGGATATCGAATGAGAGTATTGGTTTATGGGGCAGGGGTCTTGGGAAGTTATCTTGCCCATGTGTTGGTCAGGGGTGGGAATGACGTGACTATGTTGGCGAGAGGACGGCGGGTAGATGAATTGCAGAATGACGGACTTGTGATTCGTCATTATTTTCAGATCCGTACTACGGTTGATAAGGTGAGTGTGATTCGTGAGCTACGACCGGAGGATGAGTATGACATCATTTTTGTAGTGATGAAATATCCGGATTTCCAGGCGGTACTGCCTGCTCTTGCGGCGAATCACAGCAGACATGTGGTGATCATGGGGAATAATGCGAGCCCCGCTGAGATGCTGAGTTACTTGCAGACAGGCAGTCCTGTGGAGAAAAAGGTAGCATTCGCTTTTCAGATCAGCGGGGGTTGGAGGGAGGATGGCCGGATGATCTGCGTACGTGGTCCGAAGGGGCAAATGTCAATCGGTGGTCTGGGCGAAGAGCTGTCCTGGCGACCTATGATCGATCAGGCTTTTGTGAACACCAAATATAAAGTGACTTATTATAAGGATATGGATGAGTGGCTGAAAAGTCATCTGGTGATGATCTTGCCTATGAATTTCCTCGCTCCTGCCAGTAACGGCAATCTGCGTCAAGCCGCAGGGAACAAGAAACTGCTGAATCAGGTCATTGATGCGATAGATGAAGGACATCGGGTATTAGAATCACTGGGGTATACGGTTACGCCTGCAAGTCAATCCCAATTGGCTCGGGACAAGCGGAGGATGCTCTACATAGGGCTAAAGGTTATCCTGGCAACCCCTTTTGGCAGAATTCTACTCAGTGATAAAGCGGTGTCCGCTGACGAGATGTCGGCGCTACATCATGCGTTTAATGAGTTGAAGCAGCGGGCGAATATTCCGACACCGAACTGGGATAAGCTTGCAAGTTATGCCCCGTATTTGCAGAACTGATTGCTGTGGCTTATTCCAATTGACATGAACTCCTCAGTAAGCTAGAATTATTTGATTATTATCGAATAATGACATTGTTTGAGGGGGTGCTCAATAGTGGATACCAAAAAAATGGCGAAAATCTTCAAAGCCCTTTCGAATGAGAATCGGTTAGAACTATATTTGAAAATCGCGGAGTCCCATGAGGCCAGCTTTGAAGCGGGTGGTGGACTGTGTGTGGCTGAGATCGTCTCCTGCCTAAATATAGGTGCGCCGACCGTGTCGCATCATATCAAAGAGTTGGTAAATGCAGAACTAGTGACCACGGAGAAAAAAGGGAAGTTCTTAATATGTAAGGTAAATAAACAAATGGTTGCTGATATTATGGAAATGTTGGCTTTGCAGTAGCGTGAATAATGATTGTTATAGGCAGGTTTGACGATATATAATTCGATAATTTACAAAGTGTAGAAGTGTAGGTTTGATAAGGTAACTTCAATTAGGGGAGTTACTTTTTTTAATTCCATGTGAAATTAAATCAGTATGCTCCTTTATTTTGATTGATTACCCAATAAATCTGTTACTATTTAGCTTATCTCCTTTTCAGTGTTTAAATGATTCTGGCCCTTTGATTTGGGAGAAGTGGTGGCACGGGTTGAATCCAATTTGCGGTGGCATGCATCGATTGATGACACAGGATTTTGTAAGTCTATTATGAAAACGCCAGCGATGTAATACCTGAGAAGCTATTGAAAGAAATCCAGAAATACGCACCCGGTAACCTTCTCTATATTCCTACTGGAGAGGAAAAAAAGGCTTGGGGCGAAATAAAATAGACTCTAGGTAACATTTTTCTAAAAAAAGGTAGAGTCACTGATTGAGCATTATGGAGTTTAGTGATGAATATACCAAGTTATTTTATTTCGAAGGCTCTCTCTTTATTACAGTCTCACCTTCAATTAACACGGGTTGATAATAAGTGCTGTTTGGTAGGTCTTTCTTTCCCTGTAATTTCTTGATTACCCAATCAGCTGCATCACGCCCCATTTGTTCTTGTGGGTGTGTCAATGTGGTAAGTTTGATATTGGCATTCTTGGAAATATAGGAATTGTCCTGGCCAATAATTGATAATTCTTCAGGAACAGAAATATCAAGTTGTCTGCATACATTCACCAATTCCAACCCTACCTCATCGTTGTAGCAAACAATCGCACTCAACATATCTCTATTTTCAATTAGGTACTTCTCCAAGTTCGTAGATAGGTCTAGCTTCGTCTCTGTGTCGAATGAAAGCACTTGCTCTGGTTGAAATCGTAATTTGGCTTCTCCAAGAGCTTTTATATAACCCTTCATACGGTACTTTCCTTGTAAATCATCCATTTTTGAAATGATTCCAATTTTTGTATGCCCTTTAGAAATCAATTCTTTTGTTGCAAGATAGCTAGACTGTACGTCATCTAGACAAAAGAAAGGCACATCTATTTCCTCATAATAAGCATTGATCATAATGAATGGAACATCTTGTTCTTTGAATGATAGGTAGTAAGCGATATTAGGATTGTATTGATTGCTTTTCGTAGGCTCAATAATTAAACCATCCACTCCATATGACAACATCATTTCCAAAGCTTTTTTTTCTTGTGCCACATCATTATTTGTACTAGCTAACAGTAATGAATAATTATCCTCATTCAATCTACCTTCAATCCCACGGATAATTGAGGGGAAAATGTAATCAGAAATGTAGGTTGTGATTACACCAATAGTTTTATTATTCGAATTCCCACCAGATTTTGATCGATATTGGTTACTAACATAAGTGCCAGATCCTTTTTCACTTCTTAAAAATCCCTCGTTCGATAGTGCTAAAATGGCCTTTCGAACAGTCTGTCGGCTAACTTTATACATATCCTCCAAAGCGGATTCTGTAGGGATTTGTTCTCCTACACTATAACCTCCTGAAAGAATATTACTTTTTAAATCATCAATGATGACCTGATACTTTGGTTTCAATTAAATCACTTCTTCCATAAGTGTTGGTCAATAAATTTGCTTACCAAGAATAGTTGTATGTACATATTTTAACACGCTAATGATTGAATTTATATATGATACCTTATTTACGTATAAAGTACAAAAATATATGCTTATTTGGGTTCAAGTCATCTAGTGTTTTATGTAAACAGTATAAAGGATATAGTAAAAGTATTTGAATTGTAAGTATACCTTATATATGTCATTGACAAATGTACGTACAGAAAATATACTGAAGTTGTCAATAGTAGAAAGCGCCTTCTTTTGGTTATAGATATTAAAACTGCTATCTGAGAGGGGATTAACGTAACAATGAATCGATTAAATACTGTAAAGGCGATTACTATGGGAGAAACTTCTCTTGGTATCGAATTCGGATCGACACGTATCAAAGCGGTGTTGATTGATAATAGCTTTGAAACAATCGCATCCGGAAGTTATGAGTGGGAGAACCAGTTGAAAGACGGTTTCTGGACGTACAGCTTAGAGGACATTATTACTGGTCTTCAAGACGCTTATCGCGCGCTGAAGCAAGAAGTTGAACAAAATTACGGAATCACCCTTCAAACCATCGGTTCGATTGGATTTTCTGCAATGATGCATGGTTATATGGCTTTTGACGACACAGATAAACTGCTCGTTCCGTTTCGGACTTGGCGTAATGCAACAACGAGTGCGGCAGCTAAAGAATTAACTAATAAATTTCAATTCAATATACCTGAACGATGGAGTATTGCTCATCTTTACCAAGCGATATTAGACGAAGAAGAACATGTGCCACAGATACGTTTTGTTACGACATTATCAGGATATATTCATTGGTTATTGACCGGAAACAAAGCACTTGGTGTCGGAGATGCTTCAGGTATGTTCCCAATTGATGAATCCACGCGAAATTATAATGAATCCATGATACAGCAGTTTGATGAACTTGTTGCAGGTAAATGTTATCCGTGGAAAACCAATGACCTTCTTCCTAAGGTCTATGTTGCAGGTGAGCAAGCAGGTGTATTAACTGAAGCGGGAGCCAAAATCCTGGATACATCACATCAATTACAACATGGTATTCCGCTTAGTCCACCGGAAGGGGATGCCGGAACCGGTATGGTTGCTACGAATAGCGTGAGAAAACGCACCGGGAATGTCTCTGTAGGAACTTCTGTTTTTGCCATGATTGTACTTGAGAAAGATCTTTCAAAAGTATATCCGGAAATAGATATGGTCACTACACCGGACGGAAGTCCAGTTGGAATGGTTCATGCGAATAACTGTTCAAGTGACATCAACGCTTGGCTCGGATTATTCCGCGAGTTCTATGAAGCTATGGGGCAAAAGGTAGATTCCGATAAATTGTATAGTGTGCTATTAAATAAAGCATTGGAAGCCGACCCAGATGGTGGAGGTTTGCTCAGCTATGGTTATTTATCAGGTGAAAATATCACAGGATTAGATCAAGGCCGGCCGCTATTTGTCCGCTCACCTGAGAGTAAATTCAATTTGGCAAATTTCATGCGCACTCATCTTTTTACTTCTTTTGGAGCTCTGAAGATCGGAATGGATATTCTCACAAAGAAAGAAAATGTCGCTATTGATAGCATTTTAGCTCATGGTGGATTATTTAAGACTCCGGTAGTTGGCCAGAAGATCCTTGCAGCAGCAATGAATGTTCCAGTCTCCGTAATGTCAACAGCTGGAGAAGGCGGCGCATGGGGAATGGCTATTCTAGCCTCGTATATGATAAATAAAGAACAGGAAGAAGCCTTAGATGACTTCCTCGACCAAAAAGTGTTCAAAGATGTTGAAGGGCAAGAGATTCATCCTGATGAGGTAGACGTTAAGGGGTTCGAAACCTTTATCGAACGTTACAAAAAAGGTCTGGTGATTGAGCAGTCCGCTGTCGACAATTTAGTCTGAAACTGGAGGGAGCAAGATGTTAGAACAACTTAAAGAAGAAGTGTTTCAAGCCAATCTTGATTTGCCGAAACAAGGACTTATTAAATATACATGGGGAAATGTAAGTGCTATTGATCGTGAGAGTGGATTGTTCGTAATCAAACCTAGCGGTGTAAGTTATGAGAAGATGAAAGCTAGCGATATGGTAGTTGTTGATCTAGATGGGAATGTGGTAGAAGGAGATATGAGACCTTCATCCGATACACCTACTCACGCAGTACTTTATAAGCATTACTCTGAAATCGGAGGGATTGTACACACGCATTCCACTTGGGCGACCATCTGGGCTCAAGCAGGGCTTGATGTTCCCGTAATGGGGACGACACATGCCGATACATTCTATGGTTCCATACCGTGTGCGCGTTTCTTGACACAAGAGGAAATAGATCGTGGTTACGAGGCGGAAACGGGTCATGTAATCATTGAAACTTTTGAGCAGCGAGGGATAGATATTATGGCGGTTCCCGGCGTCCTACTTAAGGGTCATGGACCATTTACTTGGGGAAAAGATGCCAATTCTGCGGTAATGAACAGCGTTGTATTGGATGAAGTATCGAAAATGAATTTATATGCTAGAGAGTTAAACCATTTTGCGGAGGAATTGCCACAACGTATTCTAGATAAACATTACTTACGCAAACATGGAAAAGACGCTTACTACGGTCAAAAGTAATCAAACAATATAAAAAATAGAAAAGAGGATATATATGTCAACAATCGTAAAAAAAGAATTTTGGTTTGTCGTTGGTTCACAGCATCTTTATGGGGAAGAGGCAATATCTGAAGTTAAAGCCAACGCACAAACAATGGCGGATGCTTTAAATAAAAGTGGAATTTTACCTTACCCACTTGTATTACAAGATTTGGCTGTTACTGCAGATAAAATCACGAACATCATGAAAGAAGTCAACTATCGTGACGAAGTTGCTGGTGTCATCACTTGGATGCATACGTTCTCACCTGCAAAAATGTGGATCCGCGGAACAAAGTTGTTGCAAAAGCCTTTGCTTCATCTAGCAACGCAATTTAATGAGAGCATTCCTTGGGCAACAATCGATATGGACTTCATGAATCTTAACCAAGCAGCTCACGGTGACCGTGAATATGGTTTTATTAATGCACGTTTGAAGAAACAAAACAAAGTTGTTGTAGGCTACTGGGGACGCGCTGAAGTACAAAAGCAAATTGCAGAATGGATGGATGTTGCGGTTGCATATAACGAAAGTTTCAACATCAAAGTTGCTCGCTTTGGTGACAACATGCGTAACGTTGGAGTAACCGAAGGAGATAAGGTTGAAGCACAAATTCAATTTGGATGGACTGTTGACTACTTTGGTATTGGAGACCTTGTTCAATTCGTGAATGAAGTTAAGGAAGAAGAAATCGACGCTTTGATGGTTGAATATTCAGAACTTTATGAATTTGATTACGGTACTAACAGTAAGGAAGCATGGGAAGCTAGTGTAAGAGTACAAGCGAGCTATGAAATCGCCATTAAACGTTTCCTTGATCAAGGTGATTACAATGCCTTCACAACGAACTTCGAAGATTTACATGGCATGAAGCAACTTCCTGGACTTGCAGTTCAGCGTCTGATGGCACAAGGATATGGCTTTGCTGGTGAAGGAGATTGGAAGACTGCAGCACTTGATCGCTTACTTAAAGTAATGAGTCATAACCAATCCACTGGATTTATGGAAGATTACACTTATGAATTAACTGTGGGTCAGGAATCAATACTTCAATCACATATGCTTGAAGTAGATCCTACTTTGGCAAGTACCAAACCCAAACTTATCGTTTCTCCGTTAGGTATTGGTGGTAAAGACGATCCAGCCCGTTTAGTATTTGATGGCAAAGCAGGAGACGGTGTAGTTGTTTCCATGGCTGACTTTGGAACTCATTACAAACTTTTGATCAACGAAGTTACTGCATTTGAGCCGACTGTTCCAGCTCCTAACCTTCCAGTAGCTCGTGTGCTTTGGAACGTTAAGCCAAACTTCCAAGATGGGGTTAAAGCTTGGATCGAGAATGGTGGCGGTCACCATACAGTTGTTTCATTAACTTTAACAACAGACCAAATTATTACCTACGCAAAACTTGTTAACTTGGAATATGTAGTTATTAAGTAATGACTCTCCCCTCCAAGGGAGGATTGCTTCGTGCTATATCTCTGTCGGTCAACAGAAACAAAGGACAAGAAACCCCCAGTGGAGGAGCACTCCATGGGGGTTTTCATTTATTCGGTATACTCAAAAGAAAGTGTTTGAAGCGGTGGGATATCCATTCATTAGAACGCTCTTTGTTTTTACTGGATAAAATGGAGACTTCTCTATCAAATAATCAATTTATTTATGACACCACTCAAAAGCAAACAAGTGAGATAGTACAAGATGTCATCGACGGCACTAGATTTAAAGTGTTTACTGATACAAGTCGCTGACTAACGGGGAACGATAGTAAAATGGCGGTTGCTTCGGTAGCCGTTATTATTTATTTCGATCGGGCAGGATAGTTGAATAAGGTACTTGAAGAAATTAGAATAGAATGCCAACATTTTTGGGGAACATATAAACGTAAAGAGTCGAATTCTTTGATTACAAGAATTCGACTCTTTTATCATTTTCCGAAAGAAGACTTCCACCTCAATGAATGTGAAGGGCGAAGTTCAATGAGTAGGTGGGAGATGAATTCCGGTTGGCGATAGCCAAATACTTCCTTCGTATGATATAATAGAACAAACGTTCTCGATATGATGGAGGTATGACTCATGTTAGTACATAAAGCATACAAATTTCGTATCTATCCAAACAGAAAACAAGCAGAACT
>NZ_JBXCJA010000012.1:0-148915 GCF_056786435.1 Paenibacillus sp. Y916 | reverse complement strand
TACTAATCGGTCGAGGGCTTATCCTAATAATTCTAACACAAATTCGTTCGTATCTAGTTTTCAGGTGATCAAACATCTGGATAAGCTGCATGTCTTTTCTAAAGACTAATATTTTCTCGCAGCGATTTCGAGAAGCGAAAGCTTCGAAAAATCATGTTTGGTGGCGATAGCGGAGGGGTTCCACACGTACCCATCTCGAACACGACCGTTAAGCCCTCCAGCGCCGATGGTACTTGGACCGCAGGGTCCTGGGAGAGTAGGACGTCGCCAAGCAACAATAATAACACTACCAATCATTTGGTAGTGTTATTTTGATATTTATAGATATAATCATATAATCAGTGTGTGTTTAACCAGTTGAATTTTCGTTGTTGAATACGCTTCTTGATATACTTCGTGATCATAAGATGATTTTTTTAATAACTCCTGACAGTTGGGTAGGTGGTACAATGACGACTAGATCATACATACAGAAGATGGAGGATACGTCTGTTAAGCGGAAAAATAAACAGGGTGCTAACGGACAACAAAGGTTTTTTTTCATCATCATCGTATTTCTATATTGGTTCTCTTCATACATATATGTCCCGATATTATCGCCTTATATTGAACATTTGGGCGCATCCTATACTCTCTTAGGCATGATTCTAGGTGTATATGGTCTAGTACAGATTGTATGTAGGCTGCCTTTGGGAATAGGCTCTGATTATTTGAAGAAACGTAAACCGTTTATCATGCTTGGTATTGTGGCCAGTGGGGTTAGTTGCTTTGGTTTCGCTCTAACGGATCAACTGGGATGGACATTTGCAGCTAGAGCAGTCGCAGGAGTTGCAGCTTCTACATGGGTTGTATTCACTGTGGGATTCTCAACTTTTTATCCTAAAAATGAAGTGACCAAGGCAATGAGTATTATGCAATTCACGACGGTTATTGCTCAGCTTTCTAGTATGATGGTTAGTGGGTACTTAGTGGAAACGTATAGTTGGAAGGTCCCTTTTATGCTTGGAGGAGTAGTAGCGCTGATCGCTTTAGTGCTGTCTTTTTTTCTCAAAGAAATTCAAGAGGATGAAACACGTGCACCGATGTCGGTAAAGGATATAGTGCCTGTGATGCGGGATTCTATGCTGTTTAAGGTATCCTTTTTGTCCATATTAGCGCACTGTGTATTGTTTATTACGATGTTCGGATATACACCTAATCAGGCATTGGGTTTGGGAGCTAGTAAGAATGATCTGGCTTGGTTAACACTTTCGTTCATGGTTTCACATGCATTGGCAACACTTTTTGCAGGAAGGTACTTTTTAACTCGTTTTGGTGAAAAGATAACATTAGTCATCGGTTTTATAGGAAGTGCGGTATTTACGTTGTGTATTCCTATGGCGGATAGTTTCCTGTGGTTATGTATCACACAGATCTTTAATGGGTTTGCCCAAGGGTTGATATTTCCGCTTTTACTTGGGAAGGCTGTAGCTACAATTGAGTATTCAAAGCGTGCGACTGCTATGGGATTTTACCAAGCGGTCTATGCTATTGGTATGTTTATAGGGCCGTTTGTTGCTGGGTGGGCGAATTCGATGTGGGGTTTAGAAGGTGGATTTAGATTGGCGGGAATAGTCGCCCTCTGTGCGAGTGGACTAGCTTTTTATTGGATGGAGAAGAAAGGGAAGGTGTAACGGATGGGATATATGAGGACGGAAGAACATTTGATTTATTCGAATGAAATTGATTATAAAGCCAATTGTCGCTTATCCATCTTATTAAGTCTGATGCAACGTGCTGCAGATGGTGATGTTGAGAATATGGGTGGTTCGCGGGATGACATGGTCGCTTGTAACATGGGCTGGATGTTGACTACGATTAATCTTACATGTGAACGGACACCTATATTTAATGAGCATATTAGAATTACGACATGGAATAAAGGGACAAAGGGTGCTTTATGGTTAAGGGATTTTAGAATATGTGATGGGAATAATCAAGAGATTGCGAAGGCATGTACGTCGTGGGTTTTGGTGGATAGTGTTAAGCGTAAAGTGCTAAGACCATCAGCGTATCCGTTTGATATCCAGTCTAATGAAGAAGATTCGGTTGGACCTGTTCCTGACAAAATGAATATATTAGACGAAATTGAGTTACATGAATCCTATTCTATGACCGTACGTTACAGCGGTATTGATAGCAATGGACATTTGAATAACGCTCGTTATGCCGATTTATGTATGGATGCCTTAACCGTGGACGAATTGGATAGTATGTCTATTCAAGGATTTAAGATTACGTATCATCATGAAGCACGAATGGGAGAAGTTATTCATATTCTACGTTCAGATGTAACGGGTGGGATTATCTATTTCAGAGGGCGGTCACCAGAGGGAATACGTTATTACGACGCTTGTCTGAGATTGATGGAATAGAGGAACATACAAAGGAGTGTCATTATGAAATCTTTAATATTAGCGGAGAAACCTTCCGTTGCTCGTGAAATTGCTCGAGTGATGGGAAGTAAAGAGAAGCATAAAGGTTATTTCGAAGGACCTAAATATATCGTAACTTGGGCACTTGGGCATCTTGTTGGATTGGCGGAGCCTGAGGATTATGATCATAAATTTGCGTCTTGGAATTTGGAAGATCTACCGATTCTTCCGGACAAGATGAAATTGAAAGTGTTGAGAGAGACAAGCCAACAATTCAAAATTGTTCAACATCAGGCTAGACGTCAGGATGTTAGCGGCTTGATTATCGCAACGGATGCTGCGCGTGAAGGTGAATTGCTGGCACGTTGGATCCTACAAATGATGAAGTGGAACAAGCCATTTCAGCGGCTATGGATTTCTTCACAGACGGATAAAGCGATTAAGGAAGGTTTTGCAACATTAAAGCCAGGGAACCAGTATGACAGACTGTATGAATCTGCCCGTTGCCGCGCTGAAGCGGATTGGATGATTGGTTTGAATATTACGCGAGCGTTGACATGTAAATTCGGAGCACAGTTGTCGGCAGGTCGAGTACAGACGCCATCACTCGGTATGATTATGGATCGAGAGAAGGAAATTATTAATTTCCGTTCAGAGGAATATGACACACTTACGGTAGAACTAGGCAACTTCACAGCAACATGGAGGGGCGGTAATGGTGATGCCCGTATGTTTGATCGGAAGCAAGCTGAAGCATTACAGAATAAGCTACAGGGTAAGACTGGGGTTATGGATAAGGTTAAAAAGTCAGAAAAGGTAGAGCCTCATCCTCTTGCGTATGATCTTACTGAACTTCAGCGAGATGCGAACCGACGTTTTGGGTTTTCGGCCAAGCAGACATCTAATGTACTGCAACGTCTCTATGAGCAGTATAAGCTAGTTACTTATCCAAGAACAGATAGTAGACATCTAACCTCAGATATGACAGGAACGTTCAAGGAACGCTTAGAAAGTGTAGCGGTGGGGCCATATGCAACACTTGCTCGCCCATTATTGCGCAAAAATCTAAGTATCACGAAACGAATTGTAGATGATAGTAAGGTAAGTGATCATCATGCTATTATTCCTACTGAAGAGACTGTACTACTGAATTTACTTAATACAGAGGAACGGAAGCTGTATGATCTTATCGTTCGTCGTTTCATAAGCTTGTTCTATCCACCTGCTCGTTATGATGATGTTGCCGTTACGGTAAAAGTGGAGAATGAATTTCTTCATGCAAAAGGTACGACTGTGAAGGATATCGGTTGGCGAGAAGTATACGGTGGAGATGTGGAAGATGATACAGATGAAGATGAGTCATCAGACCGGCAAGAGAAAAGATCGGTTCTGCCTGAATTAAAAGAAGGTGATTCTGTTAAAGTACAGCGTTGCAGCGTTCGTCCTGGTCGGACGCTACCACCGAAACGATATACTGAAGCGTTACTACTCTCACAAATGGAGAAGCATGGATTAGGCACGCCAGCTACTCGTGCGGATATTATTGAGAAGCTAGTGTCATCAGATACGATTGAGCGCAAGGATAACATATTGCATCCCACAGGTAAAGGGAAACAATTGATTGAATTAGTATCACCACAGTTACGATCACCTGAGCTGACGGCTAAATGGGAATCGGAGCTTGAGAAGATTGCGAAAGGTCAAGGAAGTTCAGATTTATTCCTAAAAGGAATTCGCAGTATGTCAAAAGAACTGGTGGCAGGGGTTAAGGGGAGCTCAGTTGAGTACAAGCCTCATAACGTGTCTAACAGTCATTGCCCGGAATGCAACACTAGGCTTCTTGAGAAGAAGAATAAACGAGGTACAATGCTTGTCTGCCCGAAAGAAGATTGTGGCTATCGCCGTTCTGATGAGAAAAGAGTATCGAATCGTCGTTGCCCACAATGTCATAAGAAAATGGACATGAAGGAAGGCAAGGCTGGATTATATGTGCAGTGCTTGACATGTGGGATTACCGAGACTGTAAACAAAGACAATAAACATATTAATAAACGTGAAGAACGGAAATTGGTTGATAAATACTCCCAACAGGAGACTGTTGGATCGAATCTAGGCGAGCTTCTAAAAGCGGCATTAGAGCAGAAAAACAAAGGGTAGATGATTTCGTGAATAGTATGAAGGAAGTTTGCTTAATTGTATCCTAAGCCAGATAGACTTATAATAGAGGTGTAAGGAAAATGAAATGTGGATAAAGAGGAGGACATATAACAGATGGGGACTGCACTATGGATTTGGTTTATGTTTATAAACATGGTGGGCTATCTGGTTATGTCTGAAGACAAGAAGAGAGCCCAGAGGAGGCGAGATCGAGTACCGGAGAGAACACTATTCCTACTAGCTGTTATTGGAGGATCATTAGGTGTTATCATTGCGATGTATCGCAAACGGCACAAGACGAAACATGCAAGCTTCCGAATAGGCATTCCGATTCTACTCTTTATCAATGCTATAATGTACGGATATTTCATGGTTTAGCTAGTTCATTTTATTCTGATTCTTCAGAAAGAGGTGTAGAACATGCTATTTTCCAATATATTAGTAGCTTATGATGGTTCTAAAGCGTCCAAGAAGGCATTGAATCACGCGATCGCATTATCGAAATTGAGCGTCGATGCCAAGATAACGGTGATTCATGTATTTGGTTTTCCACGTGCATATTTTGGAGAAGCCTATGCTGCGATTCCAGCCTCAGTTTCGAAGGAATACTATGCTTTATCGGAAGAGACGGTTGAGGAAGCCAAGCTAACTCTTGCAGCAGCCAATGTAACGGGAACAGTAGAAATGATTCAAGGTGCTCCTGCTGAAGTCGTTCTTGAGTATACCAAAAAGAATAACATCGATGTTATCGTTATTGGTAGTCGTGGTCTTGGAGGAATTCGTGAATTTGTACTTGGAAGTGTAAGTCATAATGTTGTCCAACACGCTCGAATTCCTGTACTTGTTGTCAAATAAATAATTAACCTATAAAGCCAGCAAACCTTAATGATTAGGGTGAGCTGGCTTTATAGGTTTTAATAAAGAGTGCAAAACGAAAAAAACACGAACAATTAAATTTTGAATCCCATAAATGTTCGTGTTTAAGTTGACATTGTGGGAGATACATTGTTAAACTAAGCATGAGTAATAAGAAATCAGAATATCAAAGATTAATTATCTAGTCTGAATATAGAAGAGAAGAAATGATTCCTATGGAAAGTGGGTTGAATGAATGTTACCAGAGGTCGCTGTTATTATGGGCAGTAAATCGGATTGGGAAACGATGCAATTCGCTTGTCAAATGCTAGAGGAACTTCAAATTAGTTATGAGAAAAAAGTAGTCTCGGCTCATCGTACACCTGATCTAATGTTCACCTATGCAGAAGAAGCTGCTGGGCGCGGGATTCGGGTTATTATTGCTGGGGCAGGAGGCGCGGCCCATCTTCCAGGTATGGTGGCTGCGAAGACGATCCTTCCGGTGATTGGGGTTCCAGTTCAATCGAAAGCGTTGAATGGGTTAGATTCATTACTCTCCATTGTACAAATGCCTGGTGGTGTACCTGTGGCAACCGTGGCTATTGGTAAAGCAGGAGCGACTAATGCAGGATTACTCGCCGCTCAGATCATTGGGATATTTCATCCAGAGGTTCAGAAGCGTGTGCAACTCCGTAGGGATGCTATACGGGATGAAGTGTTAGAAAGCAGTGATGATCTATGAGTAAGGAGTTAGAGAAAGGTCATTCTAACGAAATGTCCAAAACTTTGCTACCAGGAAGCACAATTGGTATTCTAGGCGGGGGACAGTTGGGTCGGATGATATCTCTTGCAGGTACAGCGATGGGATATCGATTCGTAACACTGGATCCAACACCACAATCACCAAGTAGTGATGTGGCTCAGCAGATTGTAGCCGAGTATGATGATGTGAATGCCGCGCGCAAATTGGCTCATGCTTCGGATGTGATCACGTATGAGTTCGAGAACGTGGACGCAGGCGTTGCAGAAATACTAGTGAAGGAATCCTATGTTCCTCAAGGAAGTGAGCTATTGTACACGACACAGCATCGTGTACGTGAGAAGAGGGCTATTGAAGCGGCTGGAGTTCCCGTAGCACCCTATCGCGTCATTGAAGGAATGGATAGTCTACGGCAAGCGATAGGAGACTTAGGTTATCCATCCGTGTTGAAGACAACGACAGGCGGGTATGATGGTAAAGGGCAAGTCGTCATTAGAAGTGAGGATCAATTGGAAGGTGCTTATAATGAACTTGCCGCATCTGGCAGAGAATTGGTACTTGAGAAATTCATTGCCTTCCAGTGTGAAATATCAGTCATTGTAGCACGTAGCCCAAATGGTGAAGTAAAGAGCTTTCCGATTTCAGAAAATATTCATATTAACAATATACTGCATGTATCCATTGTGCCTGGTAGAATAACTGCACAGGTACAGAAGGAAGCTAAGCGTCTTGCTGAAGCAGTAGCAATGAACATGGGTGTTGTTGGGCTTCTAGCTGTTGAATTGTTCGTCACAGAGGACGGAACACTGTATGTGAATGAATTAGCCCCACGTCCGCATAACTCAGGACACTATACAATGGAAGCAAGTATGACTTCGCAGTTCGAGCAGCATGTACGTGCTGTATGTAATCTTCCATTGGGAGACACTACGTTAGTGAGTCCGGTAGTCATGGTAAATATTCTCGGTCAACATTTGGACTCGGTTATCGGGAGAGTGGGAGTACGAGATGAGGTAGCGATGGAATTAGGAATTATTCCAAAGCTTCATCTGTATGGTAAGACGGAAAGTAAGGATAATCGTAAAATGGGTCATATCAATTTATTGTGCAAGGATGTACAGGACGGGCTTGATTGGGTGGAACAAACGAATATTTGGGGGAACTAATAACATGATCGAACGTTACAGTAGACCGGAAATGCGAGCCATATGGACCGAAGAGAATAAATTTAAATCTTGGTTAGAAGTAGAACTTTGTGCTTGTGAAGCATGGGCTGAACTGGGAGTTATTCCAAAGGAAGATACTGTACTACTTCGCCAGAATGCAAAGTTTGATATCGAGCGTATCTATGAAATTGAACAGGAAACACGCCATGATGTCATCGCCTTCACCCGCTCTGTGTCTGAAAGTCTTGGACAAGAACGTAAATGGGTCCATTACGGGCTAACTTCTACTGATGTTGTTGATACTGCTCTCGGATATGTGTTACTCCAAGCCAATGAGATACTCGAAAAGGATATAATGAATTTCATAGAAATTCTGAAAGATAAAGCTATAGCTTATAAGGACACGCCGATGATGGGTAGAACCCATGGTGTGCATGCAGAACCAACGACATTTGGTCTGAAGATAGCCTTATGGTACGAGGAAATGAAACGTAATTTAGAACGATTCAAGCATGCGGCTAATGGGGTACAATTTGGTAAGATGTCTGGTGCAGTTGGAACATACGCCAATATTGACCCTTTTGTAGAACAATTTGTATGTCAGAAGCTAGGAACGACTGCAGCGCCGATATCGACGCAAACTTTACAACGTGATCGTCACGCTGAATATATGGCAACACTAGCACTGATCGCTACGTCATTGGACAAGTTCGCTACGGAGATTCGTGCGTTGCAAAAAAGTGAAGTTCGCGAGGTTGAAGAAGCTTTCGCTAAAGGGCAAAAGGGTTCCTCTGCGATGCCACATAAGCGAAATCCGATTGGGTGTGAGAATATTTCAGGTCTTTCCCGTGTTATTCGCGGTCATATGGTGACTGCGTACGAAGATGTAACGCTTTGGCATGAACGAGATATCTCTCACTCCTCAGTAGAACGAATCATTCTTCCGGATGCTACGATGTTGTTGAACTATATGTTGAATCGTTTCGGTAATATAGTGAAGAACTTGACGGTATACCCTGACAATATGAAACGTAATATGGCTCGTACCTTCGGGGTGCCATTCTCAGGGAGAGTGCTAACGAAGCTAATTGACAAAGGCTTTAGCCGGGAACAAGCGTATGATACAGTTCAGCCTCGTGCAATGCAGGCATGGGAAGAACAGCGTCAATTCCGTGATATTATCGAATCTACACCAGAAATTACAGAAGTGCTCAGCGTAGAAGATATCGAAGATGCATTTAATCCGAGCTGGCATTTGAAGCATGTAGATACTATTTTCACAAAGCTAGGTTTAGCTTGATATGATAGATAGGTTAAAGGCTGGAAGTGAGGTGAAAGGACATGACATCAAGGGCTGTATCCACTGCGGTGGAACTTGTTGACGCTCCACTGTTGTATAAAGGCAAGGTGCGTGAACTTTATGATTTGGGGGAACATGTTCTAATCGTAGTGACAGATCGTATATCTGCTTTTGACTATGTTCTTGATCCGCCAATACCTGCCAAAGGGAATATCTTGAATCAGTTAAGTGCTTTCTGGTTCGATCAGACGGCTGAACTTATGAAGAATCATGTCATTCATACGGATGTTGAACAACTTGGTGATATTATCAAGGATAAGGAACAGCTGAGAGATCGTATCATGGTTGTTCGTAAAGCAAAGCGTATCGATATTGAATGCGTTGTGCGTGGATATATTACGGGTGGCGGTTGGCGACAGTATCAAGAGTCTGGTGAGGTTAATGGAATTAAACTTCGGGATGGAATGCGCAAGAATGAAATGCTTGATCAGCCTATCTTCTCACCAGCAGCTAAGAATGATGTCGGTCATGATGAGGATATTTCATTCGATACGATGAAACAATTGGTAGGAGAAGAAATTGCACTTGAATTGCAAGTACAGAGCTTGAAACTATATAATTTCGCTCATGAGTATTGTGATCAACGGGGAATTATTCTAGTAGATTGTAAGTTCGAGTTCGGGCTGTTAGATGGTGAGGTAATCCTTATTGACGAGATCTTTACCCCAGACTGTTCCCGTTTCTGGGCTAAAGACAAGTATGAACTAGATAGTGAAATTGACAGTATGGATAAAGAGCCTGTCCGATCGTATCTAGCATCCTCGTCTTGGGACAAGAATAGTAAGCCTGATCCGCTTCCACACGAAGTGGTTGAAGAGACTACCAGAAGGTATTTGGACATTTATCGCAGATTAACAGAACCACAATAATAGATAAGACATTCTGAGGAGGAATTTTGAATCATGATTAAAGCTACGGTGTATGTGACTGTTAAAAAAGGTGTATTGGATCCGCAAGGGGTTGCTGTTCAAGGGGCACTTCATTCGATCGGCTTCCAAGAAGTCGAAAGTCTACGAATTGGTAAATATATGGAAGTTAATTTAGATACGGATGACCGTGCTGAAGCTGAAGTACGCTTAAAGGCTATGTGCGAGAAGTTACTAGCCAATACGGTAGTCGAGGATTACCGTTACGAATTGGAGGGTTAATATCATGAAATTTGCTGTCTTAGTATTTCCGGGTTCTAACTGTGACATTGACTGTTATAAAGCGGTGGAAGATACAGTTGGTATGTCTGTTGAGTATGTATGGCACACGGCTACAGATCTTTCTGCGTACGATTGTATCATTGTTCCTGGTGGTTTCTCATATGGAGATTACTTACGTTGTGGTGCAATTTCGCGTTTCGCACCTGTTATGGCTGAGGTTGCTAAAGCGGCTGAGCAAGGAAAGTTCATTCTTGGGATATGCAATGGATTCCAGATTCTAACGGAAGCTGGGTTGTTACCAGGCGCACTTCTTCGCAATAAGTCGATGAAATTCCGTTGCCATGATACAGTATTGAAGGTAGTTAATAACGAGACCCCTTTTACACATGGGTATAGTAAGAATGAGGACATAGTCGTTCCAATTGCTCATGGTGAAGGGAATTATTACTGTGATGAAGAAACTCTTGAAAAGTTGAAGTTAAATAATCAAATCGTATTTACGTATGGTGATAACCCGAATGGTTCCTTAGCAGATATTGCTGGAATCTGTAATGAACGCGGTAACGTGGTTGGAATGATGCCCCATCCAGAGCGGGCTATAGATACTCTATTAGGTTCAGAGGACGGAAAGCGTATGTTTACATCAATATTAACGTCATGGAGGGATACACATGGTACAGCAAGTGTCCGCTAAGGAACCAACCGTAGAACAAATTGCGGAGCAACAAATATATCATCAAATGGGTGTGTCGGATAGCGAATACGAATTGATCTGTGGATTCATGGGTCGCAAACCGAACTATACCGAAATTGGTGTATTCAGTGTGATGTGGTCAGAGCATTGCGCATATAAGAATTCAAAGCCATTGCTACGTCGTTTCCCAACGACTGGACCACGTGTTCTAATGGGTCCTGGTGAAGGTGCAGGGATCGTAGATATTGGCGATAACCAAGCAGTTGTATTCAAAATTGAGAGCCATAATCACCCTTCAGCCATTGAACCCTATCAAGGAGCTGCAACAGGCGTAGGTGGAATTATCCGTGATATATTCTCAATGGGTGCTAGACCAGTAGCTTTGTTGAACTCATTACGTTTCGGAAAATTAGAAAGTGATCGTGTGAAGTATTTATTCGAACATGTCGTTTCGGGAATTGCTGGATATGGTAACTGTATCGGTATTCCAACGGTAGGTGGCGAAGTTGTATTCGATGAGAGTTACGAGGGCAATCCACTTGTAAATGCGATGTGTATTGGACTTATTGATCATGATAAAATCCAACGTGGCGTGGCAAAGGGTGTAGGTAACCCAGTATTCTACGTAGGACCTCCAACGGGCCGCGATGGAATTCATGGAGCTACATTCGCATCGATTGAACTTAGTGAAGAATCAGAAGCGAACCGTACGGCAGTTCAAGTAGGCGATCCATTCATGGAGAAGCTGGTGATGGAGTCATGTCTAGAATTGATTAATAGCGGCATCGTGGTCGGTATTCAAGATATGGGAGCTGCAGGATTAACATGTTCAAGTGCGGAGATGGCGAGTAAAGCGGGTAATGGATTAGAACTGTACTTGGATGAAGTGCCACAACGTGAAGAGGGTATGACTCCTTACGAAATGATGCTATCAGAATCACAAGAACGTATGCTATTCGTTGTTGAGCCAAAGGATGAAGCGCAAGCTCTAGAGATATTTGAACGTTGGGGCGTTATTTGTGCCAAAGTGGGGAAGGTAACGGATGATGGACGTCTGAAGCTTATACATCAAGATCAAGTAGTGGGTGATATGCCTGTTACAGCATTGGTAGATGAATGCCCAGTGTATAACAAGCCATCGACTGTACCTGATTATTATGTAAATAGTGATAAAATTGATACCCTTCGATATGACGAAGTCACAGATCTTAGTGGGGCACTGAGCAAGATTCTATCCTCACCAAGTGTGGCAAGCAAAGCGTGGGTATATGAACAATATGATTATATGGTGCGTACGAATACTGCGGTTCGCCCAGGTTCGGATGCTGCAGTTATAACGATTCGCGGTACTCGTAAAGGTCTAGCGATGACAACGGACTGCAATGGTCGATATGTCTATCTTGACCCTGAAGTGGGAGGTAAGATTGCGGTTAGTGAGGCAGCAAGAAATATCGTATGTTCAGGGGCAGAGCCAATCGCAATTACAGATAACTTGAACTTCGGTAACCCAGAGAAACCGGAAATTTTCTGGCAGATGGAACGTGCGGTAGATGGTATTGCAGAAGCTTGCCGTGAATTGAGTACGCCAGTTATCGGTGGGAATGTGAGTCTATATAATGAGAATGCCAATGGATCTATCTATCCAACACCTGTTGTAGGTATGGTTGGTCTAGTGCATGATACCGATCACATTACGACACAAGGATTTAAGAAAGAAGGAGATGTTATTCTACTTCTTGGGGATACTCATGCTGAACTTGGAGGTAGTGAATTCCAAACTATTCTACATGGCGTAGCAGAGGGACGTCCTCCAGCACTTGATCTACAAGTGGAGAAGAAACTACTTGCTTCTGTACTCGGGGGAATTCAGAGTGGATTGGTCCAATCTGCACATGATTTATCCGAAGGTGGATTTGCTGTAGCTATTGCTGAGTCTTGTATTAGTGGAGGACTAGGTGCTCAAGTGAATATCACGACGGACCTTAGATCTGATTTCGCATTATTCAGTGAGAGCCAATCACGTATTCTGTTATCTGCATCTCCTGATAAGGCAGAGCAATTACAGGCTTATATCGAAGGCCACGGTGTTCCAGTGGTGAAGATTGGTACGGTAGAAGGTAGCAACCTAAGTATTGATATTAACGGAGTATCCGCTGTGAATGAATCTGTACAATCCTTTAAGCAGGTTTGGAAGGACGCGATTCCATGTCTCATGAAATAACATCTGCTAAGTTATTGTCCGCACCATCCACTTCCCATCCTCTTTGGACGGGAGACTTTTATAATGAAGGCACGGGCAAGGATGATATTTTTGACACGTTAAAAGAGGAATGTGGGGTCTTCGGAGTATTTAATCATCCGGAGGCTGCTTCACTCTCCTATTATGGTTTACACGCACTACAACATCGTGGGGAAGAAAGTTGCGGAATGTGTGTGGCTGATGGGGAAGAGTTCAACTATCATCGTGGCATGGGACTTGTGAAGGAAGTATTTGATAAAGATAGAATGGCTACATTGACTGGGAAAATGTCAATTGGACATGTGCGTTACGCTACTAGCGGTGATAGTCATTTAACGAATGCACAGCCGCTTGTATTTAAGTACCGTGATGGTGATTTAGCTATAGCAACGAATGGTAATATCGTGAATGCACCACAAATCCGTCATGAGTTAGAACAGAGTGGTTCTATATTTCAGACGACCAGTGATACAGAGGTAGTAGCCCATCTGATTGCACGTTCATCTAAGGATGTAGTCGAGGCTGCTAAAGAAGCATTACAACGTATCGTTGGTGGATACGCATTCCTCATTATGACAAATGACAAACTGATTGTAGCTTCAGATCCGCATGGGCTTCGCCCTGTTACTATGGGACGACTAGGTGAATCTTATATATTTGCTTCGGAGACATGTGCACTTGAGACGATAGGTGCTGAGCTTGTCCGTGATATACAACCGGGTGAATTATTGGTGCTGGATAAGGAAGGGCTTAAGGAAGATCGTTATACTGAACCACAGCGTAAAGCACTATGTGCGATGGAGTATATTTATTTTGCTCGTCCTGACAGTGATCTCAACGGTTCGAATCTACATGCTGCACGTAAAAGAATGGGAAGCCAAATGGCTCTAGAAGCGTTCGTGGATGCTGATTTAGTAACCGGAGTTCCGGATTCTAGTATTTCAGCTGCTATTGGATACGCTGAACAGACCGGAATCCCATATGAACTTGGTTTAATTAAGAATAAATATACAGGTCGTACGTTCATTCAGCCGAGTCAAGAACTACGTGAACAAGGCGTCAAGATGAAACTTAGTGCCGTTCGCCGAGTAGTCGAGGGGAAACGCGTCGTTATGATCGATGATTCTATCGTCAGAGGTACGACTTGCCTTCGTATCGTGAACCTGTTGCGTGAAGCGGGGGCTACTGAAGTTCATGTACGGATTACTTCACCACCGTTTAAGAATCCATGCTACTACGGAATAGATACACCTGATCGTAAGGAACTTATTGCTCACGGGAAGACGGTTGAGGAAATCTGTCGTGAAATCAATGCAGATTCATTGGCCTTTTTAAGTGCAGAGAGACTCATTAGCGCCGTAGGCGGAGATAATGCAAGTGATCCGAGTGGTGGGTTATGTCTCGCGTGCTTCAATAACGATTATCCAACGACGTTGGATTTCGGTGGTGAGGAAAAAGGCGGATGTGGATGTTGAATATAAAATGGATTGCTAATTTGGGAAGGAGTGTTATTACAAGTGTCTGAAGCTTACAAAAAAGCAGGGGTAGATATCGCGGCAGGGAACGAAGCGGTAGAACGAATGAAGAAGCATGTGAAGCGTACAATGCGTCCAGAAGTGATGACGGATCTTGGAGGATTCGGCGCTTTATTCAGTCTGAATAAGGATAAATACGAAGAGCCTGTATTAGTATCAGGTACGGATGGTGTTGGTACAAAGTTGAAGATTGCTTTTGCCATGGATAAACATGACACGATTGGGATTGATGCTGTAGCGATGTGTGTGAATGATATCGTTGTACAAGGAGCAGAACCGCTATTCTTCCTCGACTATCTTGCGTGCGATAAAGTGGTGCCTGAGAAGATTGAAGCCATCGTAGCTGGAATCGCTGAAGGATGTCATCAAGCAGGATGTGCATTAACAGGTGGTGAAACTGCAGAAATGCCTGGTATGTATTCAGAAGGTGAATATGACATTGCTGGATTTACAGTAGGTATTGTCGATAAGAAGAATATCATTAATGGTTCTACTATCGCTCCTGGGGACACTGTCATTGGGCTTGCTTCCAGTGGTGTACACAGCAATGGATTCTCCTTAGTACGGAAGCTTCTTCTAGAAGAAGCAGGATATGATCTACATGATGAAATCACTGAACTTGGTGGGAAATTAGGAGATACATTGCTGATACCAACCAAGATTTATGTGAAGTCTTTGCTTGCTTTGATAGAGAAGCTGAAAGTCAAAGGTATGGCTCATATTACGGGTGGTGGATTTATTGAGAACATCCCACGTATGCTACCAGATAACGTAAACGTTGATGTTGACTATGGTTCATGGCCGATCCTACCGATATTTGAATTAATGCAGAATAAAGGAAATATTACGAATCGCGATATGTTTACTACCTTCAATATGGGAATCGGTATGGTAATTATCGTACGCGAAGAAGATGCAGCTGAAGCACTTACTATTTTGAAGAGTAATGGAGAAGACGCATATATTATTGGCCGTGTGAACGAAGGAGAATCCATCGTAACTTTCACTGGGGCTGAGGTGTAATGGATCACTACCGGATTGCTGTATTTGCTTCAGGAGAAGGAAGTAATTTTCAGACGCTTGTAGATGCTAGTAAAGCAGGATTGCTCGGCGGTGCTAAGGTGGAATTGTTAGTGTGCGATAAGCCTGAGGTAAGGGTTGTTAAGCGTGCACGTGATGCGGGGATACCTGTTCACTTATTCATGCCTAAGTCTTATTCTTCACGTGAAGCGTATGAAGCAGAGATCGTGGAGCAGTTAGAAGCGCTGAATATAGAGTTAGTCGTGTTAGCTGGCTATATGCGTCTGTTGACATCTATCATGGTAGACAAATATGCTGGGCGTATTATTAACATTCATCCATCATTACTGCCATCTTTTCCTGGGACGAATGCCATTCAACAAGCACTCACCTATGGTGTAAAAGTGACAGGAGCTACTGTTCATTTCGTAGATGGTGGAATGGATACAGGTTCTATTATCGCTCAACAAAGTGTCGAAATTATGCCAGAGGCAAGTGTGGATTCACTTGCTAAAGAGATACATTCGATAGAGCAGGAGTTGTATCCGCGAGTTGTGTCATGGTTTGCAGAGGGACGTGTACTGCTAAACGACAGACAGGTAACGATATTACCGTATAAATAACGTCGATTCATCAACAGATATGAGTGTGCAAGGCATGTCGATATTTCTCGGGAAATATTACAATCCATCACATATATAAGGAGGATCCAATTCGTGAGTATAAAAAGAGCGTTAGTCAGCGTGTCGGATAAACAGGGCATCGTGGATTTTTGCCGCGAACTGTCTGCATTAGGAGTGGAGATTATTTCGACTGGGGGAACAAGCAATCTACTTGCAAAAGAAGGCGTTCCAGTCATCGGAATTTCAGAAGTTACGGGGTTCCCGGAAGTTATGGATGGTCGAGTTAAAACATTGCATCCAGCCGTACACAGCGGATTATTGGCTGTACGTGATAACGTGGAACATCAACAACAGATGAAGGAATTGGATCTTGGGTATATCGACCTTGTTGTCGTGAACCTGTATCCTTTTCAAGAAACCATTGCTAAACCAGGCGTATCGTATGAAGAAGCTATTGAGAACATTGACATTGGCGGACCAACTATGCTCCGTTCAGGTGCTAAGAACCATGCCTTTGTTAGTGTAGTTGTCGACTCTAGCGATTATAGTTCAGTGCTTGAGGAAATCCGCAAGGATGGAGATACGACACTGGAAACACGCAAACGGCTTGCGGCAAAAGTGTTCCGCCACACGGCGGCTTACGACGCCCTAATCTCCGATTATTTGTCGAATGTAACTGGAGATCCACTACCAGAGCGTCTAACAGTGACATATGAGAAAATACAAGATTTACGCTACGGTGAGAATCCGCATCAAAAAGCAGCGTTTTACCGTAAACCATTAGCTCCACAAGGTACGCTCACGACGGCTGAACAGCTTCATGGTAAGGAATTATCTTATAATAATATTAATGATGCCAATGCTGCCTTACAAATCGTGAAGGAATTCGATGAGCCAACAGTTGTAGCGGTTAAGCATATGAACCCATGTGGTGTTGGAACGGGAAGTAATGTGTATGAGGCTTATCAAAAAGCTTACAATGCAGATCCGACTTCCATCTTCGGTGGGATTGTAGCAGCGAATCGTACGATTGATGCAGATACAGCGGAACTTCTGAAAGAGATTTTCTTAGAAATTATTATTGCACCTGACTTCACGCCTGAAGCTCTTGAAATTCTAACGAAGAAGAAAAATATTCGTCTGTTAAAAATGGGTGAATTCGGCGCATCTAAAGAGCGTACTGGACAATTCCTATTCACTTCTATTGATGGTGGAATGGTCGTTCAAGAGAGCGATATTCATTCCGTTGATGTATCAGATTTGAAGGTCGTTACAGATCGTCAACCAACCGAGGATGAATTAAAGCAACTGTTGTTTGGATGGAAGATAGTTAAGCATGTGAAGTCTAATGCGATTGTACTTGCAGCGGATAATATGACCGTTGGTGTAGGTGCAGGACAGATGAATCGTGTCGGTTCAGCGAAGATAGCGATTGAGCAGGCTGGAGATAAGGCTAAAGGCTCGGCGCTCGCTTCTGATGCCTTCTTCCCAATGGGAGATACGGTTGAATTTGCGGCTAAAGCCGGAATTACAGCTATTATTCAACCAGGTGGATCGATCAAAGACGAAGAGTCGATTAAAGTTGCGAATGAGTATGGCATTGCAATGGTATTCACAGGAGTACGTCACTTTAAACACTAGATAGTACGAGTTCAAAAGGTCACTTGTTGATATACTTCATGATCAAATGGTGACTTTTTGAAAATATAAGAAAGTATAAGTTTTACCTGAATCAATTTCATAATCGCCGATGCAGCAAAATCGGGTTGCGTAATTATGATATTGATTCCTGATACTCTATTCCTTATATTTCCGCTGAAACGGGTACCGTCTTGAAAAAGACGGCATAGCCGTTTCTACTTGATAATTTCTAAATACAAAAAGGTAATCAAAAGGAGTGCGAACATGGATATATTAGTCGTTGGCGGTGGGGGTCGTGAGCACGCCATCATATGGGCGCTTGCGAAGAGCCCGCAGGCTGGACGCATATACTGCGCGCCGGGGAATGCTGGAATAGGAACGTTAGCTGAATGCGTACCTATTGCTGTAAATGAGTTCGACGCTCTGACTGCTTTTGCGAAAGAGAAGAACATTGGATTCGTTGTCATTGGTCCTGATGATCCATTAGTTGATGGTATTGTGGATGCATTTGAAGCGGAGAGTATTCCGGTATTTGGACCACGTAAAAATGCAGCAGCGATTGAAGGAAGTAAGACATTTATGAAGGATTTAATGCATAAATATGATATTCCGACAGCAGCTTATGAGAAGTTCGACAACTACGAGGATGCTAAGGCATACTTACTGACTCAGCAGGTTCCTATCGTGATTAAGGCAGATGGATTGGCAGCAGGCAAAGGTGTTACGGTTGCCTTTGATATGGAGCAAGCCGAAACTGCACTATATGATATTATGGTGAGTAAAGTATTTGGCGATGCAGGAAGTCATGTGGTAATCGAAGAGTTTCTTGCTGGTCAAGAAATGTCGATTCTCGCATTTGTAGATGGAGAAACGGTTCGACCGATGGTTGCCGCTCAAGATCATAAGCAGGTATTCGATAATGATCAAGGGCCTAATACAGGTGGAATGGGAACATATTCTCCACTTCCACATATTGATTCGGCGATTATCGAAGAAGCCATCGAAAAGATCATCAAGCCAACGGCTAAGGCAATGGTTGCCGAAGGACGTTCTTTCCGCGGCATATTGTTCGCTGGGTTGATGATTTCTCCAGATGGAACACCGAAGACGATTGAATTCAATGCTCGTTTTGGAGATCCTGAGACGCAGGTCGTACTACCAAGGTTGAAAAGTGACCTTCTAACGATCATGATGGCTGCCGTGAACGGAACACTGGCTGACATCGAGATACAATGGAGCGACGAAGCCGCGGTATGTGTGGTGCTTGCATCAGGTGGTTACCCTGCATCATATCCTAAAGGTATCGCTATTCATGGACTAGACGATGTGAAGGATGCACTTGTATTCCATGCGGGTACTGCTAAGAATGCCGCAGGCGAGTGGGTAACGAATGGGGGGCGTGTTCTAGGCGTTGTCGGTCTAGGACAAGACATTGCCAGTGCTCGTGCTAAGGCGTACGAAGAAGCGGCTTATATTGAGTTTGAAGGCAAGCAACTACGTTCGGACATTGCAGCCAAAGCACTTCTGTAGTTGAGAAGGATTAGATAGAGTAACATGTGATGTAATATCGGGGGAACAAGAGCGGATTACCAATATATATAGATCTAATGAATAGATCATAAAAAAAAGAGGCCTTCCTGGTAATAGGAAGGCCTCTTTAGATTTACTTGCGTAGGACATAGCTATGATGACGGATAGTTATTACGATGTCATCGCATGCATCCCATTGAAGTCCATTCATGCGATAGAAAAGCATATAATGGTGAAAGTAGACTCCCAAAATAGGCTTACCTATGACGGAAGACAGAAGTGAGTGGAGCAGTTGTACGAAGTACACTTATTTAGAGAAAAGAGGGAGAGTAGAGAGAAATAGACGCATATATGCAGTTAAAATATGGAGAACAGTTAAAAGTAGGGGATTCACAGTAATTAGATGTCCTTTTTACAACTAAACTGAGGTTAAATGAAAATTGGTCAAATTTAAGTGTACAATTGGCATCTATTAGCGATCCGTTATTTGGATAATCAACAGGCATGGTTAAGAAGTCCCACCGAAAGCAGGAAGGCCTCTTTAGATATAGAGATTGAGCAAATAGTATAGCTGAAAAACTAGTGATTGAATAACCAGAAATATTTAGCGAAGCGAATGGAATTGTCTTGGAGAAGCGTAG
Organism: Paenibacillus sp. Y916; assembly: GCF_056786435.1. NCBI lineage: Bacteria > Bacillati > Bacillota > Bacilli > Caryophanales > Paenibacillaceae > Paenibacillus > Paenibacillus sp. Y916. The sequence goes on along the minus strand of NZ_JBXCJA010000012.1, from coordinate 129,132 downwards.
CGGTCGCCTTTGCCCCTGAATTTTCACCGCAAATAGCGTTAAAATCATAAAAATTCGGGGGCAACAGTGATCGGCAGGACAATCCATACGCATAGCGCTCACATTTGCTGATTATTCTAGTACTTTTTCAGTATTTATTTCGAAAGATCAACAAAGCCCTCCCCGAATACATCACGTACATCATGAATCGTTACAAAAGCGTTGATATCAATCGCTTTAACAATCTTCTTGAGAGTGGAAACTTCCTGCTTGCTGATAACAATATAAAGAACTTCTTTAGCAGCTTTGGTGTAGTAGCCATGACCCGAGAGAACAGTAACTCCGCGTTCCATGAACAGAGTAACTCTCTCAGCAATTTGGTCTTGTTCTTCTGAGATGATCATAACGGCTTTCTTCGGATTGAGGCCTTCAATGATAAAGTCCATGACCTTTGTCGCCACATATAGCATGATAATCGTGAACATCAGACTTTCTGCTCCAATAATGAAGTAAGAAGAGAAAACAACAATTAAATCGAAAAATAATAAAGAGTAGCTTATATTCCAGTCGAGATATTTATTGGTCATTCTTGCAAGAATCGCCGTTCCAGCAGTTGTGCCCCCAACACGTATAATGATTCCGATCCCAGCGCCTGTAAAGACACCTCCGAAGATTGCGTTAACGATTAATTCACTGGAGGAGATATTCCAGCTCTCGGTTAAATGTAGAAAGAGGGAATTGAATAGTACTGCAATAATAGTATAGATCGTCGTTTGTTTGTCCAAAAATTTATAACCAGCGATGAGTAAGAAAGAATTGATAATCAAGTTGACTAATCCAGGGGACCATTGGAAAAGGTAGTAAAAGATAATGGTTAAACCTGTAACCCCACCCTCTCCCAATTCATTCGGGATAACGAACAGATTAACTGCTAATGCGAACAGAAAAGTTCCTAACATAATAAATGCGATATCGATAATTTTCTTTTTCATGTAATAGCCGCCTTTGTTGTATTCAATGTGACTTTCATGTAATAATATTATATTTTACAAGTTGCAAAGAATAAATCGTAACTCTCTATGATACATATGTCAATAATATTTATTGCCTAAGAAGAGGTGAAAAGGGGATCCTCAAATAGTGGTCATGATGGTTGCATTGTATCTCCAACTGATATATTATTAAATTAATAGTCTTAATATTGAAATAATAAAAATAGTGATATGAATATATAATTGGAGGGGTATATAATGAAGCATATTTTTAAACAAGGAAGCGATACATCTGCACCTACACTCGTTTTATTTCATGGTACGGGAGGGACGGAACAGGATTTATTACCGATAGGTGAAATGATATCACCTAAATCATCTATACTCAGTCTTCGTGGTAATGTGTTGGAGAACGGAATGCCACGATTCTTCCGTCGATTGGCGGAAGGAGTATTCGATCTAGAAGATCTCGTCTTACGAACGCGAGAAGTGTATGAATTCTTAAATGAAGCAGCAGAGAAATATGAGGTGGATCGACATAACATGGTAGCTCTGGGCTATTCTAACGGTGCAAACATCGCCGCTAGCTTATTGTTCCATTATGAGGATGCTTTTAAAGGGGCTATTCTGCATCATCCGATGGTTCCTTTGCGTGGTAAGTCACTTCCTAATTTATTAGGGATACCTGTATTCATTGGAGCAGGACGGAATGATCAGATGTGCTCTGCACAAGAATCTGAAGATCTCCATGCATTATTAACCGAAGCAGGGGCGATCATGGAACTTCACTGGGAGAATAACGGACATCAACTAACCCGAACAGAGATACTTGCCGCTGGCGAATGGTTCGGGGAACATTTCTAATTCTAATGGGTTAAGGTTTGCTTGAGAAATACGTCTGAAAAGAGTACGCTAGAAAGATAAGAAATAGAAAAAGACAGCGTCGGACGTTGCCATATAACCATTGGAGTGAGGAAAAGGATGACAGAATTAATAAATAAGACTAAGCCAAGCCAAGTGATGATGGAAGATATCGTTCGGGCACATCATGTTCTGCGGGAAGTTATTGTTCGTACACCGCTACAGTGGGATGCTGTACTTTCGGCTAAGTATAACTGTAAAGTATATCTGAAAAGAGAGGACTTGCAGGTGGTACGCTCCTTCAAAATTCGTGGTGCTTATAATATGATTCGTAATCTATCAGAGGAAGAATTAGCGAAAGGGATTGTCTGTGCAAGTGCTGGGAATCACGCTCAGGGTGTGGCCTTTTCTTGCAAGACATTAGGCATTCAAGGGAAGATTTATATGCCGAGTACGACACCTAACCAGAAAGTGAAACAGGTGAGACGATTCGGTGGTGAGAATGTTCAAGTAGTACTCACGGGTGATACGTATGATGATGCTTATGCTGCAGCGATGAAGGTATGTGAAGAACATGAGATGACGTTCATACATCCTTTTGACGAACCTCGTATTATTGCAGGAAACGGGACGATTGCTATGGAAGTGATGGAGGACTTAGATACCGCTGCTGACTTTATTTTTGTGACCATAGGTGGTGGTGGACTGGCTGCGGGTATAAGTTCGTATATGAAGGCGGTTAGTCCTCAGACGAAGCTGATTGGGGTAGAGCCACTTGGGGCGGCATCGATGAGTGAGGCACTATTACGTAAGGAAGTTGTGACTTTAGATGAGATTGATAAATTTGTGGATGGTGCTGCGGTTAAACGTGTAGGGGATCTACCCTATGAGATATGTGCTAATTCGCTTGATGATATAGTGAAGGTGCCTGAAGGTAAAGTATGTACAACGATATTAGAACTGTATAATGAGAACGCGATCGTCGTAGAACCAGCAGGAGCATTGACGGTTTCAGCATTAGAGTTATATCGTGAACAAATTATAGGCAAAACAGTTGTCTGTATTATTAGTGGTGGGAATAATGATATTGCTCGAATGCAGGAAATTAAGGAAAGATCGCTTATTTATGAAGGGCTTAAGCATTATTTCATGATTAACTTTCCGCAACGTGCTGGTGCACTTCGAGAATTTCTTGAAGATGTGTTAGGCCCCGGAGATGATATTACAAACTTCGAGTACACGAAGAAGCATAATAAAGAGAATGGTCCAGCGCTTGTAGGGATTGAATTGGATTCTAAAGAAGATTATGGTGCTTTGGTTGAACGCTTAGACCGTAAAGGTTTTGATTATAAGGAACTTAATAAAGATGCGAACTTATTTAATCTATTATTCTAGAGGAAGTTCAAAAAGACGACTTTGTGAACTTGTATTTCTAGTTTTCAATAATCGAATCAATAGCGTGTATGCGGGAAATCCGTGTGCACGCTATTTGGTTATCCTCTCTACAAAGTAAATAGTTCACTCACATCTACTGGAGGGGATGAATATTTATAGTTCCATTCATTGGTGGAGGGGTCATACTGGTAATCTTCTTTCCAACTTGTGATATTGGCAACAATGGAGCGAATGGCAGCGATAATGAGATAAATTTCACGATGGGTCATAATAGGATGAATGGATAATCGAACCCAACCAGGCTTGTAGGTTAGATCGCCCTGATCTAGTAGATTTGAAATGATCTTTGAGGTGTAACTATTAATATGGAGTAAGTAGTGTCCGTAAGGACCTGCGCAGGAGCAACCTCCACGAGCCTGTATTCCAAAACGATCATTAAGTAGCTTAGTGAACAAGTTATAGTGAATGTTAAGGGCAACAAAAGACACAATACCGATACGTTCCATCTGAGAGCTCTCCAATACCAATATTCCAGATATTTGGGTTAATTCGTTCATAAGGCGAGAGGTTAATTCACGATCACGCTGGATAAGTTGTTTAAAACCCATACGTTCTTTCAGACGAATACATAATGCCGCTCTAATGGTTTGTAGAATGGGAGGTGTACCTCCATCTTCGCGTGTCTCAATATCCTCAAAAAATTGATGAGCACCCCAAGCATTAGTGAAAGATACGGTTCCACCTCCAGGATGATCTGGTATTCGGTTCTTATACAATTTTGAATTAAAAATGAGGATGCCGCTACTCCCGGGGCCACCCAGAAACTTATGAGGAGAGAAAAATATGCCATCCAATTGATCAGTTGGTAAGGAAGGGTGCATGTTCATTTCGACGTAAGGAGCACTTGCCGAGAAATCAATAAAACATACCCCACCGAACTCATGCATCTTTCGTGCCAACTCATGATAAGGTGTTTGGATTCCAGTCACATTGGAACATGCTGTGAAGGAACCTATTTTACAAGTACGATGGCGATACTTTAATAATGCTTGTTCTAACTTCATTGGATCCACGTCCCCATGATCTCCTGGGTCAATACTTACGACATCCCCAATGGTTTCGGACCATGAAAGTTGATTGGAATGATGCTCCATATGACTAACAAAGATAACCGGACGGTTCTCCTCAGATAAGGTGAAATAACCATGAAGCCATTCAGGAGTTTTTAGCCCTAATATGCGTTGTAATTTGTTTACGGCTGATGTCATACCTGCGTCGGTCATGATAAGAATATCATGTTCGCTAGCATTCACGTGTCGTTTAATGATATTCCGTGCTTCCGTGTAGGCACTAGTCATGGTTGTGCTTGTAATATTAGACTTCGTATGTGTATTAGCCATATAGGGTCCGAAACGCTCTGTAATACATGATTCAATAGGTCCGTATAGACGTCCACTTGCAGCCCAATCCGCATAGATGAGTTGCTTTTTCCCATAAGGGGATTGGAAAGAAAGGTCTATCCCTATCATATGATTACGAAATGAATTGAAATGTTGTTCTAATGAGCATGATTTGAATTCCTCGTGGAGATCCTTGATATCTAGATTGGGCACTAGTCTTACCTCCATCATATCTTGACATGAATTATTATCAGTATATGTTAGAGGGAAGGTATGGGTTAAAGCCCATCGTTACATCCATATCAATATCTCATACAGTATTTGGAAATATGAGTAGTATGACACAAGAAGGATTAACATATGCGAAAATACATATTGAATTTACCTAGTGAAATACGATACACTGTAATTATAAAATGTTAACGTTAACATTTCTGGTATTCAATCTAATCTGTTCATCTTTATGTACACAAATTCATTAAGAAGAGATGGTGAATGTATTGAAAAAGTTTATGGGAGAAGATTTTCTATTAACGACAGAGACTGCGGTCCAATTGTATGAGAATTATGCAAAGGATATGCCGATTATCGACTATCATTGCCATTTAAGCCCACAAGAAATCTATGAGAATAAGAAATTTAGAAATATTACGGAAGCATGGTTGTACGGTGATCACTATAAGTGGAGAGCCATGAGAGCAAACGGCGTTCCAGAACAATATATTACGGGTAACGCTAGTGATTATGACAAGTTTATCTCTTGGGCAAAGACAGTACCAATGCTCATCGGAAATCCACTCTATAACTGGACACATTTAGAATTACAACGTTTCTTTGGAGTTCATGAGGTACTGAACGAACAGAGCGCACCTGCAATATGGGAAAAGGTAAATGCTCAACTGACGGGTGATGGATTTAGTGCTAGAGATTTGATTGTGAAATCGAATGTTACTGTTATCTGTACAACAGATGATCCAGCCGATACATTAGAATATCATCAGCAGATTAAGCAATTAGATGATTTCAATGTAAGCGTGCTGCCTAGCTTTAGACCCGATAAGGGACTTGAAATTTGCCGAGAAGGCTTTCTACCATGGGTGGATAAATTGTCTACTACCTACGGATCAGCTATTAGAGATTATGAGACGCTGTTGCAGGCGTTGGAAGCTCGGGTTAGATTCTTCCATTCCACAGGAGGTCGAGTATCTGACCATGCGTTAGATACCGTAGTGTATGAAGAGTCTACGAGAGAAGAAGCTGGTACTATTTTTGCCAAGGCTCTAAAGGGGGAAGTCTTGACACTGGAAGATGAGAGTAAATATAAGACCTATACACTTACGTTCCTCGGTAAGTTATACGCTGAACTCGGTTGGGTAATGCAATTGCATATGAACGCGCTGAGAAACAATAATACGCGTATGTTAAATGAATTAGGACCTGATACGGGCTATGATTCCATGAATGATAACGATATTGCGAAACCGTTGGCGAAATTCCTAGATGGATTAGAGCAAGCGAATGCATTGCCGAAGACGATTCTATATTCACTGAATCCAAGAGATAACTACGTTATTGCTGGTATTATTGGAAACTTCCAAGGTGGTGGAGTTGCTGGGAAAATTCAATTCGGAACAGCATGGTGGTTCAATGATAATAAAGAAGGTATGCTTGATCAAATGAAGGTATTATCTAACTTGGGCTTATTGAGTCGTTTCGTAGGTATGTTGACGGATTCGCGAAGCTTCCTATCCTATACGCGACATGAATACTTCAGACGTCTAGTATGTCGTTTGATCGGAGAATGGGTCGAAGAAGGAGAAGTACCACATGATATGGCACTATTAGGCTCCATTGTAGAAGGGATTTCATACAAGAACGCGAAGGATTACTTTGCATTCTAATTGTTCTAATAGTGCGTGTTCAAAAAGTCGACTTTTTGAATAACCTCTAATAAAGGAAGGTACTCATATGTCCGTAACGATTAAAGATATAGCCAAACTGGCCAATGTATCGCACACTACTGTATCACGCGCACTCAACGATAGCCCGCTTATTAAAGCAGAAACCAAAAGGAAGATCGTGGACCTTGCGGAGCAGTTGAACTATATTCCCGATTACAATGCCAGAAGTTTGGTTATGCAGAAATCGTACACCGTGGGCGTATTTTTCACCAGTATTACGACGGGGACATCCTCCAGCTTCTTCGCAGATGTAATTCGTGGAGTGAACAGTGTCATCAGTGAGAATTACAATTTGTTCGTACGAGGGATCGATAACTATAAGGATTTCCATTCCATTAACAAAAAAAGATTTGATGGTATTATTCTGATGAGTCAAAGTGAAGTGGATAACGCATTTGTATATCATGTGATGCAGAGTGGAATTCCTTTTGTCGTCCTGAATCGCCAGGTGGAGGACCCTTCGATTATTAATATTGTGCCAAATGATAAAGTAGGCGCGTATGAGGCGGTATCGTATCTGATTACACAGGGACATGAACGGATCGCGATGATTGAAGGGATAGAAGGTTTTAAATCAACTCAGGTTCGGAAAGATGGATATCTGAGTGCTCTCATTGAGCACCGAATTCCAATTCGTCATGAGTATCTGCTACAGGGTAGCTATGATATGGAGAGTGGATATCAAGCACTGGAGCGGTTAATCGAACTAGAGTCACGTCCTACGGCGGTATTCTGTTCTAACGATGATATGGCTATTGGTGCTATGAGGGCAGCTTTTGATCATGGCATTAACATTCCTAATGAACTTTCTATCGTTGGATTCGATGATATTGGATTTGCGCACTATATGACACCTGCATTAACGACAGTGAAGAGACCTATAGAGCAGATTAGCATTGAAGGTGCGAAGAAAATACTTCAGTTGATCAATGAACCGAATAAGCTAGGAGAGCTCATATTTGTCGAGACGGAACTGAAAATCCGCGATTCAGTTAAGAAGAGGTAATCATAGGTGATTTCGTGTTAAGGATTAGCAAAAGATAAGCTATAGTGTGCAGTTTGTAGGAGAGATATCAATTCTGCAAACTGCACCAAGATTGGTTCGAAATGTGAAATAAATCACAATTACGATTGGAGTACAGATCATTGTTAGCTTGATTACAATAAATTGTTAACGTGTGCACATAACTATAAATATATGCAGGTAAATAATTGAATGGAGGAATGAATATGCAAACTATCAATCGAAATACATGGTCTCATAGCGATGGTGCAACTTATCCAACGAAAGTAGTACAGTTCGGCGAAGGTAATTTTCTTAGAGCATTTGTGGATTGGATGGTGGATGTTATGAATCGAGAGGCTGGATTCAATGGAAGCGTCGTTGTCGTCCAGCCATTAGCGGAAGGACTTGTCGATAAGCTGAATGAGCAGGATGGGCTTTATACGCTTTACTTACAAGGGATGAAGGATGGAATAGCTGTGAAGGAACACGATGTTATCAATAGCATCAGTAGGGGAATCAATCCATACACGGATCATTCAGCATATATGGCATTGGCCTCTAGCCCTGAACTTCGATTCATCGTCTCCAATACGACGGAAGCGGGGATTGCCTATGATCCTAACGATAAGCTTACGGATCAACCACAGAACAGTTTTCCTGGAAAGCTGACGGCATTCCTATATCAACGATATGTTGAATTCAAAGGGAATGAGAGTAAAGGTCTTATCATTATCCCCTGTGAATTGATTGATCGTAACGGAGATAAGCTGAAGAAGATTGTTCTGCAATATGCAGCACTATGGAAGCTTGAGCAAAAGTTCGTGGATTGGATCGAAGAATGCAACACATTCTGTTCAAGTCTAGTGGATCGAATTGTACCTGGATACCCGAAAGATTCAATTGCTGAAATTACGGAAGAGTTAGGGTATGAAGACAGTCTCGTTGTCGTTGGTGAACAATTTCATCTATGGGTTATTGAAGGACCGCAATGGATAAAGGAAGAATTCCCGGCAGAGGCTGCAGGACTAAATGTGCTTGTTGTTGATGATATGGCGCCATATCGGACACGGAAGGTGAGAATACTGAATGGTGCACATACAGGGATGATGCCTGTAGCTTATCTATATGGACTGGACACCGTAGGGGAGTCTATTGATCATGAGGTTGTTGGAAAATATGTTAGGCAAATGCTTGAGAAGGAGATCATACCGACACTTGATCTACCACAAGAAGAGTTAGAGTCTTTTGCCGAAGCCGTTATTGAAAGATTCCGTAATCCTTTTGTCCAACATTATCTGATGAGTATATCACTTAATTCGATATCTAAATTCAAAACAAGAAACCTACCATCACTTTTAGAGTACGTGAATAGAACCTCTGAAATTCCAGCTAAATTAGCATTCTCGCTCGCAGCTCTCATCATGTTTTATCAAGGGAAAAGAGGGGAAGAGACATATGAAGTGTCAGATGATGCCCCTATTCTAGAATTTTATGAAGCTCTGTGGGGTGCATGGGATGGTTCGTTTGTTGGCCTTGAGCAAGTTGTAATGAGCGCACTTGGAAATAAGACACACTGGGAAATGGACCTGAACACCGTTCCTGGATTAAGTCATGCAGTGTGGAGATATGTTGTAAATATGAACCAATTAGGGATGAAAGAATCATTGCTATTACTGATGCAGGAATAAAAAGGAGGGAACATAGATGAAGGAAACTATGAGAATTAATGTGAATGATAATGTGGCGGTGGCATTGAGAGAATTGCATGAAGGTGAACAGGTTGAGGTCGGCGATCAGATGATTGTTGTGAAAGAAAAAGTTGTTCGTGGCCATAAATTTGCGATTACCTCGATCGAACCACATCAAGACGTCGTAAAATATGGCTCCCCCATTGGACATGCGACAGCGATGATCGAAGTCGGCGAATGGGTTCATACCCATAACACGAAGACGAATCTTCAGGGGATCGAGGAATATGAATATTCCCCACGTTGGAATGAGAATCCTTTTGAAATGAGGAACCTGACCTTCAAAGGATATCGGCGCCTCAATGGTAAGGTGGGTATTCGGAATGAACTGTGGATTGTACCGACGGTTGGTTGTGTGAATGGGGTGGCTGAGGGGATCTTGAAAAGATTCGAGAATGAGGTCGGGGATATATCTCCTTTCGAGAACACGCTGGTGCTTAAGCATAATTACGGTTGTTCTCAGCTTGGTGATGATCATGTTAATACAAGTACTATACTCCAAAATGCAGTTCAACATCCGAATGCGGGTGGTGTATTAGTTCTTGGCCTAGGCTGTGAGAATAATGAGATGCAATCATTCAAAGAGTCATTGGGCAACGTTGATAATGATCGTGTGAAGTTTCTAGTATCCCAAGACGTATCGAATGAGATCGAGGAAGGGGTTAAGCTACTTCATGAAATCTATGAGGCTGCCAAGGCTGATGTAAGGGAGGATGTTCCATTTTCGGAACTTATGATTGGTTTGAAATGTGGAGGTTCTGATGGTTTCTCCGGCATTACAGCGAATCCATTGCTTGGGCAGTTGTCAGATTTCCTTGTGGCACAGGGAGGAACGACGGTCTTAACTGAAGTACCAGAAATGTTCGGGGCAGAGACTTTGTTAATGGAGCGAGCAGCGAACGAGCCGGTGTTTCATAAAATTGTGGCACTAATTAATGACTTTAAAGAATACTTCATGGAGTATAAGCAGCCAGTCTATGAGAATCCTTCCCCGGGAAATAAAGCGGGCGGGATTACGACTTTGGAAGATAAGTCACTTGGGTGCACACAAAAAGCGGGAACTTCCATGGTTATGGATGTATTGAAATACGGTGAGACTCTGCAGACGAAAGGGCTAAACCTTCTGAGTGCTCCAGGTAATGATCTCGTTGCATCTTCAGCATTAGCCTCAGCAGGATGTCAGCTCGTATTGTTCACGACGGGAAGAGGAACCCCATTTGGCTCATTCGTTCCTACCGTCAAAATATCTACCAATTCAGCGATATATCATCAGAAAGGTCATTGGATCGATTTCAATGCGGGAACACTTGTCGAGGATGCTACACCTGATGAAGTATTGGAAGACTTCGTACAGTATATTATTTCGATTGCAAGTGGCGAACTGGTGAATAATGAGAAGAATGATTTCAGGGAAATTGCTATTTTTAAATCGGGGGTAACACTATAAATACGTGATCAAAAGGTCGACTTTTCAGCACCGAGAAGATTGGATGAAGCAAGGGAGTGAGGAGCGGAGCGTAGGCAGTACCTACGTGAGCACCGGAAGGACCGGCTGAATTCAATCTTCGATGTCGAATACACTTCTTGGCATGCTTCGTGATCAAAAGGTGACTTTTTGAACAACACTATAAGTATATCCGCTAGGTATCTCTTATGCATGTTATCTGTATCGCAGTATGTGGTATATTGAGATGCAGAGTTTCATATTTCAGCATGAGAGAAAGAAGGAGTAAGGGTGTCACGTCTTGTATATTTAGCACTTATAGTACTTAGTCTCATATGGGGCGGTTCGTTCTATTTCATCAAAATGCTTCTTCAGGATTTCGGTCCTTGGAGTATTGCCTTTCTAAGATCTGGAGCGGGCTTGCTCACTATCGTATTAATAATGCTCCTGTTAAGGAAGCCATTTGGCTTGCGTAGCATCTCATGGATTCCTATGACAATAATGGCCTTGATCAATACAGCCTTTCCATGGGCACTCATTGGATTGAGTGAGACACGCTTGCCAAGTAGCATGGCATCGGTATTGAATGCTACGACTCCAGTGTGGACTATTATTGTGGGTGTGTTATTTTTCGGATCTGTATCTAATAGGAAACAATGGCTAGGAATAGGGATCGCAACGCTAGGTATTATTGTATTACTGGATATCAATCCTACAACGCTCATTTCGATGGATATATTTGGATTGGCTTGTATGGTTGCAGCGGCAATATGTTATGCGATTGGATCGCAGTTATCCAAGAATATTCTTACAAAAGGGTATTCGATGTATCAGGTGACCTTTGGAACTTTGCTATGCACGATGATAGCAAGTGGAAGTATGGCTTTCGCTACGGAGGGAATTTCTTTATCTAAGCTTGCTTCGGGTTCAAATATTCTAATGATTATTGGGTTAGGTGTGTTTGGATCAGGGATCGCGTATATCCTATTCTATTTCATGATTCAAAAAGGAAGCCCTGAGTTTGCAATGATGGTGACGTATCTCGTTCCTTGCACGGCTATTATCTGGGGTTATACTTTATTGAATGAACATATAAAATGGACGTTATTGGTCGGATTAATGATTATTCTCTTTGGAGTTTTCATAGCGAGTCGTAAACCGAAGGGACTAAACACATTGATGTAGGATGCCGCTATGATGACGGTTTGTCCTTCCGATCGCTGTTGCCCTCCGATTTCTTGATTATATACCGCACAGCGGTTGAAATCAGAGGGCAAAGCTTATGGGCGAGCGCTATCGCTTCTTCAGGATAATCCGTCATCGTAGCTATATCCCACGCATATTTTTATCAAGAACTTATCTTGGAGTTAGAAATCCAACAATGGAAAGCTATCCTTACGAAATTTCTCGACGGTAGCATTTAGCTTATAGTTGTTATCTTTCAGAACATCCATGTAGGTTTGAAGTTTCCTTAAATAACCGATATTTGTAGGTCCCTTCTTAGTGAGCAGAGATAAATAGGCAGCTTTGGCTTCGGGATTCATTGTTTTGGATTCATAATCAAATAGTGGCGTATTGTTCTGTCCATAGACTGTATTGATGACGTATTGCTGATATAAGTCCTCAACCTGTTTTGTTCGATTAGAGTTGGGATACAAATTTACAAATGTTTCTTGTGACAAAGCACGCTGACTGATCTCATTCCAGCTAATGATAAGAGCAGCATCCTTGGCTGGTGGATTAGCAGACTCGACCGCCATGATATCGATGTAGCTCTTAATATCCTTCATGACATAGGGACGGTATTTCGCGAATCCTTCATAGTCAATGACTGGAAAGAAGTTTCCTTCTGCGGTCTCAAGTTTAAATCCGCTATCTTGTGCACCTTGAAATAGTGTGCGTAAGGTTGAATCTGTAGTTCGTGCCATTAGTGTGGCGAAAGTGTCATTCTGCTTATACAACTTCGCAATGTTCTCCTGGATGGATCCTACAAAGAATTTATCACTCCATGCTTCAAGTCCTGCCCGTTGAGCATTCTCAAGTCGAAGCGTCATCAGAGTCGCCTGATAAGAGTTAACTTCATAAATATGAGACTTGAGAAAAGTATGGGACGCCTTGAGTTTAATAGGTTGTTGTACTAACTTCAAAAACGTATTGTATACATGATCGGCACGGTTCGTAACAATCGAAGATGGCGCGATGGCAACGGTATTGTTAGATGCGTTGGCGGTTGATAGCTCACTTGAAGCATTCACAGCTACGGTTCCCGAGGCTTGTGTGGTAACTAGTAGAGCAAGAATAGCAGCAGAAATTGTAAAGGATTTAATTTGCATTAGGTTATTACCTCCTTTTAAATAGAACAATCCATCCCAGTAAACCTATGAAAGCAATAAGAAGACTAGCCCATGGCTGAACAGTGAAGACTGGCAAGAGATTTCCAACCAGGTAACCAATCATCAAGATCACTACCATGACAGCAACGAATATACCGATGGTCTTCACATTTATTGTTGGCTTCGCATTTGATTCCTCTGCATTCCCTCTATTCAGTAAGTTTGTAACCGCTTCGATTAACAGAATGGAACCAAGGGCAATAATAATGAGTGAAAAGAGACTGATTTGATTAAAGGTAGTCATCGTTCCCCCAAGCCATTGTGCAGTAAAGCCTACTAAAGCTTCCATGAAGAAGAACATCGTCAATGCTACCCAAGGAATCATTATATAGTATCGAATGCCGGTGATCGTCTTTCTTTTAACAAGAGTAGCGACTTGGGTACGGCTATAATCCTCCGCATCATCTCCTAATAACTGACGTGCGGTTATGCCTTTTTGTTGCGCATCTAGCACTTGATGTGCTAATTTCAACAGCAATTGTTCGCTTTGAGTCCGATCTGCCTGGCTACTTCGGAAGTAGACCACGATGTCTTCGTAGTAATCTCTATTGTCAGCTGTCATTTGTTCTCTTAATTTATTGTTTTCTTTAATCATATTTTTAATTGTCATTGTAAACTCCCCCATCTAGTTCAAGTATAGGAATTCTGAAGATCGTTTGCAATATAATGAGTCGATATGGATGTAAGTAATTGCTGTATGATCCTCGATGCTTTGCCAGGTATGGGTAATAGAGATATCATTATAAGAATGATAAGGTATCATCATCACCATAAAGGGGTACGTTATATGATCAATTTACAGGAAATGCGGAATATGATTACGGGGTCTAATAAACATTCAGTATTAGCATTCGTGGGAATGTTCAGACCGATTGATTTGGCAGAGTGTTTAGAACAATTGAATAGAGAAGAACAACTCAAATTAGTGAAGCTACTTCCACCAGGAGTGTCTGCTGAAATACTGGAGTATTTGGAGCCTTTACTCCAATATCAAATTCTATATCATCTGGAGGGAAGTTTGACTTCTGAGGTGCTGAACGAGATGTCTGGCGACGTAGTAGTGGATATGATGTTGGCTATACATCGATATCAGGCAGTGAAGTTACTCGATTTACTTCCAGAGGATTATCGTCAGAAAGTTCAGACATTAATGACATATCCCGAGCAGACTGCGGGAAGTTTGGCTACGATTGATTATATTGCAGCGAGTAATATTTGGACCATTGAATCGACATTGGCGCATATCCGAAAAGTTGGGAACCAAGCTGAAATTATGGCTTATATTTATGTGACAGGGGTTAAAGGTGAGCTTCTAGGTGTAGTTTCATTGAAAAAAATCATCTTAGCAGAACCTAAAACGCAATTGTTGGAAATTATGGATGATGCCATTTCTGTACCTGCTACGATGGAGCAAGAGGAAGCGGCAGAACTTTTATCGCGATATGATTTGGTTGCGCTCCCAGTTGTGGACACCCAAAACCGGCTTATTGGAGCAATCACAGTGGATGACTTAATTGATGTTATGCAAGAAGAAGCAACGGAAGATATTCAAAAATTAGGTGGAAGCCAGCCATTAGAAAATGCTTACCTAAAAACTTCGGTGTTTCATTTATACAAGAAGCGGATTGTATGGCTATTGATATTGTTTGTTGCTGAAGCCTATACGGGTTCTGTATTAAGGCACTATGAAGCAACGCTATCGGAAGTCATATCATTGGCATTCTTTATTCCATTGTTAATTGGTACAGGAGGAAATACGGGAACTCAGACGGTATCCACATTGGTACGAGCGCTCGCTGTTGGAGAAGTAGCCTTCCGGGATATGTTTAAAGTAATCAGGAAGGAATTTAGCGCTGCATTCATGACTGGGGCCACCATTTCAATTATTGCATTTCTGCGGGCATCGATGCTCGGGGTAGAATCGAATATTGGGTATGTTGTGGGTATAACAGCCATGCTGATCGTATTATGGGCCTCGTTGGTCGCAGCTATTCTACCACTCATCTTACACAAATTGAAGGCGGATCCTGCAGTCATTTCCGGACCACTAATTACTACGTTAGTGGATGGAACAGGTCTAGTCATCTACTTCACTGTTGCTAAACTAATATTAAATCTATAGATTGACATTCCCTTTTTCGCGATGTTACAATAAATCAACTAATACACACTAAACTTATCGGATTTGTTGATATATATAGAGTTGAGGGGGAATACGATATGGAACGTCACATTATTATTAAGCATAAAGAAGAGGAGTTAACAGCGAATATTCATTATCCATCTTCAATATCGAAGACAGAAGGACGAGGCAAAGAACGAGTACCTCTTATTGTCATATGCCATGGATTCGTAGGGAATCGTATCGGTGTGGATCGTTTATTCGTGAAGACTGCACGTGATATGGCAGGAGAAGGATATATGGTTGTTCGATTTGATTATATCGGTTGCGGAGAAAGCACGGGCGATTATGGTGAAGAAGGCTTAGAATCCATGATTGATCAGACTCGTACCGTACTTGATTATGCTCTGGCTTGTGCTGATGTTGACCCAACACGTGTTACCTTAATTGGACATAGCTTAGGTGGGGCAGTTGCGATACTGACTGCGGGACGTGATCGTAGAGTTAACAATCTCGTTTTATGGGCGGCTGTTGGTTACCCTTTCAATGATATTGTCAAAATAACGGGTCGAGAAGTGTATGATACAGCGGTTAAGACAGGTAAATCTGACTATTTAGGATATGAATTGAGCCCTGACTTTTTTGAATCACTTGCGCCGTTCCAACCTTTTCAACAGGCAAGTAACTTTAATGGAAATGTGTTAATTATACATGGGACTTCGGATGATTCGATTCCTGTAGATTATGCATTCCTATTTCAGAAAATATTCTGGATGCGATCAGAAGGTAGCTGTGATAAAGAAATTATTTTTCAAGCGGATC
Source organism: Paenibacillus sp. Y916 (assembly GCF_056786435.1). Taxonomy (NCBI): domain Bacteria; kingdom Bacillati; phylum Bacillota; class Bacilli; order Caryophanales; family Paenibacillaceae; genus Paenibacillus; species Paenibacillus sp. Y916. Next base: position 113,009 of record NZ_JBXCJA010000012.1, on the reverse strand, counting down.
ATACCTTCTCCTCAGGATCACATCGTGAAATATTACTTCAGCGGACGAAAGATTGGTTAAATCAACAAGAGAAAAATCAACAAGAATGGCATAATTGGACGATTTAGCATTTTATAGGTAATAAATATTGTCAAGATACCCCCATAAGCTGTAAAATAGTGAGTAGCAACGTATACTAGTGTATGGAGGTTGACATCGATGACATTACCTTCTCTATTTGTAGCTCACGGCTCACCAATGCTAGCATTGGAAGAGCACGAATATACCCACTTTTTGCAAGAACTAAGTCGCCAATTGATGACACCAAAGGCTATCGTGCTATTCTCAGCACATTGGGATACACCAGATCAGTCTATGACTGTAGATGACAAGCACAGTACGATGCATGATTTCTACGGATTTCCAGAGGAAATGTACAAGCTTACTTATCCTGTAGCTGGGGATCTCGAACTGAACAAAGAAATCGTTAATATTTTCAAGAGAAATAATTTGAATTATGTACCTGTACAAGGGCGTGGACTTGACCATGGAGCTTGGGTTATTCTGCAGAAGATGTATCCAGATGCTAATATTCCAGTCGTAGAACTATCTGTAGATTCAAAGCGATCACCGAAGGAACAATATCATATTGGCGCGATGCTTACGGAACTTCGCAAGGAAGGTGTACTAATCATCGCAAGTGGTGGGCTTGTCCATAACTTAAGGAAACTCAATAAAGCGGAACAGCCAGATGATTGGGCCGTTGAGTTTGATAATTGGATCGCTGAACAGCTAGAACAATGGAACTTGAAGTCTTTATTCGAATATCAACATAAGGCACCTCATGTTGATCAAGCCGTTCCTCATTATGGTGTAGAGCATTTCATTCCGCTCTTTTATGCGATGGGTGCAGCAGATGATGAACGTAAGGCCAGACGACTATTTCAAGACTATCAATACGGGAATCTCAGTCTAAACTGCTGGATGTTCGGCTCTGTATCAGATTCGTAATGACTTAACTCAGACCGATAGATGCATAACATTAAATAGAAGAAGAGCAGGACTTATGATAAGTCCTGCTCTTCTTCTATCATTTACATAGCACTTTTGGATCTTAGATGAGGAATCTGTGTTGATGGTGTCTTATTCTCATTGTGGAATAAGCTACGGATATACGGGATTACCCAACGGTCTAGCCCGATACGCCCACCATTAGCGGCGGAAACGACGATGAACATTTCCATTAATAACATTTGAACGTTGGTGCTTACTGTTCCCGATAATAAGAAGGCCGAATTCATGACCATGGCCATTAGTGCAGCGAATGTAGTGAACATTCCAAGAATTAGCCCCAGTCCTACTAATGTTTCACCTAATGGAATAAGTATATTGAAGAAATTTACACCTGGTAATGCGGCATGTTCCAAGAATGCGCCCCACCAAGCTTGAACGCTAGGGTTATCACCAGTACTCTTTGCAATAGCACCTTGTAGGAAGCCGCCCGAGTCGAAGCCACTGATTAATTTATGAATACCACCGGTAAACCATTGATAACCTAGATAAATACGGACGAATGTAAGGATCCATGCAACAAATTTATTAGTTCTTAGTGTATGATTAAACATTTGATACTCACTCCTCAGTGTATAGTTATGTGTCTGTGAAAGATAATCATCTTTGATATCCTTAGTATAAGTGAAACGATTCACATATAGTTGTGATTTAAATCACAAATTTAAACTATATTTTAAGAATATTAAATATAAGATTAAATGATTCATCAATATTAGAAAATGTTGACAGACAAGTAGCATTTAATATGATTAAATAGTAGGAACGATAGACTTATTATACAAGGAGGAATAATCATCACATGAACCAATTGAAAATTAAGCAAATTCTAAGCATCGTACTCATGCTATTTATTCTTTCATCCTGTTCGAATTCGAAAGAGGAAGTAGAGATGCTATTACCTGATCCATCTCCAGTAGTAGAAGAAGTTGAACCAATAGTGGAAGTTGGGCCTATCAATCAACACACAGCTCTGCTTACGGGGCTACCTATAGAGGAACCCTCCAACGCACGACCGATTGCGGTGATGATTAACAATGCTCCGGCAGCTAGACCACAATCTGGATTGAGTAAAGCGGATATCGTCTATGAAGTGCTTGCAGAAGGAGGAATCACAAGACTCGTTGCTATCTTCCAGAGTAACAATGATGCCGTTACGGTTGGTCCAATACGAAGTATCAGACCTTATCTTATTGAAATAGGGGAGCTATATAATGGATTACTTGTGCATGCAGGTGGAAGTCCTGAAGCCTATTCGATCTTACAGAAGCAAAAGAAAGATGATCTAGATGAGATCGGGAAAGCAGGTTCCTTTTTTTGGAGAGATAAAAGCCGTAAAGCACCGCATAATTTATACTCGGATACGGACAAGCTACGAGCAGGCGGAGAGAAATTGAATTATGCTCAAGATGTAACGATACCAACCTATCCATTTAGGGCAGAGGATGAGGTTATAGCAGGTGAGAACGCAGAAAAAGTGGATGTTACCTTCCTACAGAAAAGCTATATGGTTTCCTATGAATACGATGTGGATGCAAAAGTCTACAAACGATTCATAAATAGTAAATCACATATAGACCTAACGACCAATTTGCAACTTGAAGCGACTAATGTGATCGTAATGGGGGCGGATCATCGTGTGCTTGATGATGTCGGAAGGATTTCAGTTGATATCAATCAAGGTGGCGAAGCGCTAATATTCCAACGTGGGCAGATGATAAAGGCGAATTGGATTCATCGCAAAGATGATGTTATTCGATTCGTGCAGGGTGAGCAAGAGATTCCATTGGTTCCGGGAACGACTTACATAAATATTGTACCTAATGATCCTTCGTTTGAGGGTCATGTGACGGTGTCGAATCCTGCTTTAGAATGATGTGAAATATTCAAAATTTGTCATAATAAATTTCATTTCATCACAAAAAATATACTTTTGTAAAATATAATGATGAACTATGTAAAAAGAACCTAATTTGATTACACAAAAGAGATTCAGATTGTGGTAGAATAACAAGGTTGTCAATTGAATTGGGCAGATGAAATTATGACAATATTTCTGTAAAGGGGTAATCAAATGAGATTGAAGAAGAAGGACATTTTTTTTGAAACGATGGAGAACATGGCAGATAAGATTGTACAAGCTGCTGATTATTTTGCTGAGAATGTTGCGAATTTCAAAGATGTCAATGCATTTGCAACTCAAATGAAAAAGTATGAGTCGGAGTGTGATGAGTTTACACATATCATTATAATAGAACTCAACAAAACATTTATTACACCGATTGATCGAGATGATATCTTGGCGCTCACATCTAGCCTAGACGATGTAATAGATGGATTAGAAGCTACAGCTTCCCGATTCTATATGTATAATCTTGATGCGCCGGACGAGTATATTGTGCAGTTTGCAGAGATATTACGTCAGTGCGCTTATGAAATACAGAAGGCTATTCACTTGCTATCTCACAAGAAGTTGCTTGCTATTCGAGAATACACCATTCGTTTGAACGATCTAGAGAATCAAGGGGATGACCTCCTTCGAATTTGTATCAAGAACTTGTTCGCAACCGTTAGTGATCCTATTCAACTGATTAAGAAGAAAGAAATTTATGAACGTCTAGAGCAAACTACAGATACTTGTGAAGACGTGGCTAATATGTTGGAATCAATTATTATGAGCAATTCTTAAGGGGTTTACGAACATGGAAACATCATTATTTGTGTTAGGTATCGTCATTTTTCTCGCTCTAGCATTTGACTTTATTAATGGGTTCCATGATACAGCCAACGCTATTGCAACATCTGTATCCACCCGTGCATTGAAACCAAGAGTTGCTATTATTATGGCTGCGTGTATGAACTTCGTCGGAGCAATGATGTTTACCGGTGTAGCCAAGACTATTGGGGGGAGCGTAGCTGACCCTGCAATGCTCGATAACGGGCTACAGGTAATCATTGCGACTCTACTTGCCGCTATCATCTGGAATTTGGTGACGTGGTGGTTCGGTATTCCATCATCCTCGTCACATGCGTTAATTGGTGCATTAGCAGGGGCAGTACTCGTAGGAGCTGGATCTAGCCAAGTGAATTGGGAAGGATTTATTGGTATCGTAATGGTACTCATCTTCTCCCCATTAATTGCATTCGTTGTTGGTTATATCTTTATGACAGTCTTGAAATGGATATTTGCGAATAGGAGTCCGCACACGGTGAATAAGGGATTCCGCACAATGCAGATAATGACAGCAGCCCTGCAATCATTTACACACGGAACGAATGATGCGCAGAAGGCGATGGGGATTATCACATTTGCTCTAGTCACATCAGGAAGGCTTGACACATTTGAGGTACCGCTATGGGTTAAGATATCTGCAGCAACCGCCATGGCGTTAGGTACTTCCGTTGGTGGATGGAAAATTATTAAGACGATGGGAACTAAAATCTTCAAAATCGAACCGATTAATGGATTTGCCGCGGATATGACTGGAGCTTCTGTCATATTAACAGCGACGGTCCTTCACATGCCTGTTAGTACAACACATGCCATTACATCAGCTTTATTAGGCGTTGGTAGTGCGAAGCGGGTATCTGAAGTGAAATGGTCACTTGCGGGAAGGATCATTATAACTTGGTTTATTACGATTCCAATTTCGGGTCTGCTCGCTGGTTTGATATTTAAAATCTTATTCTAAATGATGAAGGCCAATCGCTGAAGGTTGGCTTTTTTTCTATTTAAATACACGGGGATTGTACCAGAAAGGATAAATGATGATTAGGACACTTGCCATTACACACTCACATGAAGTAAAGATTGGGATACCATTAGAAGAAATCCATATGGATGATTATCTATGGATCTGGACGGATTTCAGTTCTCCTACACCAAAGGAAGCGTTACTACTAGATACGTATTTTCATTTCCATCCACTAGCTATCGAGGATTGTATGCATGTACTGCAACGGCCGAAGCTGGACTTTTATGATGATTTACAGTTTCTTGTTCTCCATGCGCTGAATCCAGATACGTTAAAGGTTGAGGAAGTGGACCTATTTCTAGATCATAATCTACTGGTTTCCTTTCACCATCGACAGCTGTCTGAAATTGACGATGCATGGTCCCAAGTTATTGAGCATGCCCATGAGCGTATAATATGGTCCCGTGGCCCGGTTGGTTGCGCATATACCCTGATTGATATGATGGTAGATCGTTATTTTCCATCGCTCTACAGTATAGAAGATGAGTTGGCTGAGCTTGAGAATCAAGGAAGTAATGAATCTGTTGAAGAATTGATGAAGCAAGTGTTTGACTTACGAGGAAGATTATTAAAGCTTCGACGGACCATTGTTCCGATGCGGGACCTGATGTATCGAATTATTAATTCTCAGCATATAAAGAATAGTGGAGAGCATACGGTGTATTTTGCCGATATTTATGATCATTTGATCAAGCTAACCGACATGATTGAGGCTGATCGCGAAATGACGGCTGATTTGCGTGATAGCTATATCTCGCTCAATTCCAATCGAATGAATGCTATTATGAAGACACTCACCGTCATTACGGTCATCTTCATGCCGTTGACTTTAATTGCAGGGATTTACGGAATGAATTTCATTAATATGCCGGAACTTAACTGGAAATATGGTTATGCTATCGTGATGGCGATGATGTTCTTGCTTGGCGGTGGCATGGTGATGTGGTTCATTCGACGTGGCTGGTTTAAATAGGAAGAGTGCTGTTGTATAAATGCGGCACCCTTCCTGGAATATATGATGGAGTGTATATAAGACAGGATGACTTTATTTCTTTTTGTAGGTTGAACGTTTCTTGATCTGCGTGGGCTTGGTGGTGTTTGTGGATTTACGGCGTGATATCTGTTTCTGTTTATTAGTAGAAGATGACTTCTTGCGTCGACGTTTGGGGGGAGTGTAGTATAAGTCATCGCCCTCTAAGGAAGTACTTTTGGACTTCCCTTTTCCGAAGGAGCCCATCATGAGTTTGATCATGGGAGCCATTTGTTGGACACCAGCCATGACTTTCTGGAACTTTCCCATGGAGCTGACAATCCCGTCAACACCTCCCATTCTATCGATCACACCTTTGAGTTCACCTAAACTAGCAAGAGAGAATCCACCTGCTTTGGCAGCAGTTTCCGCAACAGGTAATAATGTCGTAGTTGCCGTTGCCACGGGATCAATCAATTCAGCCGCACCTAATTCGTTCAGCCCACCCCCTTGATATGGTGTTAACCCGGAGGATCCAAGCTGTGGAACATCTCCTGAGGAATTAATTCCAGGGTATGAATTGTTAGATGAAGGCGAAGAGAAAGGACCGAGTGAACGCTGGTTGTTCGAAGAATTACGATGGTAGTGCTCTGCCATGATTATCACTATCCTTTTCAGATTGGTTTACAACACTGTATGTGATAGGCGAACATAAAGTATGGACGAATGCCTGGGTAATACGGGATAGGAGCGGAAACGGGCGTAAGCCTATAGAAGGAAATCTTCTCGGTGCTGAAAAGCTGACTTTTTGAACTCGAACTTATAGAGGAAAATGCCTGGATAAATCATGTTATGTGATGAAAGTGTCAAGTTACTTTAATACGTGAAATCGTTAATGCTTGAAAAGATCGTACCGACTAAAGTACAATGGGATTACATAGTAATAGTAGGGGATGATTAGTGGTGCAATTAAAGAAGCTCAATGACAAGAACGTGGATCAATTATTTGAAGCAATATTAACTCTTAAAAATATAGAAGAATGTTATGTCTTCTTCGATGATCTGTGCACAGTGAATGAAATGCAATCACTTTCTCAGCGACTGGAAGTGGCACGTATGTTAGGAAAAGGATCGACATATAATCAAATAGAGGCAGAGACGGGTGCTAGTACAGCTACAATCTCCCGTGTGAAGCGTTGTTTGAATTATGGTAATGATGGTTATAAAATGTCATTGGAACGTTTAGGGCGGTAACAACATGAAGAGTCCTGGTATATTAATTATTAGCCATGGTTCGAGGGAATCATCCTGGGTAGAACTAGTGGATGAAGCAGTGAATCAATTACCGCTACAGGATCCTATTCCTGTGGCGGTTTCGTTCTTGGAGTTAGTAGACGGTAGGTTGATTCAGGATGGAATAAATCACCTTGAAGAACAAGGTGTGACTGACATCGTGGTCATTCCACTATTTGTATCTTCGGGAAGTACCCATGTTGATGAAATTGCTTACGCACTAGGGGCGAAAGAGATGGCAGATTGCGATACCGACCTTGCTCCTTTTCATATTCAAGCGAATATACATTATGGTATTCCGATGGATGATGATGACGATGTTGCTCAGATGATATGGGATAAGGTACAATATCAATTCACAGAACATGATCAGAAAGTGATTCTCCTCATAGGACATGGAAGTATTTATGATCAATTTCGCCAACGCTGGGAACTGGGAATATCATCACTAACTGCTAAATTACAACGAATTAGTGATGCAGCTGCCGTAGATTACGCGCTGTTGAACCCGGATTCTGTAAAGGAAAGAATGGCGTATTGGCAAAATGAACGAGGATATGAAGTGATTGTATTTCCACTCTTTTTAAGTGAAGGATATTTCACTCAAAATGTGATACCGAAGCGACTTGATGGATTTCAATATCGCTATTCTGGTGAAGCGCTATTGCCACATCCATTATTAACTCATTGGATAGGTAAACAGATTTATGCTATGTTACAAATGATTAAATATTGAAAACAGGTGGTTTCTTGTATGAAGAGAGCAAGGTTGATTTATAATCCGACCTCTGGACGAGAGGAAATGAAAAGAAGACTGGCTGATATACTAGAACGGCTTGACCAAGGTGGTATTGAGACTTCGGTCCATGCTACGACGGGTGAGGGAGATGCTACTCGTGAAGCTGCGGACTCCATAGAACGAGGGTATGATCTGATCATTGCCGCAGGTGGTGATGGTACGTTGTATGAAGTGGTCAATGGTATGGCGGGAAAAGAGAATCTTCCACCGCTTGGTTTATTTCCGCTCGGAACGACGAACGATTTCGCTCGAGGTCTTGGAATTTCTAAGAACTGGGAAGAATATTGTGATCTGATTATTAAACAAGAGACAAGACCAATCGATGTAGGTAAAGCAAATGATCGTTATTTCATTAATATTGCAGGTGGAGGAACACTTACAGAATTAACATATGATGTACCAAGCAAGCTGAAGACATTAATCGGACAACTGGCTTATTATCTTAAAGGGATTGAGAAGATGGTACGTTTGTCCCCCCAGGAACTCATCATTAAAGCGAATGGGCAAGACAATCTTCATGATGAATTCATGCTGTTCTTGATTGCTAATACGAATTCTGTAGGTGGCTTTGAGTTGCTAGCACCTAGTGCTCGTATTGATGATGGTCTTTTTGATGTGATTGCACTAAAGAACTGTACGTTGCCTGAATTCGTTCGTGTCGTCAGTATGGCGATCCGTGGAGAACATCTTAAAGACAAGAAAGTGATTCATTTCCAAACGGATTATATGGAAGTTACTTCACCTGGTGAAGTGTTGCTCAATCTTGATGGAGAACTCGGTGGTACTCTACCTGGAACATTTGAAAATCTCAAACATCACTTACAGATTTTCGCGAAATCGTAAGTTAAGGAAAGAAGTGAATATAGCATCATGAGAAGAAACCGTGGCGGTCGGCAATCTGATCGTCGGAGCAATCCAGTTCCATTGATCGGATTACCGGTATCCAAGAATGATGAAGTCTTGATTGACATCATTGGTATGAACCATGACGGGGAAGGGGTAGGCCGGACAGAAGGCTATACCCTTTTTGTGCAGGGTGCGCTCCCAGGAGAAAAAGTTCGTGTGAAAGTGTTGAAGACGAAGAAGCAATATGGCTATGCCAAGCTTGTGGAAATCGTTGTTCAGAGCCCAGATCGCATGGAGGCGCCTTGTCCGATCTATGACCAATGTGGCGGCTGTCAGCTGCAACATATGGACTATACAGCACAATTGGCGTGGAAGCGCCAGTTAGTAATGGACAACCTAGTGCGCATTGGAAAATTGGATGTGCTAGGTGAAGGGGAGAGTAGGGAAAGTGCCGGGCAGGGAATTAGTGGGGAAAACGCTGAGCAAGGGATTACAGTGTTACCTACGCTTGGAATGGATGATCCTTGGCGTTACCGTAATAAAGCCCAAGTGCCTATCGGAGAATTCGAGGGAGGGCTTGTAGGTGGTTTCTATGCACGAGGAAGTCACCGAATTGTCGACATGGAAGCATGTCTTATACAGCATGAGAACAATGATGAGATCGTCTCCCATATTAAAGCTATCGGCCGTAAGCTCGGCATCACAGCGTACGATGAAGAAACAGGGCAAGGCCTGCTTCGCCACGTCGTTGTCAGAGTAGCCTTTCGTACCGGAGAAATGATGGTCGTATTAGTGACAAATGGTGCGAAAATTCCAAACGTAAAGTCTTGGATTACTGAGATTACAAAGGCTATGCCAGCTGTAACTAGTATCTGTCATAATATCAATACCAAACAGACGAACGTCATCTTCGGTGATAAGACAAGCGTGCTGTGGGGAAATGAAGTCATCTATGATTATATCGGTGATGTTAAATTTGCCATCTCTGCACGCTCTTTCTATCAAGTGAACCCAGCGCAGACCGAAGTGTTATATGGAAAAACATTGGATTATGCTGGACTTACAGGTGCAGAGACTGTGATCGATGCATACTGTGGCATCGGTACAATCTCGTTATTCTTAGCGCAGCATGCGAAGAAAGTCTACGGAGTAGAGATTGTCCCCGAAGCGATTGAAGATGCACGAGCGAATGCGGAACTGAACGGCATGACGAACGTTGAGTTCGAAGTTGGCGCATCCGAGGACATCATTCCACGCTGGAAGGAGCAAGGCATCACGCCTGACGTGATCGTCGTCGATCCACCGCGCAAAGGATGCGATCCACGATTATTGGAGACGATCCTAGCGATGCAGCCGGAGCGGGTCGTATACGTGAGTTGTAATCCCTCGACGTTAGCGAGGGATTTGAGAGTGCTTGAGGATGGCGGCTACCGCACAGTTGAGGTGCAGCCGGTGGATATGTTCCCGCATACGGTGCATGTGGAGTCAGTGGCGTTATTGATAAAGAATAATACAGAATGTTGAGCCCCTTATAAATGCTGGGTTTTAGTCTGTAGAACAGTATCATCAATATCGGTAGTACAGACGACTAAAAAGTGCATTGATGTAAAAATTGATCGGAGAACAACCTAAAAGAACATAAAGATGACGCCAGGAATTGTTGATCCTGTGCGTCATCTTTGTTGTCAGGAGGTTTTATTTTCCCTGAACATGATGTAATTGCAGTTAAAGCCGACAATGAAAATGCTGGCTTAGTAACTAATATCTCTGGTTATCTAATCTATGTACTACACGATGAAGACGGGAAATCCCATTATCCCAAGATTGAAAATCAACAAGTTAACCAAATCAAAATATTTAGGGGTAATTTGTTACTACGTGAACTGATTGGAGAGGATTTAAACTCTTTTCGCCTCTTATTCAACCAGCAAGGACCACACAATGAATTTCAATTCGAAAAGGGACCTGAGTACACAGTTCTGTTTATAGGTGATAATTCGTTAGGGTATAACTATGGGGTTATGGAAAAGGATGGGCACTTTGGACTTCCTCATATTGAGAGCAAACTGCCAGATGAGATCATAGACTATTTTAAGTAGTTAGTTATCATTGTGCTAACGAAGTACGATAGCACAGCGGTGGAACCGATCCATCGCTTGTTTTGCATTGCTGGAAATCCGCTCAGCTAACGGGCAGTTTACTTCGATATAAATATCCATAGTATGGATTATATGGTAAGGTAATAGAGATGATTATGATTAGGAGGAGTTAGTTTTCCATAATGTAATAAAGCTTATGGTGAATAAGAATATGGTAAGAGGGGTCTGCGAAGGGGATCGCAGATAATATATTTTGTGTAATTCCCGAAGTATTCAATAATAGTAAAAATTAATGGTACTGTCTGTATAAACACAAAAATTAGATTCGAATGGAGAGATAAACTCAATGACAATTATGTGGTCAAATATATTAATTTCGTTAGTGATTTTGGGGATTTTTTTGGTATTCATCACATTCCTTATAGTAGGATTTTTTAAGATTGTAAAAAGTATTACAAATTCCGAAAAAACATTAAAAAGAATAGAAGGAAAATTGGATTATGAAATAAAGGACAAAGACAACGGTAAGTAAAAAATTAGATAAAGTCCTTATAAGCAACTAACGGGACACGATAGCACAACGGTGGATGCGATCCATCGCTTGTTTTGCATTGCTGGAAATCCGCTCAGCTAACTGGCAGGATAGAGGAACAGACGGTAAGGTTGTTCTCGAACAGAAGAACAAATTAATGATATGATGTTGTAAATGGAACAGGCTAGTCGAGCCTATTTTCTATTTTCGTGAGGGAGTCGATAAATGGGTATGGGAAGTACGAATCAATGGGATGCGGAATGGGAAGTATCAGAAGAATTGGCTCATAAATTAATAAGCAGTCAGTTTCCGCAGTTAGCTTCACAAAGCGTACAACAACTAGGATACGGCTGGGATAATACTGTTTTTCTTGTCGGGGCCGAATATGTATTTCGCTTTCCAAGAAGAGAAGTTGCAATTAATTGTTTAAGGATGGAAGGAAAGATACTACCTAAGCTTAAAGATTATTGTTCCATTGCATATTCGTTACCGCTATTTTTTGGGGAAGGGGATTATAATTATCCTGCACCTTTCCTAGGCTACCCCTATTTATCAGGAGAGTTTCCAATCGGATTAACTGATAAGCAACGTGCGTTATCAGCAACAACGCTCGCGCAATTTTTAAAAAGCTTACATGCATTCCCTGTGCAAATTGCCCAAGAAAATGGAGTTCAACATGACCATAGAAATTTGATTGATATTGCAATGCGTAAAGAAAAGTTGCATAAATTCATTTCCGACCTTGCCCTTCATTTTAGTGAAGAAGAGTATCGTGAAATATCGAACTATTTGGAACAGCTTGGAATTGAAAAAGTGAAACCCAAAAACGTATTCCTCCATGGAGACCTTCATTTTAAAAATATGCTGGTAGACGAGAATGGAATAGTTTCAGGGATTATCGACTGGGGGGATATCAATATCGGACATCCTGCTTGCGACTTGAATGTCGCGTATAGCTTTTTGCCTCCCGATGCGCGTTCAGACTTTTTCAAAGAATATGGGGATGTCGATGAAGAAACGAAGATATTAGCTCGATTGATAGCCATATACATTCCCATTTTGATCATGATGCAGGCAATTGATTATAAAGATGAAAAGTTGGTTGCTGAAGCAAAAGCGATCATAAAACGTGCTCTCGCTGATTAATAAATGTCATTCAGCTAACGGGACACGAGAGTTAAACAAATAAGGAGTAGACCTGCCGAGGTATCTGCTCCTCTTTTCTATTGAAGTAACGGGCAGTTTACAATAATGATCAATGCATATTGGAAAGAGGCTATCATAATTAAACATCTTCATTGTTAGGACTTAGTAATCATGTGAAGGAGAAATAAAATGAAATCAAATCGACTGTTATGGATTGCTTTGCTATTAGGAATAGCTGTGCCAGCTATAGTTACAATAGTTGTTGCCTATTTAATTTTTGGTGACTTAACTGAGGCTGTTAAAGCGATGTACAGCTTTCGTGGTCAACCCAACAGAACAAAAGACGCTGTAGCTTCGTTATTTTTGGTAATCTCCTCTTTGCTCGGCATCTATTCATTAATTAGTACGATTGTTTTTAGCTATTTAATTTGGAAAGTAAGTGATAGTACTTTAAAAGTCACAGAAAGGTCGGAGAAGTTAGAAATTCAAAGGGATCAAACAGTTATTCAAGAGCACGCATTAATTGTATACTATGATGTTCAACGACAAATTACTAATCTAGTTGATTTATATAAAAGTTTGGTTATAAGTAATAAGGAACCGAATCCATCTCGACTATACCTAAGTACTGATTGGATGAAGAATGTTGCTTCCCTCAGGAATGAACTCTCAGAGCAAGAAATGAAATATCTTTTTCGGTTTTATGAGGAGTTTCTGACCTTACAATCTATTCTTGAAATACATAAGGAACCAGTCGAAATAACAAAACATGTGAAAAAGCTTTCTGAGAAGTATCTTGTAGAGGGAGTACCAATGCAAATAATAATTCAATATTCACATTGGTTAAGTACAGAGAGTAAGATGTCACTGAAACTCCTTGTTATTATCCGAAAGGTTCACAAATCTACTTTTCCCTCGAATAAAATTAAAGAGGATTTGATCAAATTTGACGGTGAAGGGGATGTAATGAATATAGATGTCGATAAGTATCCCTATTTTAGAGAGGGGAGCACTTCAACGCTATTTGATGCTCTTGGTAATAAAATTCTTGTTGGTTCTTTTACATATGGCGGAGCTGAATTTCGGGGAGGTGAAAGGATTTATGGATCTCCGTCAAGTGTTGCATACAATATTGTAATTCAAAAAGCAGAGTCGGACGAAGGCCCCCCAGTAATAACTAATGTAATAATCCATGACTTTAAAGCAGAAAAAGATATCTATAACGCTGAAATAGAGAATAATGAACCTGTTAATGGTTTGGTTATTAAATATAATGCCGAAGACGAGAAGATGTACGAGGGTTATCTAATGGATGGTAAAAGAGAAGGTGAGGGTACATCTTATCGAAAGGAAAAAAAGTGTTTTTCAGGTATCTGGGAGAAGGACTACCCGAAGAATGGTGAGTTAAGAGAAAACGGGAAGCTAGTTTTTAAAGGGGAGATTAAAAACGGTATTAAACCATGGGAAGGGGAGGCATTCGAACTTACAAGGGATTCCTTTTATGAATTTACGGGTATTCTGAAAAATGGTCTTCCTTATCATGGGTCGGGTTATAATTTTAGACAGAATCAGTACGGGTTAAGCTATGACGATGAACTTGAGCATGAATACATTGATCCCGAGTATGAGCAGGAGATGCATAGACAAATGTTCGAAGACGATCACGCTCGACAAAACGAGAAGGCTCGTAAAGCACATAGGTGGGAGGAGTATATTAAGGCAGATTGGACTACTGGTGAGGCTACAGATAAAGATCCAATAGAATCTAATATTAGAGTATTATATTATAAATAATTTATTGGATAATCAGCTCATTTGAAAAAAACTGCTTTTGGCGTGACGGTTAAACATTTTTATAATTTGAGTATTGGGTCTGTCAGTCGGTCTCAATAAATAGCTTTAATTGCCATGATGATGCCGTCGAATTATTCAACTAACGGGACACGATTGTACTTGCTGCCGCAAACCATGCGTTAAACGAATGGTTTATTTATAGACTTTTGAAGGACAAGCCTGCTAGACTTTTGTTATTCTGTTATAGTGAGCTTAATTGTTATTGAGACTGTCAAAATATTAATCAGGGGTGTCAAATTAGGATGGAAATTGATCTGAAACAAAGATGGACACTTGGATATTCACTCGGAAGTGGTGGCTTTGGAAGAGTTTTTGAAGCTAAAAATGAAAACGGTGACGTAAAAGCAGCAATTAAACTCATTCCAAAGACGCCTGGCGCAGATCGTGAGCTTTTGTTTGAAGATCTTAGTGGTGTTCGTAACATAATCCCCATAATTGATTCCGGTGAATTTGAGCATAACTGGGTTCTTTTGATGCCACGGGGAGAAAAGTCTTTACGTGACCATCTTAATGAGAAGGGGAGTTTATCTGTTTCTGAAGCTGTGAATGTCTTATCAGACATTGCTACAGCATTGTCTGATATTAAGGGTACGGTTGTTCACAGAGATCTTAAACCGGAGAATATCCTGCTTCTTAATGGACAATGGTGTATATCCGATTTTGGGATAGCACGGTATGCAGAAGCTTCGACTGCAGCAGACACTCATAAGTTCTCTTGGACGGGTGCCTATAACGCACCGGAAAGATGGCAATATTACCGTGCTACTGCAGCCTCGGATATGTATTCGTTGGGCGTTATTGGTTTCGAACTAATCACAGGTCGACGACCGTTTCTCGGTATTGATCCTAGGCAAGAACATCTAACGCAGAATCCTCCTCCGTTGACTGGTTGCCCGCCGCTTTTAACAGCTTTAGTAGCTCAATGTCTGATGAAGGCTCCAGAAGTACGGCCGTTAGCCGAAAACTTCTTGGCTCGCCTTACTCCAATCCTTCGCCCATCATCTGGAGGTGCTTCACTTCTACAGTCAGCTAATTTAGCTCAGTCTCAACAATTAGCCAGTGAAATGGCAGCACGGTCAGCAACTGAGGATGAGGATCAGCGAAAGAAAGAGATTGTAAAATCCGCAAGTCAAATTTTTTCTATGGTTCTCAACCAACTAGAACAATCAATCCGTGATAATGCTCCGAGCGCAACGATAGAACAAATAAGAAACAAGTGGATTGGGACGACACGGAAAGTCCAGATCCTTGATAATGGTGGGGATTACTCACATGGTTTGTCCGCCAAATTAGGACCTTCCACACTAACAGTTCAGCCTGTTGAAGAGACCAATAACAACAATTGGGGGCATTCCAAGCCAGCCTTTCAGGTGCTGGCACATACTTCAATTGAAGTTCGAATTCCACCAAACAGCTATGAATACGAGGGAAGAGGGCATTCACTCTGGTACTGCGACGCTGAAGAAGAAGGGGTATTCCATTGGTACGAAACCGCATATATGTTTACGCCAATAATCAATAGGAGAGGGCGCCAAAATCCATTTTCTCTCTCACCCGGTGAAGAGTCCGGAAAAGCTCTTAGTCGAGCATTGACGGAATTTCAAGTGTCTTGGCCATTCATTCGGATCGAAATTGGCAATGAAAATGAATTTCTTGATAGATGGATGACTTGGTTCGCACAGGGAGCAGTGAACCGATTGTCTTCCCCTTCATCCATGCCAGAAAGAGATACAAGCGGAACGTGGCGTCAGTAATAAAGTAAAGCTGGTCAAAATTCCAACCGAGTGTTTTTAGTTCAATCTGTTGGGTGTCAAGAACATTAATAAATTTTAGGTGTTGTCGGACGCATAGAACTTCTATACACTGCCGTGGGCCAAAAAGTACTCCGAGTTATTAAGCTAACGGGACACGATAGCTCAATAAACATCAGGGGAAGACTTGCCGACAGCAATAGATCGGCAGGTCTTTTCCGCTAAGTGGCAGGAGAGTTGCACAAGATGATGGGATTTTTGTTAGTATTAAACAAAAGGGAGGGGAAGAACGTGCATAAAAAGAAGTATTTTATTCTAATGCCACCTATGCTGATAATTGGGCTAATTTTATTTTACTTTCTTCCAGCAAATCAGAGATCTTATGTGTTTTTAGCTCCTATTACATTATGGTTGATATATTACACTTGGATATTTATTGAAAGAAAACAAAAGAAAAAATTATAATTGGCTGTTATTGAACTATCGGGCAGGTTAGTTTAACAAAATGTGGAATTAATACGAATACACTGTTATTTGTGTGAGGATGAGCTTCTGAGAGAGGGCGCTGCTGGACAATTACCTGGAAAGCGGTCAGCAGGAGACCTTCCGTCAGGTGGTCGCCGAAATTTTCGATTGGAAAAATTATTTGACTACTTAACTTATGAATGAAAGAAGGTAAAGAAAATGATACGAGAAATTAAAGAGCAATTCACTGAAGAGATCCTTACCGAAGCAATAAAGCGATATGACATTAATAATGACACCGTTCGTTTATTGGGCGGTTATGAAAGCTTTGTTTATGAATACCAGAAAAACAATGCACATTTCATATTAAAAATCTCACATACAATTAGAAGATCAAGAAACAATATACGGGGTGAAATTGAATTTTTAAATTTTTTGTCGAATAAAGGACTGGCAGTTTCAAATGCTGTTCCATCGACCAGGGGTAATATGGTTGAAGAAATTGCTGCAGAAAACGGTTCGTTCCTAGCCATTTCATACGAAATGTCTCTGGGAAAAGAAGTGTCGGATGAAGATTGGAATGAATCGCTTTACGAAAAATGGGGCAAGTTTCTGGGGAAAATCCATCATGCCACAAAGGGCTATGAATGGAGTAATCCGGCGTATAAACGACAAGCCTGGGACCAAGAAGTTCAATTAAAGGCGGAGAAATACCTGCGACCTGATGATGTGATGATTTCAATTTTAAAAGAAAGATTAACAAAACTTACTTCTCTGCCCAAGTCCAAAGATACATATGGTTTGACTCATACTGATTTTCATCAAAGTAATTTTTATCTACATAACGGAGACATTTATTTGTTCGATTTTGATGATTGCGGTTATACGTATTTCGTGAACGATATTGGGATTACATTGTATTATGCACTTTCTTATCCGTTTAAGGAATTTGAAAATAAAACGGAATATTATAAATTGTTTTTCCGCCATTTTATGAAAGGATATCTGAAGGAAAATACAATCCAAGAAGAAGAAATAGTATATTTACAAGATTCTATTAAACTTCGTCATGCATTGCTGTATATTTATTTTCATCAAGTAAACGATGTGTCAAATTTGGATGAAGAATCAATGAACTGGTTAAAAGAGCTTCAACGAGTAGCCGCTTCTGATGACCCTATGCTGCCGATTGATTTTGTTCAAGAATTTAGAAGCATTTATAATAGTATTCATTAACCTGGGAGCATCGCATTTTACTAACGTAGGAGCCGGCTGTGTGTTTTTTTAACTTATATTTTTAAAATGGTGTTACTTAGTATCTGACACTAAATAGAAATACATACAGCAGTCTGCTCATTTTATTAAGGTAGCGGGACACGATAGTTCAGTAAAACAGATTAAACCCTCTCAATTCAAGTAAACCTAGACTTATTAGGTCTAATGGGAGGTTTTTTTATGAAGTTAAGTGATTTATGGAAACTTTATGAAGCAGACAAACGAATTCAGGGATATAGTCCGTACACCTTAAAAGCTTATTCATTACAAATGAAGATGTTGATTAGCGAATTAGGTGACCTTGATATAGGAGAGATCACTTTACACTTGCTAAAGGAATATTTATCTAATCAGTCCGGGCGATTGAAGCCCAGTAGTTTAGGACACCGTATTCGATTTGTCCGTTCTCTTTTTCGCTTTGCATATGAAGAAAGTTACCTCACGATGAACCCCTCTCTTAAATTAAGGGAACCGAAGATGGATAAACGCATTCCGAAGTTCTTAATTGAAGAGGATGTGATTCATCTGAAGATCTCTTGTCTATCCTTTCGAGAACGAGCTTTACTCGAATTCCTATATAGTTCTGGCTGTCGTGTTGGGGAGGTACAGAAGATAAACATTGAAGATCTTAACTGGGAGAATTGTTCAGCAATTGTAAATGGTAAGGGAGCCAAGCAACGAGAAATTTACTTTACCACCGAATGTAAAGTATGGTTAAAAAAATACCTGGAGAGCCGCGTGGACTCCTGTAAGGCACTCTTTGTGACTGATACACACCCTACACGACGAATGGCGATCCCAACGATCAGATGGGCATTAAAGCGATTAGCAAACCGAGGAGAAATTGAAGCTAATGTGTACCCTCACCGTTTTCGTCATACCTATGCATGTAAGTTATTAGATAACGGAGCTCCGTTGGAGTTCATCCAAGGTATGTTGGGTCATGAGAAAGCATCGACCACACAAATCTATGCTCAGCTTCGTGGAGAACGAAGACGAGAGCTATATCGTCGGTTCTTTTAGTACCTTCCCCCTCAAGAACAGGTAGTTGATAAAGATGGGCGTTACTGGTACTAAACTAAAGGGCAGTTTAGCGTAACAATGGATTTGGTATACGAGAGTTGTGAAATATACTGATAATGTGTAGAATGTGTTCAAAAACCTTCGTGAATTGAATAAATATCATTAGGCTCTTTTTGGAGGGTTATATTTGGAGGGTTATAGATGTTCTTAAGCAATAAGAAGAAAATTAGAGGATGGAAAAGACACGTAAGAAAAATTGAAAAGTGGAAGCGACGAGTCATTGATTTAGACATAGAACATCTACATCAATACCAAAAGGATTATGCAAAAATTTTGATTCATCCATTTTACGCCATCCCACGCAGAAATCCTCCTGTCTGGTACAATCGACTTCTCCTTGAAGTGATTTTGGATGTTTATCAAAGTTGGCATGAAAAGTTATCAAAATTAGATGAAGATTTCTATCTAAGGTTATGGATATATGACCCACACTTCATCAACTCGCAGGTTGTAACTGCTTATAAAGATTGTCTTCAATTTTACGACCAAACATTTGATGTTGGAAATCAAGAAAAACAATTCCCTTTAGACAAGTACACTTACCTAAGAGAAAAGTTAGAAATGTTCGATTGGCACATACATATTGATAGCGACGTTTACACAGAGAGTGACCTAATTGACAATATCCAGCAAGGTTGGACGAGTGAAAATGAAGTTGAAGCTATTAAAGGGAAGGCTTACAAAGTCGAAACAGTTCATATTTCTGATGGAGATACAGATAAAACATACAGTGTGAATGTTGGGGATGTTTGGGTAGGTTCAATAAAAAAATACTAATTATCGTTCCATAATGATGGGGTGTTATGTACATCCAGTGACTGTGTAAGCAATGAACTATACCAGCTAATAGCTTGTCAAGATTACCAGTAAAGTGAAGCTTATTCATATGGTATATTTAAAAATAAGTAAGGCAAATAACCCTCCAATCTTATTATATTTGGAAGGTTATACCACTGCTTTCATATTAAGCAGACCGGAATGTCTTTTTGTTTTTCATGATGGCATATAGCCAATGAACCAATTTATTGGCACATGCGACTAGAGCCACTTTATGTGGTTTTCCTTCGGCTCTCTTACGATCGTAGAACTCCTTGATTCGTGTATTGCGAGCCCGGATTAAGCCACATTGGACAGCCAAAACCAGTGCATATCTAAGCTGCCTGGAACCACGTTTTGTGATCCGATTTCGAGTTGCCGTGAACTTACCCGAAGCAAAGACACTTGGGTCAATGCCTGCAAAAGCGACTAGCTTTTTGGGATGATCAAATCGGTCGACTTCTCCAATTTCAGATAAAATTGTTGCTGCAATTTTATGTCCAATACCGGGAATCGACTGAATTAATTCAAATTCTTCAATTTCTTCAGCCAGAGCATCTATGTTCTGTTCCAATCCTTTAAGATGCTCTTGGTACTGAAGAATGAGGGTAATAAGGACTTTTAAATTAATTAAGTGGCTTGCGTACATGGTTTGCTGAAATGGGTTTTGTTTTGCCGCATCTAGCAGTCGCTGAACGCGTTGGTTAATCCAATCCTCTGAACGTCCTCGTTTCGAAGAGAGAAGTTCTTTCATTTTAGCTTTGAGTGAATCTTCGTCTGTCTGTAAAACCGAATATGAGGTTGGGAATTCACTTAAAAACCGTAGCGAAATACCTGAATACATAGATCCGAAGACACCTTTATAAGCAGGGAAAACCTGATCTAGAACAGCTTGGAATTGCAGTTTAGTCTGTACACACATCTTTGAAAGAGACTCATATTGCCTTGTTAGATAGCGTAAATTGAGCAGCTGCACACCCCTTTTCTTAAAAGGTTCAAACTCTTCCTTGTAGTACAATTCTCCCAAAAGATAAGCGTCAGCAGCATCCGTCTTTACTTTACGAAGCTGAGACTTCCTAAGCCGATTTGAGATGAGCGGATTTATGACAATGTAAATAAATTGATGTTCCTCTAGGAACTGAACAACGGGACTTTGGTAATGTCCGGTTGCTTCTAGGATAAGTAAAGGACGTTGTTTGGATGCAGACTCAACGTCCTTTAAAACTTGATGGAGATTCGCTAGACCATCACGAGTGTGCTGGAAATGGAACGTCCCTCTGAATGGGTTTCCGCGCTCTAAAAAGGCTTGTCCATGGCTATCTTCTTTAGAAATATCTAGACCGATAACTGGATTCATTTCATCTCTCCCTGTATGTTAGATTTACTGGCAGCCCCTACGTTTTCCTCTTGTCGCTCCATAGCATCGCTTGTTATACGGGATCTCATGTCCCAACCAGCCTCAATCATGGTCATGACAAGTAGGGGTGAACACTATAGCGCTCGGGATCAAGTCCCACGGGCAGGAACGTTCGACCAGGCTACCTTAATCCTCAATCCAAATGAAAAAAGGATCAACCAGAAAGAACTGGTTAATCACATAATACGAACGGGCAGTATAGTTTAAACGCTTCGCGAATAACTCCAAGTATGGAATTAATTGCGAAGCTCGCAAATTAATCGTTATACGCAATTACACAAACACCTGAAACCATTTCTAAACATAATCGTAGCATATTGTAAATACATTGAATTGAGGTGAAGTATGAAAGCTTTTGATTACTTAAGAAGAGCCTATTATAAGCTTAGTTATTATTATCAGAAATTTCAATTGATTGTAATGTCTTTTGTAGTTGTTGGAATAGTTGATTATTTTTTTCTTTACGAGATTTTCGTTTCATTATCAGCATTAGCTCCTGTTTTTCTTTTAGAAATTATTCCAGTCATTACTATCATTTTATCAATAATTATTATTCGAGGAATCGTTAAATTTATTAAGAAGATGAAAGAAAACAAACACTTACTATTTTTAATCTAACAAGAAATCATATTAAGAAGCTTTGACCGTATTTCAAGGAGTGTTAAACATCGTATAACAAGATATTAACGCTTCTGTTCATTGGGTTCTCCCATAGCACTTTGAGGATTTAAGTCAGTTTTTCATTAAGCTAACGGGACACGATAGTGGAATAGCGGTTGCTTCGGCAGTCGTTTTTTATT
This sequence comes from Paenibacillus sp. Y916, assembly GCF_056786435.1. Classification (NCBI taxonomy): domain Bacteria; kingdom Bacillati; phylum Bacillota; class Bacilli; order Caryophanales; family Paenibacillaceae; genus Paenibacillus; species Paenibacillus sp. Y916. Next base: position 91,058 of record NZ_JBXCJA010000012.1, on the reverse strand, counting down.
TGCTAAACTAACGGGCAGTTTAGCAAAATAATCACAACCGTATTCTGGTAATATAATTTTTAGGAGGAAGTCACTTCGCCAAGAGCCTGTAACAGTTTTACCTTTCTAAATTTAATAAAGGAAGCAATTCTCCAAGGTACTACATAGCTAAAAGCAACTATAAAGAAAAGCATACCTAGACTTGTTGGATCCATGCCAGAAAAATATTGTCTTGCTACGAATCGAATCACCACAACTGCAATCAAAACGATAAAAAAGGATTTATTTTTTTGTGCATAAATCTGTCCGTCCTGACGAATTTCATAGTTGGTAGTCAACATAAGAGGAACTGCCAGTAATACCCCGATCAAAGATGCTACGCCAATTTCCCGAATTTTCAAGTGGAATGGAAGTTGTGAAAACATAGAAATCACCGGAAATAAATAGAGTATCGGGAGCAAAATTTTGATCCCCGACCCTTGAATCGGGCGAAACATCGCCCTAGTGCGCCTCCAAAATACTAACCCTAAAATCACAACCATGAATCCATAAATGGTTAATCCGTTCACTTTTCATTCTCCTTGTTCGCTTATTGTTAGACGATTAAGTCTTGTTTTTCGTTTGCACCCTGATAATATCGCCCTTTATTAGGAGAGAAATAGTAACCTTTGTCAACAATTCCATGTTACTATAGTCACTCACTAGTATGAGATGTGACAGGTTCGCTCAGTTGCTAGAAGGAGGGGCTTAGCTCAGCTTGGAGCACACCTCTTGTTGGTTACACACTCGAAAAAACTATTCAAAAAGTAAGACAATTTGCACGGGGTCATTGCTCAGCTGGCAGAGCGCTACACTGGCAGTATAGAGGTTAGGGGTTTGATCCCCCTTTCCTAAATGGTTTTGGATATTATCTCTACGATATGGCAGGGTTATAAGATAAGTTTACATTTAAGAATGATCTCAATATTTGGTCAAATTACACGCTTAGACTCTTGTTGACGTGGTGCAACCATTCTTCCAAGTGTAAGACCGAACCATACCAAGAAAAGGATGAGTAGTAGCGCGATAACAGTACCTATCAGAAACGTCACTACATCTATCACAGCTGCGTCGAATAATCTATAAAGGGTATACGTGGAGTAGGGGATTTCAAGTAACGATGCTGTGATGACACCTGGAGAGTACATTTTTAATGCAATGGTCACCCCAACATGTTTAATACCATCCAGCAAAATCACGGCAACGATTCCAACAAACAGCATATTTAGTTTGCCGTTACTGTCGAAATCTTTTATAGCCAAGTATGTTATTAAACTAAGAAACGAACCGAGCAGCAATACCGCAAACGTAAATTGAAATGTGATGCGCTTTTCCCAATTAATCAGGCGGTTTCCCATAGCTAAAAAAGGATGGTCCTTATTTACCCTCAGACACTTCTCTATCGTCACAATTTCTTCTCCGTCATGGATGAAAAATATGATCGGCAGCAACCATATCAAGGTTTTTGTGCTGATAAGTTCATTTATGTACCATAACATTATCATCGCCTTCCTTTCGTTGCATTGTACGGATAACGTAGGCGAAGAAACGTAGCTTCAACCTCTTGGGCAGAAGCTTACTGACGCCTGCATATAAGAATCGATTATGCCATCCTGGGACAATAAGTGATTTTTTCCCAAGGTTACGTATGGCTGCTGTGACGACGGATGACGTACTCATTGCTCCAACGTCACTAATGCCTGCAACCTCTTGAAATTCCGTCTTCGTTGCCCCAGGACATACGGTTAGCACATCGATTCCCTCATGTTTCAATTCATATGACAAACCTTCTCCAAAATAAGCGTTGTGAACTTTCGTAGCGGAATAATGTGTCCAGTAAGGCACAGGACTGAAAGCGACACTGGATGAAACGAAAACAATACCTCCGCGCTTGCGAACGGCCATTTGCTTGCCGAACGTATAGGCCAATAGAATAGGCGCTAAACAATTGACATGCAGCATATCCAATTCTTTCTGTATATCGTTATTCAAAAATGCACCCGTGATGCTGAATCCTGCGCAATTGACTAATAAGCCAATTTCAATCGTATCTGTTATAGCAAGGATCCCAGTTAAAAAATCTGGCCGAGTTAAGTCAACGGCGGCTACTTTTATCTCTACTCCATGCTCCTTAACTAAAGTCTGTGCCAATTCATTCAGCTTGTCTTCACGGCGTGCAACCAATACCAGATTCATCCCGCGACTTGCAAGTTGCTTGGCAAATTCGGCGCCAATACCGGAGGATGCTCCAGTTATTAAGGCCCATGAGCCATATGATTCGATAAATGTACCCATATCATTTCACTCCTAAATAATAATTAATTGAGTACTCACTTAAATTAGAGGAAAAAAGAATGGCTGCCGTGGACTGTTTCATTATAGACAACTGCAATCAGCTATATTTTAGCTATTGTTGTACGATCAGGCCATGCAACAGCAAATGCACAAGATGGCGAATGTATGGCTCTTCTTCGAGCATGAAAACGTTGTGTCCAAAGCGGGAACGGATAATAACGTATACGAGAATAGATGACGTGAGCGACATCATGGCAACTTCATAAGAACCTTCATCCCATTGCTCACTTGAAGTTCCATTGTTAAGTGTGATACTGCCAATTGTACCGATATTCTTGATCAGATGAAGCACCCCTTGGGATACCGTTTCATCCTGAATCATTTCTGGAGACCAAATAAGCATAATGTAATCTAAATTTTCCTTCAGAAAATGTAGGTATCTCATCCCGTAATGAACGAGCGCTTCCTCCAGCGGCAGTTGCGCAAGCTTTTCTTTCTCCTCCTGTATTCGCAACGCAAAAGAAAAATTGTTCACAAGATCGAGTAAAAGTTTCCGTTTATCGCCGAAATAGTAGAAAATAAGTCCTTCCGCAACGCCGCACTCATTCGCGATTTCTTTGGTCGTGGTAGCATGAAAGCCTTTTTGCGAGAAAAGCTTCAGTGCTGCCTTAAGAATAAGCTCCTTCTTGGATTCCTTGTCCTCTTTTATTGGCAAAATAATATGTCCTCCCTTTGAATACGAATATCATTTTATTTGAGTATATACTCAAATTTTGTCTTATGTTCAGTCCTTTGTCAAGTGGGGGTCAGAATGGGTGTGTTTCGCATCAGAGGTGTCAAACTAACCCTTATCACGTTTTTTTGTATTGTGGGGTTGAAGCAACGGTAGGGTTATGGGGAGCCAGTTATTTGGTTGGTGCAAGAGATGTTACGGCTGAGACGGTAGCCTGGTGGATATCTTTATAATATGGGAGGAATTACAGTGTGAAGGTTTATTACTGGCTTTATAACGCTGAAGGTTCTAAACTGTGTGTTAATCCGCTTAGGTCAGCTCGTTTTCATTGTAGGCGGAATTATCATCTTGCTTCCAGTGCCTACTCCGCTATTACTGATTGGATTCATTCTGGTAGGTCTCGGTCTTGCACCCATCTATACTGGGCTGCTCCATGAAGGGCCACAACCCGGTAAGCTTTACGCTAACGGAGAACGATAGTGCAGAAAGTACTAGCACTTGACAGGGTATAATATCGTCATATAGGTTTATATGGAATTATGTGGACAAAATATTTGACGAGGGGTTGATATAATGTTAGATGAAAAGAAACCGTTCTCTCATTCAGCAGATCCTCATGGGGCTAAAGCTAACTTTGATGTGAACGAAAAGAAACTTCATTCCCAAGGTGCTCCTGGTCTCTGGCGGCAAGTGACAAATTTACTCGTTTTGATTGGAATCATAGCTCTTATTGCTATTTTAGTTAGAGTATTTTGAATAAATGTATCATCTTGAAAGCGAGCGGTATTTTCCCGAGATGGTGTTATTACCAGAGATCAGTATCCTGATTGGTTTGTAATTTTTAAGTCACCGATTCAACTAACGGGACACGATAATTCGATTAGAAGTGGGGACGTGATAAACTCAGGTCCCCACTTGCGTTTTAGTGTGCTTGTTCTTGTAATTCTTTTTGCTCTTTCATTAAAGCTTCGTTTTTTTATTAATTTGGAGATAATCAGAATGGGGAGTATAAAATCACATCCAAATGGAGATATCTGTTATGGATATTCATATTAAGGCAAGCAAGAATACAAAAAAAGATAAGATCTATGATTTATTGAGTTTTCAATTAAAAAAATTAGAACAGATTCTTACTGAGCATGGAATTGTTGTATATAGCACAACAATTCAAGGAGATTATTTAGATGCAGAGAATATCATAAAGATTGAGATTAAAGAAGACAACACTGAACAAAACGATTCAGGTAAACGGAAAAATAAAGGGCGGATGAAAATCCGTTCTATTGTACCGAGTTTACCCTTTACAGAAGAAACCGTAACGAAACTTGCAACGGAAAGACTAAGTGAAATTTATCTTGATTTAATGAAAGCAATAAGAGATAAGAAAATTATGTCTGAAATATTGGGATTAGAAGCAACAGAAAATGATAATCAACTGTTTAAGGCTTTTGCAGAACAATATCGGGATTTATGGCTTACTACTGATGATAGGAAGAAAGAATTACTCAATAAATTTAAAGAAAGAAGCATGTTTGTTCTTGAAAAATATTTGAATGAACACGAATCACTTAGTAATTAGTCGAATTTACACTGCATCTAAACCCTCATTCCCTACTATGTAAAGAATTAATAAACCCGTGATATTACAAATAAAGCCGTGCTAAATATCAAATAAAGTCGTGATAAAACCATCAAATCGCTAAATAGAGCACGGTGCAACCCTAGATCCATGCGATTCCGTAGAGCCGACCGATTTTCAGGATTTCCTCCTGCTTTTAATCTTATCTCAAGATTTTCCTCGTTCTTTAATCGATCATTTACTCTGATTATTTTCTTCCTAACCCCAGCAATTCACCTGTGTCTTCTCGTGTTCTGACGGCAGATTGTTAGCTATTTGACGTAGAGAAGAAAAAGGCGAGAGAAGGGCTGATATGCCTTGCTGGGCGTGGGATTGTGGAGATTGGAGAGGGAGCGGAATCTGCGAATTTTAGGCTTTACCTGTGTTTGTGGCAAGACATTATTCAGATTTTAATAAAGTTGTGATAGAAAAAGTTGGGTGAAAAATTGAGGAAATCACTGTTTTGTAGCAAGTGTTTATTCATACGGGCAACGGTGGAATACGGGTTTGAGGGGTGCTTTTTAGCAGATGTATATTAAGTTTTAACATAAGGGTTTTGAGTGAGTGAATAGAGGAGTTGGGGACGAAATGGGGACGTGAGCTATTCACGTCCCTATTTGAATCTGATCAAGGTGTTTTTGAAAAGTGTATTCGTCTCCACCGCCAGTATCAAGCACTAAATTGTCGATTGTTAAAGAGCGACCGTTGTAACAAATCGTCATGGACGTTTGGAGTAAATCATGAGTGAGGATAACTTCGTTCGGTATGAGAGTCAAGAATTTCAAGTAAGACGTATTGATCAGGGTATATATAAGTATACTTTACTCAGAAATCTAAGGATACTAGTGTGTCCTTAGATTGGATTACTCTTCATCTTCTTTATTTGTAAAAAGGTAATTAAAAACAACCGTTACTCACTTTTGAGTAGCGGTTGTTTTTTTGAAAAGATAGTAAACTTTACGCCGCTTTAAATCAAGCTAAGCCGCGACAGCGGGATAGTTTTCTTTTGGTTAAGGAAATTAAACACCGATATTTACACTACCTTCACACCAAGTTAATACAGCCATGTTGTCGCCAAGTTAAGCTTCAATTAACAAGTAAGCCATACTCAAGAAATTAAAAAGCTTTCAGAGCAGCCTACAGTTCATGAATCAGCGAATATATATAATAGCTATTTGGGTGCTTGGACAGAAATTGGACCTAGGGTGCTGTTTGTCGATTCGAGTATTGGAGATTACACCTATTTAATGGGCGAGGTCAATATTCATTATACGGAGATGGGCAAGTTTTGCTCGATAGCTTCTCATGCCTGCATTAATCCAGGAAATCACCCGATGTGGCGAGTGACGCAGCATCACATTACTTATCGCAGCGGTTCTTATGAGATAGATACGGGCACTGAGCAGGATGTGGTTCGTAAGCTAGAAGCGATTGCTTGGTGGGATTGGTCTAGAGAGGCAATTGCGGCTGGTTTAGAGGATATGAAGAACATGGATTTATTTTTAGAAAAATACAGCTAATGAGTGGAGGTAATCAATTGCATACAATCCATAAGCCAGAGCTAGCGGTATCTCCTTACTTAGCTATTGCAGATACGCTTCAAAAGGAAATTGATATTGGCCTTTATGTAATTGGTGGACCGTTGCCGTCGGAGGCGGATTTAAGTCGCCGCTTTAAAGTCAATCGGTATACGATTCGACATTCGTTAGATTTTATGAATAAAAAAGGGATTATCCGCTCACAGCAGGGCAAAGGACATTATGTCTGTGAGAAGCCGATGGATATCCAATATACGATTACTCAAGCCATGTGTTTTACGGATGTAATGATACAGCTGGGTTGCAAGCCAAGTGCCAAGGTTTTAAAAAGCGAGGTGAACCTTCCGCCTAAACGGATAGCGGAGTTATTGAAAATGGCACCTGACGAAAAGGGAATCCGACTTGAGATTCTACGTTACGCCGATGGAATCCCGCTTGCTTGGAATGAGACGTGGTTACCTGAGCGATACTTCCCTCATTTCCCAGATCAGTCCACTGCATTTACATCGCTTTATGCTTTGCTACGAGAGGATTATCAAGTGGAGCTTGCTCGGATCTGGTCTACATTTGAAGCCATCTACCCAAACTCAGCAGAAGCGACTCATTTGAAAATCTCACCCAGCACTACGCTGCTGCACATCGAAAGTGTGATGAGGGATCAGAACCAACATCTAGTTGAATATACCTCAGCCAAATATCGTGGTGATCTTTGTCGTGTATCTATACAGTTTGAATAGCTAATTCTTACGATGCTGGCTTGCGAACGTAAGCCGAGTTAATCCGTTTTCTAAAGAAAACTCTAAGGAGGCCCCAATGAAAAAATCACGCTTAACGCATATTTTAGTCGAAGGTGATCCGAAATTATTAGAAAAGCTCGCATTGCAGGTTTTGCAGAACGACACCGTAACCATTGTAAGAGAGCCTGAAAAAAGTCTGGTGATGAACAAAGCGCGAGATTCTGTTTCAGGTAATCTATTTTATATGGGCGAAATACTGATTACAGAATGTACGGTTTCAGTGGGTTCGATTTATGGATTTGGAGCGATCATGGGTGAAGATCCGAATCGGGCTTATCAGCTAGCGATTATCGATTATGCCTATAATGCTAATCTGCCAGAGACGTTGGAGTGGGAAAAGCTGCTAGTGGAAGAAGAATTACGAATCGACTACGAAAAACGTCTGGAGTACTCGCGGATTATGAAGTCCAAGGTTAATTTCGATACGATGGGAGAATATCATGCCAAATCCAAATCTTAAAGAACTAAGCTTTGATCGGGTACATGATACACAAGAGGTTTACCGTGTTCTATTGCAGGCCATGTCAAGACCTGGTTTGGTATGTGAGCTCGGAGACAGAGTCCATGGAATCGATATTCCCGAAGGAACCTCCAAGCCTGCGGCTGCAATGGCACTTGCTTTGCTCGATGGAGAGGTTACATTCGCTGTCCATATGCAGGGTCATGATGGCTGGACGGAAACGATTCGCCGATTGACCTATTGCAAATTAGTTGATTATGCCGCTGCGGATTATGTATTCGTAGAGGGTACTGAAGATTTGAGCTTTATCAACCAAATCCAATCCCAATTAAAGATAGGGACACTATCTTCTCCAGAGAAATCAGCAACTGTTTTCATCCGAGTACAAGGCTTAAACGAATCTACCACTCAAGATCAAGGCTACTCACTAAAGCTAACAGGACCAGGAATCCAAACGGAAACCATCTGTACTATAAATGGTTTGTCCCTTATATGGATTGAGATTAGAGCTCGCTTGGTGGAGGAATACCCACTTGGAATCGATCTTATCCTCTATACAGAGCAGGGTGAATTAATTGCCATTCCGAGAACTACGCTTGTGAAAGGAGTGACTGGAGCATGGCATATGTAGCAGTGACTGGGGGTCAAGAAGCAATTCAGCAAGCAGAGCAACTTGTTAAATTTTATCGCTCTAAGGATTCAGACGCGGTTCTTAACATCGCGATGATTGAAAAACAGCTTCGCTTGCTAGTGGATCGTATTATGGGCGAGGGTGGGATGTATGCCCCTGAGTATGCGGCGATTGCACTTAAACAAGCGGAAGGCGATCCAGCGGAAGCGGCTTTCTTGGTTCGCGCTTATCGTTCTACGCTACCGCGTAATCACTATTCTTTAGTGTCTGAGCCAGCGAACATGCGAGTGATTCGACGGATTTCATCCTCCTTCCGCGATATGCCGGGCGGACAAGTCTTAGGCCCAACTAACGATTACACCCATCGCATGCTGAACTTCTCTTTAAAAAATGAAACCACTGAAGATCTCCAGGCTTTTGTAGAGGAATATTTAAGTGATTTGCCTTGGGATGAGAGCAGTATGAATTTCAAGAAAATTGCCGACCTGCTGAGAGAGCAAGCTTTAATGGCGAATGTTATAAACTCGAATGACGAGGAGCCCTACGATATTACACGCCAGAAGCTAACCTTTCCGTGCAGTAGATCTGCTAGATTACAGACCCTCTCTAGAGGCGAAACCGGGGCAATGACAGCTTTGGCTTACTCCTCGATGCGTGGTTATGGCGCAGTCCATCCTACCATCGGCGAGCTGCGAGTTGGCTACACACCGATTCATATCCCCCATCCGTTCGGCAACGATGAGGATGGAGAAGGCATCTATATTGGCGAGGCTTTAATGACGGAAGTCGAATCGATTAACTCCTTTACGCAAGACAAAGAATCAGGCAACGTACAATTCTTGCTGGGCTATGGGCTTACCTTTGGACAAAACGAGCTGAAGGCCATATCGATGTCAATTCTCGAGCGAAGCTTGGAAACCAATGGAACAGCACCTGCACAGAATGAAGAATTTGTATTAACTCATATCGATAGTGTCGAATCAGGCGGTTTTGTATCCCATTTGAAATTACCGCATTATGTGACATTCCAAACCTACTTGGATCAAATCCGTAAGACACAAGCACGGAAGAACAAGCCAGCTTCAGAGGAGGTTGCCGTTGATGAAAGTAATAGAACAGATGAAGTTCAACACAGCGGAGTATAACTTTGCTTTTTTGGATGAGGGCTCGAAGCGTGAGATACGTCGAAAAACACTAAAAGCTGTTGCAATCCCAGGCTATCAGGTACCTTTTGGCTCAAGAGAATTACCAATTGGCAGAGGCTGGGGAACAGGCGGCTTGCAGCTTACCTTATCCCTAATTGGAAAAAACGATATCGTTAAAGTCATTGATCAAGGCAGTGATGATAGTGTAAATGCGGTAAGTATTCGGCGATTGATTGAAGAAACCAGCCATATTGTCACAACGGAGGATACCACGCAGGCAACCATTATCCAATCGCGCCATCGGATTCCAGAGGATCGGATGCATGCTAATCAAATCTTAGTGCTTCAAGTTCCAGAGCCAGAACCCTTGCGACATGTTGAGCCAAGCGAGGAAGTAACCAAAATTCAGCATGGCGAGATGGACTATAGCGGAATTTGGTTGACGCTTTATGAAAGCATCGTTAAATGGGGAGCGATAACGCAAGGTGCAGATTATCCTGTTATCGTGCATAACCGTTATGTAATGGCACCAAGTCCAATTCCACGCTGGGATAATCCCAAGCTTCATCAAGCGGACCATTTAACCTTATTGGGTGCGGGTAGAGAGAAGAAGCTTTATGCAGTTCCCCCTTATACGAATGTAGTCTCCTTGCAGTTTGAGGATTATCCGTTTGAAGTCGAATCTTTTACTGGCTCAGCTTGTCGGATTTGTGGAAGTGAAACAACCTTCTTAGATGAAGTCATCGATAGTGAGTCGGGTCAAATTATTTACCAATGCTCAGACACAGACTACTGCAATCGAAGCAGTGAGCAGCAAGAAGAGGAGACCTCCTAATGGCGATATCGAGTTTGAAAGAGGCAAGTATATCTGATGTAAACAATAGTAAAGAGGATCTCCCGCTTCTAAGCGTTCGCAATCTAACTAAGAAATATGGTGAAGGCTGCACCTCCTGTCTGCTAGATTCTGCACTAGGCGGTCGCTGTCCAGAGTGCGGAACGGTCTGGGCTTGTCGCGATCTTAGCTTTGATCTTTATCCAGGAGAAATTCTAGGTGTAGTAGGGGAAAGCGGCTCAGGCAAAAGCACGATGGTCAAATGCCTTTATTATGATCAGGAAATTACGAGTGGGCATATGTCGATCTCGACCTTTAAGGATGGGGTTTCCAATTTGTTTGACGAATCAGCCCAGCAAAAAAGATACATTCGCAACCATCTGATGGGTATGGTTTATCAGAATCCTTACTTAGGACTGCGAATGGGCTTTTCCAGCTCAGGCAATATCGCTGAGAAGCTAATCGCAGCGGATCATTATCATGTCGGTAAGATTCGCAGTCGCGCATCGGAGCTGCTGGATAAAGTCGAAATCCCTTTGCAGCGCATGGATGAGCCGCCAAAGAATTTCAGTGGGGGTATGCAGCAAAGGGTGCAAATCTCGAAGGCTTTAGCGAATAATCCGCCATTACTGCTGTTAGATGAAGTCACAACGGGCTTGGATTTATCGGTCCAAGCCAAGGTACTGGATTTAATTCGCAGCATTCAACGGGAGTTAGGCGTAGCGATGATTGTGGTTTCCCATGATCTTGGCGTCATCCGAATGCTGTCGGATCGTACAATTGTATTAAGACAAGGACAAATTGTTGAGCATGGCCTAACGGATCAGATTCTCGAGGATCCACAGCATCCCTATACCCAGCTTCTGGTTCATTCCTTGTTATAAGTGAAAGTAGAAAGAAGGGATTCTCAATGCTAAAAGTAACCGGTCTATCAAAACTGTTTCAGCTATCACTCAGTCATGATATGAAAGTAAATCCATTTCAAAATCTCAGCTTTGAGATTGCTAAAGGTCAGTTTATGGGGATAGCTGGACCGAGTGGGATTGGTAAATCCTCGATTCTTAAATGCATTTATCGTACGTACCTCCCAACCTCGGGAAAAATTATATATGACTCATCCTATTATGGTGCGATTGATTTGGCTCAGGCAACGGAACGCGAAATCTCGCATTTACGGAAAAATGAAATTAGCTATGTCTCGCAATTTCTCAAGGTTATTCCGCGAGTATCGGCTGTCGATATTGTCGCGGAGAAGCTGCTGCCCTCAGGAATTCCTATTGAAGCAGCAAAATGGCAAGCCGAGGAAATGCTGGAACGGCTGCGGATTCCACGTAAGCTGATCCATGCTTTTCCGGCTACCTTCAGTGGAGGCGAGCAGCAGCGTGTTAATCTGGCTCGCGCCTTTATCGTGCGACCGCGTTTACTCATACTGGATGAACCAACGGCATCCTTGGATAAAGAAACCAAGCAAAGTGTTCTGGAGCTTTTAGATGAAATGAAAGCCCAGGGTACAACGATGATAGGTGTGTTTCATGATTGGGACGTAATGGAACGGATAGCGGATCACATTCTTGATCTTCAAGCCTTTGTTTTGGAGCGAGTGTAGAGCATTAACTCGGAGAAGGGAGCATTGAGATGAACACTAGAGGTATGGGAGTTAGCTTACCGCCTAATGACACCATGGGCAATTTAGAAAAGCTGAAAAGCAAGCTGATTAAAATCGAAAGTCTTGGCTTAGAAGCTGTCGAATTGTCACTGCATGGCATGGATGTAATTCGTAATGGCGTGATTGATCAGCAGCGTTTGGAGGAGTATCGCAAGCTGCTTAGCAGCTTCAGCCTTAGCTACACAACACATGCTCCCTATGCCATCAACTTATTTCGTAAAGAAGATATTAGTATTGAGCGTGCTTCATTAATTGCCTCATTGGAGGTTAGCGGAGTACTCGGTGCGGAAACGATGGTTTATCATGTGGGCCGCTATATTGGAGAAGAAGAATTCTTATATCCTCATACTTGGCTTGATTATACCAAAGAGCATAAGCAAGAGCTGCTTATTGAGGAACAAAGCTTTATGCGCCAGCTTGGGCAGCTTGGGCAGCAATTAAATGTACGAATTGCCATGGAGAATATGCGTCCTTATCTTGATTGTCCTTATTATTGCTACGCAGTGATCCCGAGCTCCTTGGTAGATCAGGTTGAAGCGATTAATCATCCCTTTGTTGGAATTACACTGGATATTGGACATCTCTACTTATCACATAAAATGTATGGGCTCGATTTAATGGCTGAGCTTAGACGAATGGTCCCTCATGTTATCCATCTGCATGTACACGACAATTATGGCAAAGCCTGCTTTTCCGCTGAGAAAAATCAATATGAGCTAACACCGATTGGTCGTGGAGATATGCACATGCCGATTGGCGATGGTGAGATTCCGATGGGAGCTATTTTTAAAGAGCTGCCGACGGAATTCCCAGGTTACCTGATTCATGAGGTTAGAGATAAATATGAGAGTGAATGGCCTGAGCTGCGTCAGCGTTATCAAACAGCCATTCAATAAACACAAAAAGTGCATGTGAGGAGAGGGTAAGCTTGAGTTCAAATCGTTTGCAAATTTATAATGCTCAAATCGTTACTTTGACTGCAGTACAAGCAGGCTCGCTGATTATTGAAGACGGTGTAATAGTTGAAATTCTTGCAAACAGTTCCCGAGAAGCAGCTTTTATTGGGGAAACAATCGATGCAGAGGGCTGTTATGTGATCCCAGGCTTAGTGGATATGCACAGTGATGCTTTGGAAAAAGAAATCCAGCCTCGGCCCAATACATTTTTTCCGCTGCACATGTCGTTCTTTGAATTAGAGAAAAAGCTTGCAGGCTGTGGTGTGACGACGATTTATCATTCCTTATCGCTGGCTGATGGAGTTGGCGTTCGTGATGACGCAATGGTCGTGGATGTAATCGAGCATATTGTTAAGCTGCGCGAAGAGAGATCGATGATTCATCACCGTGTGCATTTACGCTATGAAGTAACGAATCTGATTGGCATGGGTACCGTGAAAAACCTGATTAATACCCAGAAAATCGACTTGCTGTCGCTTATGGATCATACCCCCGGACAAGGTCAGTTTACGGAGAAAGACACCTATGAGAATTATCTAGTTAAAACCTATGGTGTGCGCGATGAAGAGCTAAGATTAATGGTGGATACACTGAAAAGTAATTCCAAATTAATCGCTTGGGATCAGATTAAGGATATGGCTCAGCATGCAATACAGCGTAATATCGTTGTTGCTTCGCATGATGATGATACCATCGCCAAAGTGGACGAAATGATTGATTATGGTGTGACAATTAGTGAATTTCCAATTAATCTGATTGCTGCTCAGCATAGTCATGAGCACAATCTTTTGGTTGTTGTCGGATCCCCTAACCTGGTAAGAGGTACCTCCCATAGCAATAACATGAGAGCCATCGACGCCATTAAAGCGGGTTACTCCGTTGCCATCTGCTCTGATTATCTGCCATCTTCCATGCTTCCGGCCGTATTCATGCTGCATTTGAAAGAAAATATGCCGCTGCATCAAGCTATTGCTATGGTCACCGCCAATCCAGCAGCTAAGCTTGGCATCAGTGATCGTGTAGGCTCAATTGCAACAGGCAAAATGGCGGATCTCGTGTTCGTCAAGCTGCATATAGATTATCCACTCGTCCATCGCACGTTAGTCAATGGCGAAACGATCTATTATGCCAAGCCGTTTCATTCCCAAGCGGATAAAGCGATTAGCTATGCTTAAAGCAGATCTGCATTGTCACACCGATGTATCGGATAATTCCTTCCGTATTGAAGAAGTAATCCAGCAGGCAAAGGCAGCTAAGCTAACACATCTTGCTATTACAGATCATGATACTACGGCAGGTATTGAAGAAGCATTATTATATGGCGAGCAATATCAGCTGCAAATTATCCCAGGAATTGAGATTTCTGCCTCGGATCCGCAACGTGATAGTCGAGCGCACATTCTGGGTTTATATATCGATCCGCAACATCCGGCGCTGGATGATGTATGCAAGGCAACCTTGCTTTCACGACATGAGGCTTCAAAACAAATGGTGGAAATCGTAGCTAAGATGGGCTACAGCATTAGCTGGGAGCTAGTCAGCAGCTATAGCAAGCAAGGAACTATCGTTTACAAACAGCACATTATGCATGCTTTGATGGATTTAGGCTACTGCGACGAGATCAACGGCGAACTGCAGAAGCAGCTGTTTTCACGGTCCGCGAAGGAAGCAGGTAAAGCATTAATTCCACTTGCTTATCCAAGTGCTGAGGCTGCGATTCGTGCGATTCGTTCCGCAGGAGGGGTAGCCGTGCTAGCCCATCCGGGTCAGTTGGGGAATTTTGAAGCTATTGAAGAATGGGTCAGCTTTGGACTGCAGGGTATAGAAGCTTATCATCCCAGTCATTCATCTGCGGATACCCAGCGATCACTTCAGCTTGCTGCTCAGTTTAATCTCGCGGTCACAGGTGGTTCTGATTATCATGGGCTTTATGGCAGTGCAGATTATCCTATTGGCAGTGTTTCTGTAAATTCTATCTCATCTTTAGAAAATCTATACATCAGGATAACAGTCCGATAACAATTGAACTTTATAGTTAGAATATCTTGAGCATAGTCATTATGCCAGGTGGGTTAACCATTTTATTCAGAGACGAGAGGAGCTTTACAATGAAAAAGGTAGGGATTCTGTTATTAGCTATTGCTTTATTCTCAGTATTCGCAGCATGCTCCAACTCGGCAAAAGAAAGTAAGACGATTACAATCGGTTGGTTGCCGAATGAATCAGGGGAAGACAGTAAAGCAGCTCGCGAAGAAATCGGTAAGCTGGTTGAAGCGGCAACAGGCAAAACAGTAGAGCATAAAACGACGACAGATTATATTATTGCCATTGAGTCTGTAGCTAATGGTAATGTAGACCTTGCTTACTTGGGCGCACAGGGGTATATAGAAGCTAAGAATAAGAATAAAAAAGTAGAGCCATTGGTAATCCCAAGTGGTAAATCAGGAACAGCGGAGGATGCCGTTTATTACAGCTGGTTGGCCGTTAAAAAAGGGAATGAAGCTCCTTACATGGATGGCGATAAATTTATAATAGATAATATTGCCGGGAAGAAGTTTTCTTTTGTTTCCAACAGCTCGACTTCAGGCTTCAAAGTACCATCGGATAACATCGTCACTTATTTTAATAAAATCGATAAATATAAGGATTTAAAGATGGACGATTTACTTGAAGGCGGCAAGGATAAATTTTTCAGTGATGTGCTTTATGGTGGTTCACACCAAGGCTCAGCCGTTAATCTATTAGCGGATAAAGTCGATGCTGCTGCATTCTGTGACACCTGTGTAGCGAATTATGTAAGCTTAGAATCAGGGACTGAGAACCGTGTAGGCGCGGTTTACAAGGTAAAAGACGACGCAGCCGAACCTTTTGATACGGTTAAAGATGGAGAGTTTTCATTAATTTCCGTCACACCCGTGCTTAATGCTCCATTCGTTGTGAATACAGATAAAGTCAGTGCTGAGACGATCAAGAAGATAGTTGAAGCCTTAACATCACCAGAAACAGCAGCAAACCCTAATATCTTTGTTACTAAGGAATCTGGTAAAAAAGGCATCTTCGCCAAAACAGATAAAGAAGCTTTTGTAGTCGTGGATGATGCGTTTTTTAATCCAGTTAGAGAATTGTCCAACTAATCAAACGGTTAACGAGCAACAATTAACAATTTCATTGTCCCTTTAACAGTCTAACGATACCGAAAATTGAATTAGAGGAGTTAGCTATGAAAACGTTATTAGATGTAAGACATTTATCCAAGGAATATGGTCAGGATACAATGGCGTTATCTGACGTTAACTTCTCTGTGCAGGAAGGAGAGTTCGTTTCCATTATTGGCCCCTCAGGGGCAGGGAAATCCACTCTTCTTCGTTGCATCAATCGGATGATTGATGCAAGCAGCGGAGAGATTAATTTTGATGGCGAGCAGGTTTTGGATTTGAAAAAAGCTGCACTACGTAAACTTAGAACGAAAATTGGGATGATTTTTCAGCATTATAATTTAGTGAACCGCTTGACGGTTATTGAGAATGTTTTACATGGCAGATTGGGCTACAAATCAACTTTAATGGGATCGCTTGGCTGGTATACGACCGAAGAGAAACAACAAGCCCTGCAAATCCTCGAATTACTTGGGCTCACCAAGCATATTTACAAACGATGCGACCAGTTAAGTGGTGGGCAGAAGCAACGAGTTGGTATTGCCAGAGCACTGCTGCAGAATCCCAAGCTGTTATTATGTGATGAGCCGATTGCTTCCTTGGATCCGAATGCATCCAAAGTCATCATGGATCATCTGCGCAATATTTGTAAAGTTATGGGCATTACCGTACTAATTAATTTACATCAGGTTGATGTTGCATTAAGCTACTCTGACCGTATTATTGGGGTCAATAAAGGGACGGTTATCTTTGATGGATCACCACAGAAAATTTCCTCCGAAGAAATCTACAAGATTTACGGCTCTGAGGCTGGCGACCTCATCATGGATGTCGGAGGGCGACATGTCGGTTGACTTTTTTGCCAAGAAAAGATGGCAAGCCCTTGGAGTCTTCTGTATTATCCTTGCGCTGACAGTTATATTCATTGTGATAACGGAGTTTAGTATCCTCGATGGATTTGCTTCGTTTCCGAAAGCGATTAGCTGGGCAGTGACTAATTTCTATCCCAATGCCAAGTCCTTGGAAAAGCTCCCGAGCATTGTGGATAAGCTGATTGAAACAGTATTGATTTCGCTTGCTTCAACTACGGTTGCCTCGATCTTTGCTGGGTTTTTCGCGATTATGGGTGCTAACACTACGCGAGTGAATCGGCTTATTGCAGTCATCTGCAGAGGCTTTGGGACTCTTTTTAGAAATATTGATGTAGCTGCTTGGGCTTTGATCCTATTATTCTCCTTCGGACAAAGTGCGTTAACTGGCTGGCTGGCTTTATTCTTTGTTAGCTTTGGTTTCCTCACTCGTGTGTTTATCGAAACCATTGATGAATCAAGCACAGAATCAGTGGAGGCGCTGCGTGCTACAGGTGCAGGATATTTTACAATAATCTTCCAATCAGTCATTCCAGCCTGTATTCCGCAATTCATTAGCTGGATCTTATTTATGGTAGAAACGAATATTCGCAGCGCGACCTTAATTGGAATTCTCACAGGAACTGGCATTGGCTTCTCCTTCAATCTTTATTACAAAAGCTTGAATTATCATGCGGCAAGCCTGGTTGTAGTCGCACTTATTGTTGCCATTTTTACAATTGAAATGATCTCGAATTATATCAGAAGGGTGATCATCTAATGGATCTGCTTAAATCCATCCCAGCTAATTACTCTGGTGCTCCAATACCTGCAAAACCGTTCAATAAAGCCGCTTTTATGATTAGGGTCACCTTACTAGGTTTGGTGCTTTTATCGTTATATGGTTTTATTACATTTGATTATCGTGGTGTTAATACTATGGATGGACTCCTAGCTTCGTTCAAAAACCTCAAAACGATGTTTACCGAAGCGCATTTCAAACATTTTACCTTTGGTGAAGCGCTCTATGGCATTGTAGTAACCGTAGGATTGGCCTTTCTCACAACTCTGTTTGGTGGAATCATTGCTTTATTTCTTGGACTGTTCGCAGCCCGTAATCTCTCCAACAATAAGGTTTCGAATATAATTAAAAGCATTGCTGCTTTCATTAGGGCGGTTCCAACTGTGCTGTGGGTACTTATTTTCGCAGTTGCTGCGGGTCTTGGAAGTGTGGCTGCTGTGGTTGGCATGACCTTTCATTCGGTTAGCTACCTAATTAAAGCCTACTCTGAATCCTTTGAGGAATTGGATGAGGGTGTGATTGAAGCATTAAAAGGAAGCGGGGCTAATTGGTGGCAGATTGTTTTTCAGGCTGTGCTGCCCTCCGCATTGACCTCGATTCTATCCTGGACCTTTTTCCGCTTTGAAATAAACTTTGGTGTGGCTGTCGCAATGGGCGCTGCAGCTGGAGCTGGCGGAATTGGCTACGATATGTTTATGGCTAGCTCCTTCTACTTGGATCTCCGTGAAATCGGGATGATTACCTACTTCGTGCTTGCCTTTGCAATCCTTCTTGAGCTCTTCGCTACGAAATTGAAAGCTAAGCTGCATAATAAGGCTTAGTATCTGTGTGTCAGGACAATTGAAAAAAGCCATCCTTTAATGATACGCTCCCATCATAGTAGACGGTAGAAAAAACAAAAACTTCTACTACCACAATGATGGGAGTTTTTCTGCTGGCAAGAAATAATCCAGACACACCAATATTATGGGATAAAAATTCTTGATATGCTAGTTGTTTGTATATTCTATTTAATTAAGGATAAATGATAAAACAGACTCTTATCTAGTAACTTATCCCTATCTTTTTACAAAACACTCAAATAGAAAGACACTTCCGTTAACAATTGACTCATACAATGGATGAGATATTAAAAACAAGGGAGTGATAGTCACTTGAAACAAAGAGGAAAAAAAATTATGTCATTACTGTTGGCATCCCAAATGCTTATTACCGGCGTATTTGCTGGGGGGATAGCCCAAGCGGCTGATACACTAATCGCAGGAACGCCCTATAATGCTGGAGGCTATGATGTTACTGCACCTCATATCATCATTAATCAAGTTTATGGCGGTGGGACAAAAACTGCTACAGACACTTATGCTAGCCATGGATTCATAGAGTTGTATAACCCGACGGATAACGATGTAAATCTATTAGGCTGGTCGCTTCATTATGCTTATGCGCCCAAAACTGGCATTTCTGATCCTTGGGTACAATTAAATCTCACAGGTACAATCAAAGCGCATTCATCCTATCTTATTATCGGTAAAGCAACTGGAGCAATCAGTCCGATTATTGACTTGACTACTAAATATGATCAGAAGTTAGTTGATGCAGGCGGTAACGATATTTTCATTAATAACAAAGGGTTAAAGGCTGTATTAGTCAATAGTACCAACACACTAACTGGTGTTGCTAATCCATTCCTCACTCCTATGGCCAATGGCTATGTGGATATGCTCGGAACGGCTGGAAATGATGATGGAAATCTGATTGACGGCTACGAGACAGAATTCCCTGTAGGAAGCGGTGGCAACTCTAAGAAGATTGGACTTCGTCGTGTAGATTTCAAAGACACCGATAACAATAAAATTGACTTTCAACCGGTTGACTATTCAGCCACATCGTTAAATGGAAAAGAGCCTCGCTACAGCGGAGACGGTGAGTGGGGCAATGAGCTTAGCATCACTACAACTTCACTTCCCGATGCGTATGTTGATTCAGCCTACTCCGTAACGGTAGCTGTGTAT
Organism: Paenibacillus sp. Y916; assembly: GCF_056786435.1. NCBI lineage: Bacteria > Bacillati > Bacillota > Bacilli > Caryophanales > Paenibacillaceae > Paenibacillus > Paenibacillus sp. Y916. The sequence goes on along the minus strand of NZ_JBXCJA010000012.1, from coordinate 71,552 downwards.
GCCGGTAAGTTACCTTATACTTTTGCTGCGACTGGACTGCCTGAAGGTCTAAATATCGACGATTCGAGCGGCACTATTACAGGAACTCCTACAACGGAAGGTTCTGCATCAGTGAATATCACTGTGACCGACAGTACCTACACTCCTGCTATCGCTAATACAACACTTGCACTTAACGTCCAGAAAGCTCAGATTGCTGACCAGCTGAACGTAGAGAAAATCAGTCAATATAATGTTGGGGAATCCAACGAAGATGGCGGCGTGGCGGAAATTGTCAAATATAACAAGGACAATGGCAAAATGTATGTCGTGAATGGCGCCGGTACTCCGCCTAGCGTGGATATTGTAGCCCTCACGAATAGCGCAACATTAACGAAGGAAAAATCTATTCTCGTTAAACAATTGTCCGAGGTAGATGGTTTTGTCTACGGCGACCTGACCAGTGTTGACATTAACACGGCGACGAAGCGCGTAGCCATAGCCATCCAAGAAGCTGACCATATGAAGAATGGTAAAATTCTTGTTCTTGATTATGAAGGAAATTTACTTAAAACGTACGAAACGGGTGTGCAGCCAGATATGGTCTTATTCACTTCTGACGGTAAATATTTACTGACAGCAGACGAAGCTGAACCACGTAACGGTACTGATGACCCTGAAGGCAGCGTGACGATCGTAGATACTACAACAGACGTCTCTACGAAAGTCAAATTCGATAATCAGGCAGTGATTGACGATAGCGTTCATATTCGTGGATCATCTGATCCAACAACTGGTTTAATTACAGGAAGCGGCACCAAGGAGGATGCCATCTTCGACTTAGAGCCGGAGTATATTGCACTTAACGATGACCAATCGAAAGCATATATTGCGCTGCAAGAAAATAACGCGATTGCCGTGGTGGACATTGCGAGCAAGAACGTTGATTCCGTCAAGGGTCTCGGTTACAAAGATTATAATGACCTTAATAATTCACTCGATTTAGTGAAGAATAGCACCATTAATCTAGAGAATGTCCCTTTCTTCGGAATGTATATGCCAGATGGTATCGCAAGCTATAACGTTAATGGAACGCAATACCTGTTCACAGCCAATGAAGGAGATGCCACAGAGTGGTCTTCTGACTCCGATGACCCTACCAGAACTAATGTAACGAAAATAGGAGACATCAAAGGTGGCTTAAACTCTAGCTCTGCCGCAGCAGCTTTTCTGAATGGAAAAACAGCTTACGACAAAGTCGAAGTCGTCAGCGACATGGGCAAAGACGGCATCTATTTGTACGGAGGACGTTCCTTCTCCATCTGGAATGCGAGCACAATGCAACAAGTCTTCGACAGTGGCAACGACTTCGAGACTATTACCTCGCAACGGTTGCCGAAATATTTCAACAGTAATCACAGCGAGGTAGCCTTGGATGGCAGAAGCTCCAAAAAAGGACCTGAGCCGGAATATGTTACGGTTGGTCAAGTTGGAAATAAAGCATTAGCCTTCGTAGGATTGGAGCGAATCGGGGGTATCATGACCTACGATGTAACAGATCCAAATCAACCTGTATTCGCTAATTATATTAACACTCGCGACTTCACCAAAGGAATAGATACGGATACCGGACCAGAGGGTCTGGAATTCATCCCGGCGACTAGCAGCCCAACTGGATTACCACTCTTGCTTGTAGCCAATGAAGTTAGCGGAACGATCTCTGTTCTGCAATTGAATGTCACGAAGGTAACGCTCGATAAATCTGCACTAGAGTTGCTACCAAATGGTGCTTCCGCTCAGCTTACGGCTACTGTAACACCAGATAGCGGCGGTGCCGCAACAGTATCCTGGACATCCTCAGATAAGGATATTGCAACTGTTGATGCAAATGGCGTTGTAACATCAGGTTCAGTAGAAGGCACAACAGTTATCACGGCACTTAGCGCAGATGGCTATGGTGTAGCAGAAGCAACTGTGACTGTCAGCAATTCATGGAGCCTGACAGTAATGCATACGAATGATACCCATGCTCACTTGGCTGATGTGGCTAGACGCGCAACACTGACTAAGCAAGTACGTAATGAAGTTGCCAACAGCCTTCTATTTGATGCAGGAGACGTATTCTCCGGAGACCTCTATTTCACCAAGTGGGCCGGTCAAGCCGATCTTGAATTTATGAATTATCTTGGTTACGACGCTATGACATTCGGAAATCATGAATTTGATTCTGGAACCAAGGTTTTGGCAGATTTCGTAAGCAAGGCGAAGTTCCCATTACTCACCTCCAACGTCGATTTCAGTAAGGATGTCAACATCAGTCCGCTGCTGAAAGCACCGAATACGATTGACGCAAGTAAGCCAAAAACACTTGATAATGCGGGAGTATATCCATACATCATTCTGGATGTGAATGGCCATAAGGTAGGTGTATTCGGTTTAACGACCGAGGATACTTTCGAAACCTCAAGCCCCGGCAAGAATGTTAAGTTCAATGATGCAACAACCTCTGCTAAAGCTACGGTGGCTGCGATCGAAGCCGAAAGCGTAAATGTCATCATCGCATTGTCCCACATAGGCTACAACCGGGACAAACAACTGGCAAAGGACGTTGAAGGCATCGACTTAATCGTCGGTGGTCATACTCATACGCAGCTTAATGCACCTGAAATCATAACAGATTCATATAATACACCGACAGTTATCGTACAAGCGAACGATTGGAGCAAATTCCTCGGTCGGGTTAATCTAAATTTTGATGCACAAGGTGTTGTCATAGCAGATCAGCTTACTGGAAATCTGATTCCTGTAACCAGTGCAGTTGAAGAGGATGCAATAGTTAAAGCTATGCTTGCTCCATACAACGCAGATCTTGAAGAACTTAAAAAACAAGTTATCGGTAATACAACTGTTGTACTAAACGGTGCACGGAATAATGTCCGTTCCAAAGAAACCAACCTAGGAAATTTCATTGCAGATGGTATGCTATATAAGGCGAAGATTCTCAAGAACGCCGATATAGCTCTTATCAACGGTGGCGGTATCCGCGGACCCATTGATCCGGGACCAATCACGATGGGTGAACTCCGCACTGTAATGCCTTTTGGGAATACCTTGTATCTGCTTGATGTAACGGGTCAAGAGCTTATTGCCGGATTGGAAAATGGGATTAGCGGCGCTAAGCTGACTGACCTTCCCGGTAAATTCCCACAAGTAGCAGGCATGCGCTTCAAGTGGGATCCAAGTCAAGTAACAGGAAGTAAGGTTTACGATGTTGAAATAAAAACCGATTCGGGCTACACACCGCTTAATCTGAAGAGCACATATCGTATGGCTACCAACAGCTTCGTCGCTCTTGGCGGAGATGGCTATACGTCCTTCGCTAAGGCGATTGAGAACGGAGCTTATCATGAGGATCTTGGTTATCCAGATTATGAAATCTTCATGGAATACCTTACATCACTCGGAGGTACGATCGCACCAGTTGTTGATGGTCGTATTACCGAAAGTGCGAAGCCAACTAAACCTAATGGGGACAGCATTCCACCAACGAATCCTAATCAAACATCACCGAATACTGTTCAAATACCAACACCTTCTGTAAAGCCACCAGCAGTAGAAATCGGCATTCTCTCTGGAGATTCACTGCAGATAACTCGAGGAACAAATGCGGCTGGTGATATTGTAAATCAAGTCACGGTTAAAGCAGCAGATCTACAAGCTGCTCTAACGAAAGTTCTATCTGTAGCTGGAACAGATAAGAATGTAGAATTAACAATCAATGTGCAGAATCTGAACGGTGCAACGGAAGTTACCCTGCCGGCAGTAGCATTAATTAGTGGCAAGGCTAACCAAGTAATCATCCGAATTGAAACAGGAGATGCCAGCTACTCACTGCCATTGCAAGTCCTTAATCTCTCTACCATCGACTCATTGAGTAATGTTAGTGTTCGTATATCCATTGCCCCTGTAAGTGATGCAACACTTGAAGCTCTGCAGAGCAAGGCGAAATCCTTCGGTGCGCAATTAGCAAGCAATACGGCGCTAGAATTCGAAGTATTCCTTGTTACAGGTACTCAAGAGCAAGCAGTGAGCAACTTTGGTAGTACCTATGTATCGCGGACCATATATATGCCTGCCGCAACAAATGTAACAAATGCAACGGCAGTTATGGTAGATCCAATTACCGGCGAGCTCATTTTCATACCGAATGTAATAACCACCTCGAATGGTAAGCCGTCGATTGTGGTGAAACGTCCAGGGAATAGTGTCTACACCGTGATTCAGTACAAGAAGAATTTCGCGGATCTGAATGGGCACTGGGCGAAGAATGATATTGAAGCAATGGCGTCTAAGCTGATCGTCAAAGGTGTTAACGATAATCAATTTGCACCAAGCACTGCTATTACAAGAGCAGAATTCACTGCCCTTCTCGTTCGCAGCATGGGTCTTACAACCAGTAATGGCTTGAGTTCATTCAAGGATGTCAGGACTGATGCGTGGTATGCTGGAACGGTTGAGACGGCAACACAATTCGGCCTTGTTAACGGAAATGGGCCAGGAACGTTTGCACCGAACGCAACCATTACCAGAGCAGAAATGGCGGTTATGATTGCCCGTGCAATGGAGATCGTGGATGCAGCAAACGTATCGAACACCACTACTTCACTGAACAAATTCTCAGATAAGGCATCGATCCCGCAATGGGCAACTACCCAAGCGGCGCTACTTGTGGACAAAGGCATCATGCAGGGTAATGACAAGGGTGCTTTCGCCCCTTCAAACAAATCAACTCGCGCTGAAGCCGCAGTAATCCTACAACGGACATTGAAGAATCTTAATTTCTCAAATTAATCTACTCTTCCAAGCGGTAAAGTAGAAACAGCTATGCCGTCCTACGGACTGGAAACTTTAAGTTGATAGATCAACAAACAGCAGGTCTAGGATAATCTGATATGCTCCCATCATAGTAGACAGTAGAAAAAAACAAAACTTCTACTACTACAATGATGGGAGTTTTTCTAATGTCTAAAAGAAGTCCTACTTCTTTAGAAGTGAAATTACACGCCGTTCAGCGGTGTCATGGGCGTAAGTCAAATTATTGTTATACAACATATGGATTTGGTTTGAATGACAGACTCAATCTTTAAAATAGGGCGTAATCCCTCTTGAATATAGGTTCTCCACTAACTTGAAAAATTCTTCTGACGATAAATCCTTTTGACGTTGGAGCCAAAGACGAAATAAAGAAAGGGAAGTTGTCAGGTAAAACTCAATTAAGTATGGCGTTAAGGAATGGTTTTGCGGAACGTTTATTTCTAATTGATCCAAAGTGATTTCTTTTTTTAAGCGTTTTAAAAAACGGGCACTTCCGTAATCACCCAAAAGGGCATTAAGAACCAGGAGATGTTCTCTTTTGTCCAGACAATAGAGCGTATCTTGAACCGTATGCATCGATAGCTCTTTATTCGTCAATTCTTTTTTCATGTCATTCAATAAGTCATTTTCAACAAAGTCTAACAATTCGTAAATGTCAGCAAAGTATTGATAAAAGGTGCTGCGGTTATATCCTGACTTATTCGCAATTTCCTGAACCGAAATTTTCTCAATCGGCTTTTGGCTATATAACACACAAAAAACTTCTACAAAATTTTGTCTTGTTTTCTCCGTTATTTGGGGTTGCTTTTTCATGTTTCCCTCCTACTAGCGAATAAGAATATCATCCGACAAATCATAAAAAACTGATGGTTGATCAAGGAATAATAAAGATTTACAATCACATCATACAACAAGTTGTCGGATGATCAAACGGAAATGTTAAATAAGTAGGGGTGATTTAAATGTCAGCAAAACAAGATAGAATTTTAATTTTTGGTGCAGGTGTTATTGGGAGCATGTACGCAATTAAGCTTATTGAAGCAGGGTTTGATGTTAGCCTGTTTGCACATTGTAATAGATTTAACTCATTAAGAGAAAATGGCCTGCAATATATAGAAAAAGGTACAGTTAGATCGATACAAGTGAATGTCATTGATACGCTCGAAAAAGACGATGTATACGATTTTATTTTCGTTACTGTTCGTTATGATCGGTCCGAATCAGCATTGTTAGCGCTAAGAGATAATCAAAGCAAAAATATAGTTACGATGACTAGTAATTCAATTGGATTTTCTTCGTGGCTGAATATCGTAGGGGATAGACTTTTACCCGCTTTTCCCGGCTTCGGCGGACAGATTAAAGATGGAGTATTGCATGCTCGATTTCTACCAAAGTTTATAGCGGCAACTGCATTTGGAGAAATTAATGGTGTAGTGACAGAACGCATAGAAAACCTCGCAAGATTATTTAAAACAGCAAAGCTTGCCTACGTTATTAAAAAGGATATGCAAGCGTATCTAATCACACATTCCGTATCAGACATTGCCATGTTGAGCGTTTTGTATTCTGAGAATAAGATAATTGACAAAAAAACAGCCAGAACCAGAAAGACGGCACGCAGAATAACAGTCACTTTAAAAGCGTATCTAAGGGCAATACAAAAAGCTGGCGTTTCAATTGATCCACCAATGCTTAAAATGGTGCTTAAATTTCCAAACTTATTTTTGGATCTATTCTTTATGACATGGCTACGAACTAAAATGGTTAGGGATATGATGTTGCCGGATTATGCGAATAATGCTAACAATGAGATTGTGCAGCTGAGTAATGATTTACTGAAATTTTTAAGTCAAAATGATATCAAATCGGAAACACATGTTCAGTAATTTTTTTTATTAAAATATTATGGTGATTTTTAATTTATTTTCATTAAATCCTTCAAATGGGCATTAATCTGAATATGAAAATCGAAATATACAGATGTAAACGTTATGGTCAAATCGTACATTGTGCTTAGATACTATACGGAGAAATCTATCACAAGTGATGGTAAAGCAAAAGATAGAATTAAAAGTAGATGCCTGTGTGGCAATATTTTCGGATAAGGGTTCAATCTCCTCGCCTTCACTATAGTACACCAGTCCGCTTGAGGGCTGGTGTGTTTTTTAGTGCGCCCAGCATGGGCGCTATCTATAGGGTGTGAGTTCCGAATGGTGAAGGCAGTAGTAGCCATAGCTTAAGGCAAGTTGCTTCGTCAGGATCTTGAATCGCTCGTACTCAAGCAACTTCATCAACGAACTGAATGTTATCTTCAGAAATCTAAGGATGCTAGTATGTCCTTAGATTGAATTACTTGGAGTGCGGGATATGAGCCCCTTGTCTTGGGGAGCATCGGAAGGGTAAGAATAAATTAGAAATCACTTTTGACTTTACAGTCTTGCTAGGGAAGAAAATGAATGCTCATAGAACCAATATAATTATTCACTAGATAAGTGAAATAACGTACAGCAAATAGAAATTGAATTATGATTGAATGGATGTATATATATTATATAAATGGAAAGGAAGTGAATGGATATGATGAGAAGAATAAGATTAAGAAATAGTCTCGATCAAGATTTATCCCATGCAGAATAGTGATAATGTAATCTGGTTCTGTATGGGATGAACAAGGCATTACATTATCTACTGATTCTGCACTTTATTTAGAAGCAAATGCTAAATAAGGAGTAGATAATTATGAAATATATAAATGCAGCAGATGTGCTACCGGAAAAGTTATTAGTAGAAATCCAAAACTATATAAAAGGTGAAATGATTTATATTCCTAATAACGGTCTGCAGAAGAACTGGGGAGAAAAAAGCGGCTCCAGAAAATATTATGCAAAGCGTAATAATAATATAAAAGAACAATATAAAATGGGAGAGTCCATTGATAAACTATCAGATGTTTATGGGTTAGAGAGTAGTCAATGATGAAATGAAAGTAAGGTAAAGATGGGGGGCAATTATGAAGTATACCTTTAGATATTTTACGGAAGAGGATTTTTATAAGATGGAAGAACTTGTTTTGAAAGCATATGAGTGGGAAGCGCCATCTTATGGACTGAGTCGCTATGAATTTTCAAAAGGATTCCATCCTGATCCTGTTAAGTGTGGAAACTGCTGGAGGCATACAGTGGGCATTTTCGAAGTTAATGGTGAAATAGCTTCTGGTGTTATTAGTGAGGGGAATTATGAAGGAGATGCCTTCTTTATATTTGACTCACAGGATAGAGCACTAGATAGAGAACTGCTTGAAAAGATGTTTGCTCATGCAGAAACTCATTTGTCAGCCATAAATAATGAATCGAAAGAAATGACTTTGTATTTGCGAATTCCTAAATGGAATAAGGAAATGACGGATATTGCGTTAAACCGTGGGTATATAAAGGAGGAATGGACAGAGAAAGTACATATACTGCCTTTTCGAGAGGAACCCTTTGAAGTGGAAATTCCTGAAGGATATAAGATCGTAGATGGTAGAACTACGCCTGACTTTTTCCTTTCTAATGTACATATGTTTGCTTTCCTTAACGGGAAACCGTTGGCTGAGATGGGAGAACAAGGCTTTCATGAATTAAGACAAATGAAGCATTATAATCCGGAGTTGGATTTATGTATGCTCAACCCTGATGGGAAGCCAGTTGGTATGTCCATCATTTGGTATGATGAAAAAATGCCATATGCTGAGTTAGAACCTTTAGGTGTTGCATGGTGGGATCGAAGAAAAGGTATTGCATCTGCGCTAATACATGAAGCAGCAAATAGGGTGAGAAAGTTGGGGAATTGTAATGGTATGACAGGTGGAAGCCAGCAATTTTATTATGACTTAGGATTTGAACTTAAAGGTGAGGACTACATTTACAAATGGAGTAAGAGAATCAAACAGTCATGGGAATAGGAAAATACCTAGATCAATCTATGATTACTGAATAGCGAGCTTAATTAAAAAGGATTGATAAATTAAAGGACATTACATATGACTAATATGTAATGTCCTTTGTATTTTTTTTATTTTATCGATATTCCTTTTCAACTATTAACTATAAGAAGTAATGTAAATAATGCTATAAAACAAGCTGTACCAATCGATGCTAATATATTTAAAATTTTATTAGTCTTCATTTCAGTTTTGAATATTTTGCAAAGTATGAGATAAATTCCAATTCCGATAATCCCACCTAATGTATTTCCTATGAAATCTGTAATATCGGTAGCGCCAATCGCAAATATGAACTGGAATATTTCAAACAACAAACTTACACTTGCTATTGGAGCAATCGTTTTTAAAAATGTCGAATTCGGCTTCAACATACTCATATAAATTCCGAATGGAACAAAAATAAGAATATTATTAATAATTTCTTCAAAATTAATCTGATTGTTAACAATAGCTGAGCCAGCAAAAGGAATTAAATTAATTCCTCTTAAATCAGGTAATTCTTGAAACGAAAAAGTCATTTTAAATAATATGATCCATGTTAGTACTAACAAGTATATAATCAACAAACTCATAGTGAATATCTTGTGATTTCTCTCTAATTTTTTCAAAAAAAACGTCTCCTTCTTATCAATCAATAATTTCTCGAATCATCTTAGGATAATACGAATGTATTGTATGTGTTAGTGCTAATGAGATCAGTATATCTGTCTAACATGACTATCAAGTGACTCCATAGTGACATTCTAGTCACTTACCGAGATAAATTAATAAAGCTAGGTTATACTTTAAAAATGACTTAATCTATTGAGTGTTTATGCGCCTATAATGAAAGGACTTGAATTTATATATGAAAGAAAATTTTTGGAATGATTTACCTAAACCGTTTTTTGTACTGGCACCAATGGAAGATGTGACGGATGTTGTTTTTCGACATGTCGTGAGTGAAGCGGGTAAACCTGATGTATTCTTTACAGAGTTTACAAATTCGGATAGCTATTGTCATCCTGAGGGACGAAAAAGCATGCGAGGACGTTTGCTATTTACAGAAGATGAACAGCCAATGGTTGCACATATTTGGGGGGACAATCCTGAGAATTTTCGTCAAATGAGTATTGGAATGGCAGAGTTAGGCTTTAAAGGCATCGATATTAATATGGGCTGCCCTGTACCCAATGTGGCCATGAGAGGTAAGGGGAGTGGCCTTATACTTCGCCCAGAGGTTGCTGCAGAGTTAATCGAAGCAGCAAAAGCGGGAGGACTGCCTGTAAGTGTGAAAACAAGGGTTGGGTACACGGATTTAGACGAGTGGCAGGATTGGCTAACGCATATATTAAAACAGGATATTGCGAATCTTTCTATCCATTTGCGTACAAGAAAAGAAATGAGCCAAGTAGATGCACACTGGGAATTGATTCCGGAAATCAAGAAGTTACGAGATCGTATGGCACCACATACGTTGCTCACAATTAATGGAGATATTCCCGACCGTCAAACGGGTCTGAAGCTCGTTGAACAGTATGGTGTGGATGGCGTGATGATTGGACGCGGTATTTTCAAAAATCCGTTTGCTTTTGAAAAAGAACCAAAAGAGCATAGTAGTAAGGAGCACCTTGATCTCCTAAGATTGCATCTCGATCTTCAAGATCAATATAAAGAAGAATTGCCACGTTCAGTCGCAGCGATCAATCGCTTCTTCAAAATATATGTCAAAGGTTTCAGCGGCGCAAGCGAATTAAGAAATCAATTGATGAACGCGAAATCGACAGATGAAGTGCGTACATTACTTGATCATTTTGAAGCTAACAATGTTGATTAATATCGGACGATTACGAGCCGAGTGAAATTCAGAAGCACAAAACCTGAACTTATCTAAGTTCGGGTTTTTGTTTATATAGTACTCCTTTAAAAAAGCTATTATAGCTATCTGGTAATCTTTGATATTAGTTATAGCTTTTAGCTATAACTAGATATTACCTTTAAGTGTTACGCAATTCGTATTCCTCCATGATAGAATCAAAACATTACAGAAAGACAGTTGTTAAATTGAGGAGGATTTTTCATGTGCAATAATAAATTTCAAATCGTAGGTAGCCTGTTGCGTCCGACGAATTTATTAGAATATAAACATCAAATTGAACATCGTGATGATATCAGTTATCCCTTTTACGAATATTTTCAAGGGTATGAGCAATGTGAATCTGATGCGATTCAGGCTGTAGTCGATAAAGAAATTAGTAATGGTTTGTCCATTCTTACGGATGGAGAATATTCCAAATCTATGTGGCATCTGGATTTTGTCTGGGGCTTCCAAGGGATTAGCCGCTATATAGCGGATCATGGATATTTTTTCAGAGATACCGATGGAACTTCAAAATATGAGACTCGAAAAGATATTGGTTTGCGTATTACAGATGAATTAAGTGGAAAAAACCATCATTTTATTCATGTATATAAAAAACTTCAAGTCCTTGCTGGCGACAGTGAAACAAAGCTGTGCGTACCTTCTCCATCACATATTTTCGGTGAGTTATCATGGTCAGATAACATTGGTGGCAAAGATGCAGTTTATAAGGATAAACAAGAGCTTAGAAACGGTCTTGTTAAGGCTTATAAAGAATTTGTCGAGGAATTTGCTGCTGCTGGAGGAAAAATCCTTCAATTCGATGATTGCTTATGGGAGCTATTCGCAGATGATAACCCGAACTCTCCATATACTGGCGAGAGTATCAATCAAGAGGAAGTACAGGCTCTTGCTACAGAATTTATTGACATTAACAATACAATAATTGATTTCGGTCATAGCTTAGGCTTGAAAATGTGGACTCATAACTGTCGTGGTAACTATGATTCCCGTAATATGGGTGGCGGCTCATATGCCAAAATTTCTAATCTGTTCTTGAAGCAGCTTAAATACGATCGCTTCTTCCTTGAATGGGATGATGAACGTGCAGGCTCACTTGAGGCACTTGCGGTTTTCAAAGAAAAGCCTGAAACGGAAATTGTACTTGGATTGTTGTCTTCTAAAACCAATACGCTTGATGACGAGGCTCGTGTAGTTAGAATGCTTGATGAAGCATCGAAAATTATTGATAAGGATAGATTATTACTCTCTCATCAATGCGGTTTTGCATCCTGTGATGGTGGCAATGAATTAACGGAAGATGAACAGTGGGCGAAAATTAAACAAGGACAACGTATTGCCCAGCAATATTGGGGTAAGTAATAGTAAATTAATTAAAGGGGGAGTAGATTCCCTCCCTCAGACTGTCGAAGGTACTTGTCGACAGTCTTTTTGTGGAATGCAGAATTTACTCAAGAAGGAAAAATAAAAAAGGTTTAAGTAAATTGAACTGAATAGTTTATACTAATAAGACCAATTTACTTCATAGGAGTTGTATAACGAATCATGATAAAGAAAGAAGTCGCGCATATACGCAAGCAGTTTAAGCTGGATCACGATATGATGAATATAAACGACATTCTCAACGTGTATATTATGAAGGATAGTAACGAGGTCTATCATTGGGAGCGCCAGGCGTTTGCTCTGGTGGATCGAGAGAAGCAAGAGCTGCATATGGGGAATTTCAAAAAACTGCTGACCGGCGAATTGGATCAGAAGTTGTTCGAATTGAAATTTCAGGAGGAAGAAGCAGTGGAGCCAACGCGGGTGCTGCTTCACCAAGGTTTGACGACAGGCGATCCTGAAGAATGGAAGGACCTGATGCTGCTGTTGGTGGATAAAATGTTGGTGGATGTTAAGTATGAACAGGATACAGTAGTCACGTTCGTTCGCGGACAGTATTTCCGGCAGACCAAGGGCAGAAATGAAGAAGCCGAAGAGACCGGGAAAGACGAACTGTTCGCGCATCCGTTCATTCTATGCAGCGTGAATACCACGGAGAAGCAAAAGAAAACGCTCTTGTTCGATTATGTCGAGCGGGAATTTAAGTACAATGTCATTGTAGATCCGATTATCAAGTTAAGTACACCGGAGGAAGGATTCTTTTACCCTAGCGTGACTGATAACTATTCGGATGTGAACCGCATTCTGTATTGTACGGCCAAATCGAATTATCCAGATCCGCACTTCATCGGACAGGTTTTAAATGCCGAAAGATCTATGACGGCAATGGAAGAGAGGGCTATTTTCGAAGACATTGTGAAGGAAGTGGCGGGTGAACAACTCGACGTAGCCACTCTCGCACAGGTGTACGAGGAGATCCACCAAGTAATCGAAACCAACAAAGATGAGGAAGAACCTCCGAAGTTGGATTATAAAGATGTGGAACGCGTGCTGACAGTAAGCGGCGTAGAGAACGTGACTCCGGAAAAAGTGGAACTCGCATTCCAAACGATCGTCGACGATCGGAACTATGAAATGAAGGCAAGCAGCGTTATGCCGAAATTCACTTCAAAATCAATTAAAATCGATACCAAGGTAGCCTCGATTTCGGTTAGCCCGCAGGATTTAAAGTATGTAAGACAGGTAAATTATCAAGGGAAACGCTGCATCATGATTGAGATCGACGAAGATGCAGTAATCGAAGGATTTACGCTCAGTACAGAGACATTATAGATTTGTTTGATCGTGCTAAAAATGGAATAAAGACGTGATCAATTTGAGGATTTGGATGAATGGATATTGGGACAAGCCCAGATCCATCAAGCCTTCTCCTCTGTTTTTATATCAAGAGGGTTTAAGTATATTTAGGTATTTATAATATAAACAATAGGAGGATATATGTCCTGGACCAAATTGAAGCAACAAATGGAGAGTTTTCTTTGTCCAGCGTTAAATGGAAGGGTCGAATACCGTTCAACTAGCTACCGTTATTTATCTGATAAAGCAGGAATTTGTTATATTGCGGTAGATAAAAAGAACGTACTTAATATGAGTGATATAACTAACTTAATCAGATGGTATCAGACGGAACTAGAGATTAAGAATGATTCAGATATCCAAATTCCTATCAGCAATGAAGAAATTGAAGCGGTTAGAATAGATACCAATGGGAAAGTTCCGGAGGATCGTCTAAAAGTAATGGCAAGAAGTCGCAAAATATCAGAACATGCCAAGGAGCTTATATCAGCACAGTCAGCATTAAGTAGATCAAACTTTAACGTGGTCGCTACCAAGTATTTATCCACTCCAATAGAGGAAAGTTTAGAGAGCAATGATATTTTATTAAATATTCTGGCTTTGGTGGACAGACGAGTTGGCAAAAAACGAATTCTAAACATGACCGAGAGGATGAAGTTAAAGCATCCAATTGTGCAGTATTTCTATGAACTACGACTTAGTACGTTATGATAATAAATGTCGGGTGAAGTGACGACGGTGGGATCGCTCGTTTCATCATATTCAACGCCTGCGATGCTTAAGTGTGATAGGATAAGGGTACATTTAATTTCCCCGCGGGGGTAAGAAAAGGGTGCATCATGAGAATCATTATTTCGCCTGCTAAGAAGATGAAGAGGGACACGGATTCCTTCGATTGCCGCCAGATGCCGCAATTCATCAGTGAGACGCAGACTCTTCTGGCCTTATTACAAAAGTTGAATTATGAAGAATCCAAATCGTTATGGAAATGCAATGACGCCATCGCCACGCTGAATGTGGAGCGGATTCGGGATATGGATGTCACGCGGAATCTTACACCGGCTATCTTTTCTTATGAGGGTATCCAGTACCAATACATGGCACCTGGGATACTTCAAATGGAGGAGCTGGAATATCTTCAGCAGCATTTACGCATATTGTCCGGATTCTATGGAATCGTCCGACCATTTGACGGAGTTGTTTCGTACAGGCTGGAGATGCAGGCAAAGCTTAGCGGACCTGGTTTCGGCAATATCTACGAGTTATGGAACAGAAAGCTAGCGGATCAGCTATGTTCAGAGAGTGAGATCATTCTGAATCTGGCCTCTAAGGAATACAGCAAGTGCATCTCCCCGTATGTTGGTGGAAACGTTCGAATGATTAGCTGTGTATTCGGACAGGAAATCGGCGGTAAGGTGGTTGAGAGATCGACACTGGTCAAGATGGCCAGAGGTGAAATGGTACGCTTCATGGCCGAGCGGCAAATCACCTCTGTGGAGGATATCAAAGGTTTTGATGGGTTAAATTTAAACTTTGCTGACGAGCTGTCGGATGAGAGTACGTATGTGTTTATACAAAAACAAAATGAATAGAGTAAGTAGAACATGTGATAGATTAGTTTTACTATTTTTAAAATAAGAAAAGCACTAAAAAAGCTCAGGCTGCAAATAGGCCTGAGCTCTTTTGGTGCTTGTTCAATTAAGCTTCCATCTTCTGCGCAGTGTAGAGCCGGTGATAAAGGCCCCGTTGTGCGATAAGCTCATCGTGCGAGCCGCACTCTGCGATGCCTTTATCGGAAACATACATAATGCGGTCGCAGTTTTTTACGGTGGATAGACGGTGTGCAATGATGAATGAGGTCCGTCCCTTCAGCAGTTCGTTCAAACCCTGCTGAAGTAACCGCTCGGTCTTGGCGTCAATCGACGAGGTGGCTTCATCCAGGATGAGAATGCGCGGGTCGGCCAAGAGTGTCCGTGCGAACGAGATAAGCTGACGTTGTCCCTGTGATAGCTTCGAGCCGCGCTCATTGACCTCCGTCTGGTAGCCCTGTTCAAACTCACGGATGAACTCGTCGGCACATACTGTCTTCGCGGCAGCGATGATTTCTTCTTCTGTGGCATCGAGCCGGCCGTAACGAATATTTTCAAGAATCGTACCTGAGAAAATAAAGCTATCCTGCAGCATAATACCCATTTGGCTTCGTAGTGATTTCAGCGTCACCTGCGAGATGTCATGTCCATCAATTAAGATTGTACCATCCGTAATGTTGTAAAAGCGCGAGATCAGGTTCACTATCGTTGTTTTACCTGCGCCCGTCGGACCCACCAGGGCGATGCTTTCTCCCGCCTTAATGTCGAAGGCAAGGTTCTCGAGAATGTTGTTACCCGGATCATATGCAAAGGTAACCTTATCGAAGGTCACATTACCCCGGATAGGTGGTAGTTCCTTCGCATCTGGCACATCACTGACAGTTACCGGTTCATCAAGTGTTTCGAAAATACGCTCGAGATAAGCTACGGCGTTAATGAAGCTATTGTACAGATTCGAGAGATTCAGAATCGGTTGCCAGAAGCGAAAAGCGTAGGCTCCCATCGCGAGAATGACACCAAAGGTCACATCTTTCGGGTTAAGGGCGAGCAATCCTACCAGATAAATTGATGTAGAGACAATGGTAGCCAAGTTGTCGACGCTAAACGGGATTAAGGCGTTATATCGCAGGGCACGCATCCATTCTGTCCGGTAATTGCTAGATAGGCGAGTAAAGATGCCCTCATTGCGTTGCTCCCGGGAGAAGATTTGCGTCACGCGGATACCACTGATACTCTCCTGCAAATAAGCGTTCATATTGGAACTCTTGTTGGATACCGCCTGCCATGCCCGCCGCTGCCGGGTCTTAATCATCAGCATGATGGCGAGGAAGACGGGCAGTCCCGCGAGAATGACGAGCGAGAGCCGAACATCTACGGCAAACATAAAAGCAGCAATAAAGATCAGATTCACAATTTCAAGAATGAAGTTGATAATACCGTTGGATAACACATCCGATACCGAGTTAACATAGTTGACGACCCGGATGAGAATTTTGCCCTGCGGGCGGTCATCGTAATATTTGAACGGTAGTTCCTGTAAATGCTTGAACAGATCCGTACGGATCTCAAAAATAATGTCCTGACCGACGCTCGTCATGATACGCGAGCGGATTGTTGCTAAGTAAACGCTGACTACAATGGTCACCAGCATGAGCGCTGACCATCCTACCAGTGGGAGAGCAGCCTTCGTCGGGATGGTCACGTCGACGACGTGACGCATGATGAGTGGCGCTGACAACGCAATGGCTGCTGACAGTGCGCTCAGCACAAACGCAACAATCATCGGTTTTTTCTGACCCTTGATGTAGACTAACGCACGCCGAAAGTGCCTTATATCAAATGGCGATTCCAGATCTTCATCGATGTCGAATTTATTCCTAGCCATGATCGGTCACCTGCCTTTCAATACCCTCGTTCTGTAGCTTAAACACTTCGTAATAATAACCCCGCTTTGCTAGCAACTGAGCGTGAGTTCCCTCCTCGATGAGACGTCCATCTTCGAGAATGAGGATACGGTCAGCCTCTGCGGTAGTAGATACGCGCTGAGCGATGATGATCTTCGTGCAAGAGTAGTCTAGCTCGCGCAGACTCTTCTGAATATGCTCCTCGGTTTCTAGATCGACGGCGGAGGTCGTGTCGTCCAGAATCAGAATTGGACTGTGAACCGCTAAGGCACGAGCGAGCGCGATACGCTGCTTCTGCCCACCGGACAGGCCAACACCGCGTTCTCCTACAATCGTGTCATATCCTTCAGGCATTTTCATGATAAATTCGTGCGCGGCGGCAAGCCGGGCATATTCTTTCGTTTCCTCTTCAGAAAGTTCAGGGTTGCCATAGGAGATATTGCCATCAATCGTATCTGAGAACAACAGAACATCCTGTGTTGCAATGCCAATATTACCACGGAGCTCGTCGAGCTCAAGTTCACGTACGTCGATGCCGTCGACCAGTACCCGTCCCTGCGACACATCATAGAAACGTGGAATCAGATTGACGAGTGTTGTTTTGCCCGCACCAGTTGAACCCATGATGGCGACGGTTTCACCCGGTTCCACAGTGAAGCTGACATCGTGCAGAACAGTTACTCCGTCGTATTTGAAGCTGATATGGTCAAACTCTATGTGGCCATTATAACGGCGTTTGTCGACAGGATTATGCTCGTTGACGATACTTGGATGCGCGTAATAAACTTCAATAATTTTGGTCAAGCTGGCAAAAAAGCGCTGAATATCGTTGATAATGATACCGATGTTACGCATTGGGTTGGAAATGGCCCAGATCAACGCAGAGAAGGCAGCGAATTCACCAAAAGTGATCCGGCCATTCATGACAAACAGACCACCCACCAGCATTAAGATGACATTGAAGGCTTGCGCAAGAGTCTCTAGGTAAGGAAAGTAATCGAGCCAGACCAGTGCGGCCGTCTTGTTAGCCTTGGCATAGCTAATATTCTTATCCGTGAACTTCTCGACCTCGTACTCCTCGCGTGCGAAAGCCTTGACAACTCGATTGCCCGAGATGTTCTCCTGCGTTGTGGTGTTAAGCTGCGACAGCCGTTCACGCAGGTCAGTATACATAGGGCGTACTCGCTTCGCAAAGATATAAGCGACGATGAAGATCGGGGGTGACAAAATGAGAAGCCACAACGTCAACTGCGCATCGATGGTGAAGAAATAGATGACAGCGGCGATGAAGATCGCGAGCGATTCGATGATCGTCTTGATAATCCATGCCATGGAGTGCCGCACCATGTCCAGATCGCCTGTCATTTTGGTCATGAGGTCTCCGGTGCGGTTATGGTCGTAATAATGCATATCCTGACCCTGAATCTTGTTGTACAGATGAATGCGGACGCGATAGAGCATGTTCTGGGAGGAACGCTCGTACATCATCGTTGTGAGATAGGCTAGCCCCGTACGTAGTAAGGTAAAGCCTATCATGGCCATGCAGAGCGTAATCAGCAGTCCACGCTCTTGTGTTAAATTGTGCACCCCGTTATCGTTGGCTATGAACGTATCGACAATGCGTTGACCTATGTAGGGATTCACGATCATGAGCGCGGAGCCCACCACCGAGAGGAAAAGCGCCAGAATATACCGCGTTCTGTCACCCTGCAGGTTTTGCCATAGCCATTTCAGTTCGAACATTTGATCACCTGATTTCTGTTTGTTAGTACACTCTTGTTGAAAAAAAGTTTTCTACATATTCAACAAATTAAAGTGATTATACCACTTTAATGGGCAATGTGAAGTAATATTTTTCCTTCATTCCGGAACTCATTTGGTTGTTTGACCGATTTCCTTTTTAAATAACATGGAGAAGTATTTATCATTGTTATCACCAACTCGGGAGGCGACTTCATGGACTGGAGAATTACTTTCGGCTAAGAGTCGCCTAGATCTTTTTTGAACAAGTGGGATAGGTAATGCTGGCTAACATAAAGGGTGTCGTTACTTAGATGGCATAGCATACCTTCCTCAGCATAAACATGTAATGAGGAGGGTGAATAAAGTGGACAAGAAAGTAAAGCGATACTATCAACTGAAGCAGAAGCACAAAGAGATAGAGCAAGAACTCGCGGTACTGCGGAGTGAGATCATGAATTATTGTGTTGAACAGGACGTTTCTGATCTTGAGTTCGGGATTTATAAAGTGAAGATTGTCCGCCAAGAGCGGAAGGAATACGATGATAAGAAGCTTTACGAATCATTGCCTGATCCAGAAGTGTGGCGTATGCTCTCCAAGCCAGACACCTCCAAAATCGCGAGCTTGATCAAACTGAATGTCATCTCGGAAGACAGCATTAGAGATACATTTTCAGTTAAGAACATAACTCTGCTTCAAGTGGATAAAAAGTGACCAATTCCCACCAAGCGGGGCGAAATGAAAATGAACCCTTTAAGCAAAGACGGACTGCCGAGTAATCGCGGTTCGTCTTTTTGTGTGCAATACTCTTCACAGCACATCCTTGTATGGAGTGGTATAATGTGACGAAGTAGTTCGCCGATGAATGATGTCTTTAGACAGAATACAACCAAAGAAGTGATGAGTAATGAATAGTATAGGGTCCAATATACAAAAAAGAACAGTCTTTTTGTTGAATAAATATTTTACAGGGGATTCGATTGATTATAAACAAATTATCGCTATCGTTATTCCCATATTTGTGGATCAAGCGTTTATTATATTGATGGGTCTACTGAATACTGCGATGATAAGCTCCTCGGGGGTTGCTGCTGTCAGTGCGGTGAGTATGGTAGATTCGCTGAATATTTTCTTGATTAATGTGTTTGTCGCTGTAGCGACAGGTGGTACAGTTATTGTTGCGCAATATAAAGGTAGTGGGAATAAAGAGATGGTATCCAAAGCGGCTTCACAAGCCATATCTGCGGTGACGATACTGTCTATACTGATCAGTGCGTTCGTTATCTTGTTTCACGCACCTACCTTAAATTTGTTATTTGGTAATGCTGAGGCAGAAGTGTTCCGCAATGCAAAGATTTTCCTCATCGGAAGTTGTATCTCGTATCCATTCATGGCGATATTTCAGGCGGTGAATGGCGTACTTCGGGGTATCGCAGAGACCAAGGTATGTCTGGGCTTATCGTTAATTATGAATATCACTTACTTATGTTTAAATATCTTATTTATTGTAGTTTTTGATATGGGCGTCATCGGATTAGTGATCTCTATGATTCTAGCGAGAGTATTGGGAATGGTTAGTTCGTTAATCTATTTGTTAAAATATAATCAGACGCTACGCTTCAAAATAAGAAACGCGCTACGGCTTAACTTTTCAATTCTAAAGAAAATTATGTACATCGGTATTCCATTTGCTGCAGAACAGATGTTTTTCAATGGTGGTAAACTATTAACGCAGACGTTCATTGTGCAATTGGGGACGCTAGCGATGACGGTGAATGCGATCAGTGGATCCATATCGCTGTTATTTCAAATTGGCGGAACGGCCCTGAGCATTTCGATTGTAACGGTTGTCGGGCAATGTATTGGGCGAAAAAACGTGCAGGATGCAAGGAAGTTTATTAAATCCTTTATCGGATTGTCTACGGTATTCTTCGTGGCCGTAACGCTCATTATTCTGCCATTATTCCCATTGATCGTTAGATTGTTCTCTCCGCCGGAAGAGATTATTCCTGCGATATTCGCACTTATTGTATTAATGTCGATTGCACAACCTATATTATGGTCATTCAGCTTTGTTATGCCTTCAGCATTACGTGCAGCAGGGGATTCAAAGTTTACGTCGATTACTTCTTTGCTATCGATGTGGTTGTTCCGCGTGATACTAGGTTATTTTTTAGGAATTACACTTGGTTTCGGTATTATGGGTGTATGGGTGGCGATGGTTTCCGAATGGGGCATTCGTGGAATGATCTTTGCATGGCGCTTTAAGGGCGATAAGTGGTATGCCCATAAGTTGATTTAAAATAGATAGGGGTTCTTTACGTAAATGATGACAAACAAAAGGGAATATAATGATAACGGAACATTTCTTCATATGGGAAAAGAATATGCTCTTCATGAATTAATAGAAACTGGTGATTTAGATGAAGAGGAACTCAAAAGGAATCTGAAGAAGTTCTATTTCTCCAGCTGCAAGAAAATTGTAGGGGAACGAATCAAAATATATCAAGTAAAACTGGGAGTCAAGCCTAAAACGGTTGAGATTGTGGAGTCTAGAACGAAGTGGGGGAGTTGCAGTTCGAGTAAAAAGCTAACTTTCAATTATCTTCTTGCGATGGCACCCATTGAAGTAATAGATTATGTCGTTATCCATGAGCTATGCCATCTTCTCCATATGAATCATGATAGATCATTCTGGCGACGTCTTGGAAGTGTTATGCCGGATTACAAGAAGAAGGAAGAGTTTCTAGCGCAGTACGGGCATTCTATGACATTTTAAGAATGACCCTGTGTATCTAGCTAAAAGTAAATGAGATAGAGAATAAAATAAAGTCGAAATTCCATTCAAAATTGAATGGAATTTCGACTTTATTTATGTTCATTAAACTTAGTAAATTAATATCATAAATTTTTCAGTATCCTCGATATAATTGTAATGAAAGTAGATGTATTTATCCTAGTATAGTAAAAATGTCACCCTTGTTATAGAGTCGCAAAAATTAGCTAAAGAGAAATTCCGGTGGATTTAGTGAACCTGTTGGGTATAGTTTGACGGCAGGTATCTAATAAGTTACTCTTATACACGCTAGAACTAGCAAAAGGAGATAGAAAATGCCTACAATTACTGCAAAACCATTTGATCAAGAAATGCAATCGATATTAAGTGAATTGAAGTCGGGATATCATGCAGGGGAATTGAGTAAGAAGCAAACCGCGGATATACCTGAAGAACTATACGTCATTGAAGCTAACGATCTTATGGTCGGCTATGGCGTCATTTGGGAATACAATAATGGGAAACAGTTAATTCAAAAGGCGGAACAAGATTATTTCCGTGAAGATGAAAGATATTTAGAAAAGGACTTCTATATTGATATTAAAAATAAAACAGATTTTATTTTTATAGAAGCGCTAGATGTTCTCAAGGAATTTGAACGTAAGGGTTATGCAGCATTTTTCATAAACTGGCTTAAAGTGAAGTATCCTAACAAAAAAATATACGTATATACTTTAGATAAATCCCGGAACTTCTGGTTCAAACAAGGCTTTGAGGTGGTGGGGAGTACGATGTGGATGACATATTATTAAGTCAATATAAGCGGTGTAAATAGCAATCATGTTGTTGTGGATAAGAAAAAAGATGTTGTGAACGAATAAAGTACATAACATGGAGTAGAAGTTTTCGAGGAGGTAAATGTATATGTCATTATCAACTGTATTACCGATATGGCAAGCGGTTCAAGGACGGTTTCATATGCGGGACAGATATTGCTCATTCAGAAAAATGCAGGAAGTCAGTAAGACGCTAATCGACATTTAGTGACAAACTTCATTGGCGGGAAGTAACCAACTAAGATAGTCTTAGATAGACGATAAAAAAATAGAATACACATCATCATAATAAATGAGAAGTAGGGAACGTAAATGGCGTCCCTGCTTCTTTTTCTTTGGAGGAATTAAAGATGATTAAGATTATGGCTGACTCAACTTGTGATTTGACGGAAGAAATCATTGAGAAATATAACATTGGTATTGCACCATTAACGATAAGGATACAGGGGAAAGAATACAGAGATAAAATAGATATTAAAGCAGATGATTTCTATGCTATCCTCGGTAATCTTGAAGAAGACCCCACGACATCGATGCCAAATCCATCAGAATATTTGAAAATAATGAGAGATGCCATAGAAGAAGGGCATACAACGATACTATGTATTTGTATGTCAAGTGGTACAAGTGGATCTTATCAATCCGCTGTCATTGCTAAAGATATCTTCTTCGATGAACATCCCGACTCATCAATACTAATTCATGTAGTGGATTCCAAATCGATGAGCCAAGGTAGTGGATGGTTAATCTTGAAATCTGCTATGTTGAGAGAGAAAGGATTTAGCTTTGAAGAATTAATAGATTTTAATGAAGCTTATAAAAAAAATGTGAAACATTTCCTCTGTGTGGATGACCTAAATCATTTGATTAAAAGTGGCAGGCTTACAAATGCTAGTGCCTTAATAGGTAGGATACTAAAGATCAAGCCAATCATGTCTATGAGAAATGGAAAAGGCGCTATAGTAGCTAAAGAAAGAGGATTAAAAGCAGTATTAAATCATTATGTGAAAGAGTTCACCCATAGGATCGATTGGGAAGTCACGGATTTCATCATCATAGGTTATACTTCTGAAAGAACGATTGCCGAGAAGTTAATGGACAAGATTAGAGAAGAAACAGAATATTTAGGGGAAATATTGTTGATGCAAATGGGGGTAGCCGTAGGAACTCATGTAGGATTAGGCGCAGTATCTATGTTCTTTATTGAGAAGGGACATAAGAGAGATGGTTTGTTCATCAATGAATTTATGAATAAAATAAGAAATAGATAATATGCGGTGACCACCTATCAATAGTGACAGGTGGTCACTGTTTTTTGTTTTTTTTTCAAATAATATAAATAACGAGATAGGGACGGAGCTTTTATAGTGCGTGAAGAGAAGCCAACGATGAGTGTCAGGGATAAATATGTCTACTGATTTCAGCATCAAATCTCTTCCATTGATTATATTTGATCTATTTTACGTTCATTTTATTAGAGAAATGTCTCCCTTGGGGCATATTGCTCTTGTTAGAAATAGATCATAAAATCGTCTTAACAACAAGAATATACGTACCCAGAAACATGCATAAGTATCACTACAAAACCATTATTTAAGGGGGATTTAAATTGAAAAGATCATCGCTAGTTCTTCTAAGTATGTTCTTAGTATTCACCATGTTCTTAGCAGCTTGTGGCGGGGGAGAAGTTAAAAATACTCCAATAAATGAAAGCGTTAAAACGGAAGAAGTTAAACCAGATGAGCCTAAAAAAGAGGAACCCAAAAAAGACGTATCATTACGCGTATTTTCAACATTCGGTGGGACAGATGCAGCTCGTGAATCTTTCCAAGCAGCTTTAGATGAATTCACGGCAAACAATCCTAACATTACTATTGAGAATGATACTATGTCAGCAAATGACGACGGTTTCAGAACAAAAGTTAATACGGATATGACGACTGGGAATGAGCCTGACTTATTGTTCTACTTCGTTGGTGCTGATGCTCAAGGATTCATAGATGCCGGTAAAGTCGTTCCTATGAATGAAATCTTGGATGCGGATGCTGAATGGAAAGCTGGCTTCACTCCAAGTGCTCTTGAGAACACAAGGCAAGCTGATGGCAACATCTATGGCATTCCATTGACTGGTTTCTACGAAGGTCTGTTCGTAAATAAACAGTTATTTGCAGACAACGACCTTGAACTTCCTACAGATTGGGACAAAATGAAAAAAGCAGTTGAAACGTTCGCTGCAAAAGGCATCATTCCATTGGCTGCTCCATTCGACCAATCCCACTATGTAGTTGAGCACTTCATCCTTTCAGCAGCTGGCCCAGCAAGCCAAGCTAAAGGATTGTCGGGCGACATCGATCCTAACTGGGAGAAAGGTTATGCTGCTATGAAGGAACTTTATGATCTTGGCGCATTCCCTAAAGATGCTGCAACGATCGATCTTGGTATGGCATCCAACTACTATGGTGAAGGTAAAGCGGCAATGATTCTTGAAGGATCATGGGCATTTGGTGGATTCACAGATCAAGGAGTTAAAGACAATACAACGGTCATTCCTTTCCCAGTAGTTCCTGGTGGCGTTGGTAGCGGAAATGATGTTGTCGGTGGTTTCGGATCAGGATTCTACCTGGCTCAATCAACGTTTGACAATGCAGATAAGAAAGATGTTGCTATTGAATTGTTGAAACACATGACTTCAACATCCGTTATTCAAAAGATTGCTACTGCTAACGGTGGTACTCCTGCTGCTAGCGTTGAAATTACAGGTTTGGCACAAGCTCAAATTGATGGTTTCGCAATGGCTGCAAACTCAGCTTCAATCAATAATCCAGTGGATAGCAGAATTTCTCCTGAGACATTCTCTACACTTCGCGCTGGAGTTCAACAAGTCGTCACGGGTAAGAAATCACCAACTGATGCTCTTAAAGAAGCGAAGACTATTGAGGACGCGAACCAAAAGTAATGGAATTATTGTAACCACGGTCTAATCTTATATGATCTACGCCGCCCCTCATCTTAAGGCGGCGTAATCTTGTAACAATAAATGAAGAAAATAAACATCAAAGGTGATAACTATGAAGGGTGATAAAAAGTATATCTTGATATTTTTGTTCCCTATGGCAGCATTTATGTCGATCTTCCTGTATTATCCGTTTTTAAAAAGTTTATATCTTAGCTTTTATCGTACAAGAGGATTCTTCGACAAGAAATTTGTTGGTTGGGATAACTATGACCGGTTAATATCGGATAAGCTGCTAGGTGCTGCAACATTACACACATTAGAAATAATGCTATACGTCATTATTTTTCAAGTTGGTATCGCCTTATTACTTGCGGTAATGGTTGATAATATTAGTAAGTTCCAGGGCTTTTTCCGTACCGTTTTTTTCTTTCCAGTCGTTATTTCTGGAACAGCAATTTCATTGATGTTCGTTCTATTCTATAACTATAATTTCGGTCTGTTGAACAATATTCTTGCTAACTTTGGAATAGAGCAAATCCTTTGGTTGAGTGAGAGTAATGCTTTGAAGGCAGTCTCCGTTCCGACAGTATGGCACTATGTAGGTTTTTATTTTGTCTTATTCTTAACAGCAATGGCGAAGATACCAGCCGATTATTATGAAGCGGCTAAGCTAGAAGGGATTACTGGTTTCAAGAAAACGACGAAGCTTACAATTCCTTTGATTATGAATGACATTAAGGTTGTTATTACGTTAGCGATCACCGGTACCATAAAAGTATTCGAGTTCGTATGGGTCATTTCAAGAGGTCAGAACGGTACAGAAGTATTAGGAACTTATATGTATAAAAAAGCGATGGTCGATCAAAACTTCGGATACGGCTCAACGATTGCTATTTATATGGTTGTTGTCGGTGTTATTTTAGCTTTACTTGCTAACCGTTTGTTAAAAAGCGATGAAATCACATACTAAGCCATTATTAGGGGTGTAATTGATGCAACCAGCCATTAACAAAGAACATAAAACTCGGCAAGTTAAAAGAACAAGTCGATTTAGTTTAGGAACTACTCTCATGTATGTTATGTTGATTGCATGGTCCTTAACGACGATATATCCGTTATTCTGGATTGTTAATAACTCATTTAAAGTATCCAGAGATGTTATGAATAAGTCGTTTGCACTAGCTTTGGATCCAGTGTTTGTCAACTATATGACTGCATTTGATCGAATTAATATAGGAAAGAGTTACGTGAACAGTTTGATCATGTCAGGTGGCACGGTATTATTCGTGTTATTTTTTGGTGGATTAGCCGCGTATGTATTGTCCAGGTTTACCTTTAAAGGAAAGAAAGCACTATACTCGCTTCTATATGCAACACTGCTTATACCTGCATTCGCGACTGTCGTTCCTGTATACGAGATTCTCATCAAATCGAGTTTAGTGAATACGTATTGGGGATTGATTTTACCACAAACGGCAGGTAACTTAACGTTTGCTACACTAGTTATTGCCGGTTATATGACGACAATTGCCAAAGAATTAGAAGAAGCAGCGTTTATGGACGGATGTAATAGATGGCAGATGTTTGTCAAAATATTTTTTCCAGTATCCAGACCAGCGTTTGCATCTGTAAGTATTTTTGTGTTTCTGTGGTCGTATAATGATTTGTTCTCTGCATTGATATTTGTTAATAAAGAGAATGTTCGTCCTATTGTAGCGTTGTTAAATGAAATTAGTTCGCAGTACGGAACCGACTTCGGACTGATGGCAACCGCTGTCGCTCTTACCGTTATCCCTGTATTAATTATATATCTGTTCATTTCGAAGTATATTGAAAAGGGATTGACTGAGGGCGCTGTAAAAGGCTAAGAAAGACCTGGTTTACAACCACAAAAGAGAGTGTCCTTCAAACCATAAAAGTGGCTTAGGGCACTTTTTTTACGCTTGGGAGCACACAGCACATCAACTACTAGAAGGAGTTATTGAAATCTCAAGAAGCAAATGAAAACGCTAGCTTTTTCGTATAAATCTCTCTAAGATAAAGGATAGCTAACATTAGATACTAATCAGAGGCTTAATAATCACGAGGGGGTACATAATGATTCAGGTAACAGAAGCAAGAAATAGGCAACTAAAATACACAGGACTTACAGAAGAAGATTTAAATTACTTAAGTGAACAGAAGGAATATTTTGCAGCCATTACGGATGTCGTGGTTGATCGTCTATACGATCATATCAATGAGCAACCTGAACTTGTTGCAATCATCCAAGATAACAGTACATTGGAGCGCCTGAAAAAAACACAAAGATGGTACTTCATGACGATGGTAGAAGGGAAAATCGATATGGAGTTTATTGAAAAAAGACTGTATATTGGGAAGCTACATTCTCGTATTGGACTTACGACAGATTGGTATCTAGGCACTTATATGACCTACTTGGATATGGCTGTTCAATGTTTTAAAAAGATTGCTCCTGACGAATGGATGAACATTACTTTATGTCTATCTAAAATGTTTAACTTTGATTCTCAGCTAGTATTAGAGGCATATGAGTACGATGAGAAAAATAAGATTCAAATCATGTCTGATGAGCGACAAGGAACTCTTACCAAAATTAATAAGGTGGTGCAGGATCTTGCGTCGATGATGGTAGAATTAAGTGGAAGTAGTCAGTCCATAGCGGATACTGCCAACCATACAGCTGACCTTCAGGATCAAGCTCATAACAAAGTCGATTTACTTCACTCAAAGATCGGAGAAATATCGGTGGTAGGTACTTTATTACAACAAGTATCGGATCAAACTCATCTGTTAGGATTGAATGCAGCGATAGAAGCAGCACATGCTGGGGAGTTTGGTAGGGGATTCGGCGTAGTAGCAGACGAAATTCGTAAATTAGCTATGCATTCTAAAAAATCTGTTGAGGATATTAAAATTAAACTCAATGAAATCTCCATCGTACTTCAGGAAGTTATGCAAGATTCAGTAAGAACGAACCAACTTGCAAGGGAACAAGCAGCAAGTTCTCAAGAATTAACTGCTTTTGTCAATATGATAGAATCTGTTACGGCGGAATTAGAAAACTTAGATTGAACGCATACTACCCAATGCCTTAAGGCGTTGGCTTATTAATTATTGTGAGAAGAATAAAAACTCACTTTTTATCATTTTCCGAAAGAGTCTATTTTGATAGATATGGGTAATGTGATAGAAGATAATGAAAAGTCCATATTTTTGAACCAACTTAGAATTTCCTGCGTATATGAAGTAGGTGGATTAGGAGCTTGTACATTGATTAGTAGAACTGTTTTGGAAGAAGGAGTTAGTTTTAAGTCCATTAAAAATTTAACCATTAACAGGGAAGACAGGATTATGTAATTGGGATGTGAAGCTGTTATCATGACTGATGGAAGTAGTGATAACACAATAAATATGTGTAGAGAAATATTAAAGAACATTCCTGAGCATATTATTCAGAATGACAAATCATTGTTTGTAAGTGAGGTTGAGCTTAGGAAGAATATTATAAATATTTTGAAAAAATGAAACTGAAAGGATGTTGTTAATGTGGTTCTCAAAATCGCAAGAAGAAGTTCTTCAAGAGCTTCAAGTAAACACTGCAACTGGGCTGACAACAGAAGAAGCTAAATCGAGGCTTGAACAATACGGTCCCAATAAGCTGAAGGGGAAACCTAAGAAAAACATCATTCTCCTCTTCTTTGCTCAAATGAAGGATATGCTCATTTATGTTCTTCTAGGTGCTGCCGTTGTAACCCTTATTATTGGGGAAGTTATGGATACGATCATTATATTTGCCGTCGTCATTCTAAATGCGCTGATCGGTGTGATTCAAGAAAGTAAAGCAGAGAAAGCTATTGAAGCTTTGCAGAAAATGACCACTCCAAAAGCACTTGTCAGACGTGATGGCGAAGTGAAAGAAATTCAATCCGAGTACATTGTACCCGGGGATATTATCATTCTAGATGCAGGGAGATTCATCTCGGCTGATTTACGTTTATTAGAGAGTGCTAACCTGCAAATTGAGGAATCTGCATTAACAGGTGAATCGGTTCCAACGGATAAAGATGCAGGTGCGCTGTATACCAATCCCAAAACTCCTATTGGTGACAAGTCTAACATGGCTTTTATGTCCACACTTGTTACCTATGGTAGGGGTGAAGGAATTGCAGTAGCTACGGCTATGAATACAGAAATGGGGAAGATAGCAAAGATTCTAGATGACGATAATAAGGAATTGACCCCACTACAGAAAAAATTAGAGAAACTCGGTAAGACGCTAGGGTATATTGCAATCGGGATATGTTTGTTTATATTTATTATTGCTCTGATTCAAAAAAGAGATCTATTTGAAATGCTCTTAACGGCCATCAGTTTGGCGGTTGCGGCCATTCCAGAAGGTCTTCCAGCGATTGTAGCGATTGTCTTAGCGCTTGGTGTGACAAGAATGTCGAAGATTAACGCCATCGTGAAGAAGCTAACGGCTGTTGAAACATTGGGCTCAGTTAATATTATTTGCTCTGATAAAACAGGAACACTTACACAAAATAAAATGACTGTCGTCAAGCATTATACATCGCCGAATCCAGTGAAGGATGAAGTACCTACTGAGTTAATTAAAGCATTTGTATTATGTTCAGATGCGACCTTTGAACATGGGAAAGGTACTGGTGATCCGACAGAAATAGCTTTAGTCGTATTCGGTGACAACAACAATGTATCTAAAAGATCTCTAGATGCAGAGTTTAAAAGAGTTTCCGAAAAGCCCTTTGATTCCGACCGAAAACTGATGTCCACATTGAATGAAATGAAATCTGGCTATCGAGTACATACAAAAGGTGCGATCGATCAGCTATTACAGCTAACAACCACCGCTCTCGTTAATGGAGAGGTCGTACCATTAACAGAAGAAATGAAGACACAATATCTTATGACTGCTGAAGAAATGTCCAATGATGCTTTAAGGGTTCTGGCGGCTGCTTATAAGGATACTGAAAGGTTAATTGACTCTGATGAGATGGAGCGGGATCTCACACTACTTGGCTTCGTAGGTATGATTGATCCACCGAGACTTGAAGTGAAGGACTCGATACGGGAAGCAAAAGTGGCTGGAATCACTTCAGTGATGATTACCGGTGACCACAAGAATACGGCGTTTGCGATAGCGAAAGAACTAGGAATTGCAGATTCTATCGAGCAAAGTATGACAGGTGCTGAAATTGATGAATTGTCAGATGAAGATTTCTCACAACAAATTACTAACTATAGAGTATTTGCTCGTGTTTCACCTGAGCATAAGGTGAAGATTATAAGAGCCCTTAAGGCTCAAGGGAATATCGTCTCCATGACTGGCGATGGGGTGAATGATGCTCCTTCTTTGAAATATGCAGACATCGGTGTGGCCATGGGGATTACTGGGACAGATGTGTCCAAAGGTGCTAGTGACATGGTATTAACAGATGATAATTTCACGACGATCGTCCATGCGATTAAAGAAGGAAGGAATATTTATTTAAATATTCGCAAGGCTGTTGTTTTTCTACTATCGTGTAACCTGGGAGAAGTCATTGCGATTCTTGTCTCAATTCTTTTCTTTTGGCCGATACCACTATTGCCAACACAGATCCTCTGGATCAATCTTGTGACGGATACATTACCAGCGATTGCGCTTGGTGTTGACCCTGGTGAGAAAGATGTAATGAAGAAGAAGCCAAGAGATCCTAATGAAGGATTCTTCGCCAAGGGTGCGGGAGTAAGGGCGGTTATCGGTGGAACCCTCATTGGGACGTTAACTTTAGTTGCCTTTTATGTAGGATTGTATGAACATGGTTATAATCTGGGATCAAAGGATATCTCTGAGGACGCTATGACATATGCGAGGACGATGGCTTTTGTAGTTCTTGCAGTTTCACAATTGTTCTACTCGTTATCGATGAGAAGCGAGACGAAGAACATATTTCAATTGGGGTTATTTACGAATAAGTACTTGATAGGGGCAATAATCATCGGATTAATACTGCAGTTTGGAGTGATATCCATACCGTTCTTTGCCACAGCATTTCAAGTACAATTTCTCTCACTAATGGATTGGGGATTGGTCATAGCTCTAGGGTTAATTCCACTTATCATTAATGAAATCATCAAGCTGTTTCGTAAAAGTGAAACAAGAAGCGAAGCGTAAATGAAAAGAAGCCTCCTAAACCTCACAAAAGTGGGGAAGGAGGCTTCTTTTCATATTATCATTACTGTTGTTCTTCGATGCCCAATGGTTGAACTTTGGGGAGTTGCTGATTGAGCAAGGTTTTTTTAGCAACTAACTGTTTCGCCAAATCTGCTTGTAAGGCATTGATTTGTTTGATATCTTCTTTCAGTTTGCTTATGCGACTCATTTTGCTGCTTAAGTCGTGAGCTGAAGTACTTAATTTCATATCTCTTTGTAATTGATTTATTTTAGAAAGTGCCTTATCGGCTTTTTTCTTTTCATTCATACTTTTGTCGTGAATTTCAGCAATTTCTTTATTTAATCTATCTACAATAGATCGAGTAAAACTAATAGCCATTCGAACAACTCCTCATCGTGTAGTAAAGCTTTGACACCATTTTACTATAAATAGCTGGGTTATGCGAGAAAGGACTCACGCATGGAGAACTACATTACTTCGCATGCAGACGCTTGATCATCACGCCGGGTGTGCATCCGTAAGTATGGCGGAATACTCGTATGAAATAATTCGTCTCCATGCCAAGCTGCAAAGCAATATCCTGAACGGGGGTATCGGTATTTTCTACCATGATCTGCATCGCCCGTTGTAATCGTAGATTTTGCAAATACTTATGTGGAGTTACGCCGTATTCTTGTAAGAAGAGTCGTTGGAAATGTTGAACGGAATAGCCGACAGCACTGGCTAGATTGGAAATGAGCAGCGGCTCTGTGAAATGCTGGTTAATGAGAGAGATTGCCTGTTGCAGAGCTTCGTTGCGTACTGACTCGAACTCAAGTCGACTCAGAGTTCCTGATGTTAACTCTGATTGGCGTAGCATTAAGAGTAATCGATACACGGCTACGGATAGTTCCTGCATCGTATACTCATCCTGCCGATTGGTATTTGGTGTGTGAACCGTATGCCAGATGCGTCCGATCTCCTCCCAACAATGTTCGAAATGGTCGGGACGAAACGGTAAAGATGGCAGCAGGCCGATCTCCTCGACCATTGCTTGTGCCAGATTTCCGTGAAATCCGATAAAGGCCACATGCCAAGGTTCATGTGAATTCGGATAATATTCATGTCCCTTGTCTGCGGGAACGGCAAAGGCCATACCTGGTTCTAGGACGGTTTCTGTACCGCTGTCTAGATCAAGGAATAATCCACATCCACTGCGGATCAACAGAATCTGGTTCACGGGAAATCCTGAGGGACGAACATGATGGTATTGAACATGGCGTCCGATGGAGTAAGGATATATGGGAAATCTATCGAGGTTTCTAGGGGTTTCAACCAGTGAGAAGGTAAGCATGACCATTCACCTCATATTCATTATGTGCTATTAAATTGCGAACATATTCCTATCGGATGTACTGAGTATTTATATATACTTAATACTATAAATGATGTTCCTTGAATTGGACAGCGGTTATTATATACTATCTCATCAGAGAATAGTCCCATTCATAAGTGGACATGAATTGAGAGGATGATATTACAATATGACTATTAAGTTTCCGCCAATTAGCATGAAAGCTCCAGTGATGTTACATGGTGCCGATTATTTCCCAGAGCAATGGCTGGAGTATCCAGATATTTTGCGTGAAGATTTGCGCCTGATGAAGTTGGCAGGGTGTAACGTCATGTCAGTCGGTATTTTCTCATGGGTCTCGTTAGAACCAGAGGAGGGTGTATTTACTTTCGAATGGTTGGATCGCTTATTGGATTCCTTCGTAGAGCATGGGATCTATGCTTTTCTAGCAACACCCAGCGGAAGCCGTCCAGCTTGGATGTCAGAGAAATACACTGAGGTTCTCCGAGTAGAGGGCAATCGAGTTCGCAATCTGCATGGCCAACGTCATAACCATTGTTACACATCTCCAGTCTATCGTGAGAAGACAGCTCTTATGAATTCAAAGCTTGCTGAGCGATATAGTCAACATCCAGCAGTGATTGGCTGGCATATATCTAATGAATTTGGTGGAGAATGTCACTGTAATTATTGCCAAAGTGCCTTTAGAGAATGGCTTAAGCAGAAATACGATCACAGTCTGGAGAAGTTAAATCACGCTTGGTGGGCAGCATTCTGGAGTCATACCTTTACTTCATGGGAGCAGATTGAATCCCCGGCTCCGCATGGAGAGATGCAAGTACACGGTCTAAACTTAGATTGGCGGCGGTTTGTTAGTGAACAGACGATTGATTTCTGCCAACATGAAATAGATTCCGTTCGCAGTTATAATTCTGAACTACCTATAACGACTAATATGCATATGGTGGATAGTATTGATTATCGCAAACTAGCTCAAATACTAGATGTAATATCTTGGGATGCTTATCCGAATTGGCATTATACCGAAGAAGATGATGATGCCCAATTGGCGGCATGGACAGCGATGCATCATGATCTATTCCGTACACTCAAACAGAAACCATTCCTGCTCATGGAGAGCACACCATCTCTCACGAACTGGCAATCTGTCAGCAAGCTAAAGCGACCTGGCATGCATAAGCTTTCATCACTACAAGCGGTAGCGCATGGATCGGACTCCGTGCAGTACTTCCAGTGGCGTAAAAGCCGTGGTTCCAGTGAGAAGTTCCATGGTGCAGTCGTTGATCATAGCGGTCATGAAGGAACTCGTGTATTTCAGGATGTTGCCGAAGTAGGACAGACGCTTGCCGGATTGTCTGAATTGGTGGGTACGTCTACACCTGCACAGACAGCGATCATTTATGATTGGGATAATCGTTGGGCGATTAAGGATGCTCAAGGTATTCGCAATTCTGGTTTACATTATGAAGAGACAGTACTACAGCATTACCGGGCATTGTGGGAGCAAGGTATTTCCGTCGATATGATCGGTTCAGAAGATGATCTGTCTGCTTATAAGCTCATTATCGCTCCAATGTTGTATCTCATTAGTGAAGAGAACGGTCAGAGAATTG
Organism: Paenibacillus sp. Y916; assembly: GCF_056786435.1. NCBI lineage: Bacteria > Bacillati > Bacillota > Bacilli > Caryophanales > Paenibacillaceae > Paenibacillus > Paenibacillus sp. Y916. Next base: position 37,141 of record NZ_JBXCJA010000012.1, on the reverse strand, counting down.
AACAATATGTTGAACAAGGTGGAACGTTTCTAGCAACCTACTGGTCTGGTGTTGTCGGAGAAACGGATCTATGCCATCTGGGCGGATTCCCGGGTCCACTGCGCAAAACGCTTGGTATCTGGGCGGAGGAGACAGAAGGACTGCACAGTCGCGATCTGAATGGTGTCGTACTACAAGCTGGCAACGCTCTAGAGCTAAGTGGAGATTATGATGCACACGAGATTGCTGAGCTAATTCATCTTGAAGGTGCGGAAGCACTAGGAGTATATCGCAGCGATTTCTATGCTGGACGTCCTGCATTGACAGTGAATAAGCTAGGTAAGGGAGAGGCTTACCACCTCGCTACACGAGTGAAGGATCCTGCGTTCTATGAGGCGTTATATACTGCTATTGCGAACAAGGCAGGGATTTCACGTTCATTAGATAGCGACCTACCAACAGGTGTGACGGCGCAGCTTCGGACAGACGGAGAGAACGATTATATTTTTGTACAGAACTTCAGTGGTAGTGTTCAAGCTATTCAACTAGACGGACAAGAGTATACGGATATGGAATCCAGTGCTCCAGTGTCAGATGTGCTGAATCTTCCTGTGAACGGGTTGTCTATATTAAAGCGCAAGCGGTAATCAATTCAATATTCGATGTCGAGTATGCTTCTTGGTAAGCTTCGTGATCAAAATCTGACTTTTTGAACTACCCCTTAGAATATGTCATGGAGAAACCTTTGGGTTTCATCTATGATATTCTAAGGGGTACTTTTTTCGATTGTATGAAATTAGATGAATCTGAAGAAGAGGTTGGGGTTGTTGCTGAGGGAGTGGGGGAGTCAGGCGGTAGAACGGTGGTAAGTACTCTAACGGAAGCAGTAGACCTTATTCTGCTCGAAACATCACTTTTGAAATTTTAACGGAAGTGATAGACCTTATTTGATACTTTTTGCTGGATTTGGGCTGTTTATTTACATATAGCGTCCTGTAGTTCCGTTACAATTTCATATCGGTGTTTCTTTATGGAATAGAGTCTCCCAGTTCCGTTAAAGAAATTAATGCTGCGTTATGCTCATTATGATGACTACGGCGATGGCGATGGAAGGCGATTGTAGGTAGCAGCTTCACAGCAAGATGTCTTTCTTGAAATGAATTACCTCTACAAGGAGTTGAGTAGATTGAATGAGAATAAAAAATATCAGATCATCATGCAAGGAATCACTAGCAATAATGTGAGTAAAACCTGCAAGGAGTTTGGTATTTCGAGGACAATCTTTTACAAGTGGTGTAATGCATACAACAAACATGGCATGGAAGGGTTGATAGAGAAAGAGAGAAAACCAGTTATGCCTAATAAAGTAGATACGAGAATGGAGAGGCTGATATTACAGTATGTTGCCAAATTTCCTGAGGATGGACCCAAGCGAATTTACTATGAATTACAAGACGAGGGGATGAAGGTTGGGGAGTCAGGTATTTATAATGTGCTAAGGAGAAATAGTCTGAGTACGAGGGAGCAACGTGAGACTTACGCCAAAGATATCAAAGATAAGAAGCCGAAACAGGGAGAAGTTCGTAAAATTCTTCGGGGTATGGAAAAACAAGTAGATCTAGATTATAAAATGAAGAATCCTGCAAATGCTCACCCTGGTTATATGTGCCAGCAGAGTATTCATTATATGGGTAGCTTCCCTAAGATAGGAAAGGTGTATCAGTATGTGATATATGATACTTATTCTAGGTTAGGGCTAGTCAAGCTTTATAATCAAAAGAAGACTATTCATTTTATAGAATTTATGCATTTAAAGGTCATTCCTTTAATGAAGGCATTTAACTTTGAAATACAACATCTAGTTACTAATAAAAGTAGGCAGTTCACTAACAACTGGGATCGAGGAAATCATAAATATACTGAATTTCTACATAAAAACAATATTAATCAAGTAGCATTTACAGCAAACAATAAAGAAATATTTCAGCCTTTGGAAAATTTTATGTCTGTGTTGACGAAGGAATTTTATCAGCAGGCTTGGGTAGATGAGACGATAGAATCCTTTGATAAGCTAGAGAAGCGTCTACATGAGTTCTTGAATGACTACAACTTCAGCAGGGAAATTACAGATGGTCCTAATCAAGGTCGAATCCCATCGGATGTCGTATTGGACTATACCGGTCAGAAAGAGAATTTACCGCTCTGGTTGTTTACAAGGAGATGATGGAAGATGGAATATGTGAAGTCTGAAGAGAAGATTGCTATTATAGGTGCGGGAATTTCTGGCGTAGCAACTGCCTATCATTTGGCCAGGAAGGGATATAGTCACATTACTCTCCTAGAAAAAGATGATCAAGTAGGTGGAAAGTGTCATTCGATCGGGTACAAAGGGAAGACGTATGAAATGGGTACTCTAATCGGCCTCCCATCGTATAAGAATACAATGGAACTGATGGTGGAATTTGACCTCATGGATAAGGGGCCATTATTAGAACGGGGATTCTTCGATCATCATGGAAAGCGAGTATCGCAGATTCCTATGAATCAGATGAAGGACTTTAATCAAGAGTTCAAACGTCTCCCACATATATTGAGTAGATACGAGAGTCTGAAAGAACCAGGTTTTCTGCAATTACCTGAGGAGCTATGTCAACCCTTTTCATCATGGTGTAAAGAGAATGATTTGTCTGTCATTATGCAAGTATATATGCACTATTTCAGCACTTTTGGGTTTGGTAACATTGATGAGGTGCCTGCTGCATATGTTTTGAAATTTCTGAGTTACGATAATTTAATGTCCTTTATTGAAATTACTCACATGATTACATGGCCCAAGGGAGTTCGTGAACTGATACAACGGATGGCAGACCAAGTGGAGGATCTACGTCTGACTTGTGAAGTGCTCCATATGGAGAATGATGAAAGTGGGAAAGTACGGGTGGAAACAAATCAGGATGTGATGTATTTCGACAAAGTTATTTATACAGCATCCTTACAACATATGAGTCACATGGTCGATTTGTCACCTAGAGATAGGGAGTTATTGGATCGTATTGTATATGAGAGTTTTCGAGTCTATGCCTATAGAGTAGAAGGTATGCCAGAGCATTCAGGCTATATACCCTATAATATGCAACCAGAGCGCAAGGGGCAAATGATGGCTTGGTATTACCGGTGGGCAGACATGGGCGAGACAGATCTTATTACAATATATATTGTGGAAAATGAAGCTATGACAGATCATCAGATGCGTGAGTCTGTAGAGAACAAACTTCGAAAGCTTGGTGGCGATAATATTCGCCTTTATATGATGAAAAGTTGGCAACAGTTCCCACATGTGGATTCGGTCGCCCTTCGCGAGGGTTTCTATGATCAACTTGACCAAATGCAGGGTAGAAATAATATTTACTTCGCTGGAGAAATCATGAACTTTCCTACGCTAGAGAATTGCATCGTGTATGCGAAACACTTGGTGGAACGATTCTTTTGAATATAAGAAAGTATATCATTCTGTCGTTTATTTTACTTTCAAGTTATGTTTGCAGTATCAAGGTTGATAATAGGTATAGTTACAGGGAAAAGGATGCTGTGATCGAAAAAAAAGTAGAGTTGATTAATATGTAAACCTAACTCGAATGGTAACTTATAAAACATTGATAGATCAACACTTTCAAGGATTTGATGTCGGAATGAGCAATCGTATATATTCAGGTTGAGGCAAATCATTTCAACATAAATGAATAGGAGAGGTTAGTCATGTTTTTATTCGAATCAATACCTTGGTACTCTGCTGTAATGTGGTTTGTAGTACTTGCAGGCTTAATATTTGTAAATGAAATAGCTCGGATTAGTAAATGGTTCTCTATTGCATTGTTCATAGCACTACCACTTGTGCTTACCATTGTAGTGTGGCCAAACACCGCAGGTGAAGGGTCCAGTACTGGAACCTGGTTTCACTGGGTGAAAGTGTACTCTGCGTTGGCAGGATGTATAGGCTTCATGGCACTCAGATATATTAAAGGTTGGAGCAGCAACAAGTACCTTCTGATGTTCCCACCATTTATTCTGGGACTGAATATTCTGGAAGCTGTTATTCGCGATTTCCAAGTATACAGTATGGAGACTGGCATCGTAGATGGCGTCATGATGATTGGTGGATCTTGGAACATCATGAATGGGATCGCTGGTCTATTGAACATTGTGGCGATGTCTGGTTGGATGGGAATTATGATTAGTAAAGATAAGAAAAAAGATATGGTATGGCCTGACCAACTGTGGTTCTGGATTATTGCATATGATATTTGGAACTTTGCCTATGTGTATAATGCGGTGTCAGACCACGCCTTCTATGCAGGTGGTGCGCTGTTAATCTCATGTACAATTCCAGCATTCTTCATGAAGAAAGGTGCTTGGTTACAATTTCGGGCACAAACGTTGGCGATTTGGATGATGTTTACGATGTCTTTTCCAGCGTTTGTCGGGCAATCTAAATTTGCCGTGCAATCATCGCATAATGAGACAGCTTTATGGGTTGTGAGTGCATTATCTTTGGCAGCTAATATTGCCTTGGTTGTGTATCACTTCTATAAAGTATCCAAGCATAAGCGTAATCCACTCAAAGTGGAAGTCTATACAGATTTAGCTGCATACAAAGCTGTAGTAGCAGACAACAACTAATAGATTAATATAGAGTGAAATGAAAAAAGGCATCCCTTAGAAGAATCTAGAGGGTGCTTTTTTTTCGTGGTAATTTAGGTGTAAGAAATTTGGGAGTTTTCAATTCCAATGATGTTTTCATTAATCGCATCCAAAATCGCATCACAGTTCCTTCTAATTTTGCTGAGGTTCTCGGTAATGGAACAACAACAGTACGGAAAGCAGCAGTTCGTAAAACAGTAGTTAAGAAGTAAGACATGAATTCTCTATCTATGAAATCTCTAATGAGGTCGTTCATTTTTGAATAGACCTCGTTAGAGGATGTTATATTTCATCAATTTAATTTGATAATTCACACAAAAATAAAGTGCACCCCTTAGAAGAACCAACGGAAACCACTCAAGTTTTACGCGTGATATGATAGGGGTGTATTTTTTATAGATTATGAATGTGATTTATTTCACTTAATTTGACAAGGAGATATGTGATACTAATTATGTTCTGAATATTATTGATTTACTGGGGGTTTATTATGAAAAAGACATTAGTTAGTTTATTAGTAGCGGTAATGATGGTTTCCATGTTTGCAGGTTGCTCCTCAAATGATTCAAAGGATTCAAAGGCTACATCTACGGAAGGAATCACAAAGATGGGGCTTGGGCACATCACAACCATAGCGAAATCAAGTGATATGGGCAAAGATGCGGATGGTAAAGTTACACCGGCAAAGGGTCAAGTAGATACTGTTATGGTAGCTGCTGCGTTTGACAAAGATGGAAAAGTTGTAAAAGTTACAATTGATAATGCACAAGTTAAAGTGGATTTCACGGAAGATCTTCAAGTCGCTAATGATTTGGCTGTTGAGAATAAAACAAAGGTTGAGCTTGCTGAAGCATATGGCATGATTAAAGCTTCTTCCATTCAGAAGGAATGGTTTGAACAAGCGGATGCACTAGGTCAATGGATGATCGGTAAGTCGATCGATGAGATCAAAGGGATGAAAACAAAGAAGGTAGACGATGCTCACCCATCTGTACCTGATGTAGCTGAACTAACGTCTTCTGTAACGATTACGGTTCAAGATTATATAGCTGCTCTTGAAGAGGCATATAACACTGCTGTAGAAGTAGGAGCAGGTGCTGAAAAGTTAGGAATGGGGCACAATATTTCTATTTCAAGCTCCAAGGGGCTAGGTACGAAGGATGGCAAGGAGATCCTTCCAGTAGCACAAGTAGATACGGTTATGATGGCAACAACATTTGATAAAGATGGTAAAGTAGTCGGAACACTTATTGATAATGCTCAAACCAAAGTTAATTTCGATAAAGACGGTAAAGTAACTTCAGATTTAAAAGAACAACCTAAAACGAAGGTTGAACTTGGCGATGCATACGGGATGATTAAGGCTTCCAAAATTCAAAAAGAATGGTATCAGCAAGCAGATGCTCTAGCGAAATGGATGGCAGGTAAATCAGTAGATGAAATCAAAGGGATGAAGACAAAGAAGGTAGACGATGCTCATCCTTCCGTACCCGATGTTGCTGAGTTAACGTCTTCTGTGACGATGACTGTTCAAGGTTATATCGCTGCATTAGAAGAGTCTTCTGTGAATGCGAAATAATATAAGTTCATAACATTTAAATAATAAAGACAAAACTCTCCCTCTTCGTAAGGGGGAGTTTTGTCTAAAGTGGATTATTCAGTATTAGTCATGTTTAATAGGAATGAAGGTGATCACATGCATAAGTGGCGCAAAATTATAACTATAGTAGTCCTAGTGTCTCTTCTATTGACTGGGTGTCAAAATGGACAGAATAATAATGTGAGTAAGAATGAATTTCATAAATATAGTGGAAGCTTCTATGATAGCTTTAATACGCTGACGCAATTTGTTGCGTATACAGAGAATGAAGAAGAATTTCAAATATTCTATGAGAAAGCTCATGAGCGATTTCTAGAACTTCACAAATTCTATGATATCTATAATGATTATGATGGTGTTAATAACATTAAAACGATTAATGATCATGCAGGGATAAGGCCGATAAAAGTCGATGATGATATTATTGATCTGATTCTTTTCTCGAAGAAATGGGCTAAGCAAATTAGTGAAGATACGAATATAGCGATGGGAGCAGTTCTCCAGATTTGGCATGATTACCGTGAAGCAGGTTTAGATGATCCAATGAATGCGAAGTTACCTCCGATGGATGAACTTATAGAGGCTGAAGAACATATGGATCTTGATAATGTCATTGTAGATACGGTCAATAGGACCGTATACTTGGCTGATAAGCAGATGAGGCTTAATGTTGGGGCGGTTGCCAAGGGATATGCAGTAGAAGTTGTTGCTAATGAATTAATAGCGGATGGATTATTGTCGGGCATGATCAGCGCTGGGGGGAATGTTCGCGCTATTCATAAACCACTTGACGGCATTCGTCAGAGATGGGGCGTAGGGTTACAGAACCCTGATAGGTTCATCTCTAGCGATGAGGAGAATCTACTTGATACGATCTTTATTAATCATGCATCTGTCGTTAGTAGTGGTGACTATCAAAGGTATTTCGTCGTGGATGGAGAGATATATCATCATTTAATCGATCCCAAGACACTGATGCCAGGACAATATTATCGGGCTGTGACGATCGTAACGGAAGACTCAGGGGTGGCGGATTTCCTATCGACGGCGGCATTTCTTGTGCCATTCGAGCAGAGCTTAATGCTTGTAGAAAGTCTAGAAGGTGTTGAAGCCGTATGGGTGATGCCTGATGGAACAGTCGAAGCGACAGCTGGAATGAAAAAAATAATGAAGAGTCATGGAGCAACAGGTGCAAAGTCAGAATAATCACAGAGAGCTTGTGAGATGATAGCGTTGTAATTGATCAGACTGTACGAATATGCAGAGGATGTTTCCGGTAACTTGTTTAGTACTGAAAGTATAGCGCAATAATAGAAACATATGAGGTATAATAAACATAATGGATATTTTTCATTGTGCCAACAAGATTTTGAATAGAAGGGGATTGGATCGTTTGAATAATGAAGAAGTGAACAATGAAGAAGTGAATAATGAAGAGGTATTGGAGTTAGGCCCCAATATGGAGCAATTGAAGAAAGCTGTCAATCGTACATCTGATTGGAGAGAACGGTTAAAGGCTGTAGAAGAATTAGGTCAGTTAGATGATGCACGTTCCATTGATATACTTACACGTGTCATGACAAATGATGCTGTATATACAGTACAAGAGGCTGCTTATCATAAACTCAAGGAATTGGGTGAGGATGTTCAACTACCAGCAAAGAATACCGGAGAATTGTTCAAGGGAATCACAAAAATCTTCGTAAGAATTAAGAAGAGTTTGCCAGAAGGGCATACTTTTGAAGAGTTTAAGGAAAAGTTGAAAAAGATGAGAGTAGATTTGTACGATACGTACGAAGGAGATAAGGGAGCGGGATTTGATTCATGGCTTGAAAACATTTGGGCATCCTTACCTGTAAGATCGACTACTAACAAATAGCTGTTATTGTCTTATGGACAAGTAGCTGTAACAACTTGACAATGAAATTTGTAATAAGTAAAATTAGGAATTAGCACTCTAATCATTAAAGTGCTAATTCCTTTTTAATATTAATAAACTAAGATGTTCTAAATTGAAGGAGGAAATTTTAGTGGCAAAGAAAGAGTTTAAAACGGAATCAAAAAGATTACTGGAAATGATGATTAATTCCATCTACACACACAGAGAGATATTTATGAGAGAACTTATTTCTAACGCAAGTGATGCTATCGATAAAATTTATTATAAAGCACTAACGGATGATAATATGGTGTTTAACCAAGAGGATTATTACATTAAAGTAACAGCAGATCCAACTGCTCGTACATTGACCATCTCCGATACAGGTATTGGTATGACCAAGGAGGAGCTAGAGAATAATCTAGGTACGATTGCTAAGAGCGGATCGTTAGCTTTTAAGAAAGAGAATGAAGCGAAAGATGGACACAACATCATTGGTCAATTCGGGGTTGGGTTCTATGCAGCGTTCATGGTGGCAAATGATGTTACTGTTATCAGTAAAGCTCTAGGTAGCGACGAGGCTTTCAAGTGGGAGTCTACGGGTGCAGATGGATATACGATTGAATCATGCGAGAAAGATGCTATAGGAACTGAAATTATTCTGAAAATAAAGGAAAATACAGAAGATGATCAGTATGATGAATATCTAGAAGAGTATCGTTTAAGATCAATTATTAAGAAATACTCTGATTTCATCCGCTTCCCAATTAAGATGGATGTGAAAGAGCAAAGACCTAAAGAAGGCAGTGAAGATGAATTCGAGGAAGTTCTCGAAGAACAAACCGTCAATAGCATGGTGCCAATCTGGCGCAAGAATAAGAATGAGCTTACGGCAGAGGACTATAACAACTTTTATACTGAAAAGCGCTATGGCTTCGATAAGCCTCTGAAACACATCCATATTAGTGCTGATGGTGCTGTAGTCTATAACGCGATTCTATTCATACCAGAGAACACACCGTTTGACTATTACACCAAAGAATATGAGAAGGGCTTAGAACTGTATTCCAATGGTGTGCTGATTATGGAGAAATGTTCTGATTTGCTTCCTGATTATTTCGGTTTTGTGAAAGGAATGGTCGACTCCGAGGATTTATCACTGAATATCTCCAGAGAAATGCTTCAGCATGATCGCCAATTAACACTTATCGCCAAAAATATTAAGAACAAAATCAAAAGTCAGCTACTAAGTTTGATGAAGGATGAAAGAGAGAAGTACGAACAATTCTTTATAGCTTTCGGCAGACAGTTGAAATTTGGAGTCTATAATGATTATGGTATGCATAAGGAAACATTGCAGGATCTGTTGATGTTCTATACATCCAAAGAGAAGAAGCTTGTATCATTGGATGAGTATGTAGCAAGAATGCCAGAAGATCAGAAGTATATTTATTATGCTTCAGGAGAATCAATCGATAGAATTGAGAAGCTTCCGCAAATAGAGTTAGTATCTGATAAAGGATATGAAATTCTATACTGTACAGATGATATCGATGAGTTCGCAATCAAGATGATCTTGAACTACAAAGAGAAAGAATTCAAATCTGTATCGAGTGGCGACTTGGGCATTGAGGCAGATGCAAATGATAAGCCTACAGAAGCAGAAGAGAACGAAAACAAGGATCTCTTTGAAGCGATGACAAGTATACTAACGAATAAAGTCACGAATGTAAAAGCATCGAAGAGATTGAAAACCTATCCTGTATGCATTTCTACTGAAGGCGAACTAACGATTGAGATGGAAAAGATATTGAAAGCAATGCCTAATGGACAAGATGTTCAAGCAGATAAGGTTTTGGAAATTAACGTTAACCATGAAGTGTATCAATCATTGAAAGACGCTTATATAAACGATAAAGACAAGTTGAGTTTGTACACCAATCTGTTGTATAATCAGGCGCTCTTGATCGAAGGATTACAGGTCGTTGATCCTGTACAATTCACAAATGATATTTGTAAAATAATGATCTAATCTAGGGAATCACAGAGCAACATCTGAGTAACGAGAATAACCCGTACCTGGTGTGAACCAAGACGGGTTATTTGTCGTTGAGATGAAGCTTCTGCTAGAATCAAGACATACCATAGTGTCGAAAGTAGGATTAATATGCGAATTAATAAATATATTAGCGAGACGGGCTTTTGTTCAAGGCGTGAAACGGATAGATTGATTGCAGCTGGAAGGATTTCGATTAATGGTGTTATTTGCGAACCAGGGGATAGTGTTGCTCTAGGTGACATGGTACTTATTGATGATGAAGTGATACCTAGCAGAGCAGAACCCGTATATATCGTACTGAATAAGCCAATAGGGATTACTTGCACGGCTGCAGAGCATGTTGCAGGTAATATTATTGACTTCGTAAACTATCCTTCTCGAATTTTTGCTGTTGGAAGATTGGATAAAGCCTCCGAAGGATTAATATTATTAACGAACGATGGAGATATTGTAAATGAAATGATGCGTTCAGAGAATGGTCATGAGAAAGAATATGTGGTGAAGGTAGACAAGCTTGTTACTGATCAATTTCTTCAGGACATGTCCAGTGGCGTAGGTATTCTTGGAGTGATAACCAAACCGTGTAAGACATTTCGGATCAATGAATATGAGTTTAGAATTATCTTAACCCAAGGGCTCAATCTTCAAATTCGTAGAATGTGTAAGGCTCTCGGCTATAGAGTGCTTAGGCTTGAACGGATAAGAATCATGAATATTTCTATGGATGGACTAGAACAAGGGAAGTGGAGAGACCTTACTGGTGAAGAACTACGAATATTACACACGCAATTAGATTCGATATGATGATTTGCTAAATATAAGAATTGACGTTTTGTTAAAAGCGTTATACTATATATGCAAACGGTTTCATTTCACTGAATAAATGACCGTTATGTAAAATTAGAATTATTTGCAATGGATGCTTACTATCGTGAATCTATTAGGTTTATCAACTAGAATTTAAAAGGGGGGCGTGTCGTCTTTTGTGCAATCGTTTGCATTTTTTGTTGAAATTTATATCAGGGAGTGTTGCTGACGTGAAAACTGTCCACAGAATGAAGAAAATGTTATCCATCTTTATGGTACTTATTCTTGTTATTTCAAGCATGGGGTTATTTCCTTTACAAGCAAGTGCAGACGCCCCTACTAAAGTTGTATTGGTAGGTGATTTACAATCTGAATTAGGGCAAAGCGGGGATTGGGATCCTGCGGCTACCGCAACTGAAATGATCGATATGGGCAATGGAAACTATCAGTTTACAGGTGCTTTGCCTGCAGGTACTTATAATTACAAAGTTGCCCTTAATGGAGATTGGATTGTCAGTTATGGATTTGGCAACTATACTAACCCAGCTGGGGTTGATGTTGGAGGAAACATCAACATTACATTAACTCAAGCAACGAATATTACTTTCTACTACAACCATAATTCTAATAAAATCGCGGATTCTACTTACTACACTCCGATTGCAACGGATAAGCTCCCTCGTGTGGTTGGGAATTTACAGATTGATATAGGCGATGCCAAAGATTGGTCTCCCGCTGATGCACAAGCCAAGATGTATGATGACGATTTCGATAATATTTATTCGGTCACGAAGATTGTTTACGCTGGTGACTATGAATATAAAATTGTCCTTGGTTCTGACTGGGGAGAGGAGTATCCCGGAAGTAATGCGAAGTTGAGTCTTCCCGAAGAGCTTCTAGTCACATTCAATTACAATGCATTAGATCATAGTGTATCGGCAGAATTCGTCGCACCAGGTGACGATATTCCGGCCAATACGGTTCGCATACATTATCAAAGAGCAGACAATAACTATAGTCCTTATGGAATTTGGATTTGGGATGATGTAGCAACACCGTCGTCCGTATGGGCATCAGATGCAACCCCATTTCCAGTTGATCAAATAGATCCATTTGGAGTATATGTTGATATTCCGCTCAAAAAGAATGCCAAGAAAATAGGGTTTTTTGTTGTGAATCGCACCGAAGGTGATGCAGATAAAGAAGACAATAGAAGTTTTAATCTATTGGATAAATATAATCAATTATGGATCAAACAAGGAGATCCCAACGTATACGTTTCTTCTAACGGGAATTTACCTACCGGACTTACATCCGCTGAGGTATTATCTGAAAGTAAAATTCAGTTAGGATTTACGATGACCGAAGGTCTAGATGAGAGAGTATTGAAAGATGGACTGATCATTACAGACAAGAATGGTGATGTTGTAACGGTCAACAGAGTCCAAATCATTAGTGCAACAACGGTTGAAGTTGTGACAACACCGTTCTCATTGGAGAATGTTCCATTAAGTGTCACATACTCTGGAAGAACCCTATCGGCTACGACTGGGTGGAGAATGCTCGACGAAATGTATCATTACGAGGGAGATGACCTCGGAGCGACATATCATGCGAATACAAAGAGCGTAACGCTTAAACTTTGGGCACCGAAAGCGAGTTCCGTAGTTGCGGATATATATGACAAAGGTAATGCTGCGCAGCTAGTGAGAAGTGTGAACTTATCCCAAGAGGATAAAGGTGTATGGTCTGTTAGAATTGTTCCAGGGGATCTAGGTGTTACGGATCTTAAAGGATATTTCTACCAATATGAAGTAACCAATAACGGTATAGTGAAACAAGTGCTTGATCCTTATGCCAAATCGATGGCTCCATTTAGAGTGAATACGAAAGGTGAAGTTGGTTCTGATGGAGATGCTGTAGGAAAAGCAGCTATCGTGGACTTAAGCGGAACGAACCCCGCAGGTTTTGACTTTGCCAATATTGAAGGATACGAACAAAGAGAAGATGCAATTATATGGGAGATCCATGTAAGAGATTTTACATCAGACCCGTCTATTGAGAATGATTTGAACAGTGCAACATGGGGATCTTACGATGCTTTTAAGAATAAAATTGATTACATTAAATCTCTTGGCGTAACGCATGTTCAATTACTTCCTGTCATGGCTTGGTATTATGGGGATGAAATGAATATGAATAATAGAGAACTTGAGTATTCAACGAAAGACAATGAATACAACTGGGGATATGACCCACATAACTATTTCTCGCCTGATGGTGCTTACTCTGAGAACCCTGCAGACCCGGAACTCAGAATCAAGGAATTGAAGAATATGATTGATGCGATTCATGATGCTGGTATGGGTGTAGTACTGGATGTTGTATATACCCATATGGCTCAAGCAAGTCTCTTGGATGATATCGTTCCTAATTATTATTCATTTCAAGATGCTAATGGTAATAACATCGGTGGATTTGGAAATAATCTAGCGACAAACCATAAAATGTCCGAGAAATTAATGGTGGATTCCGTTAAATATTGGTTCGAAGAATACAAAATCGATGGCATGCGCTGGGATATGATGGGTGATGCAACCTATGACTCTGTGCAGAATGCTTATGATGTAGCAGAGGCAATCAATCCGAATGCTTTATTTATTGGGGAAGGTTGGAGAACATTCGGCGGAGCCGCTGCAGATCCTTCACTAGCAGGTCAAGGGGCAGACCAGGACTGGATGGACAAAACCGACAGTGTCGGTGTGTTCTCTGATGAGATCAGAAATGAATTGAAATCAGGATTCGGTAATGAAGGTGATCCGAGATTTATTACGGGCGGCGCACGTGACATCAATGTGATCTTCAATAATATTAAGGCACAACCGGGTAATACGGCTGAAGACGATCCAGGTGACATCGTGCAATATATTGAGGCGCATGACAACTTACCTTTATATGATATTATTGCTCAGTCTATTAAGAAGGATCCAGCAATAGAGGAAAATGATATAGAGATTCATAAGCGGATCCGACTTGGAAATATGATAGTGCTGACGTCTCAGGGGACTGCCTTTCTCCATGCAGGACAGGAATATGGACGTACCAAACAATGGAAAGAAGCAGGAGAGCCAGAGCATAAATATCATGAATTAGAAGATGAGACAGGTCATGTATTTGGATATTTTGTACATGATTCCTATGACTCTTCCGATGCTATCAACATGTTTGACTGGACGAAAGCAACGGATGAGGTAGCTTTCCCTGTGAATAACACTACAAGAGAATATACAGCAGGCCTGACGGCATTAAGAAAATCAACAGATGCATTTAGATTAGGCGAACAAATGCTAGTAGACTCTAATATCACCTTGATTGAAGCACCTGAGATAAAGCCACAAGATCTCATAATCGCTTATAAGAACAAAGCCACAGACGGAACTGGTCATTATTATGCGTTTGTAAATGCGGATAATACAACAAGGACACTTACGCTTTCGGAAGATCTAACCTCTGGTATGGTCGTGGTAGATAATGATGAAGCAGGGATTGTAGAGGTTAGCTCAAGATCGGGATTCTCACTCACGGCTAATTCGATCACGTTAGAACCTTTATCAGCAGTTATTATTAAGATGGAAGCTGCGGCATCGGTATTAAGCTCGGTAGAAGTGAAAGAATCCAATTATTCTTTAGAAATAGGCAGAACGAATCAAACAGCCGTTTATGCGAGGTACGATGATGGCAGCCAAAGAGGAGTAACGAGCAAGGCTACTTATTCATCAAGCAATAACCTGGTGGCGACTGTGACTGCCAAAGGCTTAGTGAAGGCGGTCTCTAAAGGAACTGCAACGATTACAGTTGCCTATGGCGGGATCACGTCAGAAGTAACGGTTAACGTTACTGCACAAGTAGCGAAGCGTTACGTCCAAATCAATTATATTCGCCCAGATAAGGATTATATGGATTGGAACCTTTGGGTATGGAACACAGGCGTGAAGAATGATCAGATTGACTTTGAAAAGATAGAGAACGGTGTGGCGACTGTGATGATTGAAATCGCGCCTCAAGCCACGAGTGTTGGATTTGTTCTACGTAAAGGTACAGACTGGAACACTGCCAAACAAGATTATCCAGATGATCGTCTTATTTCGGTGACACCTGGAGAATCGTTTACCAAAGTAATAATAACGAGTAACGAAAAAGAACTAAATATACTACCAAGTATTAGAGGCCCTATTCTAAATGACGGTCATATTACGTTTGTGTACAGAGATGATGCTCTTTTCCAAAGCGGGCAAATGAGCTCTATTACAGATGTAAAAGTTAAAGTCGACGGTACAGAATATGCCATGACTTATGATCCAGCCAAAGAATGGTTCAGTTATACGTTAAATAATGTAGGGATTGGTACACATGAGTATACTTTCGTAGTGACTAAGGATGGGTCAGCTAGTGAAGTGACAGATCCGCACAATACGATGAATGGGAAATCTATTGTGGAGTATCAATTACCTGCGATGACAATCAAATCGATTGTTAATCCATTAGTCATTACAGCTAACGAGAATGCGGTACTGAAATTGAGTGTTGTATCAGATCAATTCATAAACTACCGTGAAGGTTATATCGATCTTACTGAGTTAGGTGGACCATCAAAGGTGAAGTTTGATACGGAGCTCTTGGAACAGTCCATTGCAGTGAAGGATTACATTACTGCTGGATCGAAGAATATTCTGGTCACTTTGGTAGATCAATATGGTAACAAACATACTCATTCTACGACCGTACAGGTCAAGGCGAGAACGTATGCTGGGAAAGATGATTTCGATTGGGACGAAGCTCGCATTTACTTCGCACTGACGGATCGTTTTCAGGATGGTGATACAACAAATAACTTTGATGTCGATACTAGCCATCTTGAAGCCTACCACGGAGGTGATTTCAGAGGTCTTATTGATAAGTTGGATTACTTACAGCAGTTGGGTATAAATACGTTGTGGATTACACCGATCGTTGACAACATCGATTTCAACAAAGGCGTTGATTTCAACAGTAAACAACATGGATATCATGGATATTGGGCTAAGGACTTTACAAAGATCGATGAACATCTGGGCGATCTAGAAACATTCAAAGAGCTAATCGATACCGCCCATGATAAAGGAATTAAGATTATGGTAGACGTAGTCTTGAATCATGTGGGGTATGGTTTGAAAGATGACGACAATAGACCTGGGATTACGCAAGAAGATAAAGATCGTTTCGCTGGTATGCTGAGAGCAGATGGAATCTCTGCAGATGAAGATCCAGTAAAAGGTGAATTAGCACAACTTCCTGATTTCATCACAGAGGACGCTGACGTTCGCGCGCAAATCATTGATTGGCAAGCTGGATGGTTAGATCGTGCTAGAACAGATCGTGGAGATACGATAGATTATTTCCGTGTAGACACCGTGAAACATGTGGAAGACACGACATGGAAAGCGTTCAAGAATGCATTAACTACGATTGATCCGAATTTCAAATTGATCGGTGAATACTTTGGGGCTAGCGTTGATAGTGATGGTGGTACACTCCAAAGTGGCCAAATGGACAGTCTTCTTGATTTCAGCTTCAATGAGAATGCTGCGAATTTCGTGAATGGGGACATTGAATCGGTTGAAGCGTACCTAGCTAGCCGTGAAGCGCAGATGGATAATACAAGAACGATGGGGCAATTCCTGAGTAGCCACGATGAGGACGGCTTCCTGTCGTCTGATGCCGTTGGTGGAAACAAAGGTAAGCTGAAGGCTGCAGTAGCACTACAAATTACATCCAAAGGACAGCCAGTCATATACTATGGAGAAGAATTAGGACGTTCAGGTAGGAATGCTATCGACATGAGTGAAGGAGAATTTAGCGAGAATCGTGCAGATATGCCATGGGATCAGTTAGAGAGTGAAAAACCTCTACATGATCATTACCAGAAGTTGCTGAATATCCGAGCTAAGTATTCCAAAGTGTTCTCCAAAGGAACACGGACATCACTTGTTGCTTCTAATGAGGAAGGATATCTAGCATTTAGTAAACAATATGACGGTAAGAATATCGTTACGATCATTAATACGAAAGAAACAAGTAAAGACATTACGTTAAGTGTGCCGTATGCAGCTGGTAGCGAAGTAAAAGATGAGTATAGTGGTAAGGTTTACAACGTAACGAAGGATAATAAGATAAGTTTTAGCCTTCCAGGTATAAATGAAGGCGGAACTGTTATTCTTGCAGCTATTCCAGTAGTTGATAAAGGTCCTGTAGAAGGGGACAGAACAGACAGCAGTAATAATAATAGTAACGCTAACAGCAGTAATAACAATAAGCTTACTCAAAGGATTATCAATGAAGCAACGTTGAAGAGCGGTAAAGAAAAAGTATCCATTAATCTTGATGCAAGAGAAAATGGGGTTCTGCTTCCATTGAAAGCAGGGGAAATACTGGGATCTAAGCCGATCGAAATCAACCAAGGAGATTTCACGATTGAACTTCCAGCATCATTGCTGAAAGCTATTCAGTTATTGATTCCATCTGGGCAAGCTGAAGGTGCAGTCATCTCCTTTAAGATGGATGGGGTGGAACAATCATTAGCCGAATCCCTTGTTGGGAAATCGAATAGCTCGACTTCCATATCGAAATTGGCAAGCAAGATGTTCAATTTCAGTCTGAGTGTCCAAACGAAGGATGGCAAAGAAGTAAAGGTAGAACGTTTCGTAACGCCATCTACTTTAGTCTTCAATGTTGATCCTTCTGCGGATACAAAACGGTTGGGCGTATATTTTATTAAGGACAATGGGGAAATGGAGCACGTAGCCTCCTATTGGGAAGATGGCAAGCTTAAAGCAGACGTATATAATTTAGGTAAGTATGCAGTAATAGAATACAATAAATTGTTTGCAGATTTGGTAGGTCACTGGGCGGAAGCCGCTGTTAAGGAACTCGCTGCCAAGCATGTGGTGAAGGGAACTACCGATAGTACGTTTAGTCCAGCGGAAAAGTTGACTCGTGCTCAGTTCGCAACGATGCTCGTCCGGGCATTGAATTTGGCGGATGAAGGCAATTTCGCCTTCAAAGACGTTGACAGCAGCGCTTGGTACGCTTCGGCAGTTTCTATTGCATACCATAATGGATTGGTGAAAGGGAAGAGTGAGATAACATTCGCACCACAAGAAAGCATCACGCGAGAAGAAATGGCTGTGATGATCTTACGTGCTTATCAGTTTAGAAATGCAGCAACTATGACATCGGATGGTTTAGAGTCTACATTCACGGATGAACAAGAGATCAGTTCATGGGCTGTTGCAGAGGTTCAAGCAGCTACATCGCTTGGATTGATGAACGGACAAAGCAAGAGTGAATTTGTTCCGAAAGTGGAAACGAGCCGTGCAGAAAGTGCTCAAGCTCTTGTGAACTTATTTAACAAAATGCAGTAAACCACTGACAAGGACCTCTATAATTACCAAGTAAGAAGAGAGATTATAGAGGTCCTTGTCTTTTACGTAAATAGTATATATACAGAAATATGGTATATATTTATAGGTGCAGTTTGGAATGGTTGGACTGAGTATTAGTAAGATTTGGTCCTACATGTTACAATGATCTGCAGAAGGAGTGATCACATGGCAATACAAATTCATGTTCAAGAAACACCTAATCCAAATTCAATGAAGATCAATGCGAGCGAGACGATATTTGAAGGAACTGGGAGTGTATCACTGAAGAGTGGTGCTCAAACAGATCATCCTTTAGCTAGTGCTTTACTCAGCATAGAAGGTATAGATAATATATTTGGGATTAGAGATTTCGTAACGGTTAGTAAAGAACCAGATGCGAATTGGGATGATATTCTACCTCAAGTACATGAAGCATTCAAGGTAGTGTACGGCTGATCGGAGCGACAACTAAAGGGCAACATGAGAATTTCACCTTAAAAGTTGAAAGCAATAGTGGATTAATAATAAGGTTGACCCGTCAACTCTACGCAAATGTGTAGAAGTCGGGTCTTTCTTAATGTTATAATAGTAATATTGGAGTGATGATATGAGTAAAGCTAAGGGTAAGGGCGGGACAGGCAGAGGAACAGGCAGTAAGGGTTGGACTCGCTGGAATAAGACTGATAAAACAAAAATAGTTAAAAAAAATTATGGCGCGATTCGTGCGGCTGCTAAAGAAGCGGAAAATGAAAAATTAAATGGTCGAAAAAAGATCGACAATGAACCTGAAAAGTAAAATAGTATAGATTGTACTTGAATTACTAACGGTTAGGATAACAAAACTCCTTGAAGATGAAATCTCTTCAAGGAGTTTTTGCTATGATGAAGAAGTGGCAGAACCCCCACTTCAGCCAAAGCGACGTATAAATCCCTTGAGCTAGAGAAACCTACTACATATGCATTGGAAGGATTGGAGATCGGCGTAACCTCTAATTGTAATTTTCGATGTGATTACTGTTGCGCATACAATCGAATTGATGGGCAAAGTATCGAATGCGTTGTTTCCACAAGGATGACAGACGTTGTATAGATTGTAGATGACGAGGAATCTAGCTTTAAGGGAGTTCGCAATTTTGCCATGTATAAAATTATGCTGAAACACTCAACCTATTGTAGTTCGTATAGCATTCTAAAAACAATAAAGGAGGTTTTACAATGCATAATCAGAATCAGAATCAACAAAATAACTTAAATAATCAGTCGATGGGTATGCAGAATCAGAACATCAATCGTGGGGGTCTTGAACTTCTTGATATGCATGAAGTATTATCATGTACGATCAGTATTCTAGATCAAATGTTGATGTATAAACCGATGGTTCAGGATCAAGAGCTGTTGTCTATGATGGATCGTCAATACAACTTTATTCTTTCCCAGTACAACCTGACAACTGAATGCTTTTCGACAGGCGGCAAACCAAGTCAAGATACAGCTAAGTACATGATGCAAGAATCAGCGAATCAAATTATTTATGGGCTTAAACCAAGCCAACCGAAGAAGCCAGTTCAATCTGTCAACGAAATCAAGGAAGCACAGATTAGTGGATTCATGATAGGTAACCTTAAAACCCTCTCTTCTCATATGACGATGACTGCATTAGAGACGAGTAATCCTGTGCTTCGCCGGGTATTGGCTTCCCAAATCGAGAATTATATCGAAATGGCGTATGAGGTTTTCTTGTTTCAGAATAAGCACGGTTACTATCAAGTAGCACAATTGGATAATTCCGATGCACAACAAATGTTGAACGCGTACGCACCAGCTACAGGACACCCGCGCATGCCGTTACAATAATAAAACTTGCTGAACCAGAAGCAGAAGAGCAAGTTTTCTCAAACATCTAATCATAGTATGGAAGAACCTCTGATACTTTATTTGTATTAGAGGTTTTTGTGTATTAAATAATTTAAAATTGAAGTAAGCTAAGGTAGAGGATGTGATGACTATGGTAAGCGAACATATCTATATCGGAAGTGTCTTTATTGCAGGAATATTCTCCTTTTTCTCACCCTGTATTTTACCACTATTACCCGTATATATAGCATTTCTCGGTGGTTCAGATGATGGAAGCCAGTCGACAAGTATGAAATTGGGGAAGTTGCGATTAAGGCCTCCTTTGATCGTAAAGACGATCTTCTTTATCCTGGGGATATCCACGGTATTCATATTGTTGGGTTTCGGTGCAGGTGCGTTGGGAAGTGTTATTAATAGCTCTTGGTTTATCGTGATTTGTGGGTTTATTGTAGTGCTATTCGGTATTTATCAGACAGGAATCATCAAGTTGTTCTTTATGGAAAGAGAGAGGAAATTGAACTTAGAGTTTGCGAAAAAGAGAGGCATCGTAGGTGCTTACCTGCTTGGATTTACTTTCAGTTTCGGTTGGACACCTTGTATTGGTCCGGTACTGGCTGCCGTCCTTAGTATTGCTGCAAGTGAAGGGTCATCTACTTTCGGTGGATGGTTAATGTTGGTATATACAGTAGGGTTAGCGATTCCTTTTCTTATTCTTGCGATCTTCTCAGATATATTGTTACAACGTTTGAAGAGTATATATAAGTACATGGGGACAATAAAGGTGGTTTCTGGAATTATTCTGATCTTGATGGGCTTATTATTAATGACGAATAAGTTGAATATGATAACTACCTTGTTCACAATTTGAAATAACGCTTACGATACTTCGTGAAGCATGAAAGCATGAAGGAGGATAATCTAATGAAAATAAGTAACATAAAATGGTCGTTGATGATGACCGTAATCGCTATGGTTGTGTTTATGACGGCTTGTGGAAATGGATCTCAATCAAGTCAAACAAGTAATGATACTTCAACAACTGTGAACGAGGGAAAGCTTGCTCCTATGTTCGATCTTATGGATCTACAAGGAAATAAGGTTGCATTGGCAGATCTTGATGGACAAAAGGTATATGTAAAGTATTGGGCTTCTTGGTGCTCTATTTGCTTAGCGGGGCTGGACGAACTGAACACATTATCTACTCAGGATAATGATTTCAAAGTAATTAGTGTGGTTAGCCCGAACTTCAAAGGAGAACAATCGACAGAAAACTTCACTAAGTGGTTCCAGAAACAAACAACAGACCAAGATATTACGGTATTAATAGATGAAGATGGTATATGGGCGAAGAAATTCGGTGTGAGAGGATATCCGACATCCTATTATATTGGATCTGATGGTATTTTAGCCAAGACTACACCAGGTCATAATTCCAATGAACAAATCACCAGTACTTTTAAGGAAATGAACTAATATTTGTATTAAAACGTGGGGAGGAACAAGGATGAGACGGTTATCCTATCTAGGTTTATTGTTGTTATTACTTCTAGTCACAGCGTGTTCATCTGTTAACAATATAAAAAGTGGAGCTAGTGCGACATCACCCTCTAGCAATCCTAATGAAACAGTAGATTATTCCAATAGTGAACTCCATAGTATTTTTTTGGCGGGAGGTTGTTTCTGGGGAGTGGAAGCGTATATGTCTCGCATCTACGGGGTTAGCGATGTGACTTCTGGTTATGCCAACGGAACGGGTGAGAATCCAACCTATGATGATGTGATTGCGGGAGACCGTGGATTTGCTGAAACCGTTGAGGTGAAATATGATCCTGAGCGAGTATCTCTAGCGGATCTAGTAACCAAATACTTTAAGGTGATTGATCCAACGAGCTTGAACAAGCAGGGGAATGATAGAGGTGTTCAATATCGTACAGGCATTTATTATAATGATGAGGCAGATGCGCTCATCATTATGGATGTGGTGAAGCAAGAACAGGATAAATACGATAAGAATATCGTCACCGAAGTGTTACTACTTGAGAATTATTACCTAGCGGAGGAATACCATCAGGATTATTTAGTGAAGAATCCCAATGGGTATTGTCATATTGATCTAAGTATACTAGATGATCAGGAAATTCCAGTGGAAGAAAAAGTCGTTATCGAAATAGATCCGGCGATGTATCCCAAACCGAGTAATGAAGTACTTAAAAGCAAACTAACCGATGAACAATATCAGGTAGCGGTGCTGCAAGATACGGAGCATGCCTTCTCGAACGAATACTGGGATCAGTATGAACCAGGTATATATGTGGATGTGGCGACAGGAGAACCGCTCTTCTCAAGCAAGGATAAATATGACTCAGGTTGTGGATGGCCGAGTTTCACAAAGCCAATTATTCCTGAGGTCGTTACGTATGATGAAGATACGCAATACAATATGGTCCGTACAGAAGTAAGAAGCCGCGCGGGTGATATTCACCTAGGTCATGTATTTGATGATGGCCCGAAAGACCAAGGTGGCAAAAGATATTGTATCAATAGCGCCTCGATTAACTTCATCCCTCTTGCAGACATGGAAAAGGAAGGATACGGTTATGTTAGTATAGCAGTAGAATAACAGGAATTCCTTCGCATAAAAAAAGATCATACTCCTTGTATTTGTTATGATGATCCCTCCAATGTTCATACATAATGATGCTCAGTTAAGGGTATATTGATGGATACTTTATCATTTAATTTAAAAGGTAAGGGAGAGATCACTTCCCACTGCTGTCCAGTGGATTGGATATCATAATAGAATTCTTTACCCTGAAACTGTACATTCACTATTTCACCAGATAGACCCTCATTTTGTTCAGGTCCAAGTTGGAATTGATCGGGTCTAACAGGATAAAGCCCATTTGTTTTGAAATAACCGGCTACTTCATTTCCAGGCCACTGTACAATGGAATCTGCACCATCAGGATTGAAATATTCGTGATCCCAACGCCCCCGAATAAGGTTTGCCTTCGATACAAATTGTGCGACAAAATCAGTTTCCGGCTTCAAGTAAATTTCTTGAGGAGTCCCCACTTGCTCAATTTGACCGTTATTCATCACTACAATTCGATCTGCCATAGCTAAAGCTTCGCTTTGATCATGCGTAACATATACGATCGCAGAGCCAGTCTCCCTATGTATGGATTGGATTTCACGACGCATGTTCATGCGAAGCATAGCGTCAAGACTACTTAGAGGTTCATCCATAAGTAGAAGCGAAGGCTGGGATGCAATAGCGCGAGCAATAGCAACACGCTGTTTCTGGCCACCTGATAGTTCATGAGGCATGCGTTGGGATAGATGGGACAAGCCGACTAAATCAAGAACGTCTGAGATGCGTACCTCTTCATTCTCACGGATAGCCTTAGGTGTCTCTTTATGATTACGAATTGGAAAACGAACATGTTCTGAAATATTCATATGCGGCCAAAGTGCGAAGCTTTGAAAGACCATCCCAATCCTTCTTTTCTCAGGAGGGATACTTGATCGGGACGTAGCTACAACCGAGCCATTCATAACAATTTCACCTGCGGAGGGTTGCTCAAATCCTGCTAACATTCGAAGTAAAGTAGTCTTTCCACAGCCAGAGGGACCTAAGATAGCTACGAATTCTCCATCCGCGATATTTAAGTTGATTGATTTCAACGCACTATAATTACCGAACGTCTTACTAACCTCTTTTAGTTCAATACTCATTCGCTTACTCCTTTATGGGAAAATATTTTTTGTACAAGATGTAATAAACCTGCTCCAATGAAAATTAGAAAGACGATTAAGCTGGATAACGCCGTCGAATGGAGTGTATCCCCAGCCTGTTCAAAGCTGAAAATAGCAACACCAATCGTCTGCGACCGTGAAGAGTATAAAAGTGCCGATACCGTTAGCTCAGTTAATGCGGTTAGGAAGACTAGAATGGCTCCGCTAAGAAGACCTGGGAGCAATAGAGGTAGCAGAATGAATACCCATTTCCGCCAGGGACTAGCTCCTGATATCCTAGCTGCTTCTTCCATAGAAGCGTCAACTTGCATAAATGCTGTGACACCTGCTCTAATCTGTAAGATAAGGAAACGGCAGACGTAAGCAATGAAGAGGATCGTAGTCGTTCCATAGATCCCAGGGTTCCATCCAGGAATAGGCTCCATCCAGACAAGAATCATAGATAATGCAAATACGATTCCGGGAAGCGTATAAGGAATTGAAATGGCCAGCTCAGTAGCTTTTATTAGCTTTGATGGTTTGCGTACACGGACATAAGCGAACAATGAACCGATAACTAAACAGACGATGAGTGTGCCTAGTGCAAGTAGTAGGCTATTTTGAATAGATTGCCAGATTTTTGGATTGTTGAAAAGTATATATTTGTAGTTCTCAAATGTCAGATTTGTCATGTTCAATGGACGACCATAGGCCCTCTTTAACGAGAGTGAAATCATTGAGAATAACGGTACGATAGTAATGAAGATAAGGCTGATCCAAATAAGTAGACTTAACCATAATCGATGTTTACCTAAATCATAACGAGGCTGATTATCCAATCGAGCAGTATCATCAGATTTACTCTTGCGGACAGAGAGCCATTGAAGCAATGTTCCGAAGATAGCGATAATACTTAATATGACAGATAAAGATGCCCCGCGTGCAAAGGCGGAGGGACCGAAGCTAATAATTTCTTCATAAATCAATGTACTAAGTACACTGATGTTTACAGGTGTTCCCAAAAAGGAGGGAATACCAAAGTTATCAAGTGAAGCAAGAAATACGAGCAGTCCGCCTGCTGTCAGTCCAGGTAAAGCAAGTGGAAATGTGATCTTTATAAAATTTTTGATCCGACCAGCACCACTAGCCTTGGCTGCCCATTCTAGATCACGTGGAATTCTTTTTAATACATTTACGGTAAATAAATAGACCAATGGGAAGTGGTGAATACCCATGACGAAAATGATTCCACCCATGCTATACATACTCCATGGCTGGGCCCCTGAATGGAATAGGTGTAGAAATGAAGCCATTAATCCCTGAGAGCCCATAAAAGAGGACCAGGATAATGTAAGTACATACGATGGAAGAACAAAAGATAGTAGGATGAGTAGATGTAGTATTTTTTTATATTTTATATTGGTGTAAGCCATGACCCAAGCAGCCACAATACCAAGTACTAAAGATAATAGTGTAGATGCAATCACGATTATAAATGTATTCTGCAATGTATTCCAAAAGCGATTTTGTTTCAATAATTCAGTGTAGTGATCGAGACTAAATCCTGTTTCCGCCCCAATGCTTAAATGGAGAAGCTTGGCGATGGGGAGTACGAAGAAGAATAGTGTGGCTAGGATACCTAGAAGTATTACTGACTTTTTGATTAACAAGGAGAGGCTGGGTTTCAGCCTCTCCTTGTTCAGTGGTTGTTGGATATCGTAGGTAGTTAAGTCATCCATAAGTAATCGCTCCGCTCGTTAGTTTCCGAATAACTCCGTAAACTGTTTCTTGTCCGCTTCACGTTCGTTTGTCAGAGTGGCGATATCTCCAGACAATAGGGTGAGATCGGATATACCCTTCAATCCTTCGGGTGGTGTAATACCGTCACGAATCGGAGTGTATCCAATTTCAGCGGCAAGTTCCTGTCCATCCTTGGATAAGACGAAATCGACAAATACCTTAGCTGCTTCGATATGATCTGTATTGTTGATAATGCCGATTGGTTCCGTAATGATGGGAACTCCTTCTGCTGGATAGATTAGCTCGATAGCTGATCCCTTAGCTTTCTCACGTGCTACCATATAGTCAACGACCATGCCATAACTCTTCTCGCCACTGGCTACGGCTTTGAGGACGGCTCCGTTTCCTTTGATGACTGACATATTATTGGTTTTTAATTTCCCTAAGAACTCCCAACCGAAGCTATCGGTACGTGAGAATATACCAATGTTATAAGCCGCTGCGCCAGAATATAACGGACTGGGCATAATTGCAGCATCTTTAGCCTCACCAGAGGTCAGAACTTGCCAAGAAGTTGGTTGAGTAGATACTTTATCTGTATTCACAGCGAGAATAGTAGCGATGACCTTTGTTCCAGTATACATTCCGTCAGCGTCCATTAGTTCATCCGCAATTTGATCTCTCTCAGCTGATTTATAGGACATTAGTAGGTCTTGGCTTTTCAGACTTTCGAAAGTGACTGAATCGGCGAGGAGAAGAACATCTGCTTGAACTTGTCCGGCTTGTTTCTCTGCTTGAATCTTTGCTGCTACTTCTTCAGTACCAGAGCGGAAAGTTTCAACATGGACATCTGGATATTTAACATTGAAGGCTTGGACTAATTGAGTAGCATCTTCTTCTGGTTGAGAAGTATAGAAGGAGAGCTTACCAGAGATTGAAGTGGATGAAGTATTAGTAGAACCTTGTGTCTCTGAGCTACATCCCGTAAATATCAACATAGATGCCATTATGGCAAAAAACGAACTTTTCTTTAACATATTCAATTGCTCCTCTAATGTTTAATTTGGATTTACAAAGTATACCACTGGGATGTGTCAGGAAGATTAACAGGGCCCCAAAGGCATCACCTCAAATGTACGTCACTAAATTTGTTTACATTTGTTCCGGTACAATACAATTGTAAAGGGGTTTTGTTTTACTAGAATTAAGGGAGTGTTAAATGGTGATGACAAAAAGTTGATAGTGAAAATGTGATTCACTATAATTAGTTTGGAATCAATGATTATGATATAATCACATACACTATAAAAACGTACACTGGAGGTCACATGCTATCTTTTGAACAGAAACTACAGATTCTAGAATCTTTCCCAGAATTACAACGTAAGAATGTCTCGCTTGGACGAGTGAACTTTCATTATGAGGAGAGCCAGATTGATAAAAAAACAGTAGCTCTACATCTACATCCAAATGGTAATGGCTTCGTATTTGCAGGTCTTTTAGAGGGATATGACCTTGATGAGAGAGGGTTTGTAAATATCCGAGAATTTAATGCGGACGAGTTAAAGCTGCTTGTTGAAGCTTCAATACATTCTCTCTCTTTAGGTGAAGAGGGGACTCATTCAGGAAATGGCAGTACCCTTGAGAATGTAAATGAGAAAGCTAATGATGAACGTGGCTTTTACGATACTGAAATATGGATGAACAGTGATGAGGAACTACTCTCGCTCACTCGGGATGAAGATCTTTGGTATATCTACACAGGTCCGAGCATTGAAATGGTGTTTGGAACGCTGCAAGAGGCAAAGGAGTACTTGTGGGAGGAAGGGTTTAAGCCTTCAAGAGATTGAGATAACTTGTTCATTTAGGGGGATTTAAGGGGGAATAGTTACCCGGAAATTGTCCGAATGAACTATTGCTCCTGAGCATTCGAAATAGTAGGATGTACACATACCAATAACATATGAGGTGAGATTATGAAATACAGACGTTTAGGGAAAACTGATTTAAAAGTTTCAGTAGTCGGTATAGGGACATGGCAATTTGGCGGAGATTGGGGCAAGGATTTCACGCAATCAGAGGTAGATGACATTCTTAATCATGCCAAAGAGGTAGGCATTAACTTGATTGATACAGCTGAATGTTATGGACCGCATCATATGTCTGAGAAATTTATAGGGGATTATCTATCGAGGCAATCGCGTCAGGATTGGGTAATCGCATCGAAATTCGGACACCACTGGGAAGATCAATGGGAGAACGCTTGGAGTGTGGATGAAGTTCGTCGACAATTAGACGATTCTCTGAAGGCGCTTCAGACGGATTATTTGGATCTCTATCAATTCCATTCCGGTTCGGATGATGTATTCGATAATGATGATCTGTGGACACTGTTGGACAAACAGGTACAAGCCGGTAAAATCCGTAATCTAGGTATTTCTATTGGAAGTAATGATAACTTGTACCAAACAGCAAAAGCGACTGAAATAAACGCTAAAGCGATTCAAGTCGTATATAACCGGTTGGATCAGAAGCCTGAGGAGCAGGTATTTCCTTCATGTCTGGAACAGGATCTGGGTGTTCTTGCTAGAGTACCACTTGCAAGTGGGTATCTGAGCGGGAAGTATAAGCCAGGTGTCGTGTTCGATGACAGAGTAAGACAAGGTCATCAACGTGATGAGATTGATGCAAAGCTACGTCTCGTTCAGGAGATTGCGCAGTCAGAATTACCTGAAGGCGTCGATATGGCGAGTTGGGCGTTGGCTTGGTGCTTGAAGCATCCTGCTGTCAGTTGTGTTATTCCAGGATGTAAGAGTGTGGAGCAGGTGGAAGCTAACGCCCGTGCCGCTTCGCTTGATCTGGTACAAGATGATCATCCAAGTGCTTGGAAGAACTAGCCAGACCTGATTAGACTAACTACTGTATGAATCATTTGTAATGTCATAGTACAAAGGGGCGTCCTAAGCCATTTTTATGGCTTTGGGGACGCCCCTTTGCTTCTTGTGTGATTATGTTGTTTCAGGTGCTCCCGCAACTACGGAAGGCGCAGGTTTATTCTTGAATATTGGAATAAGGATGATCGCACCCACTAGCATGATCAGACCGGATACACAGTAAATTTCAACGAGTGGGAAGTTCTTCTTGATGACGCCTGCTAATGTCATCATGATGACCATCATCCCCATGAACATAGGGCTAAGCACACCGTTCACACGCCCCACATAGGATTGTTCTGTCCACTGTAGTATTAAGGTGTTGATGCCGATTTGAATACATGGCATGGTCAGTCCATTGATAAATTGTAAAGTTAACGTTAGTGGGATGCTTGTGGATAATCCCATACCGGCAATACATAGGGCGCTAACGCTCATACCGAATGCTAATAGAACTTGGGGTGAGACTTTTTTGGCAAGGGTCATAATGAGAGCACCACCAACGAGCATAGCGGCACCGTTAACCATCATAAGAAACTGTAGAAATTCTTTCGGTTGACCGAGCCGCTCTGTTACTATGAATAGACCTAGAGTCTGAATAATACCAACGGAGAATCCGGCAATAGCAAATGCACCCGCGAGTACCTTTAACACAGGACTCCTCCATACATAACGGAACCCATCAGCGAGTTCTTTACGTAAATTCAGGCTCTTCTCTTTCTGATTATCTTCCACTATATCGGGTGGTAGACGGAAGAGTACGACAGCAGACAATAAGAAAGCTACGCCCATAACGGCTATGGAGATGTTAATACCGAATTGGTGATATGAGAATATGCCGAGTGCAGGCCCCATGATCATAAAGATGGCGACAAGAGATTGGAATAATGCCATACCTTGCTGTAGCTGTTCAGGATGAACATGTTGTTTGAATAGCTTCATGACCGAGGGCTGAGAGAATTGCGATAATATGGCGGAAACGAAGGTGGCCAAATAGATTGTTTCCCATGAACCGTATAGTAACGCAAACAGAACGGCAAGTATCGATGCAGCGGAAAGGAAATCACACCATATCATCGTTCGTTTCGGTCTCCAACGGTCAGCGAACGCACCTCCAATAAAGGAGAAGACAAATATGGGGGCAAATTCGACTACTGAGATAAGGGAAATGGCCATAGGATCGTTGTTCGTCTGATCAGTGACAAACATGAGAATAGCAAAATTTCTGACCCATATCCCGATCTGTAGAAATAAGTTTGAGATAAGTATAGTTTGGTAGAATCTATTCTTGAATAAATTACCGCTTGCAGGTGCCGCGTGTGCCGCATGTACATCTGACATTTAATACACTCCTAATAATGTTCTATCTAGTTTTTTTACTATTTTAGAATAAGGTATTGCAGTCTATTTGAAAAGGGGAACAAGGATAATATTTTGAGTGCTTACTGTTACGTGAGAATATGTCTACTGAAATATGAAGGGCTAACTTTAGTGGTTAGTTTTTTTCAATATATATGAATTTATATATTTGGGGGTAAGCGAAGCTTAGCCCTTATTTAAATTTTTGTTAAATGGAGGTATGGTCTTGAACATATTAAAACAAATAGAGCATATTCGACCGAATATCCGCAATATTGATATCTAATGATGTGGTTTTAAAAAGAGGTGGAACTTTGTGTGAAAAATCGTCTAAAAGGTTGTACGAATCACGCATGGGATCAAACTTGTGTGAAAAATCATATAAATAAAATCGTAAAACGTATTGTAAGAAGTCGATCTATAGATCGGCTTTTTTTTGTGAAAAGATCATTATATTGGACCAAGTTCAGCTATGAATTCAAAGGCCCATCCTACACTAATTCCAAATGAAGAGTTGATCATTACGGGCGCTTCTGATTCACCAGTAACCATCGGAGTTCCCTATAATGAATTTACGGGGAACGAAACCGATGAACCGGCATATGAATCTGGCACGTTACACCAAGGGGAAAGTTATGAATTCACTAATATTGGAACATCTACCGATTCGATTGAAACAGATGGGACAACAAAGGACAAATTTGATTACGTCATATATCTCCCCGATGGCACGGAGTCATCAAATGGGAAGAATACGAGTAATAAACCAAGTGTAGCTACTGGCAGACGTGTTGTCATGACATTAATTACAGATACTCCTGTCAGAGTGGGCGCATTGTATCGTACCTTTGTCGGCAGGGCAGTGACTGATGAGGCGTTTAGTCGGGTTACGTTGATGCCAGGAGAAACGTATTTGTTCACCAATAATGGTTCCGCGGCAAATCTTGTATACCATGATGCAAGATTAGTGAAAGGTACGTTTGATTACACGGTATATAAATCTGATGGTAGTTACTCAACAAGAGGATTCAACAGTACGAATACTCCAAGTATCCCATCGAGCGGGTATGCTTATATGACTGTTGCTTCTCCAACTGCTATAACGTTTAGTTATACGGATGACTTTAGCGGAGAAGAGAGTGATGAGCCTTCACATTATAGAGTTACACTTCATAAAGGTGAGAGCTCTGAATTCACGAATATAAGCGAGACTCAAAGATACATTGATTCCGATGCCACAACAAATAATAGATTTGATTATGTTCAATATAATGCGGATGGAACGGAAAGAAGAAAAAGCTCTAACACCTATACCGAGCCTTATGTATTCCCTGGAATACGAATCGTTGTTACAGCGGTATCAGATCTCCCGGTGACATTCGGTGTACCTTATCGACTCTTTTCGTGGAACGGCAAAGAAGGAGAAGCATTTACGAAGCAACAGGTCCAATCAGGGGAATCTTATATATTCCGAAATAATGGATCGAAAAGTATCACCATACAAAATGATGCAACAACTATAAATGGAACATTTGACTATGCGAAATACGATGCAGAAGGCATAGTGAAAGGAAGCGGTTATAACTATAAAAGTAATATAGTGACCATTCCTGCATATGGTTATGCGATTGTAACGGGGCAGTCTGGTGGGACTATTACTTTCCGATACACAGATCCAGTTACTACTGAACCATTCTCTCATCCAGCTATGCTTCGTGTAACTTTGAACCAAGGAGAATCTTATCAATTCAATAATATTACGGAAAATCAGAGAAGGATAGATGTTGTAAAGAGTACCACAGGAGGAAACGGTTATTCTTATGTCAAGATCAGGGCAGATGGAACTATATATCTGCAGGGAGTGAATAAGCATACGTATATTCTTATTCCGGGTGAATACTCTGCCCATGTTACGAATGATGATATGAATCCGATTACCTTTATTGTTGTATATACATCTTTCGTATCAACTTCGGATAATAACCCTAATCTGTTAAATGTAACTTTAAACTACAATGACTCTTATATGATTAAGAATGATACTTCAAAGACTCTCACCGTTGTGAGTGATGCTACCAGTAGCAACAATGCTGAGTATGACTATGTTGTCTATGATTCTGATGGGGATACATCAAAGGCTAAGTTGAATCATCAGGGGGATATATCGATCTCATCGGGTGATACACTTATTGTTACGGTTACTTCTGTTCAACCTGTAACATTTCGCTATGCTAAACAAATGACTGGCGAGCCTCAAATCGATCCTGCATTTATTAAAAGGACGTTATCAAGTCAAGAGTCAACTGCTTTCATAAATATCAGTTCTAGGAAAGATCAATTGGTTACGAATGCAGTGCTAGGTGCGAATCGCTATTTCGATTATAAAATCATTCATGCTGACGGAACGCTGTATAAAGAAGGAAGCCAAACAGATATTGAATATGATGTTCCTGCAGGTGCTGAAATTACTGTGAAAGTGACATCATCCGATCCTGTTATTATTGGAGCACCATTCAGACATTTTATGGAGACTGATCCGGTTGATATTGTATTTGAGAAATTAATGGAGAATAATCCAACCAAAGTTTCTAAAGAGGTTGGTAACAATGGTTACTATCTTCTAAAAGCGACTCAGACAGGTCCATATCGTATTGCCACTAAAAAAGATGGCTTATCTGGATCTGCCGTTATTTCTGTTTACACAGATCCCAAACTTCAAACTCTTCTGGTCAGCAGTGCAGATGTGAAACAATTATATGGATCAGATTATGTTGTTATTGAAGTAGAAATGCAAGCAGGACAAACTTATTATATTAAGTTGAGTGATCATTCAGATATCCCATTGGACTTATATATTGTTGCTGCAGTTCTGATTCTAAAGCCTACTTTAGATTATGAATATAGCCCATCTGGCAAATTAAACAAGATGATCTACCCCACTGGAGACATGTTGATCTATACCTATGATGCGAATGGCAATCTAAAATCAAAGAAGAAGAAGATCTATCCATTTCAATAGAGGGAAGGTGTATCTATGTTTAAGAAACTGTTCAGTATATTACTCTGCTTCGTTGTACTACTAAGTGGAGTTGAATCGATTGTATATGGTGCAAAGATAGAACCTCAGACATTGACTCACGAGACGACAGAACACGAATTCATCACGCTATCTAGTCTCCTTAAAGATTATAAAATGGAAGAATCTTGGCTGGTGGAACAACTAGCGAAAGGTAATTCGTTATATCAGATAGATACAACACTTAGAGAGACAGGAAATAATAAGAAAAAGTCTGAGAGTATGTTGGGGAGCGAGAACGCAATTCAGGTGATTCAGCCTGACGTGAATGCACTTCATCTCCAGGCGCGAAATAACATGACGGAAGATCAAGTTACCGCCTTGGGTGATTATGACCAAAAGGCATTAACTCGGATACCGCTTCATCAAGCCTCATCCGATTATGCCGTTTCTTATGGTTCGGAGGTTGTGTCAACATCTACGGGAGATGTGGGAATCTATGACACGGATTTCGAATTGCCAGGAGCGATTACTTATCGTTTGAATCGCGTCTACGAGACAAGTATGGCCAACAATGATATCGGTGTTAAATCGAGTAATGGAAGCTATATAAATGAAGCAGGAATACGTCAGGAAGAACGAGACACCGGTCTAGGCAGGGGATGGAGGTGGGATCTTCCATCAATCCAGATCAGAAATGAAGGGAAATATGTTTATTATCCCGGAATAGGTACGTATAAGCTCTCAGAATCGCTTGCTCTCGAAGGATATCCTTGGAAAGATATAAACCTCTCTAATGATAGCACGATAACTATTGATGGAAGAGGGAGTCAATTTAAATTATCTGCCCTGAATGACCTTCATTATTATTTCGATTCCACGGGTCATTTACTATTAATGCAAGATGACTACAACAACCGTGTAGAGTTTCATTATACGGATCATCAAGATGGGGGCACAGTTATATCCAATATTCGTAACAGTGATGGAAATGAGCTGAATTTCACTTATTCGAATGAACAAGTTATTGTATCCCAAAAGGGTACAGAACGTAAAATGGTATATCAGTTAGGCGCAGAAGGTGATTATCAGACATTGTCCTCTGTAACAGATGCCATGGGTCTGAACACGATCTATTTCTATACCGCTAGAGAATCCGCATTTAATTTCATAGCAGATCATGTGGGGAATGCAGCATCTCAGGGTGTTGAGCATCAGGCTGTACTGTACGGAATATTGAGTCCTTATTCCGGATTGACTGAGCTAAAGTATACGGCACATATGAAGAAGATAGGTGATTATGCAACTAGGGAAATTTATAAAGTATCAAGCCGCAAAGATATATTCTCAACCGTCCAAAGCACTGAAATTTTTAATGAAGTGAAATTTACCTATACGAATGAAGACATTCTTCATCCTGAGGGTTCATTTAACTCAGAAACGACGATTCAATCAGGGAATGCTAAGGATAAGTACCAATTCCATCACATCAATGATGGAGCAGCTCATCCCGAAACGATTCAATTGAGCCAGTTGCAATCACAAGGGGATACGAGTGAATATAAACAAACGTATATCTACGATGATGCAAGAGTTGGAATGAATCTACCCATTCAAATCAATGAGAATTATGCACAGAATGGACAGAACTCAGAAGTTCTGACTTCCCTGTACGAGTACGATGACAAGGGGATGATACTGAAGCAAAGTCTGAACACCGGACAAGAGACTGTCGTTGATTACAAGAACTCGACAGAACCTTATTTCTGGTCATTGCCAACAACCGTTACTACCAAATTGAAAGAGGGGCAGTCACGTGTTGAAACGTATCAATATAACAATCAGGGTAGCACAACTCAGTTCGCTATTAGGGAAAATACGATAGGTGGTAAATTGCTTGCCCAGACGGATATTCAGTATGATGCTTATGGTAATCCAAAGGTAACGACGATTAAAGATACGACCAACAATATTGTAAGCACACAATTTTATGAATCACCTTATGGTCGGCATTTATTGACGAAAGAATCTCTGGCAGTCAGATCTGTGGATAATACATTGAGTACCTTATCCAAGCTGTATTCGTATACGGCAACGGGTGATTTACAATCCATGACTGATGAATCTGGCAAAGTGACAGGATATTCGTATGATCCAATAGGTCGAATGAAACAGATCTCATACAGTGACGGCACGAATCAATCCGTGCAATATGATGATGAACTTTATTCAGTAACCAGTACAGCTCCTGACGGATTGGTTACAACGAATACATTTAATCCTTTAGGTCTCATGACACAAGCAGTTCAGGACAACTCAGTATATCAATATTTCTACAATAAAGAAGGCAATTTAGAGCAGTTAATCGACGCAGAACAAAACTCCACCTTATTCGCATATGATGCATTCAATCGATTACAACGTACGATTTATGCAGATCTAACAGAAGATACAGTGGATTATGATTGGGCTCATCTTACGACCACCTATACAGATGCAAATGGCAATAAACAGCGCGAAACATCCGATGTATTAGGACAGGTCACGCTTCTAGAAGAGAACAATAACGGCAATTTCATACCTCTAACGAAATTGACATATGATCTAGATGGTCATATTCTCAGCAGCCAGGATGGTAACGGACAAATTACTCAATCTACGTATGATGTTCTAGGTAGATTGAGTAAGGTGACCGATCCAGAGCAACGTACGACAGGATATACATTTAGTCAGGCAGGTAATTTAACGAGTATTAAACTTCCAGATCAGACCACCATCAATAAACAATACGATGAACTGGGTAGGCTAACACGTCAGATTAATCAAGAGTACCAAGTAGCATCCTATTATTACGATGCACGAGGGAATATCATTAAATATGTTAATTATGCAGGTCAGACGGCGGAATACAAGTATAATGATGATAATCTATTAACAGAGATCAAAACCGCTAGCGAAATGATAGCCTACACCTACGATACGGTAGGTCGGCGTACAAGTATGATCGATGCACAAGGGGAGACGAAGTATACGTACAGTCCGACAGACGGATCTTTGCAGACCTTGCGTTATCCGGACGGAGCTCAAATTGGGTATACGTACAACACACAAGATCGTACAGGCTACAAGTTTACGAGTAGTACGGGGGAAGCGATTCAAATACAGGGTACGCTAGATGAGATGAACCGCTTAGCGGAGATGGCTATCTCGAGTGGTACAGCAGGAGGAATCAGCACCTTTGCGGGGGCTGCATCGCAACAAATGACATTTGAATATGAAGCGAACAGCTTATTGAAACGTCAAGTGTCTTCAAGTAGTGCGAATACTACCTTTAGTTACGATGGATACGATTTAACAGGTGTGAACATTGGTGGAGGTGCTTCATCCCAGCAATTCTCCTATGAATATGATAACAACAAGAATATTATAAATCGTACTCAGAACGGGAATGCGGATCAGTTCACCTATGATTCCCTAAGCAGAATCGAGAGTGAACAAAGTGAAGGCAAGGATAAAACTTTCACCTACGATGATCAAGGCAATCGTCTGAATGTGGCAGGCGGCCAAATATCCGGGATGAAGAATGCCGAATATATCTTTGATTCATTGGATCGCTTGACTGGCGTTAAGGGCGAAGGTGAAGGAGGGGAAGCCATTGATGTCACTTACAGCTATAACGGAGATGGCTCGTTGTATGAACGTGTAACCAAAGGTGAACGCGTTCGCTACTATTATGATGAGCAAGGTAAGCTCTTAGCAGAAGCAAAGGTCGAAGCGGGTAACATAGCACAAATGACCTACTTCTATATCTATGATCTGGACGGACGTCTCTGGGCTCGTCAGAGCAAGACGGGTGGTATGGAGTATTACCAGTTTAATGGACATGGCGATGTTATCGGATTAATCGATAGCGCAGGTAATGAACTGAACACCTACAGCTATGACATCTGGGGTAACCCGATAGATGAGGAAGAAGATGTTCCGAACGTATTCCGCTACTCCGGAGAATATTGGGATAG
>NZ_JBXCJA010000011.1:0-151741 GCF_056786435.1 Paenibacillus sp. Y916 | reverse complement strand
GGAATGACGGGGATCGCCTAATCAAAAACGAACCGTTAGGTTGGTGTTCTTAGGAATCTCCCACTTCAAACAGACCGTAAGGTCGGTTAAGTGGTGAGTAGTTCAATAGAGATTCATTCCCATAATTATGAATAAATAAACCGTACTCCTATATAAGGACTACGGTTTTAGCATTTCTTAATTCAGTTGGAGTTGTTATTTACTTCACACAAAATGAGTATACTTCCTATGCAGAAGGAATGCCGGAGTTTGTTATTCCGTACACAGACTTCCGATAACCATACGATCAACTTTTTAACTTCAAACACTTGATTTGCCTATGAGAGGCGACAAGGTTTTTTTGTGTTAATGACCTGACAACAGGCGAGTCCGATAATTATGTAATGCTTAGCAGTACACAAGTTTTCATCGTTTGCGTCACAAATCCCTTACATGGGTAATAACGTATAAATAATCTTATAATAGAAAGGCGTGATCAAACGTGTATCAAAAGTATTCTGCTATCATGAAAATCTCGATTTTCGTCATCGTTCTATCTCTATCAGCATGCTCAGGAGCAACTGAGCCTGACGCCAACCCTGAAACTTCAACACCGGATAATCAAGCGGTCACCGTTCCTGTATCTGAGAACGAGAGAACTCCGGAAGTGACGCGTCCCCAGACCGAAAGTTTTGATTTGATGACGGGTGAGGGTAACCAATCACATACGGCCACATTACATCAAGGTGAAGGATTTTCCTTATACGTATTCGAAAAGTTTACTTTCGACGCTGCTGAAGGACGTATGTTTCTTAGCAGCAATCCGGAATACGATGTCGAAATCGAATCGCTACCTGCTAATTTTGACCTACCACAGCTTAAAACTGCAGGGAAAGAGGAATTGGAAGAGTTCGGCGAAGTATCCGATTTTAGTGGTGAGCTTGTTGAACATCCCCTGGGTTCCGCCGAGATCTATCTTCAAGTTTCGAGTGATGAAGGGATTAACGATTATATCGTGTGGAAGTCAGAAACAGGTGAGGCTTTCCTGTTCCGTCTTCACAATCCAAAAGGTGAGGAAGCTTCGGATTTTTCCAGTCCGGTCCTCGTGTCATTATCAACGGTTCAAAGTGATTTATAATGAACGAGGTTTCAGCACCAATATAATTTCTCCAACCACACTTGGAAGAACACTTTTCATCCTGGAACGCTGCTAGCAGCTACTTCCATTAACATCGGAGTTGTACGAGTTGGAAGGCTATGAAATAAAGCTAGTTAATGTTAAATTTTGTGTCAATAACAACTTCTAGTTTCCGATAATAGTAAAGAATCGTTTATTCTACTTACAGAATAAAGTCATATCAAAACCAGAGTCCACTTAATGTACACTGTAATACGGGGATCAACTTTTAGGGTAATACGTCGAAGCTATTATATGGATGCGTCTGAGCAAAACATAATTGAGAGTAAGTTCGGTGTGACCAAGCGAAGGTTCGGGCTCGGTCGTATTCGTGGCACACTCGGTATCCTTCTGTCTCTTCATGAGGTAGAAGGTTTTTTTCGTTTATTTGGACCGCTGTGGTTATAGACAATAATTGCTAAATCATGTA
This sequence comes from Paenibacillus sp. Y916, assembly GCF_056786435.1. Lineage (NCBI taxonomy): Bacteria > Bacillati > Bacillota > Bacilli > Caryophanales > Paenibacillaceae > Paenibacillus > Paenibacillus sp. Y916. The sequence continues at coordinate 150,155 of NZ_JBXCJA010000011.1, read as the reverse complement.
TAGTTGATTGCACGAGTAACCAACTGATCAACGTCAATTGTTTTAGAGAAAAGAGGTACTAGATGAAACCGACATTGGATGAATCCCAACCAATATTTCAGCAGATTGCCCAAATGATGATGGACGAAATCGTGGGAGGTGAATTGAACGAAGAGGATCAAATCCCTTCCGAAAATGAACTGTCAGGCTTCTATAACATCAATCGTGCAACAGTACGCAAGGGTCTCCAGGCTTTAGTGGATGCAGAGATTATTTATAAACAAAGAGGGATAGGAATGTTTGTGAAGAGTGGAGCGAAGCTTCAATTGTTGAAGGAACGTCAGCTTCATTATCGAGAACAGTTCATCCTTCCCTTGTTGGAAGAAGCGAAGAGAATCGGATTAAGCAAGGAATCGGTCGTTCAGTTAATACAGGAGGAGGAGTATTGATGCTATACGTAAACGAAGTCGCATATTCGTACGATAACGTACCCGTTCTCGAAAAAGTATCATTTGAGGAGAAGGAACCGGTGATCGCGGGGCTGTGGGGTCGCAACGGTGCTGGCAAAACTACGCTGATGAGACTACTGGCCGGTCATCAACGACCTCACAGCGGAACGGTTCAAGTTATGGGCTTGGCACCTTACGGTAACCCTGTGGCAGTTCGGCATGTTTGCTACATGCAGGAGGATCATCCGTTCAGCTCGATATGGACGGTACAGGATGCACTACGTTTCGGTCGATACTTCAATCCCAACTGGGATCAAGCTACGGCAGACCATCTGATCGAAACTTTTAGATTGGACCCCAAGAAGAAAGTATCCAAACTGTCCAAAGGGATGAAGTCAGCACTTCAGTTTATTATCGGGTTATCTAGCCATGCTGACGTAACGATACTCGATGAGCCGACGAACGGTCTGGATGCCGGGATGCGGAGAAAGTTGTATGAGGCATTAAGAGAAAGCCATGAGGATTCACCTCGTCTAATTCTGATTTCGAGTCATCATATTGAAGAAGTCCAAGCAATCTGCGAATCGTTGATCGTTATGCACAAGGGTAAGTTGCTGCATCATCAACCGATCGACGAGTTCCGCGAGCAAGGTATATGGTTGGTTGGCGAACGGAGCGCGGTGATAAACGTTATTGACGGTCATAAAGTTCTGGAGCAGAGCACGATGGGAACGAAAATCAGGGTGATGCTTGACGCTCCATACTCGAAGCAATGGAAGGAGCAAGCGCAAGCTCATGGGCTTACCATTGAGAAAGTAGACTTGCAAAATTATTTGCTAAATATAACGGAAGATGCGGAGGTATACGTATGAACGCAAGGAGCGCGGTATTTCGGTTGATGTACGAGGATGTGGGCTGGTATTTTGCTAAACTCTTGCTGCTGTTCATTACCGTTCCGTTAACGATCGTATGGATCATCGTCGGCTTGGTCTTTGATCTCGATAAGGATACACTTGCTTCGATATCCGGGCCGACTTATTTCTTTATCCCTTTTTTCTGCCTCTTCGGATTCAAATCCCTCTTTGCGATCTCAATCGGGATGGGTAGTACGCGGAAACAATTCCTTAGAGCTTTCTACGGCATTGGTTTGATAGGCGTTATATTTAGCATATTATGTCTGAACTTATGCCAATACGTGCTATTGACGATCTATCAATTGAATTCGGTAGAGGCAGGTATTATGCATGCTGCGAGGTTGTTTTTGGGGGAGTACCATTTCTTCACCTATTTGTGGATCGATCTGATGGTGGGGATGGTTGGCTTCGGTCTTTCTTTCTTCGGCTATGCCATCGTGTATCGGTTAGGATTCACACGGAGCGTTATCATGCTCATGATCGTAATGATCGCAGGCATATTTCTTTATTATGGAGGCACTATTACGGCCTTGTTCGACTGGATGTCGAATTTCAAGATGAGTGCGATGGAGATCGCTTCATGCGTTGGGGCAGTGAGTCTGGCTGCTTTATTCGCCACGTATCCGATGCTGCGTCATGCGCCATTACACCCGATGCCGAGAAAAGGGTAAGGAATAAATGGATGAGGCTCAGATTCATTACTTATTCATTATCTAAATAATTAATGGAATTAATAAATTTATGTAGAATTTGCAACCTTTCTTGATTATCTAACGTTTATAGAGGGTAACTAATGATTATACCTCTATATGGAAGTAACTAACACGAGAAAGGGATGTTGTAAATTGAAAACGAATAAAGGGAAAAGAAATCTACTAACGGCTACACTTGTAGCAACTCTTTTGGCGGGTCCTATGGCGATGTCATTACCTGTTGAGCATGCATCTGCGGCAACTACCATTTCAAAGTTTAAGACGATAGCAACACCGTTTAGCATTGAAGGAACTCGTACGAATATTAATACGATTAATAAGAATAACACAACGTACATTGCGTTGCGCCACCTTAATGACAGTTTAGGTCTTAGTACGAATTATGTGAAGGCAACCCAGATGGTTAACATTGAGGGTAGAAATCGGTTACTACAGATTGGCCTAAAGAATAATTCAACAACACTTAACGGGCAGCAGCTTATCTTTGGAGCTGAACCGTTTCTTCAAGACAATACTACTTACCTGCCGCTTCGCTTCGTGTTAGAGCGGATGGGTTATGCTGTTTCCTATGATCAAGCTACCAAAATGATTGGAATTCATGCAATTCAAGAGAATAAGCTAAAGATTAACTCAGAAGTAGTCGGTGCAGATGGAGACGGCAAGTCATTGCTTGTGTATTATCCGGTTATCTCGGGTTATGAGAATACTGCCGTTCAGCAGAAAATAAATACATTTTTGAAGAACGAAGCTGATAAGAATATCTCGGCTGGTTCGAAGCAAATGGATCAGGTTGTAGCAGGTAACAAACAAATCTTAGCCGATAATCCCAAAGCCACGATTCGACAACCGAGCTTCGATGGTCATTATACGGTAACTTATAACGAACAGGGTAAACTGAGCCTATACGTGAATTACCACATCTATTCTGGGGGAGCTCATGGGGATACTGCACGCATTCCTTATACATTCGACCTAGTAACTGGAAATATACTCTCATTGAAAGAGGTCGCAAATAATGAGAAGTACGTATCGATTATTAACAATAAGATTAAGTCTCAGGTTAAAAGTCGCAATCTGCCATTGAATCCCCCTTTCCAGACGATAGAGGCGGATCGTGATTATTTCCTTAATCGTAATGGGGTTGTCATCTACTTTACACAAAACGAGTATACTTCCTATGCGGAAGGAATGCCGGAGTTTGTTATTCCGTATAAAGACTTCAAATAAGAGAATACGTATGAGTTTTGGCTTGACACTGACCTTCTATGGGTCAGTGTCTTTGTTTTTAATAATAAGATTATGGATTGGAAAAGATATAAAGAAGATAAAAACGAAATGAGGTGAACACATGTCGAATCATTCATTGTCAAACAAAGAGGCGATTGAGACAGTCAGGGATCTGATTAAAGGGATCGACACAGCTATGCTCACGACGGTAACGGAGCAAGGATTGGTGTCACGTCCAATGAAGACACAGGAAGTTGAATTTGACGGTGACCTGTGGTTCTTGACGAAAAAGGATACTAACAAATATCAGGAACTCCTCCGAAATCCAAGTGTGAATGTAGCTTATGTAGATAAGTCCTACGTGTCTTTACGAGGAGAAGCAGAGTTGGTATCTAGTCCAGCCAAAATAAAAGAATTCTGGAACATTGCTTACGAGAAGTTGCTGGAGACTACTCCCGACGATCCGAATCTAGTTTTGTTAAAGATAAAAGCGGAGTCGGCCGAATATTGGGAAACGGGAAATAAAACGAAGATGGTGAAGCAGCTATTCTCGAAAATTACGGGAAAAGGATCAGATGAATCAGATCTGAACCATACCGTTGACTTGAACGGATAACTGATGATCTAAAGCGTATATTAAGGCACTCCTTAGGGGTGCCTTTTATTTTGCTACTCTCAGATTGGTGGACATAATTAGAACTCCATAGATAATCTTTTAGTAGCTTCGCAAATGTTATTCATGAAAATACACTGACTTTTAATGGAAAACAACTGTTTATTGAATATTTTCGTCCGTATAGGAACGGTATAATAGAAGTGAATTACGAGTGAACAGAATTTGAACTGAACATCATAGGAGGTGAATTTGCGACGAATGAAAGCGCATTTAAAAATTTAGAATGAACGAGAATGTCTTGTCTGAAAAAAAGAAGGAGAAGGTGATTAGGAAAAATGGGAAAGAAGAGCATCGTTAGTAAATTTTTATTGGTATCTTTCGGAGTAATTCTATTGGTTAGCATGGTTGGTATACCTAATGTGAATGCTAAACCAAACCGAGATGTAAAGATGAATGGGGGCATACAATTAGAAAACCTAGACAGGGGACTCATCGCGGCTTCAACATCGGATGGTATATTTCTGAGTTGGAGATTATTAACCCATGAAGTAACGGGTCACTCGACGACTGGATTGACAGGCGTAGACTTCAATATTTATCGGGATAACGTCAAGATTGCCACAGTTAAGGATAGTACCAATTATTTAGATGCAACTGGAACGATGCAATCGAAGTATTCTGTATCCACGGTTATTAATGGTAGGGAAGCAGAGCAAAGTGCTATGATATCACCTTGGGCAAATAGCTACTACGATATGCCACTTCAGAAACCAGCAGACGGTGTGACTCCTGTAGGCGAAAGTTTCACTTACTCAGCGAATGATATGAGTGTAGGAGATGTGGACGGAGATGGCCAATATGAACTATTTGTAAGCTGGGCGCCATCGAATTCTAAGGATGTATCCCAGAAAGGATATACCGGTGAGACTTATATTGATTGTTACACAATAGATGGAACCCTTCTATATAGAATTGATATGGGTGTAAATATAAGATCGGGGGCCCACTACACTCAATTTATGGTATACGACTATGATGGGGATGGTAAATCAGAAATGATTCTCAAGACAGCTCCTGGTACTAAAACAATAACGTATGATAACGCAGGGAATGTAAGTTCAGAGCAATATGTCACGATGCCAAAAGAGGATATTCAGGCTGGTTATAGTCATCAAGATGATTATAGGATGAGTAGTGAAGACTACTACAACCATATGGTTGAAATATTCATGAACTGGGATAAGCATGAAGAAGTTCTGAATGGCCATTGGCCAGCCACACTCGAAGAAAGCTTCGGGATCGAGAAGAAGTATAGTTACCCGCTTACGAAAACAGATGCGGAAAGCCTCACGGATTATTTCATGGACGTCTATGCTCCGAGCCGAAGTGATAAAAATAAACTCAGAGAGTTTGAAGGCTTTATTATCAATGGGCCAGAGTATATTACGGTATTTGAGGGTGCGACGGGTAAGGAGTTGCAGACAGCTCCATATAAGCCAGGGCGGCATGACGATGGTCTAATGTGGGGAGATTATGCGATGGCGCGTATCGAACCAGGCAATCGAGTAGATCGCTTTCTTGCAGGTGTAGCTTATTTGGATGGAGAAATACCTTATGCAGTATTTGCGCGGGGATACTATACTAGAACGACAATGGTAACATATAGTTGGGATGGAAATCGAATCAAGGAACACTGGTTTGTAGACAGTGGCTGGACTCCGATGAGTAATCCCTTTAATGATGGGCCACATGGTAGGGATGGAACAGACCCAGAATTTGCAACCCTTACGACGCAGGGGGCTCACTCATTGAGTGTAGCAGACGTTGATGGCGATGGTAAGGATGAAATTGTATACGGCTCTGCAACAATTGATCACGATGGTAGTCTTTTGTACAGTTCGATGGATGTTATGCCTCCTCAAAGTGCAGCACCTGGTACGATAGCTAGATTAGGCCATGGAGATGCGCTTCATGTTGTGGATATTGACCCCGACCGTCCTGGACAGGAGATATTTATGGTACATGAGGGGGGCAGTTGGGCTCCTTATGGTTATACTTTACGTGATGCGAAGACTGGCAAAGTTATTTATGGTGGTTATACAGGTAAAGATACGGGTCGTGGAATGATCGGCGATGTTGATCCATTCCAGCGTGGACTTGAGACGTGGGCTGTTGGACTATGGACGGCAAATGGGCAACAGATCAACACGAAAATTCCGGGTACAAATATGAACATTAAATGGTCAGCAGACATGACGACCCAGATTGTCAATGGGGCAATAGAAGTAACACCGACGATTGAAGATTGGACAAAAGGCGTCCTTCTTACAGCTACCGATACTAGAATGAACAATCATACGAAGGGAACACCATCACTCGTCGCTGATCTATATGGTGATTGGAGAGAGGAAATGTTAGTCCGTACTACCGATAGTTCTGCTATCCGGATGTATGTAAGCACCGAGGTTACGAATCATAAGTTGTATACTTTAATGCACGATGCGCAGTATCGTACAGGAATTGCGCGTCAGAACACAAGCTATAATCAGCCATCCTATCCAAGTTTCTACTTGGCATCCGACATGGATTGGTCTAAAGTACCATTCTCCCCCTCTGTTTCAATTCATGTAAACATCATGGATGCTTTAGTAGAGGAATATAGTTTATCAGGAGAATTGAAGGGGGCTATCCAGAAGGAGTTAAGTCAACTTATGAAGCAGATGAAGCGGGATTTAGATAAAGATTCAGATAAAAATATCCTTAAATCGATGAAGAAGGTTGTTACGAATCTTGATAAATATAAGAATAAACATAACAATTATATATCTCCTGAGGCGCAGCAGAATCTAACCTATTACGCCACACTTGCCATCGCAGTCGGAGGGAAGGATAAGTAGTAGATAGGGATGCATGTACCGAAAGTATGATGAACCGAAAGTATGCAATCATTCATGATTGTATGCTTTTTTTGTTTTAATTAAACGGGCATCGTATATTGAGGAAGTTGAAATCATACTAGCAAGTGTCGTAATCTATATTTTAGAGTTAAAATTTCAATGGTTTATTTTGGAGCTTGGATATCATTTTAATTCCTTCCGTTCCAATAATACTTCCTACAGACGCAAGCAACATGCTTGAATAAATAATTTTGACCACCCAATAAATAACGGAACCCGTAGCTAAATCTAAGATTAAAAACTTTTTAATGGTTGATCCTTTAATTGTATAGAGCACGAATTGATTTTGTTTTTTGATTTTAACATGCTCTCACACCTTTATCATTTTTACAAAAGATATGGAAAGAGAGGTTGTCATATACGTATCCTTCCGTTTATTTCGGGAGTATTAGTTCATCAAAAGGAGGGGACAAGGAGATCATGATCGAGACTTACGTATCCTCCCATAGCACATGTACATCAAAGTGCCGTACGGTGGTTTGTTTTTTAGCTGGTGTACTAACGTATCTCAATAATTTTGAAGATGCTGCCAGTGAGATTGCCAAAAGGTATCGAGATGTCAAAGTTGTGATGATCTTTCCCTTTGGAATTGCAAACGAAACTACGGGTTCCTCATTAATCCCTTTACTGGCAAGACAAATTACCCAAGTTGGTTATGACCTAACTCATGCCCAGTCTAAGCGGGTAACTAACGTATCGCAAATCATTCGCGAGCATGCAGCAGTTTCGGATCAGGTAATCCTTATCGGGCATAGTGCCGGAGGTGTAATCGCCTATCGGGCAGGACTTGATTTGGAAGAAAAAAACGGTTTTCAGCATATTCAAGTATTTGCAGTAGGATGTCCAAAGTTTCATTTGAAGGACATTGCATATAATAACAGGTTTATCTATATCACTGGTCAGAATCCGGACAAGATTACCCGAATAGGTAGCTGGCGTAAGCCAGGTTCTATAGTATACCGAGGAAGACCGGGACGCGAAATTCAAATGGAATTTAATCCAGCTCATCTGGGATGGCAGTTTCATGCTTCGTATTTTCTGAAGTCAGCCTGGACGGATTCGAACCAAGTGTTCCGTACCAATTCAGAAAACTTAATCACCAAAATCCATGAACTGTGCCCAGGAGACACATGAATACTTATTAAAATCCAAAGATTAGCGGGAATACATATGAAATCGGAACGACTCATATCGGCATGGACCGCGATAAGTGCTGTCCTCCCCGAGCCGGACGTCATGCACAACACAATCATCATCAAAGGTTAATCAAGGGCTTTCGTTCTACTTCAAAAGGGAACAACTTCTTAGCAGTCTCAAATAGCTTCCCGGTAAATAGGAAACAAATCCGTCGTTTGATCCGAAGGAATAAGCAGTCCTACATCGATTTCCCGGTTATCCAACCATTCCTGCACATCAACCTGGAATTCACGATCGTGGAAGGTACCATTGCCGTGTTGTGGAAGCGAACGGATAGAGCGGCTTAAGTAGTTATTGATCATAGCAGAAAATGAAAAAAGGACCTGATGGATACTTCAGGTTCTTACATGTTTCATATAAACAGACGCGATGATATTATCATTTTGCATATAATGATGTATATATTTACATAAATAATGGATTTTTCACTCTAAATGTACATGCCACTAAAGCTCTTATTAAATATTGTTCGCAAATTAATGGTTAGGAGAGATGTTCAATGAGGCCGCTGGTTCTCGAATTACAGGAAGTGGAACATACGCAGCTATTGCTTGTTGGCGGAAAAGGGTTGAATTTAGGAAAATTATCAGAAATAGAAGAAATTCAAGTACCCGAAGGATTTTGTGTGATAACTGTGGGATATTAACAAGCCCTCGAACATAACGAAACATATTATGCTTTGCTGGATCAACTAACCATGCTACAAGTTGAAGATCGTGAACAAATTGGTCATATCAGCAGGAAGATCCGAGAAATCATTATGGAAGAAGAAATTCCACTAGCCTCAATATCTTTTAATGTGGCTTCTGACACTACAATCTGACTTCCGAATATATTGGAATTAAGCATATTCTCCATTTAGAGCTGATAATACGGTAATCAAGGTAAGCGAGTTGGCATTACCTTTCATCCGGTGCTTTCTGAAATCGCTCATCATTACAAAAGATCAATAGGTCTAATAATTTTGCGATGGCACCTACAACGCGATATTATTGTGATCCCGAAGTCCTCGAATCCACGAAGGATCAAGGAAATAGCGAAATGTTCGATTTTGAGCTGACCGATGAAGAAATGGAGAGGATTCGTCGTTTAGAAACAGGGACAAGATATTCGTTAAGCCCGACTGGGTATATGGTTAATCCGCTGTATGTAAAACTTATGAAGCTGTTTGTATGACGTTGATTCTGAATATATAGTGTTGTGGTGCGCACATTTTCTGAGTCGGTTTGAGGGATCAAAAATTCAGAATGGTAATGCTTTAGGAGCGTCGCTTCATTGACGCTGCCGGGGAAATTTCGACCCTGAGATAGCATCAGCCACGCAACTCTATGCCTAACACGCGGAGAATGTCAGTGAACTCTTGTCGGGGATTCTTCTGAATACATTTGGCGGATTCTCCGAAAAAGATCCGGCACAATATTTCCACTAAAACAGTATTCAAACGAACCTGCGTACCAGAAACAAATAAAGTTTGGAGGTTTAATCGTAAATGGAGTACATTCTCATAATCATATCTTTTCTTATAATCATAAATTTAGTGGCTAAGGTGGGGAAATTAGAAGGTCGCATAAAAGGAATGCAATATACCTTGGACCAGTTAACCCAACAATCGGGACTAGTTGAAAATCCAATAAATGAAGAACTACGTAAGTTAATAAAAGAGGGTGAAGACGTAAAAGCAATTAAAAAGGCAAGAGAAACTTTAGGTCTTTCACTGTTAGAAGGAAAAGAATATTCCCATCCACTTCTAATTCCCTGAGTTGTAGCGTCAATATCCTCTATGCAAATGAAAAAAGGATCAACCAGAAAGAACTGGTTGATCTCATAATACGAACGGGCAGGATAGCATAATAGTAGCTTAGCCAGCATGTGGCGGTGGTGGGAGGCCATTACTAGTTCGTCGGAATGCCGGAGCAACTGGTTGACTTGATGGAGCAATGATTTACCATCGCTATATCCATAACGCGCAAAAAAAAATTTCGGATGGGGATTTACAAATAAGAAAAAATATATTATTATATTTCTATACTTCTGGAAATAAAGAAATATTTTAGAAATCGAGGGGACTGTACATGGAAGGCAATTCGGAGATGCGCGAAGCCGTTAAAGTATATAAAGCGCTGGGAGAGCCGACGCGGCTTAATATCGTCCAACTCCTTGCGAGCGAACCGGACCAATGTTGTGCCTCGCTGGGAGATAAGTTGAAAAACGTCGCTAACTCGACATTATCGCATCATTTGAAGCAGTTGTCGGAGTGCGGATTACTTCAATCGCGGAAAGAAGGAACATTTATTTACTACAGCCTGAACCGCAGAGTGGCGGAAAAATATGCGTCCTATCTGATGACTTGATTTTTTTTGATTAATATTTCTATATTTTTAGAAATATAATAATTTGTTCGAACAGAAGGCTGTAACGAAAAGCGCAGTTGATCTTTGAAAACTGAGTGATGAGAAAGAGACTTTACGGAGTAAAATTCACTCGTTGTTCAGTTTTTAGAGTTCAACTCTCAAATGCGTTTTAGTAAATTCCTCTTAGCTGCCTTGTGTCATGGAAATGACCAAGGAAGTAAAATCTGCTGTGCGAGGGTTTCGGGATGACTGATAATCTAAGCGCATAAAGGTGCGTAATTGAAACAGATATGTCCTGTGTATCTGTGTGTCACATCAGACAAGGTGCGTTCGGGGTGTCTCGCGGTAAGGTCATGCCGACCAACAGACACAATGAATGTGCCTCTATTACAGAAAGGTGGAAAACGACATGATAAAATTCGTATATATGATCAATCGGATCGAGGGGATGAGTTTCGATAAGTTCGTAGAATATCATCGACTTAACCACGCTCCTCTATTTACCTCGATCCCAGAGGCCAAGAAGTATGTCCGAAAATATGTGGTGTCTCACCCGGTTGCCGCCGAGGGCTATCCGCAACCCGCGTATGATGGGCTTACTGAAATCTGGTTCAACAGTTGGGCCGACCATGATGCATTCTTCAAATCAGACAACTACCTACAAAAGGTTCAACCCGACGAAAAAAAGTTCATTGACTTCAGCTCTGTCGGCGTCATGGTCACAGAAGAAAAAGCAGTGATCTAATTTTGTGAACCCCCATAACATCACCGCCAACGGCATGAAGAGAATCAACTGTTTGGCTTCGGGAGCATAGCTGAGAGTCGAGGATGATTGGCCTGAGGTAGAAGTGCAGCGAATCTCTCGCGGTAGCGTTTTTTGCACAACGCTTGCTTGGTGGTGATGGCGAAGGGGTTTCCGTACCCATCCCGAACACGACTGTTAAGCCCTCAAGTGGCGATGGTACTTGGGCCGAAATGTCCTGGGAGAGTGGGACGCCGCCAAGCAACAACGAAAAAGCACTGCCGACAATTCGGCAGTGCTTTTTCGTTGTGTGCAACGCATAGCGATTACCTAGGCGGTGAAGTCCGCTGCTAGGGCTGGTAGTAGCCAACCACTAGCCAAGAGTATTTTTGATTCGGCACTAAGTGACGATTCAACTCACGGGAAACTTTAGCTGAATGATACACATTAATGAGCAGGTGCAAGGGTATCCCTGCTGTTTTCATAGAAGAGGGGGCAGGATAGCTATGGAAATCTCAGTGGTCCTGTGTTAACTGTATTGGTAGGAGTTTAGATTTCGTTACACCATATCAGCAGTTTTGCTATTCTTAGGCTTACTATTCAAGTGAAGAAAGGACAGGGGCGACCGCCCTGTCCTTTCTTATAGATGAGGATAAACGCATGATGAGCTTACGGTTGAACAAGGTTTATAGATTTACTCTCAAGGTACCCAGCATCTTGGAGAATTTCACATGCACAGAGTCAAAGAAGCCGCCCAGATAACGGGACTCACAGAGCACGCCGTGCGCTTTTACACGGATAAAGGCCTGGTACCAAGCGTATAGCGCATTCAAAACAACATTCAAGTGCTTGAAGCTAATACCGTCTCACTCCCACGGCATAACCGGGGGGTTATTGCGCACTCAACACAGAAAAAGAACAATTTTACCTGTCGAGGTAAAATTGTTCTTTTTCTTTTGGGTTTAAATTCAGTTTATATGGCATTAGTAAGATTGATTTACAACGATGGAAGCATTGCTTTTAAACCTCTGCGGCTTCCAACTCGAACTAAAATCGATATTCATAAGGGGGTGAGACAATGAGGAAGCGTAACACAATTATTTCAGCAATTGCAGTAATCGTCTGCACACTTGCCGTATCTTCCATGCTGATGGGGTCCATCGTAGGAGCAAAGGATGCTCACGGTAGGATAACGGCGCAGGTTGAACTGGACGGACTCATGGTGCAAATGAAAACAGGAATACTCAATTTAGATGCCCTAAGTGATGTGGAATATATAGCGCTCGCGTACCAAGTCTGTGAACTTGTTGACAGAATCGACACGGTTACGGAAGCAACACATTATCTCCGCAACTATTTCGCACGAGCCCCAAATACGCTTGACGAAATGATTGCAATCATCATGCACGAACAGGGTGGCACGTTTGGATGGAAACTCATGAGCCGTCATAGTACGCGGTTTCATATGTTCAGTTTCGGCAGGGGGCGTGCGAGCAAACCATTCATTGGATGTTTCAAGCGTGAGCGGTTAAATAGAGGAATACCCGTCAGTAGGGGACCGCCATAACCGAGGTGTTTGGAGACTGTATTCGCGCAAACCATTTTTTTTGATTTGATTTCCAACCAAGAATGGGCTGGAAGTTAAAGCTTTCTCAATCAATGCAAGCTTGGCCAAAAGTGCCATACTAGACAATGCAGCAACCTTTTGTTCATTAGCACAGTCCTACCTCTTTGAAGGATAAAAGAATGGATTAGTATTTATCTCCTAACATAATAGAACTGCTTCGAAAAGAAAGACTGTCGGTAAAATTTACCGGCAGTCTTCTTCTTAGTTTTCGTGTATTAAACCGATAACTTCTGCGGTTCATTTACGGTGTGACGTCCGCTTACCACAAGCATGATTAGAGAAATAATCATGAGTATACAACAGAATACAAATGAATACCGGTACCCTACAATACTGGCTAATCCCCCGCCAACCAGGCTACCAACCAGTCTACCGATTGTGGATGAATTAGAGTAGAGCGTAGATGCATACCCAGGCTTGCTTGGAAGAAGATCCTGAATGTAGCTAATACCAATCGCAGAAATAACGGAAACAAACACGGCAAGCAGAATTTGGGCTGCAAGCATCTGCCACATGGAGTCTGAAATCATGACAACGACGTAATACACTCCTCCTAGAATGGAGCCACACATCATTAAGATTCTATTACTGTATTTTGCACTGAGTATTCCTAATGTAATCATAAAGGGAATTTCAAGCGCAGCGCAAATACTGCTGACTAGACCAACATCGCGAGTCGTTCCCCCAAGATTGTTTGTAATAAAGAGGGCGGTATTAAGGCTACTTGTCCAGTGAGCTATGTACATGAGTGTCAGAATCAGGAAAGGAAGCAGAATATTATGGTTCTTACCCAGAGGAAGACTTTTTACTTCCACTTTAGCATTACTTCTTTTCTGTTCATCTGTTTTTGATTCGAGAAACAGGAATATAAGTAAGGGAGCAAGCATGAACACTCCGATCGTACCCGAGAAAATCCCCTTAAACCCAACAGCAGCGATTAGCATAGTACCGATTAATGGACCAATAATGAAACCAAGCGAGAAAGCAGAACGCAAGGTAGAATTTGCAAATGCATGATCAGTAAAATTACTCTTCGTCACTGCTTCTCTAGAAATAGCGAATAATTGAGGCATACCTGGTGCACCGAGGGCAGTAAACACAGTCATATAGATGAACAAGGTCGTAAAATCCTTAATGAGCAAGTATCCACTAAAAGCCAGTGCATTGCAGAGCATAGAGACAATGTAAATGTTTTTACGATTCATACCGAGGTCAGAGCGTCTCCCGATTAGCGTACTGATCCATATCCCGGCAATTAACGTAACGGCTAGAAAAATACCAAACATTCCGACAGATACTCCAAGCTGTTCCGTGAAATAAATGGATAAAAAAGGTGAGCTGAGTGAAAGACCCATGCCCTGAAGTAACATACATAAAAAGAGTAGGGCATAAGAGGGAATCGAAAATAGTGCAGTGAGTCGTTTGATCATGATCTGAAGTTACTCCTCTATATTTGTTTAGATAGTCAATCTCGTTATAGTATACTTGAAAATGAAAGTAATAATATATGTAATGTTTTATCATAGTGGATAGAATCCATAATGCTATTTGGATAGTAACTGTAGGGCTCTAAAATTAAGTTCACCAGAATACACAAAGACTAATACAATCGTTGCTGGTCGAAGTGGTCAGAGAGTGGATGATCAACAAAGGAATGAAGGCAGCCTTTGCGAACCTGGATCTGCACGTATCTCCTGCGGAAATTCTTCAGCAGGGATTACTCCATGGGGTTAAATTTCGAAAAGAAAACCCGGAGTGGTTCACGTTATTAATTAGCCTTTGGACGGAGAGCGTGAACAATGAAAAGCTTGCCAAAGAGTTGCTGGAACTGTACAAGGAAATGAAAGCGGGCATAATTGAGATTATCGATCGCATGGAGCTGCAGCTGGAACAGAGTGAAAAAGAGACTTTAGCGGTACTGATCCAGGCAGTTATCGACGGATTGAATCTTCAAGCACCTGTACAGCTGTCTGCAGATCCGATCTCCTATGAGCAAGTATCGCGAGGAATCGGATGGATGCTTGGCGGAATTCGATCTTCAGACCAAGAAAAAGGAGAATAAAACCATGACAACTGGGTGATCTTCCTTCTGCTGCTGATGCTGCCCGACGTGTTCATGATCTGTTTCATCTGGATGGTTCATATCGGAATGGATCGGATGATGGCTACGGATTGAAATACGTAACCGATTTTAAAGACACGCCTATTCAAAGAATATAACATTTACATATCGAACGGCCAACACGCTAACCACTGCCATTAATGAACGGATGTAGCGGTTAAACATAGTCCCATTAGAAGTCGCTAATTTAGCGGCTTTTTTGTTATAAGAAATTAAGTCTTGTCCTTAGCTGAGATCAATAACTTGGTAGCTATATAGCTTGAAGCGGTTGAAATCAGAGGGGAAGCTTTCGCTTCTTCATCTTCCATTTCATTCCGTCACCTTTCGCACCGCACATAGCTCCTAGCGCGCGGTGTAGCGTAACATGATGGCTGTCAACCACATCGTTCCTTCCTCATACTCCATTGTTTTCTGCGAGCACTGATTATCACTTGGAGCAAAAATACTTCACTGTACTATCAGCACTAGCCCAAACCCTACATTAACTTCCATCATACGTTATAGGGAACCTGCCTAATTTGTTCGTATTAATTATTAAAAATGATGTTCATTCATTCATAAGGAGTTGGATAGATCGGTGAAATCAGACATTAAACTGACAGGGCGCGTAATTTTTAAGGGAGATCCTGGCTATGAAGCGGCTCGCAAGAATTGGGATCCACACACCAACAGATTTCCTAAAGTTTTTGTTTTCGCTCAAAGAACACAGGATGTTGCAAATGCTATAAGATGGGGCCGCAAAAATAATGTCCCTATTCGACCGAGAAGCGGGAGGCACGCCCTTGAGGGTAACCTTTCACAAGTCAATGGAGGCATTGTCATCGACGTTAGCGAAATGAAGAACATTAAGTTGAATAAGACTAGTGGCACGGTTGTTGTTGAGACAGGTAATCGGGTAGGAAGAATCGTAGATAAGCTGGCACGCCAAGGATTTATTGCTCCATTTGGTGACAGTCCAACGGTTGGAATCGGCGGGATTACGCTTGGTGGAGGAATAGGTCCATTGCAAAGGACGATTGGCCTTATCAGTGATAATCTTCTTGAACTTGAAATGGTTGACGCTAAGGGGAGAATCATTAAGGCGAACAAAAAACAAAATGCCGATCTCCTGTGGGCTTCCCGCGGTGGCGGAGGCGGCAATTTTGGCGTATATACCAAATATAAATTCAAAGTACTGCGCGCTCCAGCCAGAGCTACCGTATTCCGTGTTACTTGGCCATGGGCTCAGTTCGAAAAAGTCGTGAAAAAATGGCAAGTATGGGCCCCTAATGCCAGCACCAAGTTGGGCAGCGAATTAAGCGTCGGACCCAAAAAAGGTGGGAATGTAAGTATGTTGGGTATGTACCTTGGATCAAAAAGCGATGCCCTCCGCCAGTTGGAACCTATTCTTAGTGTAGGTACACCTACTCAAAAAATCATCCGCTCCCTGTCATACACAGAAGCTACGAAATTTATGTTAGCTCCCGATCCAGTGCTTCCCCAAAAGTTCAGTAACCAGTTCTCCAGTGGCTTTGCCAGACACCCATTCCCGGATAAAGCATTCAAACCCATGCGCGAATTTCTGGAAAAAGCAGAGGGAGGGACTCCAGCTGGATTCTATTTCCTTAACTGGGGTGGCGCCATAAGTCGTATCGCACCTACAGCCACCGCATTCTACTGGCGGAAAGCTAAATTTTATGTCGAATGGAACACCTCATGGGTGAAGCCTTCTAATGCCGCGAGAAATATTGCCTTAACTCGAAATACTAGGAAGAAGCTTCAGCCTTATATTGTAGGCTCTTATATTAACGTTCCAGACCAAGGCATTAAACCCTCAGGTCCGGTCTATTATGGAAAGAACTATGCTAGATTGAAGAAAGTAAAAGCGAAATACGATCCACAAAATGTGTTTAACAATCCGCAAAGTATTCCACCCGCTTAATAAAAATGGAGCAGCAAACATTGCATCTTTGGTAGTCTGGGTAGCGAATTCGCGTACATGGAACAGAAGGGTATATCGAAATATTGTAAATGGCTATATACATCAAGCAAGCACTACCTCGGAGTTGTCGAGTTTGAGGAAACAGTAGAGAAGGGTTCCACGACATAACGTTGTCATGGAACCCTTCGTTTGCTTCTGATTGAGCCTAATCGTTAGCCAGTTGCACATAGCGGGAGAAGAAATACAACCATCTGCTTTCGCACAAAATGCACCTAAACCGAGTAGGACATTCTCAATGATCAGATCACGAGCGACCCAGGGCTCATTATGCTGATGATTCAGTCCATTCAGCACGAGAGGAGCAGAAGCAGTGGCTCTACGATCGTCTGCCGGATGCATTTTTACAATCTTGTTCTATTATCATTCCCTTATGACTTTACTTATTTAAAATAGGTATTTCTCCAAGAAGTTTCTTCAAGTTGATAGAATCCCACGGTATATGCTCCGTTATACCTAATCCAACTACATCTGTTTCTTCAGATAGCTCTTTAATCAGATTAAGGAGCCCGGGCATTTGCATGGTTCCAGCAGCGGAAAGATCATATGGTACTTCAGGGTTGGCGAATAATAAAGAACGAAATGCCTTAGGGTCAAGCACATCTAGATCAAGGTGAATCGCTAGGTGCTTAATGTTACTTTGTTTAATCCAATCCTTTATAGATTCAGTGCTGTTCATTAACTCTTGGGTTTCAGCAGTTTTAATACCTAGTCGTTGAATGATTTCTGTATCTAGATCTGTTTGTTCATTTATACCCGCAATAAACACATTTCCGGGTTTTAGAGGAATTTTCACATGTTTGGCGAACTCTTCATCGCCTTCTCCCAACAAGTTCCCGAGAGGTAAGGTATGCCCATAATCATACCCGACAATTCTTCCTAAATCGCTGTGAGCATCGATCCAAACCAAACCTAATTCCCCATTATATCGTTCGTTTAAATACGCGAATGGGGCTTGTTCGACTAAGCAGTCACCACCAAACATAACAATACGATCCGGTTTATAAGCATCAATGATATGATGAGCAGCTTCTAATTGCTCAAGCAGCTGTTTTCTTCCATACGTACCGTTCTCGTTTTCAAGCGGAATTCCGTCATAAGCCTGAACAGGGACATGAATAAGGGGCTGATCATTGTCAGGGGCTAGCCAAGCAAGCAGTTCAGCTCCAAAAGAGTAGTTAGGGTTGTTTCCCCCTTGCCATTGTGGCATCAGTAAGCGTATTGTTTGTTTAGTCATTTTTTTCTCCCCTTTACTTAATGTAAAGCTAGTATAAAATAAAGACATACAAAAAAATAGTACGCACTTTTTAGATAGGTACTTCCAGAAAGGGTAGTGTAAACATGAGTATGGCTGAATTTATAGGTAAAGTTAAAAATATTCAAGATACGCCTTTTGGCTATACTTTATCAATTATTGGAGGAAAATGGAAAATGGTTATTATTTACCTCCTGGCTGAAAACGGGCCGGTTCGCTTTAATGATCTTAAGAGACAGATCGGAGCTATCACTTATAAAATGTTGAGTTCACAACTTAAAGAATTGGAAGCAGATGGGATGGTGAAACGGTTAGAATACCCTCAAGTACCTCCAAAAGTCGAGTACAGTCTCACAGAGAAAGCGGAAACCTTATTACCCGTTTTGGAAGGATTATGTGAGTGGGGAGTAAAAAATCAGAATAGTTAAATCTATTGTTTGTCGTATAGAACAGGACTGGCCTCACGGTTAGCCCTGCAGTGTTATGAACGATGATGATCTAAATGCTACTGTCTATCTACCGTAATATACATAGAAAGTAGATCCAGATAACGCTCATTTGCGTCAGCCACTATTACTGGTATAGGTGATGATGCACAAAAACCCATTTTCTTCACATTAGAAGAGAATAGGCTAGAAGATTAAGTATGAGCAAATAAAGGCGGATTAAACCGCTAATCTCGTTGGTTCATTTACAGAGTGGCGTCCGCTTACCGCAAGCAGTTTCTGCAACATTTATAAGAATAGCTCGGTGTCCGAAGCCGCAAAGACCCGCATGTTGACACAGCCGGCCATGAGCCAACATCTGGCCTCCCTGGAGGCCGAAGTGGGTGAAGCGCTTTTTATTCGAACGGCACGGAAGATGTTGCCCACTGAACGAGGGAAGGAGTAATACTCCCAGTTGGCCCCACTAATCGAGTCGCTGGAGGAGACAACGGTGAATTTCAGGACGGCTTCACTACCGATGCTCACCATGATCAAGATAGGCACTGCACACGAGTTCTATACGGAAAAAATACATCCCCGGCTGCATCGAGTACCTGAAATTAATGGATGAGGAATTTGTGATTGTGGCCCCTCAGGAATATGAAATACCAGACACAGACGATCTCGAAGTATGTCATTCCGAATTTATATATGATATTGAAGGCTATAGGTAATGGAACCGGCTTAGTGTGATAACTACCTATCTGAATGATGAGGCGTCCAGATTCGAGAGATTATGGCGGTCATACACGAAGAGGGATAAAGAACAGCCAGTGTCTGTTGGGGGATCTTTATCTACATTATATATAAATATATTTATTGTTAATCCATTAAAATATAATTGGTTTTATAGATAGAGGGGGAATACACTAGGTGAGTAACTAACAAAGATATAGGAGGAGAGAAACAATGATAGTATTCATGACAGGTGCTACTGGTTATATTGGCGGATCCGTGGCGAAGGTGCTGATTGATGCCGGACATGATATCTACGGTCTGGTGCGTGATCCAAAGAAGGTGGATGCGCTTAAGCAACTCGGTATTGAGCCCGTGTTTGGAACACTAGAAGATAATGAAGTGCTGACCAAGTATGCTAAGTTGAGTGACGCGGTCATTCATACCGCCGATTCGGATCACAGAGGGGCTGTGGAGACCTTTATCGCCGCCTTACGTGGTACTGGCAAAGCATTCCTGCATACATCAGGTTCCAGCGTGGTCGGAGATGATGCTCGGGGCGATTCTGAAAGCGAGAATATTTATGACGAGGAGACGCCGTTTGTTCCCATGGATATTCGCGCTGACCGCGTCGCTATCAACAATTTGGTTCGCAAAGCTGGAATAGATGAGTGGGTTAGAACTGTGGTTATCGTGCCTTCCATGATCTATGGCGATGCACTTGGATTGCCGACGGAAAGCGATCAGCTGCCTCAGGTTATCCTCAAGTCCAAAGCGGTGAGAGCGGGCGTTCATGTCGGCAAAGGTGTGAACTGCTGGTCCAATGTTCATATCAAGGATTTGGCGGAATTATATCGATTGGCTTTAGAAAAAGCACCATCTGCGTCATACTTCTTCGCAGAGAATGGAGAAGAGTCATTTCAGGATATTGCCAAATCCATCAGTGAAGCACTTGGCTTTTCAGGAAAAACGATGAGTTGGCCGGCCGACGAAGCCATTGCAGAACTGGGCGATTGGGCTCGATTTGCCATTGCATCCAACAGTCGAGTACGTGCGGTACATGCAAGAAATCTGCTGGGCTGGCTACCTTCGGAAGAACCTATGCTGAGCTGGATTAAGAACATCTCATAAGCGGGAAAAAGGCTTTTTGCATAGCGGACATGCTGGAACTGATGACGGTCAACGGCGAATGGAGTTCGTGGGATTCGCAAGCGATGAACGCCACTTGCTTCAGCAAGCTTATTTATTACAATGATTTCGAATTGTTCCTCATCTCGCAGGATTCGTATCATTTGGAATCAAAGTGTTCATAGTGTCCAGATAACGATCTGTTTTTCTACTTTATATTTAGCACTTTATTTCGCTTCCCACTGGTGCACAAGAGCCATTAATATGCCTTGAATTAAAAAAGGTTATTGAGTAAAATAACAATATGTTAAAATTTACATCCCATTATTTTCGTTATTGGTTGAAAAATATGAGAGTTAATTTACGGAGGTGAGACTTTTGAAAACGATCGGTGTAGGATTCTTACATGCTCAACTCTATGCAAAGTTAGCGGAAGAAATGGTAATGCTTTGTATAGAGGATAAGGAAACAATATTACCATTGTGGTAAATAATTTTCTTCCGACTGGCTTTGCACCTTATTTATTTACTAATAAGGGAGTGAGTCAAGTTGAAGTATTCAAAAGCAGAGGATATTTTTCCAGAAGAATTGCTTATTGTAATTCAGGAATATGTGCAAGGTGAATTGATATATATACCAAAACCAAAAGAGAGTCATAAAAAATGGGGAGACAATACCCAAAGCAAGCTTATGATTGCGAATAGAAATGTAGAAATTCAAGCTTTCTATCGAAAAGGAATTCAAATCAAAGAACTATCTGAGAAATATTTTTTATCCATAGATAGCATTAGAAAGATAGTTTATCAAAAACGTTAGACAAGTCCGTTCGGCCGATCAAATTGATTGGCTTAACGGACTTTTTTGTGTAAAAGACGACTTAAATCAACTTATCCCTCTCATACAAACGTTATTTGATGTACATTAAAATTGAATGGAGGGGGAGATGATTATGGAAATAAAAGATGCAATATTAGGAGTGAAAACAATGGATGAATCTATTAAGAAAAAGTTGATGGATAAGAATGAAAAGTTAATCAACATGGTTGTTGAACGTGCTAAGAGAGACTTTCCTGACGATATAGCCATTATTGGACTTACCGGTTCTTTTTGTACGGGAGATTTTCATGAAAAAAGTGACCTAGACTTGATAATCATCAACAACACAGATCAAGGGTGGAACATTTCTTCTTGCTTTATTTGGGATGATGTTGGGTACGACATATACTGCACTCCATGGGAAACCAGAATACAGGCGCAAGCAAACCTGGAAGGTCCTGGTGTTTCCAGCTTAACGGAGATGAAAATACTTTATTGCGCGAAGCCGGAGTATTTGGAGAGATTCAACGTTTATAAGCAAAAGGCGCTTGATGAACTTTCTAAGCCAATTGGGAAAGACTGCCTTACAAGAGCAGAAAAGTGGATTGATATAGCCAAGCAAGAATATACAGGATCTATGTTATATAACGATATTGGATCAGTAAAGTACGCATCTGCTTGTGTGGTAGATAATCTTGTAAATGCCTTAGTCAGTATGAACAACACATGCATTAAGAGGGGAATTAAGAGGTGTCTTGAAGAAATACTTGCGTATCAATATATTCCTGAGAACTTTGAAACACTGTATATGGCAGTTATAGACGCAAATTCAATTCATGAAATACGTAAAGCATCACTCGATGTATTGAGAAGCGTTGTTCTTCTATATGATACCATGCTAGAAAAGTTTGTAGAAAATACGATACCAACTTATGACAATCTTCGGGGAACATATGAGGAATTATGGTGCAATTACCGAAACAAGATAATTAAGAGTGTTGATGCGAGCGATAAATCATTTGCATTTCTTGTAACAATGGATGCACAGAATTATCTTGACGAAATGACAATGGACAGAGGAATAAAAAAATTCGATCTGATGCAGTATTTTGATGCCAATAATCTCCCTGGATTGAAAATGGCTTTTCTCGGTGTTATGGATGAATATTTGGCTGAGTATGAAAGGGTAGGAAGAGAAGTAGAAAAATACGAGAATTTTGAAGATCTATACCGTAATTATATGATCATTTAAGATTGAAACTAATTTTTGAAGAACTTCGCGAAGTCATAAGGATAAATAAACTGGATTACGCGGGTTGCTTGGTCGAGGAGCAAGCAGAGCTTGCGACCAGACACATCATCAGCAAACATAAAAAGGGTCGGAGCAGGGGGTTAACCCTCGATCCAACCCTTTTTATTTACCTCTTTACGGTTCAATCCCCCATACAAGCTGATCGTTCATATACCCGGTAACCTGTTCATTGTCTGCGAACTGACTGCTGGATGCTTTAAACGAATAATCGTTAGCCTGATTGTAATTGGACCAGTCGGTTTTGGAGAAACGAGTTTGGATTTCTACGCTTTGGCCAGGATTAAGCGTTCCAGCCGAACTCGTAAAGCCAATTTCCAGAACACAATCGGCTCCCGCAACCGGAGTCTCCAGTTTAACGAAATTGCCGGTTACATTCGCACTCCCGATATTGGCCCAGTCGCTCCAGAAATTCTGTGGTTGTTCGCCGTCAATTGTATAGTAGTACCGGAGGTTTACATCACTTAACTGAATCGCCGAATCACCGTTGTTGATTACTTTGAATTTGGGTGAGATTCCGTTGGTGGAGGCACTCGTATTGCCGTTAAACGATTGGATTGTCAACTCTCCTGCGGGTACAGGAACACTGTTGTCCACCACATTTACTGTAAGCACAGCGTCATTTCCTCCGCTGAAATGAAAGATTATCGTATTCTGGCCCAGTGGCAGCGCGGAAAGATAGGATTTGTGCAGAACGATAGCAGTGCTTGATGTCGTATATTCCTGATCCGCTATAAGAGTGTAATTTCCATTCGTTATACTTGCAAGCTGGTGTCCGTTTAAAGTAAGGGATATAGAGATATCCTGTGAAAGATTCGATGCTTTATCAAATGTCGCATTCACTGGCGAAATCGCAGCGCTCGGTGTTGAATCGACAATTTTAACTTTTAATACGGGATCTTGTCCTTGATTAAAATCAAAGATGATCGAATGCTCTCCAACCGACAGTTGAGCAAGATATTCCTTTTTCAGTAGTAATGTATTTCCATTTAAGATGTAGTCCTGAGTTGAGGTTAATGCATTGGCACCTAATCGGATAGCGGATAACGTATTGCCGTTAAAATTCATGGTGATGGCTTTGTCACTTTGATTGGGTGTGTATCTGTCAAATTCGATGCTGGTAGGTGTGAAGGATGAGCTTGGGATTGGATTGTTGACCTTTAAATCAGGGAGTTCATCTAATGTGATTACGTAATCACTTTGATAAAGCGTTATTAAGGTAGCGGGATCATTAAAGGCAGAACTGATGAGATGCTCGCCATACCAAGGGCAGTAGTAGAGCCATCCCGCTTTTTCCTCTATCAGATTCTGTACACTTGGGACGGTGTCGTTCTCTGTCATGGCTACCATTTTAGTGCCATCGGTTAAATCAACAAGTTTATAGAAAATCGAGGTAATGGCGTCCTCATTGGGTACGCCGGACAAACCGTCATCACGGTTGTAGATCGTATTGTATTTATCATAGCCGACAATATCAACCTGATGATCTCCAGGATACCAAGCAGGAGAAGTGCTGTACACGTAGCTATTGTAGGTCCAGATCAAGTTGTGCAAGCCGTATGTCTCTGAAAGTTCGGTATAGAGTAGATCCCACAGCTGCTTGTATACCTCTGCGCCTGCCGAAGCCCACCAGAACCACGCGCCTTCACCATTTATTCCGCCGTTGCCCTCCGCCTCATGATAGGGACGGAAAATAACCGGCACGTTGTTATCTTGGAGAATCAGCAGCTGTTCTGCCAAATCCTCAATGGTCATCATCACGTATTGATATTCTTTCGTACCAGGAACCACCGCATTGGCAGTATTAAAATTGGTTTCCGTCGGCTTGTAGGTGGCGTCTTCCCAATCTACAAACTCCCCAAGCTGATAGGTGGTGAAATTGCGAGGCACATTGATATGCCAGGCAGCTGTGGCAATCCCACCGCGGTTATTCACCCATTCGATGGTCCGTTCGGTTGTGTCGTCGTCCCAGCCATAGAGCGGATTATAGTTCATAAAATCGAAGCCGCGGATTGCTGGATATTTTTCGGTTAAATTATAGATCCAATCAAACTCTAACTCATAATCGCCGTCATTTCCACTTCCATAAATCTCCTGCTGGCCAGAGATAATATGGTTGCCGTAAACCTCCGTTAAATAATTCATCAACATCTGTGTTTCTGGTGTTGCTTGAGGATCGGTAAGAATAGGCTGCACATCCAAAGGATCAAGATCGGCATAATCAACAGTGAAGGTGTCGAAATAAGCGAATCCCCAACCAGCCTTCAGTTGAATGGTGTTGCTTCCTTGATTCAGCTTATAAAATCCAAATTCAAAGTCAGACCATGTGGTCGTGTAGGGCAACATAAACGAGCCCTTGGTAACGCCGTTGACTGTTAAATATTGAAGTCTGCCATCAGGACTGAGCTCTTGCATGTAGCGGGTGGAGATCGCATACATGCCCGTTTCTGGGACAGTCACTGTGAAGGTTATTGTGCCAGAATTCTGCATCCAGACAAATCAGCTCCCGGAGAATCCAGGCTTAGGTTGTCCGTAAATTTCAGTCACCACTTGAAGATCGGAGGTGAGCTGAGCGTTCTCGCTTTCAATCGTGAAAAGTGGGATGTCTGCATGTACTGGCGCTGTCATCAACCCAAGGAGCAGGGTAAACGCCAGCATAATTGCGATTGCCTTTTTAAACAAGTTTTTCATAATCATTATTCCTTTCCATGTTAAATTGATAAATATTTGTGCCATCTAACATTTCGTGGATGCGCTTACATAGCGAACATAACATACATGTAATAATTTGTAAATATTAGAGAATAAGAAATTAAGTTATTGTTTGGATGTTCCGACAACACATCCCTTTTATCGAGAAATCGCCATAGCGGAAAAAAGTACGCTGAGGCAGCGATTAATTATCGATAATGATGTTTGCCAATTTAAGATTAACTGGATTTACAATTGTATCTCCAACAGGGCACTTGCTCTTCAATAATTGTATGATTTCATCCACTGTTTCTTTCGGTGAATTAGTTTTGATTGTAAATGAGCAGTCGCTAAAATAAATGTGGTAACAGCAGCCATTTTAGAATCTCCTATGATTAAATAGTAATGATTGAATTCGTGAAATAAAAGTCACTATTCCAGTGTGTATTATAAATTTTAGTTTAATGATGTAAATTCATTCGACATCTAGTACATGAATACACAAAGAAATTTTGAAACCAGCTCGCTCCAAAGTTAGTTCAGAAACATCAAATTTTTCGACCCGCAGTGGTAATTATTGTTGTTTATACCCAATCCAAGTTTACTAAAACCCATATTATAGGTACATGGAGGTGTTCTAAGTTGACTATTTATTCAAACAAAAAAAAGAGAATTCTCATGAAATGCAAGTCAAGTTATCGTAGTTTATGTAAGAAGAAACTGAAGAAACATAAACCCCATAGGAGCAATAAAAAAAGAACTAAGTGTCTAAAAAGAAGCGGAATTTGCATTAATAAGGATATTATTTGTAAGATAAATAATCAAAAGAAAAGCAAGAAGTGTTGTGAAAGAGGATCTAGAGGTAAGCGAGGTAAGCGAGGTAAGCGAGGACCACGTGGGTTTAGAGGAGAAACTGGAGAAACAGGAGAAACAGGAGCTACAGGTGCAACAGGGGCAACAGGAGCAACAGGAGCAACAGGAGCAACTGGAACAACAGGAGCAACAGGAGCAACAGGAGCAACAGGAGTAACAGGAGTAACCGGAGCAACAGGACCAACAGGACCAACAGTAGCAACCGGAGCTACCGGAACAACAGGAGCAACAGGGGCTACAGGAGCAACAGGACCAACAGGACCAACAGGAGCAACAGGACCAACAGGACCAACAGGAGCAACAGGAGCAACAGGACCAACAGGACCAACAGGCGCAACTGGCGCGACTGGAGTAACTGGCGCGACTGGAGTAACAGGAGCAACAGGAGCAACAGGAGTGACTGGCGCAACGGGAGTAACCGGAGCAACAGGCGCGACAGGCGTAACAGGAGCTACTGGAGCTACTGGAGTAACCGGAGCTACTGGAGTAACCGGAGCTACTGGAGTAACTGGAGCTACTGGAGTTACCGGAGCAACAGGAGTAACAGGAGCTACTGGAGCTACTGGAGTAACCGGAGCAACAGGAGCAACTGGACCAACAGGTGCAACAGGTGCAACTGGACCAACTGGAGCAACTGGAGCAACCGGAGCAACGGGAGCAACAGGAGAAACAGGAGCAACGGGAGCTACAGGACCTGCAGGGGGATCAACAGGAGAAACAGGAGCAACAGGAGATAGTGGTGAAACGGGAGCAACAGGAGCAACAGGAGCAACGGGAGCAACAGGAGAAACAGGAGCCGTAGGAGAAACGGGAGCCGCAGGGGGAGCAACAGGAGCAACAGGAGCTACAGGCGTAACTGGAGCAACAGGCGCAACAGGCGCAACAGGCGCAACAGGACCAACTGGAGCAACAGGACCAACAGGCGCAACAGGCGCAACTGGAGCTACAGGAGCAACAGGAGCAACAGGAGCAACGGGAGCTACAGGCGTAACTGGAGCAACAGGAGCTACAGGACCAACCGGACCAACGGGAGTAACTGGAGCAACAGGGGCAACTGGAGCAACTGGAGCAACAGGAGCAACAGGCGCAACAGGGGCAACGGGAGTAACCGGAGCAACCGGAGCAACAGGAGCAACAGGAGCAACAGGAGCAACAGGAGCAACAGGACCAACGGGAGTAACCGGAGCTACAGGCGTAACTGGAGCAACAGGACCAACCGGACCAACCGGACCAACCGGAGCTACAGGCGTAACTGGAGTAACCGGACTAACTGGAGTAACGGGTGATGGATCACCATTTATTGAAACCGTAAAAATGGGAGACATAGACACACTAATCGATTTTAACGAAGGTTCTGGAAACAACCAAGCCATTGGCGCTCTTGCCTTTAATGGGCAAGACTCAACGATCAGTAGACTTGCAGCTTTTGTTACACAATTAGGTAGTAATACAGGTAGGTTTCAGATGGCCGTTTTACAACCAGTCAGTTCAACAACAGCTTCGGTTATTGCTGTGACTACTGTATCAATGTCCTTTACACCAGGTCTGTTCATCCTGCCATTAACTGCACCTATTACGCTGTTAGGTAATAATATTTATTATCTGGCTGTGTACAATCAAATTAATGGGTCTTCAATAGGTGGTAGTACTACGGGAACAGGAAGTGTAAATGATGCCTTCCCAATCAATTTTAGAGCTCAAAACCTCACGGGTTTTACGGTTGGTGATCTCATAAACACAAGTGATGTAAGCTTGCGGTTATCACCTTGGGTCGCTGGATTAGTCTAATTATTATTTTGACTTTGGTGAGGCCTATTACGGATGTCAAAGTAATTATCATTCTTAAGAAACTTAGTTAGATAGAATATTTAGAAAATAAATTTATTAGATATAACGATAAAAATATATTTTATTTGGTTTCTCATTGAACACAAGAGCTGAAGTAACTTCCATAAATACAAATTGAAGCCGTGGTTCTTCTCACAGACTCCGTTGATGCGCCTCGGTACAGCTGAGGATATCGCCAAAGGCGTGCTGTTCCTGGCCTCGGATGATTCTTCCTATATTACAGGAATTGAACTGCCAATCGACGGTGGATATTACGCCAAATAAATTATTAACTGCCTATCTAAATCCCCGGGAAGTCGGAACCTCATTTCACTCCCGGGTCTTTTTCTAACGAGTTATGAAGAATTTAGAGAATAGGGAATGGGAAGATCGGTACCATTTTCTTTTTATGTACAGGAAATTCTTGCCGGAGCAAGATGGCCGTAGGTTGGGCTAAGAAATACTTAGGGGGGACTTGGAATATTTATAGTGCTGGCATTGAAGCCCATGGCTTAAACCCTAAAGCTGTAAAAGCTATGAATGAGGTAGATATTGATATATCTATGCAAACCTCGGATATGATTGATCCCAATCTTTTGAATAACGCAGATCTAGTCGTTACCTTATGTGGCGATGCTACTGACAAATGCCCGATTACGCCTCCAAAAGTGAAACTTGAACATTGGAGATTTAATGATCCAGCCAAAGCGCAAGGTACAGATGAAGAGAAATGGGCAATGATTTATTATCCAAGTACGGTTCTCGGTTGATTGTAGTACATTTACATGATAATAACGGAAGTCATAGCGAACACGGGTTACCCTTTGACGGCACGATTGATTAGTCTACAACCACGAAAAAAATTGTGGAAACGGATTATTCAGGCTCAACTACAATAGAGTCCAGAATTTAGGATTATGAGGATTTATCGGCTAAAGAGTTTTTACATAAAGCGTTTGAGCGAGCAAAAAGGCTGGAAGCATTAAAGCTCTAAAATCCGTGAAACAGAAATAATCCGTAACAATCATTGATATATGCAGGATACAGTAATTAGCAGCATCTTCACCTTACCCCTTTAAAGTGAAGGTGCAAGTACAGGATTGCTTTAATTTAGGCCACTGCGCCTATCCAGCCAGTCAAGGGAAGTAATATGCCAACACATATAGTCATTGATTTTCCGGAGGATCTTGAACTAAAGAATTACATTAATTCTATTGTTACAAAACATGGTTAGTAAACAACTCATTTGAAACGAGTTGATTTTTTGTGTCGGAATCGGAGGGGATTGGCTACGGGACCAAGTTCTTGTCCGATTGCCAATTTGATTCAAAATTCGACTATTTGGAGAGGAAGCAAAATCAGAATATGCTTTATATCTTATAAATTTGGCTGAAAAAAGCCATAAAATGACCCCTCTATATAATAGTTTTAATAAAAATGGAATTAAAAAAAGGATTGTATCTATAATTTAATTAAAGAAAACATCGACTTTTGGAGTAGCACTTGCAAGTGTACACTGCTTTTCCGGTTAAATTAGCTAGCCATATATTTCAATGATCCAGAGGCTGTAAAATTTACTCCTGAGATAGCAAAGCTTGTAATCGGGGCCTTGAGATTGGATGGAGATTAAGACGTAAATATTGGGGGAAGAGTTACGAAACTGAAGCTACAAAAGCAATTTTACAATGTACTTTTGATAACCTTGAAATAGTAAGAGGGCAAGAACATGGTCTTATTGCTGATTTGATATTCACTTAAATAGAGTTTTTTCAATCCAGCTCTCTGATTACTTGTTATTTTAACATAAGCTCATTAAAGCAATATCCGGGTGATGATAGCGCAACAGTGATTCAGGAATCGTTGGAGATTGGTCGATTTCGGACAATCTGCGAAATTTATGTCGGCGGTGATGTGGCGATGAGTGCCAGAATGTACGACATTCAGCAAGGAAATCTTGCCATGTTGATCAGTCAGGGTGCTGTGGAGTTTAGCAGGGTCAAGATCGAAACTGTATAAGAGGTCGTCCCATTTGCAGAGAAACCTGCTTAGGGGACGATTTCTTCTTGTTCTACCCCTCATCGAACTCGGGTTTTTAGCCGTATTCTTTACCGAAGTCCTCCATTTTCTCAAGGACCGGCAGTATTTTGATTCCCTTGTCCGTTAACGAATACTCTACCCGTGGAGGAACTTCCGGATAAACCTCACGTTTAATAACCCCATCGTTCTCAAGCTCCTTAAGCTGCTTGGTGAGAGAGCCTTGTGACAAACCTCCAAGAAATTTTTTTATATCCGTATAACGGCGTGTTTCACCTTTTAGATACCATAATATAAAATATTTCCAACGTCCTGAAAGAACATTTTGAGTAAAGGCAATCGTGTACAACTCCCCTTTTTCATCCTTAAACTCTTTATCAAATCCTTCATTACAGACCCTCATTTGTTGTTACTCCTTATCTATTGGTACAAAAAATTGTACTATGTTCATTTATATTGCCCTCTTTGCAGATAAAGCAAATGAATTTATGATGGTATCAATGCCACTAAACAGAATAACTTTGTTCAATTTTTAGTTAGCAGACTAATTATTATTATACCACAAAAAAGTGATCCAACACTCACCTAACCTGAATAAAGGAGAAGAGATACATGAAGATGCAGTTGGCTCTACAGATGGTTTCTGGGTATGGAGCTGAATTCAGCGCTTGGAGAATGCCTGGCACCGACCCAGAAGCTTACACAAATATAGATAGTTATGTGGAACGGGCTAAATTAGCTGAAAAAGGAAAATTTCAAATGATCTTCATCGCGGATACTCCTGCATTATACAATGACTTAGGTCCTCAGACTCCTATGTTCCCTATGGATCCTATGTTAGCACTAATGGCTGTAGCCAGAGAAACGAAACATATTGGGCTTGTTGCTACCCTCTCCACGACATTCAATTATCCATATAACATCGCACGTCAGTTCAAAGCACTGGATGTTATAAGTCATGGCCGTGTAGGATGGAATGCGGTCACCTCATCCCACCCATTAGCGGCGGCGAATTTTGGTGCTGAGGTTTCTAATCGCAAAGAACGATATGACATGGCTCATGAATCCATACAAATTGTCCAAGCCTTGTGGGGGAGTTGGGAATCAGACGCTTGGAAATTAGATGTAGAAGGTGGAAAGTTTGCCGACATGGACAAAATTCGACCTATAAACCTTGAAGGGCAATATTATGCATCTCGTGGTCCTTTGCCCATCCCTCCCTCAGAGCAGGGTCAGCCCGTTATTTTCCAAGCAGGCGGAGGGGATGAAGGATTGGAATTGGCTGGGAGGTACGCTTCTGGTGTCTATGCAAATCCTTATGATATAGAGTCCGCCCGTGAACACAGACAAGCACTTCGTCAAAGTGCTGCCCGTTTTGGCAGAAATCCCGATGATATTAAGATGTATGCAGGTTTTATGTTTTCCATAGGTTCAACTGATGACGAAGCTTTGGAACGGCGAAGACAGCTTATGAGTTTTAATCCTGAGGAGATTCCAAGTAGGGTTAGTTACCTTGGTTCTATGATTGGTTTACCGCTATCTATGAACTCTGTCGATATTAATCAGCCTTTATCAATTGGCTTGTTGAAGAATGCATACGCCAATCCACGGGATCCACGTTCACCCAGAGTTTTAAAGCTACTAAAACAAGGGCTAACTATTCGGGATGTTCTTGCCCATGGTGTCATTAACTATCATCCGGTAGTTGCAGGTACCCCCGTACAAGTTGCTGACTTTTTGGAAGAATGGTTTTTGGCCGGTGCAGTTGACGGCTTCTCGGTTGTTCCTGATATATCTTATGATGGAGTTTCTGATTTTGTGGACTTAGTTATCCCAATTTTGCAGGAGCGTGGTTTGTTCCACAGGGAATATGAGGGGAAAACACTGCGCGAGAATATGGGGGTTCCTTATCAATACGGAAATGCTGAAATAGTAATAACGAATAAAGGAGAAGATACAAATGAATAATACCCTTGAATTGCTTCATAATCATACATCTGTTCGTTCTTATACAAATCAACCACTGACAGAGGAACAAGTTAATGCAATCTTTAAAGCAGCTAATCAAAGTTCATCGTTCAGTCTCCTGCAGGCTGTGTCCATTATTCGAATTACAGATCCGGATCTGCGAAAAAAAGTGATGCACCTCTGCATGGATCAACCCTACATCGAAGAAGCAGCAGAGTTTTGGATTTTCTGTGCAGATTTCAACCGTAATCATCAAATTGCCCCGGATGTGGACATCGAGAATATTGAATTTCTCCTGATTGGAGCATTTGATGCGGGACTGATGGCACAAAATGCGTTAACCGCTGCTGAATCCATGGGACTTGGCGGTGTGTTTATTGGTGCAGTCAGAGCAAATATCAACGAATTATCCGACCTATTACATTTGCCGAAGTATGTGATTCCTTTGGTGGGACTATGCATCGGTACTCCAGCGGGAGATAAACCAGAGCTTAAGCCACGGTTACCGCAATCCATGGTCTTGCTAGATAATCAGTATCAACCACTTGATCAAGAGAAACTAGCCGTCTATGATGAAACCATGTTGAAGTATTATGAAAGCCGCCCGGTTAAGGCTCCATTCACAGTGAAAAAAGTAAAAGGATGGAGTGACCATATCCAGGATCATCTCCAGAGAAGTATTCAGACCAAAACGATGGGTTATTTGAACAAGCAGGGATATGCCAAAAAATAAGTTTAACGAAGTCGAGTATAATGATCTTTAGTCTGGAAAAACTGCCCTTGAATAGGGGCAGTTCCCATTTATAATTGACATCCGTTTTTTACCGCGACATATTTAGTAGGCTAAATATATTTAGAATGGTGGAGGTTAGTCCATGACACATGCAGTGGATTGTGATATTCGACAGTCGTTAGATCGGATCTCCTCACAAATGCGTCGAAATTATGGTGAATCTCTAAGGGAACTTAACCTTTATGTCGGGCAAGATAATTTATTGTATCGTTTGTGGTTAGGCGATGGGGTAACACAAATGCAAATATGTGAACACTTAAAATGCGAACCCCCTACCGTGACCAATATGGTTAAATCACTGGAGCAGAACGGATTCATATACCGTAAACGAGATGAACAAGATGCACGGGTTATGCGGATTTCCCTTACAGATAAAGGCAAAGAATTAGAAAAACCAGTTGAGATTAAATGGTGGGAGCAGCAGGAAAAATTACTGCGTTCCATTTCTACGGAAGATCGGCTGATATTAAGACAATTAATTCAAAAAATGGAGAGTAATATATTATAGGCTCTCTATTTTTATAAACATATATTTAGCAAGCTAAGTAAATTTAACACAGAAAGGAGTTGCTGATAAGTGAATACAGGAAACAGTCTACAGCTTTCTATTCTAGACTTTGTTCATATTTATAAAGGATCTGACGCTAGGCAAAGTCTCCAAAATATAACGGAAATGGTTCAATTAGCAGAACAGTGGGGGTTCAACAGGTATTGGTTCACTGAACACCATAACACAACAACCTTGATGAGTACTTCACCAGACTTGCTAAGCCTGCATGCAGCAGCTCACACCAAAACCATACGAGTCGGTTCCGGGGGGATCATGTTGCCTAATCACAGCCCCTTGAAAGTTATGGAGAACTTTACTCTTCTCGAAGGATTATATCCAGGGCGTGTTGACCTTGGGATTGGCAGGGCTTCAGGTACTGATGGCAGAACCATGTGGGCATTGCTAAGGTCCCAGGAATTAATGGAGGTTAATGATTTTCCAGAGCAATTAGATAACCTGCTTTCCTTTTTTGACCGTAACTTTAAAGAAACCCACCCGTTTAGTCACATCAAACCTCCTGGAGATAAATCAATGGTTCCAGATATGTTTATGCTGGGATCTAGCGAGGGCGGATTACATTTTGCCTTGGAAAAAGGATTAGGGTTTGTTTTTGCTGCTCATTTGGCACCACAACTGGCTATTCCTATGTTAAGAGCTTACCGTTCGAATTTTAAACCTTCGTCCTATTTAAGTGAACCCCAAAGTATGTTAGCGACGATCGTTATTACAGCTGAGACGGAAGAAGAGGCTAAATATATCGCAGGGCCGGCGGAGTTAATGTGGGCCCAGATGAGCACAGGGACGAGAAATCTTACTTTCCCTACACCTGAAGAAGCCAAATATCACAAATACACTCCTCAAGAAGAGCTGGCTATGGAACGAAATAAAGAACGCTTTGTGATTGGAAGTGTTAGACAGGTTGCTGAGCAACTTCAACAAATTGCGAAAGCAAGTCTAGTGGATGAAATCATGATTGCAGACTTTTATCCTAATCAAGAAAGCCGAAAGAATGGGCATGAATTATTGGCTAAGGAATTAGGTATATCGCAAGGAAATAAGTGAACTAGTGAAAAGGAGATCATTCATCCATGGAAGAAAGAAAGCTTAAATTAGGAGGAATTATTGATGGCGTTGGTTGGAATTACACGGGTTGGAGACACCCCGATATTCCAGCAGATGCCAGTGAAAATATTGAGTATTACGTACAGAAAGCCATACAACTTGAACAGGGAAAGTTCGATCTCATCTTTTTAGCGGACGTAAGTCATATTGGACCTGGCATGATCCCTCACTATCTAAGCATGTTTGAGGGCGTATCTATATTGTCTGCATTGAGTATGGTAACTCACTCCATTGGCTTGGCCGCAACCATAGCGACTTCATATGCTGATCCATTTACGGTTGCCAGACAAATCGCCTCACTCGACAAGATTAGCAAGGGAAGAGCAGGGTGGAATGCGATCACCTCGAATCCCGGAGGATTAGCCAATTACAGCCGGTCCCATTTAAGGAAAGCAGATCTTTATCCCATGAAAAAAGAGTTTCTGGAGATTGTTGAAGGCCTCTGGGATTCGTACGAAGACGATGCATTCATACGTGATAAGAAAAGTGGGGTATTCTATGACCCGCGTAAGATGCATCCGCTACATTATACCGGGAATTACTTTTCAGTGGAGGGACCCTTAAATATCAGTCGATCCCGACAAGGCAGACCGGTCATCTTTCAAGCAGGTACCTCCCCGGAATTCATGAATATTGCTGCACAGCATGCTGAAGTCATCATGGCACCTGGAGATGATTTTGAATATCTCAAGGGATTTACTGCGGACCTTAAACGTAAAGTGCAAAATCAAGGGCGTTCACCAAACGACCTGCTGATGATGCCTTCTCACAATCCCATCGTTGGTGAAACGGAAAAAGAAGCCTTGGACAAGCTAAGGGAAATCGAATCATTGATGCCTAAAGGTTATCGAGTGCCGAAACCTCTATTAATGGGATCTGCGGAGAAGGTTGCCGAAACAATAGAACATTGGTATCGAGCAGGCGTCATGGATATCTTGCTGATTAGACAAGATCATCCAGCCGGATTTGAGGACTTTATCCGATTGGTTGTTCCCATATTACAAGATAAAGGCATATTTCGAAAGGAATATGAGGCGGATACACTTCGGGGGAATTTAGGGCTACCTTATCCTGAAAATATGCATAAGAAGCAATAACCAATAAAACAAACAAGAGGAGATTTTATTATAAAAAACCGAATTACACAACTACTTGGAATTGAGCACCTATTATTTCAGCAGAAATGACATGGGTAACCTCTGCAGAATTTGTTGCAGCAGTATCCAATGCAGGTGGTATGGGCGTATTGGGGCCAAATGCTGGCCAAACCGAAAAAGCAACGAGTACAGAAGATATGGCAGATCGACTAACCCAAGAAATTCGCAAGGTTAAAGCCTTAACGAATAAACCATTTGCTGTAAATTACATTTTCCCAATGGGAGAGGCTATAGAAGACCCATTTACTAATGCAGTTTTTGATGTATTGATAAAAGAAGATGTGAAATACGTTATTGCCATTGGACAACATGTGGTCGATCGTGAACTGAAACGGCTTAAAGAACATAACATTAAGGTAGTCTACAGAGACTTAAGCCCAACCGTAGAAAAGCTTGTAGAAGCTGAGAAATCAGGAGTGGATGCACTTATCGTTACAGGTTATGAAGCTGGTGGCCATATGAGTGATTATAAAATTAGTACTCTTTCGCTTGTTCCACAGATAACTTCACTTGTAAAAATACCTGTGATTGCTGCCGGAGGGATTATAGATGGCCGGGGAGCGAAAGCAGCCCTATCTATGGGTGCAGAAGGTGTATATATGGGGACAAGGTTCATAGCGACTAATGAAAATCCGGCTAGTATAGAAACAAAAAAAGCCATCATTAAGGTGAAAAGTGAAGAATTTATTGAATTTAAATCAGGTATAGGACATTTGAGAACCATTCCAACAGAAGCGGGAAAAAAAGCGTTAGAACTCATTAATCAAGGAAAGCATGAAGAAGCATACACATATTATGGAGAAGGGTTCAAAATAGGAATGTTAGATGGCGATCTGATCAATGGAACCATAAGTGTTTCTGAATCAGCCGGTGGCATTCAGCAAATTCTAACGTGTCAAGAAGTGATTGATGAAATTGTTAAATTAATCGGATGAAGATCTCAAGAGGAGAGGCTTCCTTTTTAAACAGGAGGAAGCTCAACATACCAGAATTTAAAATTCAAAATAAGGGAGATGTTTTTTAATGAATAAAAAAATTCGTACAGGAGTCATAGGTGCTTCAATTAATAACGGATGGGCAAGCGGCACGCATATTCCAGCAATTAAGCATTTAGATGAGTTTGAGCTTACGGCAGTGGGGACAAGCAATATGGCGAGTGCAATGAAGAGCGCAGAAGCCTTCCACGCAGATCACGGGTTTGATAACATGGAGGATTTGGCCCAACATCCTGATGTGGACATGGTCGTCGTCAGTATTAACGTCAAGGAACATTATAATGCCGTTAAAGCCATTGCTCCTGCTGGAAAACCGATCTATTGTGAATGGCCACTGGGGTCAAACACAGGTGAAGCACTTGAAATGCAGGAATGGGTGACGTCCCGCCAATTGCCAAATGCGATTGGATTACAGGGCAGACAAGGCCCAGCCATTCAGTATGTGAAAGATTTATTGGCAGAAGGTTATGTTGGAAACGTATTGTCTGCGAATCTAAAGATCTCCATTGATGGTATGGGTGGCGTCGGTGACAAGTCCACTGCGTACTTGTTTGACCGGAAGATTGGAGGGAACTTGCTGACCATTGTAGGTGGACATAATCTGGATGCATTTACCTACATGCTTGGGGATTTTACCGAACTTTCTGCCCTTACTGCACAGCAGTTTCCTGAAGTCGAATTGGTGGATATTCAGAAAGTCATCAAGAAGACGACAGATGATCAAATACTGATTACTGGAAAATTAACGAGTGGTGCCGTAGCCAGTATTCATATTCAAGGTGGAGTCAAACATCAGACAGGACTAACGCTTGAAATTTTCGGAGATAAGGGTACAATCGTGCTAAGTGCGCCTGCATCCATTCAATTCGGATCACACCAATTACGCGGTGCAGGAACTACTGACAACGAGCTTCATGAACTAACTATTCCCGATTCCTATTACTGGGCTCCACCTTCTCTAAAAAGTGATTCAGGTTTTGTTCTGAATATGGCTCAGGCTTATCGTAAGTTCGCCCAAGATATTCAAGAAGGCACAGCCTTAACACCTACTTTCGCGGATGCGGTGAAGCTTCATCAGTTACTTGATGCCGTCGAAAAATCAGCACAGACCGGTGAACGTCAATATTTTTAATGCTTAAAAAATCGTTTCCTCAGCGATCAGGTACATTGCAGCTGAAACAAGTAAATATATGATGGTGTCAATGTCACTGAACAGAACAAAATCATTTAACATTTAAACTATGAAGAAAAAACTACGCGAGAATATGGATTAAACAAATAGAGGTGAGGATTTTAATGAATAATACGCTTCAATTGCTTCATAACCATACATCGGTTCGTTCTTATACATCACAACCCCTGACCGAGGAACAAATAGATGCGATCTTTATGGCAGCGAATCAAACTTCATCGTTCAGTCTTCTGCAGGCCGTGTCCATTATTCGAATCACAGATCCGGTTCTTCGAAAAAAAGTCAGCCAACTTTCTGCTAATCAAACTTATATTGAAGAAGCAGCAGAGTTTTGGATTTTCTGTGCAGATTTTAACCGAAATCATCAAATTGCCCAGGAAGTGGATATCGATTATATTGAATTTCTATTGATCGGTTCATTTGACGCCGGATTGATGGCACAAAATGCGTTAACTGCGGCCGAATCCCTGGGGCTCGGCGGGGTATTTATTGGAGCCGTCAGAAGTCATATTAACGAACTATCTGACGTATTGAATTTACCGAAATATGTGGTCCCTTTGGTAGGGTTATGCATCGGTAATCCAGCTGGAGATAAACCTGAGCTGAAACCTCGGCTGCCTCAATCCATGGTGTTACTTGAAAATCAGTACCAATCACTGGATCAAGAGAAATTAGCTATCTATGATGAAACCATGTTGAACTATTATGAAAGTCGTCCGGTGAGTGCCCCTTTCACCGTAAAAAAAGTAAAAGGATGGAGTGCCCACATCCAGGATCATCTCCAGAGAAGTATTCAGCCTCAAATGATGGACTATTTAAACAAGCAAGGATTTGCCAAAAAATAAGTTTCAGACAAATTCAAACTTTTTGAACCTTAGAGCTGCCCCCAATAGGAGGTAGCTCTAAGGTGAATTGACACCTGTATATCACCGTGATACTTTTAGTCTGCTAAATACCATTCGGATGACAGGGATGGATAATTCATGACAGATGAAGTAGATTGTGAAATTCGACAGTCGTTAGATCGGATTTCCTCACAAATGCGTCGAAACTATAGTGAATCTCTTAGGGAACTCAATCTCTACATAGGAAGATAAATCCTGTCTGAGGGACATGATTTTCATATTAAGATAACGGGACGATCTATAGACTCTATGAAAATGGTAAGCTTGTAGATACGCAGAAACTGAGAGTTATAACTCCTAACCGTGGACGGCTTACACCAAGATTATAGGCAAGCAGCGGGATTATACGAGTTATAGATTGAATTAGCGAATAGCCATCGATAGGTTCGAAGTGAGGTTATTCGGGTTGAGGTGAAATAAATCTCAACACAAACGTCTCCTGCAGGGCATCTGCACAATCTTCGTCTTTATTGACGATGGACCTTGCAGTTCTATACAAGGGTAACTCTATCTCTTGCATCAACTGCATGAATGCTTCAGGTTCCCCAGCTTGGGCTTTGACGACAATAGGATCTGTATGCAAGGGTTCACCTGCTTTCTTGAATAGAAGTATTAGAATGTTTGTAACGTTACATATATTAGATCGGGTAGGTAGCTAGAAGGTTACATGGAAAAAAAACACAGTATACGGGGGCGGTACCCCGTATGTGAGAAAGGGACCTATTCTATAGTAGAAAAAATTATGAATGAAACAATTTCTTGCCTCTATTCGTGTTAAGCATAGACACATGCACATGCACATGATTATTGAGGGAGAGAAGCATATGGTTAATATAAAAATTGAAGGATTAAATAAATCCTATCGGAATTTTCAAGCATTAAAGGATATTGATCTGCAAGTTGAAAAATGTGATCGAGAGGTTAAGTAAGGATTATTCCGTTATACTATCTCCCCATATTATTAGTGATAGCGAATCTAGCTGTGAAAAGGTAGCCGTCCTAAACAACGGACAAGTTCTTTTCCAAGGAACGACTGATGGGTTGGCGCAAAAAGCAGTAAATTGCATCTGGGAATTTCGGGTACCCTACGATGAGTATGATCATGCTGAGAAGGGTCACTTAGTTATTTCCAGTAGAAGAGAAATGAACCAAGTCGTCTTTCGAGTGATTGCTAAAAACAAGCATACTTCTCACAAGGTAGTCGGGATTAACCTGTTTACTTTTGTATAGGCAGGATATGTTAATATCCCTATCGAATAATTTCCTTAAAGCAGATTTCTCTCACAATTCAACAAAAGGATGGATCACACTATGTTCTTACAAGATTGACTTTGGCGAACCCTCGTAACTCCATTGAAAATGTCATAGATTGAATTAAATCTTGCATAAATAAATAACCTCCTTTTTCACTAGATGATAAAGGAAGGTTTAGGAATTGGCAGTGAGAGATTGTAGGATTTAAAAAGCTACCGCGTAGCGGTTTAGTTCAACACCACTATATTTGTTCATCCATGGAGGAGCTTATGAAACTGTTGATCGTAGAGGACGATATTGGGATCTCGTATACAATTGCAAGAGTTATGCAGGATGAAGGGCATAAGATTACGGAGTGTCATAACGGAGAAGAGGGCTTGCATCACGCATTGAACGGAGAGTTCGATTTAATTATTTTGGATATTATGCTGCCTCAGGTTGATGGTTTTACAATC
Organism: Paenibacillus sp. Y916; assembly: GCF_056786435.1. NCBI lineage: Bacteria > Bacillati > Bacillota > Bacilli > Caryophanales > Paenibacillaceae > Paenibacillus > Paenibacillus sp. Y916. The sequence continues at coordinate 109,799 of NZ_JBXCJA010000011.1, read as the reverse complement.
ATCCAAGAGCTGAGGAAGCAAAGAGTGGATACCCCGATTCTTTGTCTGACGGCAAAAGACGGATTACACGACCGGGTAAAAGGGTTAACGATCGGAGCGGACGATTATGTGGTGAAGCCATTCGAGATTCCAGAGCTGATCGTCAGAGTTAAAGTGCTGCTGCGCCGTTATGGCAAGATTAATCAAGAAGAGCAGATTAGCTATGGCCCGATTGCTATTCAAGTTAGAAATCGAGCAATTACGGTCACAGGAGAAGAGCTGACTTTAACAGAAAAGGAATATGAGTTGCTTGAGTACCTGCTCATGAATAAAGAGCAGATCGTGACGAAGGAGCAAATCTATTACCGAATTTGGGGACTCGATTCGGAAGCGGGAATTGGCATCGTGGAGCTCTATGTCCATTATCTTCGGAAGAAGCTGTCTCCATGGCATGCCGATCAATATATCCAAACCGTAAGAGGTTTGGGCTACATACTCAGAATAAAAATAAACGAGTAGTTTTTCAAAGGGAAATCAAAGGTTCATCTCTTATACTCTTCCTATACTCTATCAAAGGGGAGATTAATACATGAACCTTGTAAGAAAGATGTTTAAGAACACCAGATTGACTATTTTATTGGCAGCAGGATTACTTGTCTTGCTGACTGTAGCTGGTTTGTTATGGCCGGATCAACATAAATCAGAGGACTTCGGCACCATAATTCAAAAGATGGCGGTTGCCACCCTGAATGAGGACCCCGAGTCTCAGCTTTATTATGGTGCGGAAGAAGTGAATGGTCTTCGATGGGATCCCACTAAGCTTTCCGACTACTCGGATGCCTATTACCAACAAATTAACGATGATACCGAAGAATTTTTGAAAAAGTTGGATGCATACGACGTGGCCAAGCTTTCCTCGGAAGACAAGCTTACCTACGATATCGTCAAATGGCAACTAAGCGCGGCACAACAATTGAACAAATATTCGGATTTGAACACAGTCGGATATGTTTCCCTAGTCAGGTTCTCGTCGTTTTTCACTAACAACTATCCGATTCGTAACCAAGCAGATGCAGAAAATTATATTGTTGCGCTGAATGGGTTTTCGGACAAGGTCGCACATTACATAGACAGAATTCAGGACAAACAAGAGAAAGGGCTCCTCCCCACTTCTGAATTTTTGAATGAAATACTCATGGGTTATGACAATTTGAAGAGAAAAAATCCGGAAAAAATGGATTTGTACACTTCATATGTAGAGAAATTATCGGAGATAAAGCTCAAACCGTCCAAAGAACAGGAACTGAAAAAGGCGTTACTACAGACTTTAAGTGATCATGTACTACCTTCTTACGGCAAACTTACCGATTTGATCCAAAATGATCTTCTGAAGCAAGCATCCGTGGGTCAGGGGGTTTGGAGTCAGCCGGGTGGCGGCGAGTATTATTCTGCTCTGCTTAGACTTTACACTGGCACGGACTTAAGTCCTCTAGAAATTCACGAGATCGCCAAACGCAAAGCGGAAGAGATTGTAAAGGAGCTAAGAAGCCCAGTCCCGGGGAAAGCACAAGAGACTACAGCTGTAAACCAACACGTAGCAGGAGATGAATTACTGCAAACGGTTAACCGCAGTTTGTCGGAAATAAAGCCTCAATTGTCCGATTGGTTTGAAGAAGCGCTTATTCCCAACAATCCCGTGGATGTGCGGTTATATCCGGCTCCGTTGTCGATTGCAGGCGCGTTTTATCTCCCCCCTTCTATTAATGGCGATAGGAATGGAAGATTTTTTTTCCCGCCCGCCGGACGGATTTCCGAAGAGGAAGCTAAAATGTTTGCGATGCATGAGGGCGTTCCAGGACATCATTTTCAATTTTCTATTCAATACAACCAACCGGAAATTCCATTAGCCCGTAAAATAACTAATTTACCCGGATTCACAGAAGGATGGGCAACCTATGCGGAATCTATAGGCGTAGAGATGGGCTTGCTTGATCAGAACACGGTACAAAGTCATTTGCTTTCTTTGTACCTTGGAACCGTTATCGACACGGGTATTAATGGGCTGAGATGGACAAGAGAACAAGCTAATGAATATCTGGTGAGTGTCATCGGAACGGGGAACGATCCCTTGATTGACAGCACCATTGCTTTTCCCGGACTATTAACGAGCTATGCCATCGGATATGATCAATTCCAATCCCTTCGAGAGAAAGCGGAAAGCGAGCTCAATGATCGTTTCGACATTAAAATTTTTCATTCCGTTCTTCTTCGAAACGGTAATATGCCATTTCCGATATTGGAGCAGCAAGTGAATCAATACATCAAGTCCGTCAAATAAAAGGAGAGCAGACCCCGATATGATTAAACGCACGTTAGTACGAATGACGATATGGAACAGCACGGTCGTATTGTGCTTGCTCATCATACTGGGGGGAGCGTTATACGGGCTGGCGCATTATCGGATATATTCCGACATTGACCGTCAGCTGGTATTTAATATTGACCATATGCAACAAATTTCTCTAAGTAGCGGGGAGCAAGTTATTAACATTGATTCGAAGGAACCGGAACGTTTTATGATGCCATTTTATTGGGATTCCAACGATACCTTGATTCAAAGCTATTATTATAAAGGACCATTTATCGAATTGAGTTTGATGCTTCGGGAAAAACAAAACAACATGGGACCCGAGTCAATACGCGTGGATAAGAAAACCTATCGATTCGTGAGCAGACCCTATCAGGGAAATTTGCCATTCGCCGAGGAGCTGTCACACAGGCCCTTGAAAACAGTTCAGATATATACGGAAATTTCTGCCGAGGCGTATTATTTGAATCGGTTATTATGGAGTATTAGTATCGGAATCGGTATCGGTGCGTTAATATCTATCATCGTAGGTTACGCATTGGCTAGACGGGCGCTCATTCCGATTCAGAAGGCTTGGGACAAGCAGCAGCAATTCGTTGCAGATGCCTCTCACGAGTTGAGGAGTCCGCTTTCGGTCGTCCGAGGGCAAACACAAATATTGTTACGCCATCCCGATCATAGGATCGAGGAAGAAAGCGCTCCAATTTCAGCCATTCTGAAAGAAACCAAAAGAATGAGCAACATGGTAGACGGGCTACTTCTTCTGGCAAGAGGCGATTCACATGAGGAAGTCATCTCATGCAAACCTGTGCGAGTTGACGGGATCATTAAAGAGATTGCAAAAAATATAGAACCGATAATGGATTACAAGCAGTTGCGGTTACAGCTTCATGTCGAAGGCTCGGAATTGCTCATGAATGGAGATGAGGATCGTCTCATACAGTTGTTCATGATTTTGTTGGACAATGCCATTAAATTTACGCAGGCAGATGGGCAAATCGATCTTGAGTGTCTTAGGCAAGGGAAATCAGTTCTCGTAACCGTCAAGGATAACGGAGTGGGTATTTCGGAACACGAATTGCCACTCGTATTTAATCGCTTTTACAAGGGAGATTCCTCTAGAAATAGAGGGGATCATGGAGCGGGTCTAGGGCTATCGATCGCGCGTTGGATCGTCGATCAACATCAAGGTTCTGTCCACATTAGCAGCGGGGTAGGGTGTGGTACGACCGTTATGATTCGTTTTCCAGTGATTAGTTAAATAATAGAGTTCATAGGATACTGCGGCAGCCGACCAGACAATCGGCTGCCGTTTTCATTAAGCTAAGGGACCAAGTTCTTGTCCTCCGACATGATTAATTTAGTGTCCAACGATACTAAATTACCTACATAAGCATTATCTGTGAAGCCTGCCAAATCAGGCTTTTTTATTTTTGTGTAGGCAAATTGATGTCACGCTAAAATGCACTAATCTTCCCACATTGTGGAATTTTGACATAAAGTCACCTACATTGTAGCGGTGCTTACATTTAGCAGAGAAAACGAATGTGCCAAAGTGATTCTTCATAGAGGGAGTTATCTTTAATAGTAGTAAATGAGGATTGTTTAAATAGATAATGTTATTAGGAAACTTATTATGGAAACAGATTGCAGTTATTATCAATGGCACCACTATATTACCTGCAGAAGCAATTGTGGAGGCAATTGGCGGACAAGTTCAGTGGAATAAGGCTTTAAAAACCATCGGTATAACAACTGCTACTGAGACTGTAGTAGCTGATCCTATTGCTGAAGAAGTTAAAATAAAAGATCGAAAAGTAGTTGAAAAAATGATAGAAATTAAAAAGAAACTAAAGTTGGGATTAACAAAGGAAGAGGTGCAAGCATTATTTAATGAAAAAATGGGCTGATTAACAGAAAAATTGGAGCTTATTTATATATTGAATGGAAAAATAATGAATTATATATGTATTCGATATCTTATGTTAACCTTGAAGATAATAAAGTTCACTTATATATTTTGAACAATGACGCAACGATTTCAGATATGCCAATTAGTGATTAGTCATGTTATAGAAAGATATTCATTTTTAAAAATATGGGGTTTTCAGGACGATACTGAGGACATAGTTTAAACTAATAGTGAACTCAATCAATTTAGAGAGAGGGATGTTACTTGAAAAGAAACGTATTATATATTGAAGATAATGAGAAAATAGGTAGTTGGGTAAAAGAAGAATTGGAACAGCGAGGATTTTCAGTTCAGTGGCTGCTTTCTGGTGAAGGAGCCGAAAAAGAAGTACATCAGTATGAAATCGTTATTTTGGATATCATGTTACCCGGTTTAGACGGATTTACTGTGGGAAAACGATTAAAAAAGGCAGCTCCTGCTGTTCCCATTTTGTTGTTATCTGCTCGAACATCGATAGATGACAAGGTAGATGGTTTACAATTTGCTGATGACTATTTAACGAAACCATTCCATACGGATGAATTAGTTGCAAGATTAGAAGTATTATTCCGTCGAAGTGGTGGAACACATTCCGAACGCATTTCATTAGGAAATCATATTGAAGTAGATCCAGAAGTCCAAATGGTATTGGACAAAATCACAGGAGAAGAAATTATATTGACAGGGAAACAACATCAAATTTTAATGTACTTCTTACGCCACCCTAATCAAGTATTACCAAAAGAACAAATCTATGAAGCAATTTGGCAAGAAACTTATATCACTGGTGATAAAACATTAATGGTGCATATCCATCGATTGCGTCAAAAGTTGGAACGTCATCCTGATTCCCCAGAGATTATTGAAACGTTGAAGGGAATAGGCTATCGGGTGAAACTATGAAACAGACTAGATCATTATTTCGTCGTTTCCTAAAAGGACATTTTCTATTTATCTTTTTTCCTCCAATTGTGCTTATTTTCATCTTTACGTTCATTGATTTTTCGGGCGGTATCAATGAAGAAGATCCGAATAGGTTAAATCAATTTTACGTTACATTACTTTTGTTTGGTTTTATTATTGTCGCATTTGTTGTAATATCTTGGCTCTTCTTCTTGAGACTTCGTAAACGTCTCACCCGCTTACAGGAAGTCATGTCATTTTCAGCTAATAATAATTCATTTCCTAAACCAATATCTGTTCAAAGTGATCGTATGGATGAAATTGACCAGTTAGGAAGTTCTTTTAATTGGATGATTCAGCAGCTTGAAGACAGTCGAAAGCGAGAATATGAAGAGGAATTATTACGACATCGACTCATTGCGAATTTATCTCACGACTTACGAACGCCACTTACCATTTTGAGAGGACATGTTACCAGATTAAATAAAGAATCCATGAGTTTAGAAGGACAAGACTCATTAACAGAGATCAACCATACGATTACAAGAGTCGGAGATTTAATGGATGATTTACTTTCCTATACATTGCTTACATCAGGGAAACATCCTTTTGGGCCCACTTCAACAGACATTGGACGTTTAGTAAGAGCTTCTGTTGCTGCGTGGTATCCTGTATTTGAAGAAAAAGAAATTCAGCTCGATGTTGATTTACCGACAGAGGAGACTTTTTATTGGGAAGCAGATCCTAAATGGATGACACGGGTTCTGGATAATTTATTTCAGAATATTCTTCGCCATGCAGCAGAGGGGAAATATGCAAACATTGTGGTTGATGTAGAAAAAGAACTGATCATTGTTGCAGACAGAGGTCCAGGTATGGATAACTCTTCCTATGCGCGTGGGGCGGAGATTGGTTTATCGACTTCAAATTATATGTTGAAAAAAATGAAGCTGAAAGCTGACTTTACATCAAATGAAAATGGCACAAGAGTAGCTATTGGTAGAGCTTAACCTAAAGGTAACCCAGAATTAAACAACATGATAACCGAGATGTAACTTTGCTTCTATATAATTAGAACCATAACAGAAAGGAAGTGTTATGGTTGCTTACAATTAATAACTTAGTCAAACATCGCGGAACTCAAGAAATCTTATCAGGTATTAGTTTTAAAGCTAGACCAGGTAGAGTAACTGGTTTTTTAGGTCCAAATGGGGCAGGTAAAAGTTCTACACTTCGAATCCTGCTTGGATTAGATCGTGCCACCTCAGGAAGTGCACTAATTAATGGAAAGCCATTCGCAGAATTACATAATCCTCTAGCAACAGTAGGTGCCGCACTTGATGGATTTGGAGCTCATCGTATGCGAACAGGACGGGCGCATTTGCGTTGGATTGCTCATGCCGCAGGAATCTCTCGCTCACGTGTTGAGGAAGTTCTGGAAATAGTAGGTCTTACTAATGTAGCTAGCAAACGTGTTGGGAGTTATTCCCTTGGTATGGGGAGAAGACTTGGAATAGCAGCTGCACTTCTTGGTGATCCAAAAATATTGGTTTTAGATGAACCCGTAAACGGGCTCGACCCAGAAGGAATTCGTTGGATTCGGACATTTTTACGTGAACGTGCTGAGTCTGGAAACACGGTATTACTATCCAGTCATCTAATGGGAGAGCTTGCAGAGACTGTTGATGATGTGGTGATTATTAAGCATGGAAAAATCGTTGCAGATGGAACATTGGAAGAAGTAATAGGTCACCATTCCACGCTGGAGGAAGCCTTTTTTGCCCTGACCTCTGAACATGAAGGTGATGTTGTATGAGAGCATTCAACGCGGAATTATCTAAACTGTTCTCCCTGCCGAGCATTTGGCTTGCCTTTCTTATTGGAGCATTTGCCCCAGCGGTCTTTGCTGCCTTGGACATCATAGCACAAAAAGAGGAAATTATAGCTGGAGTTAGCACACGGCTATCGGAAGTTGGCTATACTGGATTAGCTTTTGGTGTACAAGGTGTCATTATTCTTGGTGTGCTTGCTGTCAGCAGTGAGTATTTGACTGAGAGCAGTGAATCTGGTGGAGGACAACAGATTACAACAAGTTTAACTGTTGTTTCATCCCGACTTCATTTTTTGCTGGCAAAAGCAGGCGCTGTGACAGTGATCAGCATACTGCTTTGTATTGTTGCTATGATGACAACTGCGTCAGCAACACATCTTATTCTTGGTGAGTACGCCCCTGCATTTGAAGCATCTAGACTTATTGGCGTGGTTTGTTACTGGGCATTTACTGCTCTTTTAGCATTTGGGATTACTTTGCTAACTAAGAATGGAATCATCCCGCTTACTGTGCTCATGATAAATTCATCCGTTGTATCATTTAGTGTCCTGCTTTATAGGGTTACAAAGTTGGCGTTTTACTTACCAGATAGGGCTGGCATTGATATGTTTATGTTTACGAGCGACACGTTCACAGGCAGTTTATTCGACAGATTTCACACCCCGTTCACAGGCGGTTTAGTCATGTTTGCCTGGGTAGTCGTTATTTTCATTGTTGCAGCTATTGTATTCCATAGGAGGGACGTTGCATCATGAGTGTCTCATCTAGTAGAAAGATAACACAAATCCTTGGTTCTGAACTGGATAAATTAGTTACATTACCATGGATTTGGCTCACTCTTATGGGTACATTCATTCTTAACTTAGCTTTAGCCGCAGCTTTTACTTCTGTTGGTCTTCAAGGGGCAGCAGAAATGCAAAATATACTGAATATAGGACTTGCTTCTATGGTATATCTTCAAGCAGGGTTCATTATTCTTGGTATCTTAGCTACTTGTTCGGAGTATACAGGTGGACAGATTCGAACTACTTTAACTACGATACCTTGGCGTGGGTTTCAATTATCCACGAAGTATTTGGCATTGGCAATTATAACTATTCCTGTGGCGTTTATTATTGCTGCATCAGGTGTACTATTTACTTTTATTATGATGAGAGACACAGCAGTAGTGATAGAAATAGACACAATGATAGTAACATTAGTAGGTGCAACAGGCTATCTAACATTAACCACACTTCTCAGTGCAGCTATAGGTGCTATATTAAGACGAACCACTCCTGCATTAGTGATACTGCTTGGTTTGTATTTCATTGTCAGTCCATTGTCGAGAGTTTATCTACCTAGTATTAAAAATTATTTTCCGGATACGGCAGGATATTATATGTATATGCCGCCTTCCTCTGATGAAATAAATGTCCTTACACCAATGCAAGGGACAGGTATTTCAATGTTATGGACACTGATCTTTATTACAGTAGCTATTGTATTTTACCGTAAACGAGATGCCTAAGTTGTAGGTTTCATCGTTTTCACAAAATAAGGAAATGAATTTACCCCTCTGGAAAAGGATTGGCTTAAACCGATTTATGAAGAGCGAAAGCGAAGAACTATTCATGCCATGCCATTGCAAGTGTTAAATTTCTCATCAATCAGGCGTTGATTCATTATGTGGTAGACATCGACATTTTGGGTTTCTTCGACAACGTCAACCATACTAACCAATCTCAAAGGGACCATGGTTACAGCGGAAGGCCAGTTAAACACCATTCAGGACCACACCAGCGATCTCACGGAATACGCCAACGCAGATCTTTTTACGAAAGGCCTCACGGGAGGAATCGAGTCCATCTACAATGCCGTCAACGCATTTTCGAATGGACGCGCAATGGAAGGAGGGGCCGAGGTTGTTCGTGTATTCGCCGATTTTACGCAAATGAGCCTGTTCCTCTTAGGTAATGTAAAAATATTTGCTAAACATACTGGAATCGTGAGCGCAGTCGATGATAATGGTCGATTCTACGGCCTTCTATCAGGCGATAAGCCTCAACTGATCGTGCGTGACGACCAGTATGAAGGGCCTTTGCAATTTCAAGCAGGTAAGGGTCTCGCACGCGATCGGGGGTTTGTTGCGACTGGTGGAAATAAACTCTGTTTCTACGACGGGCAGGACCTGCGAATCGTCGAGCTGAGTAAATTGCACAGTGAGGTTCCTGCCGACAGCCCGATGGGAAAGGCGATTTGGCGAGTGGATGATGATGCATGGCGTTCCATTCCTTGTCCGCCAACACTGAAAGACGATCACACCTGGGCGTATAACATCATTACGCTTCGCGAAGATGGTGCACTAATCGCAATCGTAAACCAAAAACTATATCTTTGGTACAATGATGAGTGGAGTGACAATAGTAAAGACCCCATGTTAGCGATTTGCGGACGAGCGGTCAAAGGCTGGCAATCTTTTGGCACCATTAAGTATGGGCTAAAGAAATTAGATGAACAAGCAGAAATTTATAAAAGAGAACATACAGACTCCTGAATAGACAAAAAAATGATGGAGAAACAAAGAAGCCTGAGAAATCAGGCTTCTTTGTTTGTGCGCCTCACAGTCGCACAATCTAAGTGGTTCAAATCCACTCGGTAACTTTACCCTTTAAAGTGCCGTAGCCGAAGTAGAGGTCCTAATCCATCAGGGTTAGAAACAAACATTGTAGGGAGATTAATGACATTAATATGGGAACAATAATGTCATTGGACAGCAGACAACAAGAAGGACGATGAACTATTTTTAAAATGACACAGACATATGTACAAAATACGGGTTTTGTGAATAAGTAACCACTAAATAGTTATATAACATTAGTTTTCATCTCAACATCGAAAAAACTAACTTTACCATACTACTTTTAGTTAGACCAATTTTTGAACACTTCACTAGCCTCCTTAATATCTTGGAGGAAATAAAAAGCCCCATCAGCGCTTTATTAATAAATCATTCCAATTTTCGTTGAATCCCATCCTACGAACATCAACCTCATCGTATTCTTCTATCAGTGATGCAAGTTTAAGGCCCTATGATATCCATGCTGCGCGATCCTTTATGAAATATGAAATACGTGTGTCGTCTACATCAAAAAAAATCGCTATTGTCATAATCATCTCCTATTCACTGTTTCTCACTTAATTGTAGCAGAATATGACAGATTAGATGGCCGTAAAAAGATAGGTTAATTCCACAAATAAGCCCGTAAGCTCCCACAAATCAGGGCTTACGGGCTGAAAATTAAAATCTACTTTATTTATCGTTACACCTGAGCAGACACCGTAGCATCCTGCACAATAAAATCGATCATTGATTTCACATCAACTTTACCAGCAAAATGACCAGTTCGATCCAAAGTCGTAAACGTTACAGTATAAGGTACACCTGGAATAAGATCGAAATAATTATCAGACCATATGCCATCAACCTCCGAAGTCAAAACAACTTGTTTGGCTAATGCCTTTGATTGTAAAGTAATAATCGTTGCCCCGTCTTCTACTGTTTCGCTAACTTCAATCTGTGGCTGTTGCAGCAATAGTTTTTGATTTTTCACGAAATAGTAGATTGCTTGTGCCGCTTCTCCACTAGTAGCGGACCACGATGCAACGACGAATACTTCATTTTCATTGTATCCCTTCAGTAAATCAGCGATCGTTAGACGTTTAACGACTTGTGATGTATTTACCGGAAGAGCGACCACAGCTTGCTCCTCGTACAATACCTCACCTGACATATGACGTAATTGAACTTGTAATGTTCCGCTAACGGACTGGAGCTTATCAGATACAAGGTAGATCGCTAGCTCACTATCCTCAACCTGTGTCGATAGTAGTATACTCGCAAAGCTGCGGCGAGCATAATAGTTAAGTGCTTTCCAGCGACCATAGTAGTCAATTCCCGCCCATGAAGCAACCGGCCAGCAGTCATTCATTTGCCAGTATAAGGAGCCCATGCAGTATGGCATTTTTCTACGATGTGCTTCAATCGCCATTTGCATAGCATCTGCTTGAAGTACTTGACTTAGGTATAAGAAGCCTTTGAAATCAGTAGGCTGTGACATATATATATCCATATATTCCTTAATGAGACGATTCCCATCACCATTTTTCTGATGAGCCATCATTACTTTTGTATCGATTGCTAGATCAGATTCTTCGGCAAAGCTACGAATCGTACGATACTCTGGGAACGATTGGAATCCATATTCACTCATAAAGCGTCCAAGCTTAATTTGATAGTTTTCGAATGGTTCTACATTATGCCATACACCCCAGTAATGAACATCACCTTCATTGGTCAACGGATGTGCATGCTGCGCTTCGTTATGACTAACGGATACAATTGGAGATGAAGGCCAATAATCAATTGTAGCGTGTAATTCTGCTACAACATCAGGTAATAGTTCATGGAAGATTTTCTCGTAATCTGCCCATATTTTCTCACGAATTGCTGGCTCATAATCCTTCTTCCAACCCCAGCCTCCATCCTCATCATAATGCGCCCATGCAGAGTCGATTTCATTGTTCCCACACCATAGTACGATAGATGGGTGATTACGTAGACGCTTTACATTATCAATTGCTTCTGCACGAACACTTTGCAAAAACGCCTCATCGCCAGGGTACATACTGCATGCAAACATAAAGTCCTGCCATACCATAATGCCGTACTCATCACATAAATCGTAAAATGCATCCGCTTCGTAAATGCCGCCGCCCCATACACGGAGCATATTCATATTTGCTTCTACTGCAGACTGTATCTCGGCACGGTAACGATCCTCAGTAACTTCCGAGATAAAGCTATCATTAGGTATATGATTCGCTCCTTTGGCAAATACAGCTACTCCATTAAGCTCAAAGTGGAAAGTTGCGCCCGAGCCAACCGCATCTCGATCACGAATTAATTTGACAGTGCGTAGTCCTGTAGTAACCGTCTCTTGCGCCAAATGAGAACTACCTTCGCTTTGCAAAGTGACTACAGCATTAAACTGATAACGATTAGGTTCCCCTAAGCCATTACTCCACCATAGCTTCGGCTCATCAATTGCGATCGGAAGAGTTAGATTATGCTCGCCTGCTTCGACATCAATATGTAAATCCCAAGTGTTATTATCTGACTGAACTTGCAATTGTAACGAGCCACTCTGTTCTACGGACACCGTTACTTTTGCTGCCAGCAGAGCAGATTCCGCAGTAACCGATAGTTGATCAATAAATAAATCTCTTACAATAACACCTGACCAACTAACTAATTCTACTTCGCGCCAAATTCCGCTTGTAACAAAGCGCGGACCCCAATCCCAACCATAGTGATAAGGAGCTTTACGAGCAAAAATACTCACCTTCTCCTCACCTAATCCACCTAATTCAGATTGATCGTTCGATGCAGGTAATGGATAGCCTAACGCATGTAATTTCGGTAAATCCTCTTGAATCGGAGAACGGAATAATATTCGAATATTATTCTCTTGCGTATGTAATAAGCCAGTTACATCAATTTTCCAATCTCGGAACATATTATCCGCTGAAAGCACTAGCTTTTCATTCACAAATACATCTGCATAGGTATCCAAGCCTTTGAAGTGAAGCTCCTGACGCTCTTCTTGTAAAAATTCAGCTGATGGCGTGAAATACGTCTCGTATTCCCAGTTGAGTTTGTCAATCCATTGTAGATCATGCTCATTCGTACCATAGAACGGATTAGAAATACGTTCATTATGCAATAGATCAGTGTGCACACAACCTGGAACATTAGCAGGCAACCACTCATTATCCTTCTCTGACTTAAAACGCCATGAATCTATTAACATTGTTTGGCTCATGTTACATCCTCCAGTAATGTGCAATTATAGTCGTCCAGAAATTAATGTAATGAATAAAACCACATAAGTATTTTTGTTATTTTTGTTATAATTATTATAACATTTTATATAACAAATGATAACAGCACATAACTTTATAGTCAATAACTCTATCTTTTTCCCATTACATTCACAAAAAAAGTCTCCTTTTTTTCAGGGAGACCATGGTAGATCCTCTAACGTTATTACTCTAGGATCATTATATACTTTATTGAGAAAATCCTTGCTGTTATGTTTACCATCCATTAGGAAATCACCGTTCCAAGTAATAAACAACCCCCAATTAGCTCCGTACTGTACCATGGCATCAGGATCAGGAATTGATCCATTTTCCATCATAGCAATATATTTCGTACCACCTGTTAGCTTGATAAGTTTGTCATAATAAGATGAAATGGCGCTATGATCACCTGCTACAGGATAACTATCATAACTAACAATATCAACGACATCATCACCAGGATACCAGCTCGGAGTTACTGAATTCCATACCCAGATAAGATTGTCCAGTTCATGTACATTGACAAGGCGATCATACATTATGCGATACAACTCAACAGCTGCTTCTGGGCCACTTGCTCCCCACCAGAACCAACCTCCATCAGCTTCATGCAATGGTCTAAATAGTATCGGTATATCATTAATTTTAAGAATTTTGATTTTCTCAGCGATAACATCCATATCTGATAGCAATAATTGGTACTGCTCGCTATTCTTATCTGCTAACGCATCTGTCAAATTGAAAGTAACAGCGTCAGTATAGAAACCTCTCCACCACTCTTTACCTGGTTCATTAATAAGACCTGTCGGTGCATTCCAATGCCATAAGAAGGAAACTATTCCCCCTTGCTTATGCCATGCAATAGCGGATTCAACCTCTGATGATCGTGAACCAAAAGCAGCTCTAGTAGGCGAATATTCAATAAAGTCAAAACCTACAATAGCAGGACGTTTACCAGTCATATTTTCTATATCAATAATATGAGTATAGTTTTGTTGTCCAGACAATACGAACTTACCTGCTTGTTCATTCATGTATTCCATTAATTGTACAGCTTCTGGTGTAGCATTCGGATTACTTAATTGTTCGGTAAGAGGAGCTGCTGCTAAGTCTGCTATATCAATAGTTTGTAAAGCTACGTAATCAATATCAAAGTATCCCCAGCCTCTGCGTATCGTTATCGTATTATCGCCAGCTTTCAGAACTAGACGAGTAGCCTTTACTTCAGTAAACACCGCGCTCTCTTCAAAAATAACTTTACCGAACGGTTCATCATTCACATAAAGCTCAGACTCTTTATAACCACCCGAAGCACGGTATCCAATCGCTAATTGATACATTTGCTCTTGATCAACATGAATCGGTATGACGAGGTGATCATCCTCATCGGTAAATGATGTTACATAGCCATCACCCGAATAACCCGAAGCAGAAGTCATCAATTCAGTGCCACTTGTTTCACCTCTTTCCGCTTCAAAAATTAAGATTGATCCTACTTCCTTGATCTCTTTTGGTTGAAGCTGCCCAGTTATAATAACAAGTATTAACGTCAAACATAATATCGCGATAAGAGCAATGCCTAGCTTCTTCACATTTTTCGGTTGAGTCATGTAATAATCCCTACTTTTCCTAATCGAAAATAAGTTTCTTGAGTTCTTTCTGTATCTCGGTGCTGCACGACTAACTCAAATCGATGTTCCCCTGGCTGAAGATCATCTCCACAATCAAAAAGTCTATACCATCCACTTGCGCCTACCCAATCTGGGCAATCACGATTCGACTCTAACCATGCACCACTATCTATTCGATAATGGAATTCTGCAGACTGATAACCAAAATCAAAAGCAAGCACTAGTCCTCTTCCTTCAAATACGAAGGTTAGAGTAGCACCTATCTCCGTAGTTTCTAGAATAGTATCAATCCATTCATAATCATGCCAGCGTTGTTCCACCCAACGTCCCTTGGTAACTATTTGTGAGAATGGTAATTCATGAACCCATTCCCAGCATAATGAATTCATTGGATCAATTAATCTATTATGTGGAATTTCATGATTAGTTAGCTTCGATATTTTGTCGCTAGCTTGAAGTTGCTCATGTAAATAAGAAATAACGCACTCTGCATACATACGACTACCTACTTTAGATGGATGAATTCCATCCGGTAGCCATTCTTCCATTGATAGTTTACCTGATCTAACTTGATCTAGTCCGTACTTCCCTACCCAAATGGATGGTAATTGATAATAATTCGCTAGCTGCTCAAACTCTTCAATTGATGGAGGATAGCTGTCGTTGTCCATATGCATGATCATCGAATCATCAAATGTATATACTAGAATCAGATCCCTAACATCCCCTTGTAGCAGTTTTCTAATGAGTCCTTCTCTGCTTCGATTACGTTTCACCGTCGATATTTCCTCATCATTGACAGCATATTCAATAAAGACTACATCACAGCCACGATCAATTAAATCGCGTTGAACTCTAAATACACTAAAATCACTACCTGTAGCACCTATTGCTGCATTCTCTATTCGAAATCTCACTTTAGGATACCGAGCAACTAACCATTGCACGACATATTCTGGCCAATTGGAGCGTGGTCTAGCATCTGTAATTGATCCACCTATAAATCCAAGAGTAACTGTGCCGACTGCAATACGATGTTGAAAAGCAGTCAGTGGTTCTCTCTCTATCCAATATGGAAATATCATCTCTATATCTCCTTCAACTTTTCATAAACAATTTACTTTACAAGGTTATAAAGTTAGGTAATAAATCTCGAGTCACTGTTCTAGGATCATTATAAAAATCAATCAGATCCTTACGCTCTGTATACTTTTCACTATAGCTAATTTGATCACCTTGCTGTTGATAGACAAATTCACCATACCATGTACAATTCCATAGCCATAACGCATCGTCCTTGATCATTTCTGAAATTGAGGGGATGACGCCATTTTCCGAAAGTGTAATTAGTTTATTACTATTAGAATAAGAACGGGCTTGAAGAAAGCGATCTAACTGGGAGCTATAGTCATGTACAGGTGCATAGATATCTTCACCAATAATATCTACATACTCATCACCAGGATACCAATCGCCATGTTGACCATTCCATACCCAAATTAAATTATTCAATCCATAATAATCCGTTAATCGATGGTACATATATTTCCATAATTCAATACATGGCTCTGCTCCATGAGCTCCCCACCAAAACCACCCACCAACCGCCTCATGTAGTGGTCTCCACAATACAGGAACGCCCTCAGTTTGAAGTCGTAATAATTGCTGAGCTATCGCATCGATGTCTCTAACTAAGAGTTGGAATAATTCAGAATCTTTATCTGCCATTGCTTCGGAAAAATTAAAGGTCGTAGCCTCGGTATAAAATCCTCGATCCCAGCTCCGTTCAGGTGGAGAATCGATTAAGCCAACTGGAGCATTCCAATGCCAACAGAAAGTGACAATCCCTCCATCCCTCCACCACTGAATCGCAATATCGGTATCTTCACAGGTTGAGCCACGCTCAACCCGTGAAGGTGTGTAATTCATAAAATCAAATCCATACACCGCGGGATACTTACCAGTCGTTTCCCGAATAACTTCAATCTCAGGATGACCAATAACACCGATCTGCTGACCAGAAAGTATCTTTTCACCGTATACACTACAGAGATAATCCATTAACCTTCTTGCAGATGCAGAAGCCTTATCATTAATAAGCGTAGGCTGCACATTATAATACATTGATTTATTGTTAGTATCCATTACCATCTCTCCTAAAAATTTTTATTTATCCAACAATACCGCTTCTTTCAATACTTTCAACGAAGTATCGTTGTACAACAAGATACAATACTAGTAATGGTAGAATCGCAAGTAATATCCCTGTATCTATAATCATTGCCACATGGTTCTGATCAGCTTTAAAACCTGAACTAGGCGAATACCCCATTAATTCGGGTATAAATTGATTGGCTTGAGACGGTAATGTCGCTACTTTCAAAGACATCAATTCCATGCCATTCATAAACAAAGTCGTATAGAATGTATCGTTGTACTGCCATACAAAGCAGAACAACACAACCGTAATAATTGGTGGAATAGCATTAGGTAGCATAATTCGGAAAAAGGTTTGTATTCCTCCTGCCCCATCAATAAGTGAAGCCTCCTCAATTTCCTTTGGCAAGCCTTTGAAAAATTGACGGAATATATAGATGAATAATCCTGCCTTCAAGCCAATTGCAGTAGCTGAAGTAATAACTGACGGCCAATAACTATTTAAGAGATTAACACCAGATTTTCCAGTTATCATTTCAAATATCCCAAAAACATCAAAATTTTTGAAATGCAAGTAATAAGGAAGCATCAGTGTTGTTGTCGGAACCAGTATCGTTATAATAACAAGCCCGAATAATATCCCATTGCCAGGAAAATTAAATCTTGCAAATCCATATCCTGCTAAAGCGCAACTAGCTACTGTACACAATGTTGTTACAATGACAAAGACTAATGTTTTCCCTAACATTGGGAAGTAATCAAGAATTCCCATCGCTAATACAATATTTTCCCAAGTGAAATTTACAGGTATCATATAAATGGTAGGATTATAAATATCCACTTTATCCTTAAAGGCAACAGCTATCTTTTGTATTATTGGATAGAGAATGATGAATGATATCCCAATAACAAGCAATGTACGAAATACTACATAAAGAAGATCAAATACTTTTTGTATTATCCGTTGATTACGATAATATCGTTGATCTGTAATTTTTTTACTCACTACGACCACGCCCCTTTCATCACTTTAACGTATAATTAGTTGTAATGTATTCGTTTGGCAAGTACTAGCCCGACAATAGCTAAAAATATAGTAACTACCAACGTATAGATCCAAGACATTGCTGCACTCAAACCGTAATTATGTGTCTCGAATGCGGTAGAATATATTAGATTCGTTATTGGACTACCACTGAATGAATCAATGATGGTATAGATGATATTCGTTAATATTAACGGACTCACCATCGGAAATGTAATCTTCCAAAACGATTCATACGAAGTAGCACCTTCAATCTTAGCTACCTCGTACATGGAGCTTGGAACAGATTGTAGTGCTGCTAGAAAGATTAAGATTTGAACGCCTGAGCTTGTAATAATGTTATATATTTGCAAAATTGCTGTAACTATATAATCTGCAAATGATAACGGTATTCCAATATCAAGTAGCATGTAGACGATTGATGATACATTATAGGACGATGTAGCTCCTTGCATTTCTTCAACATAAGTAGCACTACCTATTAAGCTAATTAAGCCACTTTGCTCTGCGGATGCAATCGCATTAGAAGCTAATATTACGGGTAGGAAAAAGATTGCGCGAGATAATGTCCGACCACGAAATTTCTGATTCAATAACGTCGCAGAGAACAAACTGAAGAATAAAATCATTGGAACAGATAATATCATTTCCCATACTGAACTTGTAATCAGCCGATTGAAAGTAGCATCTACAAATAATGCAGTTCGGAAATTTTCTAAGCCGACCGGAAGTAAGCTATAACCCTCCGATTGAATTTGCATCTTAGAAAAGCTAAATTTAATAGATTGGATTAGAGGAGACATATAGAACAATATTATGCCTATTAACCATGGTCCGATGAAGAAAAAGCCTAGCATCGAGCGCTTACGATGTAGAGACATTTTTTTCAATTTCATGGGTGATCTCCTCCTACACTGTAATTTCTTGGTGCGATTTGCACACCATTCACCGTCACTGCATGATCGTTATAGTTGACTATAATGACTTGATCATTATCATATTGGACTTCAACTACTCCTGGGTCATGAACAATTCGTTGACTCATTGTTGCATTACTTACCGTTGCTAACACATCATTAACTTCGCTATACATCGTTACAGCATCCTCCAGCCATATTTCATACTGCGTAGAGAAATACTCGTCGTAGCTAGTAAATTTCAATTTAGAGGAATCGTCATAGCTCCATATAAAATGTGGATATGCTCCTTGTTCAATAGCAACTAGCGTCTGATATTGTGCATCTTGCTCATCTAATAAGTTAACAGACTTACTTGTGTATGGAATGTATCCATGTAATACCATTTGATAGAATGGTACCGCTTCATCCGTAATATTAAAGTTGCTAGAGGATGATGGCACATCGATAATATGATCTGCGTATGCCCAAGCGTATGCATGAGCGCCAACAACCAATGTTTCTTGCTGCTCAGATATGTGCTGAAGTGATTGCTTTACAACTTCTTTTGCTGTTTCACGATGAATAACTCTTGAGACTCGATAATCAGCACCAAGAACATTTCCTAGATCACGTAAAGAAACTCCCGTTACATTATACTGACTATAGCTATCAAGAAACTTATCCACGAAATAAGGTAATTTGGATGGTGATAGTAAAAAATGACTGCCTAGCATAGGACTCATTGAATTAAACGAACGATTAATCGGATGTAGTTCTACAACTTCTCTCGTAACAAAGCGTGCAGCATCTGATGATGGTGTAAAGCTTAGATCATCTTCATACATCAATTGGAATGCGACATCTGGGAACAAATTACCACCATTTTGTTGTAATTGTGCAGCTAATTGTTGCATTTCGTCCTTGTTACCTAGCTGGGAAGCAATTTTTGTACGAGTTGGTGTTCCATGTCTGATGCCTTTGTCGAACCAGCCAACGTATCGCATGTTTACATTGTTAATTCCTTGACTACTTAATTGCTCGGCCATCGTGCCAGCTTCTTTGAAAGTAGTTAATGAATCGACGGCACGATAAGGCACACCAAGAAACGATTCACGTGTATCATATGATCCAATGATATCAAGGTAGAATGGAACATTTACTTCTGATGCCAGCTGCTGTAATACACCTGCCTCAATAAGATGTTCCCGATAACGTTCTGCCATGCCACTGTAATTCGCCTTCTCTCCACTTAAGAAGCTGTAGCGAACTTCAATATCACCGTTATAACGCTCTTCATTCAAGATTTGAATATCTTGATATACATTACCTGTATAAAGTTCAAGCCAATCTTCTCCGCGCAAGCTGAATGAAGCATACACGTTATTATAAGAGTTTTTCATTCCGCTAATGGAGCTAGTAATACTGCCTATAGCTTCACCATTCGTCATTTCTGCTATCCAACCTGCATCATTGCGTGCCAATCCAAACACAGGCATTCTAGCACTTTCACTAACCATACCGCGCAACCAACGACTATTATTCGGATCATTACCGTAAACACGTTGTACATATTGTTCTTCTTTCACTTTACCGTTGTTCAAGTAGATCAAACTTCCTGAACCATCTGGTACGAACATATACCCTTCGTCCTGCATACCTGCAGCACCAAAGAATGGCAATATATCAATACTACGGATTAGATAACCAGGAGACTCTTCAATCGTTGCTACAGGAACTTTGGCAACTAATTGATCCCCATCAAGTCGATATTCAAGAGAAATCGTAAACTTAGGCTTTTCTGCAGTAGGACCTGCTCCTGCACCATTCTCTGCCTCGTCGAACGCCAAATCCTCCTCGGTATAGCCGGACTCTTCAAATGCTTTGATCATTTTATTAAGTACAAGTTGCTTTTGCACTTGCGCATCTAATCGTTCCATTACACCCGACTTATCTTTCCTCTCTATATAACGTGCTTTTACGTAATTAACTGATCCCTCAGGCAAGTTAGCAAGAACTTTTGTTTCAAATCTTTCTTTACTAATATATTTGGGCAGTGCATCTATTCCTTTAGATACATCGCCTAATGTGTAAGTGATACGTACACCATCAGTAATCGACTCTACAATAAATTGCTCGCTTTCAATGCTTTTATCATAATTAGATGAAGTGTATAAATTCCCTACCATATCTCGATACTGCAAGATAAGTTGTGAAGATAATAATGCTTTTTCATAAGTCGAAGCTAGACTATCATTAGCTCGTTCCTGCGGATTACTATACCAAATCTCTCCTGTAGCAAGATTGACCACCGCAACTTCCGTTGACTTCTCATTGATGAATAACGCTAACTCACCATTGTCTACTACAAGCTTCATATCTTCTACCTTCGCAGAGCTTTTTGCATTAATTGAGCTTAGTTCTTGCCCATCTTCAAGTGTTTCACTAAGCGCCAATGCAGACAAATCTGTCGTAGGAGCTCCTTTATTAACTATTAATAGTGTGCCGATGATCAATCCTGTAAGAAGGAGAGCACCGAGCACCACATATAAAACTTTTCTATTTTTCATGGTTGCCTCCCCTTTTTACGTTCGGAACAACAATTCGCGGTATACGTTATAAATAAATTCATAGATTTGTTGAACCATACTTAATACAAGTGCGCCAAGGAAAACGATAATCCCCATCACAATGATCGTTAGTCCAATTGTGATAATCGTTTTCAATACAGTGTATTGATGTACTGTCATTATTCCAATAAAGAGCAGCCATAGGAACCACAAAGATGCAATCGAAATAAGTAAGTAGTAGAATACCGTCTCCTCTTCTGCCATAAACCGACTTATAAAGGTCATAGGAAGATAAACAAGAATAATTGGAGTTAACGAGTATCCTGTCGCCTTTACAATTTCTAAAAACTTCCCCTCACCGCCCATTAACGTTGTAATGGACCAGTTGGCAACACACCATAGTAAAAATGGTAAGATTACGGTAACAATATCCATAATACTATTGAGTGTACGAGGATCGGAATAGTTAACAAGAAAACCTGCATACTTCTTCTGTAGAATGAAAGCAAGAATTGTTAGACCGATAAGAGAATAAACAACTTTCAACTTACCTTTGTTTTCATACTTCATATCCCAGAAGCTATCGAACGGCTTAAAGATAACTTGTAGTGGGAAGTTGATGAAATCATGCTTCATAACGCTTGATCCCTCCCAACGGAATGACTGTTATTGGATATAGCATCTTTTCTACGCAACTTGCGCCATATAAACAAGCCAAATGCTGCAATGGCAATGATAAGAATCGTTGTCATCATTACACTAAAATGTTCTTTCAGTTCTTCACGACGATAACGTTTGAATGCAACAGAATATTGTTCACGCTCCATACCTTGCTTGAAGTAGAAGATTGCCTCCTCATTCTGCTTCGCCATAACTAATGAACGACCAATTCCGATATATGCTACATCATAATTACTATTCAAAGTAAGTATTTCTTCCCAAAGCGGAACAGCTTCTTGGCTATATCCGTTATAATGCAAACGAGATGCCTCATTAACGAGATTTCCGAACTTTGTAGGTTTTAGAATTGTAATATTAGCTTTGGCCCGATCCAATATATATTGCTTCTCCCCATCGAATTCAACCGCTACAGGAGTTTTGAATGTTCCCATCTGATTGCCAAGTGCACCATAGATATAAAGTAAATTACCTCCTGCGTCATAAGTAAATACTTTACCTTGACGTCGGTCTAACGCACTATAAAGACCATCACCTAAATATTTTATATCTACAAAAACAGATGGCCCTACTGAAGATCGAAATAAAATATCTCCTCTTACATCGAAATAACCGAATCTTTTCAATACATCTTCTCCAGAAGGATTCAATCGTTTAATCGGTGTTTGTGTGTTCAAGTCAATATTAGTCGCATAAACAAACCCCTTATGATCGACATCAAGATTAGAAAATTCAGTAGGTATAAATAACACCATCTGACTGCGTTGTTCCTTCGTAGAAAGTGATCTCCATAAAATTTCGTAATAATCACGCTGAACTTCATTTTTTCCGATATACCCTAAAAATGATCCATCAATATCGAATTGCATAATTCCTTCAAACACACCATTCGCTACGACATACATACGTTTTGCTTCGTCTACAGCTATTTTTTGTGGAACGAATTTGAACCCAGCAGCAATAATATCTGATTGCGGATTTTCAATAACAAGTCTCATATTATACTGGTCATCGAACGCAATAACTTGACCTAATACGGAATCTGTCACGTACAGTAAATTATCGGTATCTACATATAAACCTGTTGGATTTTGAAAATTCGTCTTCATTCCCGCCAAAGTTGTATACCCTTCAATGATCTGCTCAACTTGCCATTGTTCATTAATAACAACAATTCGCTTATTTCCTGTATCCGCAATATAAATTGTACCGTCACGACCTATTGCCATATCATTAGGCTCTAATAATGTGCCTATCCCTAAATCCATCCCATATATCGTTTTCTCAGGTATATAAGCTGCTGGAGAAGCAACGGACTCTTTCCAATAGTTATAGTTATAAGCTTCATAGGGTGTACTTGCCTTCGCCACATCGATTAAGCTACTCGAGAAGAGAAGGGAAGCCATTACGACAGCTGATATCCATATCTTAGTGAACATAATTTCCCTCCTATTCTTTCATACCAGATGATGCCATCGTCTCAATGATTTTACTTTGTGAAAATATGAATAATGTGATCGGTACGCTCATAAGAATTAGCGCTACTGCCGCTGCCGCACCTGCCCTAGCTATTCCACCATATATAATTTGATTCGCTGCAAAATGTAGACTTTTTAGTTGTTCACTATAAATAAATCCATTTCCATCACTACCCCATAAAATTTGGAATTGTAAGATGATTAACGTTAACCACGCAGGCTTAACATTTGGCATAACAATTGTCCAAAAAATACGATATTCGCTTGCTCCATCAATTTTGGCAGCTTCCAGTAGTGCGTCTGGCATCTGCTCCATAAATTGCTTCATTAGATATAGGCCAAGCGAATATGCGAATGCGGGAATGATAACAGCCCAGTATGAATCAATAAGTCCTAGCCAGCTCATTACCATATAATTCGGAATGGCTGTAACTGCTGGTGTAAACATTAGAGATAATACAACAATTTGGAACATGACTTTTTTGCCTGGGAAGCGATGCTTTGCGAGCGGGTATGCTGCCGCCGAAGCAAATATAACATGACCGACAACACCCGTTAATGTAATGAATACCGTATTAAAGATGTAACGACTGAACGGTACCCAAGATTCTCCTAATAAATTAAGTAAATCGCTAAAGTTGTTAAAGGTCGGATTACGTACGAACAACGTCGGTGGGAACAAAAATATTTCATCTAATGGCTTAAATGCATTATTAACCGCATACACCAAAGGTAAAATCATAAATGCACCAAATAAAGCTAGTATTGTAAATAAACTAAAGCTCCCCCAGAACGAGCGATTCACCCTTTTTGTGCGTAATTTGAAAGAGAAGGGCATGCTCATTCACCTACCTTACGTAATAATTTTTGTACGATGAGGTTTGTACCTAGCATAATAATAAATAGTACGGTAGCAATTGAGGAAGCATAACCCATCTCAAATCGCGTTGTACCATAATCAATTAAATGGGTAACGATCGTTTCTGCGGCATAGTTCACACTCGGAAACCCTGCTAATGCGATCGAAACCTCGGCGACGGCCAGTGAGGTCGTTAACTGGATAACCGCACCAAACATTAATTGTGGACGCATTGAAGGCAAAGTAATATACCATAATTCTTGCCAACGATTACGAATCCCATCAACTGCACCTGCCTCATAAAGCGTACGATCTACCGTTTGCAGACCAGCAATAAATGCTAGGAAACCCGTTCCCAGAGATAACCATAATTGAACGATAATAATAATTGCTAGAATGTATTGTTCTTCCTTCAGCCATTGAATGGGCTCCATCAGTATGCCTAATTTAATAAGAAAACCATTAGCAATACCGTAGCGATCACCTGAGAAGATCATTAGCCAGATGAAAAACACATTACCTGAAATTGAAGGCGCATAGAATACTAGCGTCATAAAAGCTCTTAGCTTAGGAGATAACTCATTAATAATCCAAGCAAATACAAAGCACGCAATATAACTTATCGGACCTGTAATCACTGCAAATAGAATGGTATTTTTGATCGCAACTAAGAAAATATCATCCTCTAAAAATAGTCTGGAATAATTATGCCAGCCAATAAATTTAGGGAATTCTAGCATATTGAAATACGTAAAGCTTAGGAACATCGAGATCATAACAGGTAAGATTGTAAATACTGCAAATAAAATCATATACGGCGCTAATAGGATATAGGATTGTTTGTTCTGTTTCATCACTTCCCATTTCGTGCTCCACCAGTTGGACATGCTGTTCTTCCCTCCTTATTGTGGCAATCCAAACTCTTCTCGTTTGTTGTCGATCTCATCTTGAATATATTCGGTATAATCCATTAAAGCTTCCCTAGCTTCTACTTCACCAATAACCGATTTGTAGAATGCATTGAATAGATGACGACCGGTGAAATAACCACCTGGTACTTCAGGAATACCAACCACGTATTGGAATTGCTCTTTCAATTGCTTGTAATCTTCAACCGGCCACGGTAAACTATCAAGTGCATTAATGTTAGCCGTTGGATAACGAGCTGCTGCACCCATTAATCCTTCCATCTCACGACCGAATTTCGCTTGCGTATCGTCGCTAGTCCACCATTTCATAAATTGCCATGCGGCATCTTTGTCGTCAGCTTTTTCAAGCATCATAACAGAAGAACCACCACTCGGTACCTGACGATTAATTGAACCATCCTCTTGCACTGTACCTGGCATTGGTGCAAATCCCCATAATCCACGAATTTCTGGTGCAAACACAGTGAGCTGATTATAAAGCGTATAATCTGCAATTCCGATTGGCATTTGCCCTGTACGGAAACGATTTGCAAAGTCATATTCACGTTCTAATTTATAATCGGTATAGTACTCCGTCCAAGTCTTGAATGTCTCAATGGCTAGACGTGAATCAAGATCCGATTGTTTTCCATCATTGCGATAAAACTGACCACCATTTTGGAATAATAACGTTGCAAAGAGCGAGTTAGGCGGAATGTTCTGACCTTGAATAGCCGCTTGTTGCACTTGTGGCATGCCAAATTCCATATGGTTTTTACTTAATATCGCTAGCAATGCTGACACTTCATCCCATGTCGTGGGAACTTCTAATCCAAGCTCCTCCAGCACATCTTTACGATAGAACAGCATATTGAATGTTTGCTGTTCAGGTAAAGCATACACACCATCAGAGTATTGATAAGGGGCAATTGCGCTTGAGCGGAAGCGTGTCTCCACTGCTGCAAAGTCTTCAAATTGTGTAAGATCAACTGAAGAATTACGCATCGCAAAGTTTACCGGTATATCATTATCTATTTGCATCGCCACATCTGGTCCTTGCCCTGCTAACGTTGCAGGTAATAACGTATGCATTTGAACAAGCTTCAAGTTGACATTAATCCCCGTCTCTGCTGTAAATGTCTCATCGATCATTGCTTTCATCGTATTGGCCTGGTCACGACCGCTACCAATCCATACTGTAATTGTCCGTTGATCTGTAGTATCAGATACGTTACCGATGCTGTTGTAATCAATAAAGAAAGAATTCACAAATGTCTTCACTTCATGCGTTGCTTTTGCCATCAAACCTAACCCATTGATTTTTAACTTCTCATCTGGAGAAGTTAGTAGAATCGCATCGATCTCGAGTGGATGTTCTCTAGCTTGCTGCACCCATGTGCCAAGACCACCTGTATTCGTCTTATATTCGTTTAATTTACGATGAATATTTTCAGGTTTTTTGATCATTTCATCGAGCTGGACAGTCATTGTTTTCAATAATGCTTCTTGATCGCTTGAACCATCAGCTAATGACTTCAATTGTGCTGCTACAGCTGTTAGACGGTCTCGTTCATTCGTTAAATTCTCAATTAAATTAGGAATTTTACTTGTAAGCTGATAATCACGATATTCATCAGGCTTCGTACCTGTAATCATGAGAATACTGCGATACGTCGAGTTCAACTCGTATAAGGAATCTTCAACTTCAGCAATTAATTCGGCAAATGGCCCGAGTGTAACTTCCATTCGAATCGTATGTTTACCTTCGGTGAAGTGATATAAGTACGAATTGTCATCTACTCCAAGTGTCTCAAGACGATAACCACTCTTGTATTTGAAACCGACTGCATTCATTTCTTGGAATGGAACTTGACCATCAATATAAAGTTTTCTAGTAGAATAAATTCCTCTAACCCAGTTCTGCTGAGTTACAAATGATAGATTGTACAAGCCATCAGTAGGAACATCTACTTCCCATTCCACCCATTGTCCTGGCATGCGCCAGTTAAATCCGCCAATTGTATTTATTTTTATTAGTGAAGCGCTATATGGTGATACCGCTGCACTAGTACGTTCACTAACGGGATAGAGTGTAGGAGAAGATTTTACAAGAGCAGATTCACCTTCGAGTCGAAGCTGTATTCCTGTTGTCTCTTTAATTCCTGCTTGCTCATATTGTAGCAATAACGATTCATAGGTTGGTACAGCTTGTTGCTGCTTCAAGCGTAATTCTTTCAGTACCATAGGCTCGCGAGAGGCTTGGAACGAAAGGCTATTTGTACCTTTACTAAAGTAAAATTGGAATGGCTCTGTTATGTAGCCATTAGAATCTTGAACGAGCTTCGTTGTCCATCGCGGAGCTTCGACTTGTCTTGGACGTAATTCATTCCCTTGATTATCCACTTTAACTTCTGATAATTCGTTATTCCATAATCGATCAAATTGAATAAATTGTGCTTCTTCAAATGGAACTACTCCATCAATTGCAATTATTCTTTCGATGGATGAACTTTTCCCCTCAACGGGGTAGTACAATACTTCTAATTGATATAATCCTGCTTGCTCTACCTCAAAATCCCATTGGACGGTTCCTGTCTCACCTGTATACAATGCTGAACCTTCCATTCCCTCAACCTGTAATAATTCAAACTCAGTACCTGTCACTTGAGCATACTCTGTTGCATCAATAACGATTATTGTGTCAGGTTTGGAAGCGGATTCATGATGAGATAAGTATGATGCATAGCTATTCTCTCCACTTTCAGATGTCGCCAAAAAATTAGTAGTAGTCGGTATGACTTGATTGTCTTTGTTTGAAAATGTATTCATAATAAGGATGATTGTCGTTATTATGAGCAAGCATGCCCCTAATATAACGATCGCTGTAGCCTTATTTGGCATCCTATGCTGACGGCTCACCCAGTTTCCTCCTCACTTCAGCTATTGCTATGTACAATTATTGTTATAAGAAAAGGGAAGGCATAATACACTTCCCTTTTCTTTATTAGTTCATTTAATTAATTACCAAGTTTTTGCACTGCAGCTTCTGCTGGTCCTTTATGAGTCTCCGCAGCGGCAGAAGCACTAACTTTATTAACAACAACATCATTAACAAATGCCCAAGTAGGGAATTCAGGGAAAGCGTCATCAAGAGTGATTAAGCCAGTGCCAGCGATATGATTTCGTAGCATATCAACATCATCTTCGAAGCCATACATACTCTCTAAATAATCTTGACCTAAATAATCTTCAAGCATTGGAATATCAAATGTTTCTTCATAGATTTGGTATACTAGATCCGCATCTTTTACACCTTTACCAATGAACTTCGCAGCAGCTGCTGTATTGGCATATGTGTATTCTGTTGTTTGGCTAGGACCTTTAGGAATTGGCACAATACCAAAATCGAAAGTCAATCCACCAAGATTCCATTCAGCTACCGTAAACATGGCTACATCGCCGTCTTTGAAAGTGTTAGATTCATTCCAATCCATTGGATCACCAGTATTAACTTTTACAACTTTATCTACATTATATAGTTGGTTCAAGAACTCGCCTGTCTCAATGGAACCTGCACTAGACAGCCCTTCAACTAAATTTTCCTCATCAGCAATACGTACACCGTTAGATACGGCGAAATGTTTATACACATCTAGACTCCATCCAGCGAATCCATATACATCATTTTTACCGTCATTGTTCGTATCTTTTGTTGCTAGCTTAGCAATCTCTAGGAATTTATCCCATGTCCACTCACCATTTGCATACAACTCTTTCGGGTCTGGAAGACCGAGTTGCTCGAATATAGCACGATTATAGTGCATACCCGCACCAAGTGATGTTGGATTTTCGAATCCATAGTAATCACCAGCGATTGGTGAATACTTCGTTAACAAGTTACCTTCGTTATTAATGTTGCTTGCTGAATCAGTAAATTCACTAATAGGTTGAATTAGTCCTTGCTTAATAAGTGGTAATGCTGCTTTATACTCCAGTTGTACGATATCAGCGAATGGTTCGCCGCTTAGTACACTATTCGTAAAGTTTGCAACCATTTCTTCAAATGGAACGTTCACGAATTCGATCTTCACCTTATATTTTTCCTCTACTGCTTTAATCTTTTCTAGTCTGTTTATATCTGATTGTGTTTCACCTAGTGGAGTTAGATCCCACCAAGCAGCAATTTTAATAACACGTCCACCAAGATCGTATGTTTCTTCTGGCTCGGGTGTTGGAGTTTGTGTTGCTTCTTCTACTGGAGGAGCTGTTGGAGTTGGAGTAGCATTAGTCGGACTTTCACCTCCGCTACAAGCTGTAAGTACCATTACTAGACAAAGAACTAGAAATGAAAACCCTTTCAATTTACGCATTGTCAAACCTCCCATTTTTATTATGTTTAGGCCACACCAACAAAACTGGACAAATGATGTAAATGAATATGTTCGCTCTCACATAACGATTATTATTTTGTTATGTATTTGTTATTTTGTTAGCAGTTCTTTACATAACAAATACTAGCATGATCCTGAGAGTTTGGTCAATACAATATTTTTTTTCATAACAATCATTATATTTCATAATAATTTACATTTTTCATGCATTTTCATTGCAAAACGATAGCTGCCATGCTATGTTTGAAATAACAAAAATAACAAAAAAAGCGAAGTGATCCATTGCATGAGAAAAAAAATAACGATACAAGATATAGCGAATGAAGTTGGCATGTCCAAATATGCAGTTTCTCGAGCTTTATCTGGAAAATCCGGTGTTAGTACTGAAACAAGACAATATATTGTTCAAACTGCCGAACAATTAGGTCATTTTAAAGAAAAGCCTTTTACGAAATTTTATGCTCCCACTATTGAAATTCCATCTGAATCCTGGACTGGCACCATTCTTGTTCTATTTCCTAACATTCCATATCAAGATTCAGAATCTTTATATTGGGGACCTCTTTTCAATGGCATCTCTACTCGCTTGAATCAAAAAGGAGTAAACATTCTTACATTGACTGAACCTCCTAATGATTCTATTTTCTCGCTATTGAATCCGGATGCAATTAAGGGCGTTATTACACTTGGTTCAATTGCTACTTCTATATTGCTAGAAATACAGAGCCTCAATATACCGATGATCATGGTTGATCACCTTGATTCGAATTTACAGTGCGATACCATTTTTTCAGATAATACGATAGCTGTTCAACAAATTATGAAACAACTGATAAGTGATGGATACCGTAAGTATCAATTTATTGGAAAGATTCACGATGCACAAAGCTTCAATGATCGTTGGTTAGCTTATCGTACTGCTTTAGAAGAGCACAATATCGAGCTGAATCAGAATCCAATACTAATCTCGCCCACTTTAGAGCATATACAAGACGTAGTTAAGGAAGCTGTTCAACAGGATGGGGTTCCTGAAGTGTTCGTATGCGCAAACGATACTACCGCAATGTTCGCTATTGAGGCACTAAATAGCATTGGCATACAAGTGCCTCGTGATTGTATCCTTACAGGCTTTGACTATACCTATCCTGAATTACCTTTATATGCAACGGCTAATGTGAATAAAGAAATTGTAGGTAGTCGTGCCGTAGATCAATTGTTCTGGCGGATCATGAACCCGAATCAACCCTATGAACGTAAACTACTTAATGCGGAACTAATCTTGAAAAGACAATACAGTAAAGCATTACAAAAAAATAATCAACAAAAAGAGGAAGTAGAGGGCCACTAAGGGCATCTCTACTTCCTCTTTCAATATAAGGGTTTTACATGGTGTTCGGCATGAAATCCAAAATACCGGAACTTGCCCGTACCCCATTTACTTCCATCAATAATTTTATTATCTTTATGTATAATCTGAACTATCCCTATGCTTTACAGGTGAGTTTCATCTCGCTGTTGATTATCATTGCTTCTATTGTTTTCTTCATATACAACTTGCGCATTTCGGAGTTTGCTCATTTTTTGTGAAATTTAAAATATATATGACCCTTCCTTCCAAAGGTATTGATGCATAATAAGTATCATGTGTTCCTGTAATACCTGAAGCTGCAGAACCATTATCGGAATCTAATGTTATTAATCTAGATCTACCCAATGGTATATTCAAATACTCATCATTAGTTACGCTACTATGATTGGGCATTTGTTTAAGTATATTAAAGTTATCTATATAGTTAATTGCTCCAACGGTTCCGAGATTCTCTCCAGTGTCATCAATTCTAAAATCTATCGATCCACTGTCTCTCGGATCGGTTAATGTCTTCGAAGCTATAAGATTCCCTTCTTCACTAAAACCCTCGATATCAAAAGGAACTGAAGTTGACGATGGCAGAAACACGAACCATATCATTTTTCCTGGGTCCACTTCAATCAATTTAGCGATATATTCGCCATTTCCCTTAGTATCAACGGTTACGCTCTTAATCAATAGGTCTAGAACATCTCCAAAAACCATGGGAAAGGGAGTCGTGATATGATCCATTTTAGGCATACTCATATAATTTAATGCAGACTGAGTTTGGATAGCATTACCGCTTGAGAAACCACCACCCCAAACCCATTTCCAACCGATCCATGTTTTTCGTGCATACTCTACCTGAAGATTACTTGAATCTTCTTGATTAAATCGTTTCACAAATAAAAGCATGCCCCCTTCTACAGGTTCTCGGTGGATGAATTGCATCGATGGAATGCCTCTAAACTTTTGAATAGCATCTTCTGGTGTCTTACCGAGTGGAATGTGAATTGTACTGTTCAGCTCCATCGCATGAGACATGCGGCGATCTGATAACCCACCAGGTCTATCGTTCACGAATACAAGTGCACAGAATATAATAATTGAAGACAAAATCAGTGTGGTAGTAATCCAGCGTATTCGTTTGTGCTTGATT
Organism: Paenibacillus sp. Y916; assembly: GCF_056786435.1. Taxonomy (NCBI): domain Bacteria; kingdom Bacillati; phylum Bacillota; class Bacilli; order Caryophanales; family Paenibacillaceae; genus Paenibacillus; species Paenibacillus sp. Y916. The sequence continues at coordinate 77,740 of NZ_JBXCJA010000011.1, read as the reverse complement.
TGTAATTGCATACCCTACCTCCACTACAACTTATTTAATATAGATCCTAATAATAAATTTACAATCCACTCATTTATCATTTTCCGAAAGAAGACTTCCACCTCAATGAATGTGAAGGGCGAAGCTCAGTGAGTAGGTGGGAGATGAATTTCGGTTGGCGATAGCCAAATACTTCCTTTGTATGATATAATAGAACGAACGTTCTCGATATGATGGAGGTATGACTCATGTTAGTACATAAAGCATACAAATTTCGTATCTATCCAAACAGAAAACAAGCAGAACTCATACATAAGACCATCGGTTGTTCAAGGTTCGTCTTCAACTTTTTCCTTACCAAACAGAAAGAAAAAGATGCCTATTGGTACATCGTTGAAGAAATGAGACAGAATGGTCAACTACCATCCAACAACTGGAAGGGTACCTTTTTCAATAAATATGAGTCTGTCAAAGCTGTGCGTGAATTAAAAAATACTATTCTTTTCTTAAAGAAGTAGATAGTATTTCCCTTCAAAAATCGGTTGAAAACTTAAGCGATTCATACCAACGCTATTACAAAAAGAAAAACAAACAACCACGTTTTAAATCAAAAAAGAATCCTGTTCAATCTTATACAACCAAGTATACGAATGGAAATATAGCTGTCATAGAAAATCACATAAAGTTGCCTAAACTTGGATGTGTTCGCTTTGCCAAAAGTCGTGAAGTCGAAGGTCGCATATTGAGTGCTACCATCAGACGTAATCCATCAGGTAAATACTTTGTTTCTATAACGACTGAAGTCGAAGTAATGAAATCTCCTAAAACAAACTCGATCATTGGAATCGATCTAGGCTTACAAGATCTTGCTATTTTCTCGGATGAAACGATCCATTGTAACCCTAAGTTTTTCTACATGTTTGAAAAGGAATTCGTTAGGTTGGTGTTCTTAGGAATCTCCCACTTCAAACAGACCGTAAGGTCGGTTAAGTGGTGAGTAGTTCAATATACGCTGAAAGCCAATACATAGTTCTTATGAAGATGAAGTGATTTCTGATCGAAAACGCTAGACCCCTTCCCTATTATCCTGAAGCTGAATTACCGTATGTGCGGCTTCAACTCCATTTACTGTCAGAGTAATACGGTGTTCTCCTGGATAATGACGGCGGGTTGTTAGATCTGCCCAGCGATGCGTTCTGGTACCATTCAGGCGCGCACCACCAGGCACTATTTTATCTGCAAGTAGAAATAGCTTACGGGAGGTCTGCCCTCTCGCCTTCACGAAGTCAATTCCGTATTCTATACGAATTCGCACCGGATTGCCTTCCCGGATATGAAGTTCGTAGCGAAGCTCACAATTCTCACCAATGGATAGTACAGAGTGATCTACTAATAAGGAAGCAAAGGTGACAAGAGATTCACCTTCATTGGCTTTCGCATAACCGAACAATGCTAGTGCCTCCGGATTTGCCTTACGAATTAAGGTTCGGCAAGCATGTCGAATGATCCAGTCCGTATGCGGATGATTGCCGATCCAGCGACGACCCGTATCAAGTACAACCGAAGGGTGGTCTTTGGCGATGTCATTCAGGTTGTTAGCAACGCTCTTAAGAACATAACGCGAAGAATCCTCCTTTAGTAACTCAAGAACTGGCAGTAGTGGAGTTGGGTCAGTCTTGTAAATGGAAAGTGCTTGCCCCCACGGTAGACGAGGACGACACCCTTCGCTTGCAAGGCGCCGGACATGCTCATCTGGATGTTCCGCCCACACTACCATTTGACTCATCATTCGTTCCGGTGAGCGCAACAGAAACGACCTTACAGCAAATTCTGCTGATGACTTTGAAGTGAATCGTTCCAAAGCAATCATGGACAACTCCCAGTGTTCCTCGGCCTGCCCATACACTTCCACGAAATCCGGGAAGAACAGATATGGGAATCCGACGCATGTCTCGTCTATTGCAAATAGTATATTCAATGCCTCATCATACTGAATCGGTAGATTCTTTCCAAGTGTCTCAGTAATCCTCCGAATACGTTCCTTTAACTTAAGCTCATCCCAGCTATTATTTAAGGTAGCGGAAATAAATGCTTCTGTGTCAAATGCCTCATACACGCCATACACCTTTTCGCCAAATTGACGCAGGAATGCTTCGTGATACATATCTTTTAAAGGTTCAGCCATTCGTTATCTCCTCTCGATGATAGTTACAGCGCGACAATGCGAGTATTTTTCCAGATCATCATCTTACATCAATATATTCCCATTAGATCTAGCCAGTGTTAAAATAACAGAAAGGATAACTTAATTAATACCTACCGTTTGGAGGTTTCTATCGTGAAAAAATCTTCTGGAAAAGCCCTCAAGTATTCTACTTTTATATTGGCTATCGTAATGTTTGTGATTATTGGATTGGTATTGAAAAGTCAATTGCAAATCAAGATGTTAGATTCTACGGATTTGTCTGGGTTGAAGGTTGAGGATATTGAACTGTTGTATAATATCAATACTATTGATATGACCAAGTATACCAAGAATAACAGTTTCGAAGGTAGGAGTTCTAATAATTCACACTATCAATATTTCGAACATTTTTATATCGTATCCGACGATAGTGGTAATATTGTCAGATTACAGACTTTGTCCGATAAAGGTATACAAAGTTTCGATCGTGGTATTAGCGATTTACACGATGTTGAGAACAAACTTGGAAAGAGTTATGTTGTCAAAAATTACGACTCGGCCCAAGGTCTTACCTCTAGAATATATTACGATAAAGTCAATCGAACCAAAGCTGTTTTTGTATATTCTAAAGCAGATCAAACCTATAAGAAAATAGTGTGGATAATTTTAGAAATATACTAATGAAGTATTGAAGCGAACCCATAAGTGATTCGCTTCGCTAAGTAGTACTTTTCGGTAATCAATAAACCAAGCGTTATATACTCTCCTGCTTTAGTGCATCAATAATATTTTCTCTTTTAACTTTTGAGCTAGAATATAACATGGCTGAACTCACGATGACAAAAACCGCAATAATGACATACACGATACTCGTCCATGGAAGTGTGAACCGATAGCTAAAGCTATTCATCAATGCTCTGTGGATCAAATACATAACCGCTATACTGATCGGAAGTCCATAGAGTAACGACTTTATTCCATAAAATACACTTTCATAATTCATCATTTTGTTAAAGCCTTTAGGTGTCATCCCCACAGATTTCAGCATCGCAAATTCACGTTTACGAAGGGATATGCTCGTCGAGATCGTATTAAAAATATTAGCAATTGAGATCGATGTAATTAACACGATAAAGCCATACGTGAATACGGACATTAACAAGATCATTTGTTCTTCTTGTTGTCTATTTTTATAAAGATTATGAACGTAAATATTATTTTCCTTCATTTCCTCGATGTCCTGTTGTGTTGCTATTGGATCGGAGCTTTTCAGATAAAGCCTAGTTTGAACATCGATATTCTCGATATTAGCTGTCAATTCATCTATCACTTGTTCGGAGGTAATGATATTCAAGCCTCCGATTCCCGCCGGATTAGTTCCCATAGGTAATTGATCCGTCAATGCCCCTATTTCCACACTTTTTAATGACGTCTCTTCATTTGTTTCCCAGTTCGAAATGTGCAGATTAATGCTTTGGCCAATCGTCGCATGAATAGTCTTTGTTTCCACATATTTACCTGCTTGAGCATCCTCATAAGGAATCGTATCTACTACAATAGCCGCTAATTTCTCCGGATTTATCAGTTGTTCATAATCTGTTCGAATGGCTTTCGCATAAGCTCTTAGGCTCTGTTCATCTAATGCATCTAGCCTAATAAAGTAAGGATACTTCCCATTCACAAGTATACTAGTATCATTCTTCAGCGTCTCTTGCAATAGATCTGCGATCGCGGTTTCTTCAATCCAAGCGGAGAGTCCTACAACTTTTGACACGCTATACTCTGTAACGTCGTTTAGGGATACGATCGAGTTTATCAATTGATCATCTTTACTAGTCTCCCCATTTCCCATGAATACTTGAATATCATAATTCACGCCCGCCTGAGAGAGCTCAAGTGATTTCTTCAAGTTGTCGGTGAAATAGGATACCGCTAAGAATAACACAATACTAATCACGAGCGAGAACACTGTCGCTTGATATCTACGCCTATTTCTTTTTAAATTTTTCAGACCCAATTCTGCTTCGACACCGAATAGTTTGCGAACGAACTTGGACGTTTTCACTACTTTCCCTGTTAGCTTAACATCGGTTGTTTGACGAATCGCATCAATAGCACTGATCTTAGAAGCTCTTCTTGCTGGTAAATACGTTGAAATGAAAATCGTCAGCATGGAAACGCCACAGGCAACCAATATTGATAATGGTGTGACGGATACCGTTAAACTTTCTGTCATCCCTAATACATCTTGGATCATTGAATTAATGAACAAAAAGGTAATACCGATTCCTACAATACCGCAAATGATTCCAATGGGGATACTGATCAATCCAATAATTGCTCCCTCAAAAAAAACCGAGTTTTTCTTCTGTCGATTCGTAGCTCCTACGCTCGAAAGCATACCTAAATGACGGGATCGTTCTGAAACAGAAATAGCGAACGCATTATATATTAATGAAACAGAACCAATGATAATGATCGTCATAATGATCGCTGACAATGAGAAAAGTGTTCTGCTCAGACCATCGTTATTCGTCATACCATAATAACGTAATAAACTATTATTGAAATCAAAAGAATCAATATTGTGTTTCTTGGCTAAATCCTTTGCGTGAGTGTATAAGGAGCTTTTGACCTTTTTCAATACAACTGTCGCATTAACGGTGTCGTCTGTACCAATCATGCTTTCATCCACATAACTGAGGATCGTGTACCCGGGCGCCCAGGTAGGTTCCCACGTCGGTCGTTTGATGAAGCCTACAACCGTGTAGTTCACCGTTGTTATGTTAGTTAATGTTTCGTGGATCACATCGTTTTCACGTTCTAATTGGGCGGATTGTGTTAGGGCTTGATCATTACCCTCACCTTCTGTCGCAAATCGTTCGCCAACTTCAAGTGCTAAGTGATCTCCAATCTTATATTCTACTTTGGCATTCGTAGCAACGGCCTCCGAAATAACCACTTCATTGGCTGCTAGCGGTAGCCGCCCAGCACTCAATTCAATTGGAAACTGGTTGAAACCTTTTATATTATACTCCTTGATAAATAAATACGGCTTGTTTTCATTTTGACTACCTTCCAAATACGCATAACCACGATCTCTTGAAATGACTAGTGTTTCTGTTGCTTCATCCGTTTTAATCGCTTCAAGCTGAGTTGGGTTCACGTTTTTGTAAAGGACATGCCATTCTCCTTCACTTGCGATACTTTGCTTTTGCAATAATCCCATAAAAGATACAGCAAGAGTTGCAACAGCCGTCACCATGGCCACTGAAATAATGACGCCTATAATGGTAACTAATGTTCGTCGTTTATTTTGTTTTAAATGTCGAATTGTTAATTTATTAACAATGTTCATGGACGAATCACCTCGTCCTTGGCAATCCTTCCATCTTCAATAGTAATGACTCGATCCGCTTGCAGTGCAATCCGTTCATCATGTGTGATGATAATCAACGTTTGATTAAAGGTTTTATTAAACATTTTCAATAAATCAATGATTTCATTACCATTCTTACTGTCTAGATTTCCGGTTGGCTCATCTGCCAGCATAATCGCAGGATTGCTAATCAACGCCCGACCAATCGATACTCGTTGCTGTTGTCCGCCAGAAAGCTGATTGGGCAGATGGTTTAGGCGATTGTCCAAATTTAAAGTCTTCACGATATCAGCAAATTGCTTCTTATCTACCTTATGCCCATCAAGCAATAAAGGTAGTGTAATATTCTCTTCAACGGTTAGGACAGGAATAAGATTATAAAACTGATAGATCAAGCCTATTTGTCTCCGTCTAAAGATCGCTAATTGTGTTTCATTCAGGTTATAAATGTCTGTGTTATCAACGAACACATTTCCACTTGTAGGTCTATCGACACCACCCAGCATGTGCAGAATCGTTGATTTTCCAGATCCAGACGGACCGATAATAGCGACGAACTCCCCCTTTTTCACTGAAAAAGAAACATCATCAAGAGCCTTTACCGCCGTTTCACCTTTCCCATACGTTTTAGAAAGATGTTCAATTTTTAATATATCCATTGTAAGACCTCCATTTATGCTAATGGGATCAGTATAACTAGCTAAGATGACTATCAAGTGACTGTTAAATGACTATCCAGTCACTTAGACGGATTATCGAACTCTATCGTGCTTCGTTTGAGAATCCGTCTTAAGTAACTTGTTTGTAAAACTTAATCCGGAACTGTGTACCTTTCTCTGCATCGCTCTTCACATCAATATCTCCGTTTTGACTTGTAATAATGCTATGAGATAAAGCAAGCCCAATCCCGATACTATCTTCGCTGGCATTCTTTCCTTTATAAAAACGTTGAAAAATATAAGGTATATCTCCTTTGGGGATCCCCTTACCATTATCCGCAATCATAATTTCCGTAAACAGTGCATTCTCTGAAAAAGAAATGGTGAGCTTCCCATCCACTGGGGTGTGCTCTACAGCATTTTTAAAAATATTCATAACGGCTTCCGTTGTCCAATTCAGATCGCCGAGAAATGTGACCGTAGATTCGCCCTTTATTGAGAGTCTTTGTTCCTTAATGTCCATCGGAATGAGCACAGGTTCTAATGCTTTTTGAATAAGCTTTTCCACCGAAATAGACTCTTGTTTAAAATGTACCGTTCCAGCGTCAATCTTTGAAAACTTTAATAACGAAGAAACAAGCCATCCGATTCGTTCGAGTTGAATAATAATATTGTGAGTGAATTCTTTTCTTTTCTCAGTAGGTAATTCTGCATCGCTTAATAAATCTGCCATCACGGTCATGGAGGTAAGTGGGGTTTTGAGCTGATGAGATATATCAGAAATAGCATTGGTAAGTCGTACTTTATCTTGTTGTAAAAGTGAGCTCTGTTCAGATAGCATTAGCGTCACTTTATAAATATCATTCTTGAGAATACTAAGTTCACCTTCTTGATTATCACGAACATCAAGCGAATAATCCCCACCACTAATTTGACGTAAATAGCCAGAGAGTTTTTCTATTTCACGATATCTCCATCTGGTAAATACTAAGTTGCAGCCAATTAACGATGCTGATGTGATAAAAGTTAGTATTGCAGCATGTAATGAGATCATCGACGCTGCAACCACTATCGCAACAAAACTGATACAGCACATCGTAAGTATAATCATTTGAATCTCTCGATTACGTAACATGTTAATCACCTACCTTATAACCTAAACCACGTACTGTTTTGATAATCGTTGGAGCTTGCGGATGATCCTCCAACTTTTCCCGTAATCTTTTTATGTAAACCGTTAGCGTATTGTCATTCACGAAGTCTCCTGCCACATCCCAAATCCTTTCTAGTAGCTGACTTCTTGAGAGAACTTGTCCAATATGATTCGCAAAGATCAGCAATAAACGATACTCCAAGGCAGTCAATGGAATCTCAAACCCATTCTTATAGACCTTTCCTTCCAACGTATTAATTCTGACATTGTCTATTTCAATAATCGATTTAGTCTGAGTCTGTTTATGGTATCTCCGCAAGACCGACTTGATCCGCGAGAGGAGTTCACGAATACGAAATGGCTTTGTAATATAATCATCTGCTCCCATGTCTAGCCCCATCACAACATTGACCTCATCATCAATCGCGGTTAGGAATATGACTGGAATATCACTTTTCTCTTTCACTATCTTACATAATTCGTATCCACTACCATCAGGCAGTGATAAATCAAATAAACATAAATCGAATTGATCTAACTGTTCTGCTAACACCTTTTTGGCAGATGTAACATCCAAGCAAAGAACTGTGGAGAATTGATCTTGTTGCAGCGAATATTCAAGCCCAGAGGCGATCGTTTTATCGTCTTCCACAAGCAAAATTTTCATTGATAATCATCCTAACTTTATTTTACTTTGAGGAAACTAATGATGAATAATTATTGTATCATAAAATGTCACGTGTACTTAATGAACAAAGAAGAACCCGCAATAAATGCAGATTCTTCTTATTTGGTAAGTTTGATTACTTACTGTAACACAATCGTATCCCCAACGTTAAGCCCTGAGAGTATCTCTGTTTTGTCTGAAGTTTCCAGTCCAATCTCTATATCTCTTCGTTCATATTGACCATTGCCCATGTCCAGCATAACGTAAGCTATGTCACCCTCACGGATAATTGCAATATTAGATACAACGGTGGCCTTCTCCTTGCGGACGGTCTCAATCTCACCATTCAGACTAAGGCCACCAATAAGATGCTCGTTAGGTTGAAGGGTGATGACTACTTCAAATTGGGGCACTGCATTCGTATTATTCTCGCCTGCAGCGGTGACAGCAAATTTAGATACCTTAGTCACCTCTCCAGACAGTTCTAATTCTTTCAACGTAGTCATTTTCACGACAACCTTCATACCTTCTTTAATACGAAAAATATCCTGTTCGCCCACTAGAGCGATGAATTCAAGCTTATTCAAATCAACAATTTTACCAATGTATTGGTTATCTGTAACGGAATGCGGACGCTCACTCGTGCTGTCATATAAGAAAATACCGGTTGCTGGGGATTTATAGACCGCTGTTTTTAGCTTATCTTTCTTCTCTGCAAGCTCCTGCTTCTGGATATCCGCGTTCAGTTTATTCAACTCATCATTTAACCGTCCTGTCTCTTGGGCTGCAAGTGCCTTTAAGCGTTCCGCCTCTGTCGCTCCAAGAGCTGTTTCCTCATCATTTTGTTGGCTTACGAATTCATTCAGTTCCGCCTCCAACTTTGCCTTACGATTTGTTGTTTCTTGCAATGCAATTTCATTCTTTAGTGTTGATTGATCTAGTATATACAGCACATCACCTTTCTTTACCTGATCTCCATTTTCAACTTTCCATTCCGTTACCTTGGAAGCGAAGGGGGCATATACGAGTGTTTCCTGCTCATACTTTGACTTCCCTTTTACCTGCACAGAATTGGTTATCGTTTCTTGAGTCACTTCAAAAGGGATAGCTTGCGGAATATCCATCGGTTCCATTTGTTCATTTGATTTATTCATGGTGAAAAATACAGTAACCCAATTCCTAAAACGATCAATACTATTATGATCCACTTTATGATCCTCTTCATTCATTCGGCTTCCTCTCAACTTGAAATTACTAATCTCGCTTAATTGCCGTCAGCGGATCGGTTCTGGATGCACTAATTGCTGGATAAATTCACGATAGCACCCCTGTCATTAAGGCAAAAGCTATGCCCACCGGGAGCGTCATAATCGGAATAAATATAATATCGCCTTCACTTGGATCTGTGCCTGCTTGTGTGCCAACTAGTTGATTAATCCCAAATACAATCAAGTAGGATATCAGTACACCCAAAATACCACCCATTAATCCGAGCAAAGCAGTCTCAGTAATAAACATATTGCGGATTTGCCCCATGTTGGCTCCTAGAACCTTCATAATGCCGATCTGACGTCTTCGCTGATGTGTAGACATGGTCATCGCAACGATAATGGAAATTGAAGCTATGATTAGCGCCCCACCAGTATCGTAAACGATGGATCAATCATTGTTTTCGTCTGGAACTTGCTGCTACAAACGTTCATAATCCAATAAATACTTAGCAATTGCCCGAGAAACAGCAGATATGACAAAAACTAAAGTACTTTTACCGATTAGAACATCCATTCTTGCCATTACATTAGCCTCCATTCTATCCCCATATTGCATGAATTCAGATTGCTCAGTAAATAAAAGAATGCTTGGCATACATCTATAAAGCAAAAATCAGTTATTGACATCGCACGCCCCCTGGTGATATATTGTGCATGCACAACATGCACAATAATAAAGGGGTGAAGAAAATGTACGTGTTAGATGTTAAAAATATAACAAAAAAGTATGAACACTTTTCGTTACAAGACGTGTCTTTTCAACTAGAAAAAGGTTATATTATGGGCTTTATCGGAATCAATGGCGCAGGGAAAACAACGACCATCAAATCGCTTCTGAATTTAATCAGTTTGGACAGCGGGGAGATACATATTCTGGGGAGGAACATTAAGGAGCACGAAGTCGAATTGAAACAAGAAATAGGCTACGCCTTTGGAGACATGGACTTTTACACCCGCAGTAAAATCAAAACGTTAACGAAAATAATCAAAACATTTTACCGGAATTGGAACGATGAAACCTATCATAAATATCTGAAAAAATTCAATCTGAATGAAAATAAAAAGATAGCCGAATTATCAACCGGAATGAAGGTCAAATACAACCTGGCCCTTGCTATGTCGCATGGTGCCAAACTTCTTATATTGGATGAGCCGACAAGCGGACTTGATCCGGCTGCCAGAGACAATCTGCTGGGTATTTTTCAAGAGCTTGTACAAGACGGAGAAATTAGCATCCTGTTCTCCACCCACATCACATCTGACCTGGAGAAATGCGCCGATTATATTACCTATCTCCATAACGGCCAGATTATCAATAGCGCCATGAAAGAAGATTTTGTGGATGCGTATCGTCTGTTGCATGGTAAAACAGAACAGCTAGAGTTAATCAAAGACCGCTTGATTTCCTACAAAATCAATTCTTTCGGCTTCACAGGTTTGATTCATACCAAAGATTATGATCCGTCCTCAGGTATTAGTTCCACCGTCCCTAATCTTGAGGGAATTATGATTAACTACTCGAGAAAGGATGAGGTATATGTATAACCTGCTGCTGAAAGAACTAAAATTAGGTGTAAGTCCTTTCTTTTACGTACTGCCGTTTTTGCTAGGTGCTTTAATGCTAATTCCGGGATGGCTTTATTTTATTGTTATTCTTTACTTTTGCTTTATTACGATACCGAATATATTCGGAGGCTATAAAAGTCAGAATGATCTTATGTTCTCAAGCATGCTGCCTGTAACTAAAAAGGATGTAGTCAAAGCGAAGGTAGCTTTTATCGTCATTCTGGAATTATTGCATGTTGTTACCGCTGTTATCTATGGGCTGATTAGTGTCCGCATCTATACGGATGCTGATTACTTTTTCTTTGCTCCATCCATTGGTTTTTGGGGCCTGTGTCTGATCATGCTGGGGATCTTCAATATCATCTTTTTTCCTATGTATTACAAGACTGCGTATAAATACGGCGCTGCTTCGATTGTATCCATGATTGCTGCCACACTGTTCGCCGGGGCCGCTGAATGGCTGGGCATACAAAACCCGACAATGTATGATCTATTCAAAGGAAACGGTGCTGACAATTTGGCCATTCAGCTCTCTATCCTGCTCGTTGGCATTGGCGTTTTTGCAATACTTACGATTTTCGCTTATCATATTTCCAATAAACGATTTGTTAAAGTGGAAATTTAATGAACATTGATATTTCGAACACATCTGAGAAACCGATCTATCAACAAATATTCGAACAAATCAGCGCCCAGATTCTCAAGGATGAGTTGGAAAGCGGCTATAGTTTGCCGCCCATCCGTCAAGCAGCCGTCGAGCTTCGTGTCAGTATCATTACCGTGAAAAAAGCATGGGAAGAGCTCGAACGATGCGGTTTGATTTATACGGTGACTGGTAAAGGTTGTTTTGTCACCGAGCTTTCATCCGATGAGATGCTCCAGAAGCGTAATGAAATGATTCTGAAACAGATGACGGTCGACATTTCCTATTACAAATCCTTTGGGCTCACCATAGAAGAAGTGTTTGAGCTTATGAAGGAAGTTTATTGATAGTGTTTTCCAATCTTTTATAAGGGCTGTCTCCGCTAGTAGATTTTCTACTAGCGGAGACAGACGCTATTCATTCTCAAAACAGTAAAAATCAATAGAGCAGCGATTCTCCGGTTATTGGAGGATCGCTGCTCTGCGTTTTTCGTCATTTGCGGCTTGCTTCAGTAGATTATGGGCAAGTGAAAGCCAACCGACCTCAAGCGTCACTTTTTCCTTGCCGCGAAGCAGAAACCTCCGGAATCCCGGTGGTTTTTCAATTGTCCAAATACACTTTCTGGCTCCGTCATCGGCGTACAGCCAAGGCGTAACCTTCCTCGCTTCGCAGAATTTCCCGAGCCTGATTCTGGCACCTCAGTCGTTCCAAACTGACAACCACTTCCCGATTTCCTGTTGCCTTCGTACAACGATCCTTTAGTGGACAGCCTTCGCAGTTTTCGCTTCGGTAATGACGTTTTTGAATTTCATATCCACTTGGTTCGGTCCCAATATGTACATTGTTACCTGGTTTGAGTTTTTCGCTGTTAATTTCGGAGGACTCACCAAGTTCAGCGAGATCTTTACCTTGATATTGGTGCTCTTCTTGGTGTTCTGCGGCTTCAATCGTGGCAAACAGCCACATGAACGGAATGTTTTCTCGGATAGATTTTGCAATTTGACGGGAGGAATAGATTCGCTGAGTGTAGGCGTAAATGATGACTTTGCTAAGCATTTTAGGGTGATAGCTGTCACGTCCACCACCGGGATAAGCTGCGTCAAAGATGGCATCGTCCACCACCGGGATAAGCTGCGTCAAAGATGGCATCGTCCAGCCGATTTACGGCAGCATTGACAAGACGAACGAGGTGATTTTGTGGAATTTCTTCTTCTAAATCCATTGGTAAGAAAAGTTGCAAAAATATGCTTGAATTAGCGCAGAGGACGGAACGATTTCGTAAAAGCGATAACGGTCGCCTAAAAGCTTTCCAAAGGAAAGCTACTTCGAAAGCATACACTGTCTCCGAATTTCAACCGTTGAGAGGTTTCAATCCAGAAATTTGGAGACCACAGCGATTGGAGAAACGGTCCGTTCGCGAAAGCGTTCTCTCAGATAACTAATTTTCCTCATACAAAAAAAGGGACCCTATCCATTTTCATGACTTATGGGACAGCCCCTATTTCTTTCATTGAATTTCTACCTGATGATCATTATTTAATCTTTATAAGATAAAACACATCAAACAATAGAATCTAAGTCTCTCGATTGCGCAGCAATTAATCACCATACTTATATCCTAGACCGCGTACTGTTTTGAACAATGAAGGATGTTACGGATACGTACCCCACCTTAATTTTGATAGTATAACAACGCAATAGGAAAATAGACCTCTCCCATGCCTTCCTCCTGAATTAGGGTGCGACTTTAGATACTTATAAATTTCGGAATATATGCTATGTTTACTGGCTGGTTGGGGATTGGCATATTTCGACACGCGGGGCATTCGATGTGCGAGTTTATAACCTTTGGATATGCGTGTCTTTAAAATCTGTTTCGTATTTTAATCCATAGCCCATCATTCGGTCCATTCCTATATGAACGATCCAGATGAAGCCGATCATAATGAGGAAGTTGACAGAGAACACCAGTCCCGCCAGTAACAACAGCAAAGGTGTGACGAACGTATGGGCAAAATTATACAGATACGCACCCGTCTTTTTGTTGACCGCATATCCGATCATGAACACGTCGGGCACCATCAGCAGTAGCAGGAAGATTACCCAGTTGTACCCATTGGAAAAGTACAAATATGTGCCTAGTGCTAATACGACCAATCCTTCGATTCTAATTAATTTCTTATTCATGGTTTTATTCTCCTTTTTCCTGGGCTGCAGATCTAACTCCGTCAAGCATCCAACCGATTCCCCGCGATACCTGCTCGAGGGAGATCGGCTCTGGAGACAGCGGTACAGGAGCTTGAAGCGTCAATCCGTCGATAACGGCCTGGATCAGTGACGCTAAAGTCTCCTTTTCACTCCGGTCCATCTGCAGATCCATGCGATCGATGATCTCCATAATGCCCGACTTCATTTCCTTGTACAGTTCCAGCAACTCTTTGGCTAGCTTTTCGTTATTCACACTCTCCGTCCAAAGGCTGATCAATAACGTGAACCACTCTGGGTTTTCTTTTCGAAATTCAACGACATGGAGCAACCCTTGCTGTAGAATCTCCGCAGGAGATACCTGAAGATCTAGCTTCGCGAAGGCCGCCTTCATTCCTTTGTTGATCATCCACTCCCTAACCACTTCGACCAGCAGCGTTTCTTTTGTGGTGAAATGGTATCCGATCAGCCCTTGAGCGACGCCCGCCTTGGCCGCAATGTCTTTCATGGTCGCTTTCGTGTAGCCCACCTGTCCGAATAACGTGAATGCCGCTTGCATGATGGCGTTTCTTCGTTCGTCCTGGTTGGGCGGTTGTGTTTTTGTCATTAGCTCGCTCACTCCAATACTGTTTGATTGTACAGTCAGTTAATATATATCCATCGTAAGACTATTTGTTCGAACAGTCAATAGTTTAAAGTGGAATACTTCTAGGGTATGTAGTTTATGAAGAAGATTGAACTCTACTTTGCAGCAAGCTTATTACATGGATTACAAGATTCTGATACTTGCACAACAAAAGGCACCCCCTAATGAGTGCCTTGAAATACGCTATAGATTATCTGTTAACCATTCAAGTCAACGGTTTGGTTCAAATTTGATCCATCTGATCCTTTTCCTGTGATTTTCGAGAATAGCTGCTTCACCATTTTCGTTTTACTTCCCGTTTCCCAATATTCGGCCGACTCCGCTCTTACTTTTATCAAAACCAGATTAGGATCGTCTGGAGTAGTCTCTAGCAGCTTCTCGTAAGCAATGTTCCAGAATTCTTTTATTTGGGCCGGACTCTGCACTAACTCTGCTTCTCCTCGTATCGACACGTAAGACTTATCTACATAAGCTACATTCACATTTCGATTTCGGAGGAGTTCCTGATATTTGTTAGTATCTTTTTTCGTCAGGAACCACAGATCATCATCGAATTCAACTTCTTGAGTCTTCATTGGACGTGACACCAATCCTTGCTCCGTTACCGTCGTGAGCATAGCTGTGCTGATCCCTTTAATCAGATCCCTGACTGCCTCAATCGCCTCTTGGTTTGACAATGAATGATTCGACATGTGTATCACCTCATTTGGTTTTTCCTTCTTTATTTGTATTAGACATATACGGCGCAAATCTAAGAAAGTAAGCTGATAGCAGGTATAGAGTGATGATGATAAGAGTTTAAGATACACATCTATGTTTTCAGTTTGATCATTCTTCATAATATCTAAACCTACGACTTATCTTCTCAATAATTGAAATTTCGGCATGGTTCTCCCTATCCCTTCATTCCTCCTGCACCTTCCATAACTCTATAATGTACTTAATGAACAAAGAAGAACCCGCAATAAATGCAGATTCTTCTTATTTGGTAAGTTTGATTACTTACTGTAACACAATCGTATCCCCAACGTTAAGCCCTGAGAGTATCTCTGTTTTGTCTGAAGTTTCCAGTCCAATCTCAATATCTCTGCGCTCATATTGACCATTGCCCATATCCAGCATAACGTAAGCTATGTCACCCTCACGTATAACAGCAATATTGGATACTACGGTGGCCTTCTCCTTGCGGACGGTCTCAATCTCACCATTCAGACTGAGGCCACCAATAAGATGCTCGTTAGGTTGAAGGGTGATGACTACTTCAAATTGGGGCACTGCATTCGTATTATTCTCGCCTGCAGCGGTGACAGCAAATTTAGATACCTTAGTCACCTCTCCAGACAGTTCTAATTCTTTCAACGCAGTCATTTTCACGACAACCTTCATACCTTCTTTAATACGAAAAATATCCTGTTCGCCCACTAGAGCAATGAATTCAAGCTTATTCAAATCAACAATTTTACCAATGTATTGGTTATCTGTAACGGAATGCGGACGCTCACTCGTGCTGTCATATAAGAAAATACCGGTTGCTGGGGATTTATAGACCGCTGTTTTTAGCTTATCTTTCTTCTCTGCAAGCTCCTGCTTCTGGATATCCGCGTTCAGTTTATTCAACTCATCATTTAACCGTCCTGTCTCTTGGGCTGCAAGTGCCTTTAAGCGTTCCGCCTCTGTCGCTCCAAGAACTGTTTCCTCATCATTCTGTTGGCTTACGAATTCATTCAGTTCCGTCTCCAACTTTGCCTTACGATTTGTTGCTTCTTGCAATGCAATTTCATTCTTTAGTGTTGATTGATCCAGTATATACAGCACATCACCTTTTTTTACTTCACCTCCATTTTCAACTTTCCATTCCGTTACCTTGGAAGCGAACGGGGCGTATACGAGTGTCTCCTGCTCATACTTTGACTTCCCTTTTACCTGCACAGAACTGGTTATCGTTTCTTGAGTCACTTCAAAAGGGATAGCTTGCGGAATATCCATCGGTTCCATTTGTTCATTTGATTTATTCATGGTGAAAAACACAGTAACCCCAATTCCAAAAACGATCAATACTATTATGATCCACTTTATGATCCTCTTCATTCATTCGGCTTCCTCTCAACTTGAAATTACTAATCTCGCTTAATTGCCGTCAACGCATCGGTTCTGGATGCACTAATTGCTGGATAAATTCCCGATAGCACCCCTGTCATTAAGGCAAAAGCTATGCCCACCGGGAGCGTCATAATCGGAATAAATATAATATCGCCTTCACTTGGATCTGTGCCTGCTTGTGTGCCAACAAGTTGATTAATCCCAAATACAATCAAGTAGGATATCAGTACACCCAAAATACCACCCATTAATCCGAGCAAAGCAGCCTCAGTAATAAACATATTGCGGATTTGCCCCATGTTGGCTCCTAGAACCTTCATAATACCGATCTGACGTCTTCGCTGATGTGTAGACATGGTCATCGCAACGATAATGGAAATTGAAGCTATGATTAGAATAAATACCCCTACACCCAAGGCTACTTTTTTGACCATGTCGAACTGTTGCGCTAACATCTCTTCTTGATATAAATTCGTATTCGTATTTAACGTCAGCTTCTGTATAAGTTGCTCCAACTGCACGATGTTATCTTTGTTATCTACCTTCACAATAACAGAGTTATAGATTCCTGCTTGTCCAGCAGTACCATTGTGGAGATTCAACTCATCGACTAGCCGCTCAGCGGTTTCAAGTGACACATAGATAACTTTGTCGTAGGCGATCATCCAATCCTCGATTCCTGCAGCCTTGTTAAGAATACCGCTAACACGTAGAGGACTGCTGCTATAGGTCTGCCCATTCATCGAGGAATAGTCCTGAACTTGCAGTTGAATCTGTTGCTGATACATTTCTGATGGTAAGACGTTTAAGCTATCATACTGCTCCCTTAGTTGATGATTATATGGATCGTTATTGAATCCATCGAATATTTTTTGTCGTGTCTCTGCATCGATCAAGCCCAGTGTGGCACCATAACTGAGAACTGCCGTTCCCGCCAAATCAGAGCCTCCCCCTTGCATAAAGGTTTTATCAAATTCCGTCAGCAGGCGTAGATCCGTTGCTATAACCTGAACATCCGCTACTCTGTTATCAATGGTGTACATTGGGATATGCCCTATTTCTTGAAAAGGAGCAGCAGCAGTCACGTGGTTCAATCCTTGGATAATATCCAACTTTTGACGGGTTAATCTCCCAGGATCTAGACTACTATTTACCTCAGATCCGCCGCCACCGTTACCACCACCTTGAGAAGGGATTCCACTATTAGGCATCACTGTGATTTCGTCCATTTTAAAATATTGGTTCATTGTTTTCTCTGCATAACTCTGCGCAGATTCCCCAAGGCTTAAGGCAACAATGATTGCCGCACAGCCAATGGATATACCAGCCATGCACAGACCTGTGACAACTTTCCGGCGTCTGACCTGATCCCAAGCCAAGCGTGAAATATCACTAATTCTCAATGTTTGTCACCCCTTGGGTTACCATTTCAGCAGAAGTTCCCTTTTCTGTTACCAAATAACCGTCACGAAGTGTAAAAATCCGCTGCATTTGTTCTGCTACATCCGTTTCATGTGTTACAACAATAAAAGTAGTGTCCATTGTCTTATTCAGTTGAAGTAATATGCTAATAATTTCTTCTTCTGTCTTCGAATCAAGATTACCAGTTGGTTCATCAGCGAAGATGACGGACGGCTCGGTAATCAAGGATCGTGCGATACTAACACGCTGTTGCTGTCCACCCGATAACTGCGAAGGAAACAAATCAGCTTTGTCTGGAATGCCGACCTTCTCTAATAACGCGAGAGATTTCTGCTTGCGTATGGATGGAGAAACAGAATGGAACACCAATGGCAATTCCACATTCTCTCGCACAGTCAGACTAGTGATTAACTCATAAGCTTGAAAGATAAAACCTATATGCTTTCTTCGGAATATAGAAAGCTTGTTCTCATTCATCTTAACGATATTATGATCGGCAATGTGAATTTCGCCTTCTGTCGGTTTCATCAAGCCGGCCATCAGATTCAATAGCGTGGATTTACCGGAGCCTGAGCTACCTAGCAGAGCCACCATCTCTCCCTGTTTCACTTCAAAGTTAATGTTATGAAGCACTGGCGTCCATTCATTACCGTTCTTAAAAGAGTGTGTTATATTATCGACTCGCAACATAATAAGTACTGCTCCTTCTTGTAGGGGATGTTCAAAAAGTCATCTTTTGAACAACCCCTTTTACTATTTATTAATACAATACTAATTCTCCAATTCAGGGAGTTTCTCATACGTTAACGAGTAATCTTGGCTAGCTAATTCGATCCGTTCACCTTGAAATTCATCATATAACGTTAATCTGTAAGTACCACCGTACAGTGTTTTATACCGATCGTTACTGAAGGATAACGTAAACGTATTATTATGTCCTTCTGTTAGATCTGTGCCAAGGGCTAGAGCCTTCTCCTGCGACTGGCCGTAAGGGTCCGTCATTTTGAGCATAAGTTTGTGGTTAAACGTTCCCGTATCATAGCTGCCATCTCTGAACAGATTATAGTTCACATCAATGCTTATACTGTCACTACCTTCTTGGATCCTACCATTGGAACTTTGAATAGATAAGGTATACGGATAGAGAGTAACCTCCGCCAAATTGGTCGATGGTGTATATGAATTCAGTGCTAGAGAAGCTATGTTGATAAAACCAGTTGCTTCTTGACCTGGTTCACTTAACTTGTTATCTGTAATACCAGAACCCATATAAAGTGAAAGATCAGAGGTGTTCACCGACTTAGGAAGCTTAGACCAGAACGTAATTAGCTGTTTGCCACCAGGACTAACTGCAGCTTCAGGTTGATTGGAAGTAGCTTCGTAAAACTGACCATCTGCCGTTTTGTAATATGCTTGAAGACGTACCATCTTGCTTTGTCTTTTCTCCTCATTACTTATGAGTAATTCTGTAGATACGATGTTTGAGCTACTACCTTGATACACGACGGTCTTTTTCTCCTGAATGGTTGCGTTCTTACCTTGATCAGCAATTCTAAAGTTTCCTCCACGATCAATGGTGTTTATAGCATCCATGGTGCTATTCGTACTGAGTGTAAGAAACGGAACGGTCTGCTCATCTGTTATAGAATAGAGACTGACTTGCATATTATTGAAATCCGTTGTGTAAGGGATTTTGGCAAGGACATTAATATCTACTGATTTACCCGGTGCCAGTACGACAGATTGCTTATCCATAAACAGCTCCGTCGAAGACTTCAAGTCGTCATAATCGACCTTTAATGCGCCCTTCAATTCAGGCAGGGAAAGTGTCACTGACTGGGTGTTAATAATGCGTAATTTAGCTACAACAATATCATCTTCCATCCAAGGGAAGCGCTGAAGAGACAGGAGATTATATGCGAACGAGCCATATGAATTTGTGGCGTGGTACTCAAATCCTGTGAGAGTATTGGTACGAAGGATATAAGGAATATTATAATAAGCAACAGGTAACGCTAGTTTAGCTGTGACTCCCGCATTGTCTGTTGTGGGACTTAGTGAATCTGCAGCACTAACCGTCTCAACCATTTGCAGTTGCAGCGTATTCTGCTCGACCTCAAGTGGAACCTGTGCCGTGAACTGGATGATCTTGTCTTCCAATGGATTGATAATCAATCCGTTTAAATCTTTGGAATTGACTGGAAAGGCCTTTCCTTTTGGTGATTTGACAGCAAGATCATAAGATGGCATTTTCACTGCTTTGTTGCCTGTATTTCTTAAGTGCAGTTGGAAAGACCACATGCCCTTCTTATTTTCTTCATATACCGTCGCATTGTTCAATTGCGTTTCGATCATATTGTTGTTGATCATGATTTTTTTGACAACATCCTTCTCAACGATTAAATCAGGAGTCGTTGCCATTGGCAGGTTATAAGAGGACTTGGGAAGAGCAAGCTTCAATGTCTCATCCTTTTGAGCAAACTGTAGCTTCATATTATTCGTATTTAGATAGGCAGGGATCTCTGTTATATAGTAGACTACCTTTTTCTCTTGGGGTTGAATCTTGTAACTCGCTTGAGCGCTATCTAGTGCCATTTCAAACGAAGTCCCCCCTGCTGACACCAAATAGACCATATATCCTGGATCTTCCAGAATTTTATCGCCTTTATTGGTCAGACTAACGCCAACCTTAGCATATACTTTTCCGCTATATTCATAGATTTGTAACGACTCCGTATACGATGTAACAGGAAGATCATTCATTGTCGTATTCAGACTTTTACCGATAGCAACCGATGGCGAATAATTAGTCGGCAGTTTAAAGGTACCCACCTGTCTCAAGTAACCTTTGACTTTGGCGTCCCAGACATACATGGGAATTTTCAAGCCTTTGAGTGAATTCGTCTCACCAATATTGACATAGTACGTCACACGTAGATTTCCTTTGGAAACTACTTTCTTCTTAAGCACATCGCCGGTAATTGGATTGCCCGGAATAACGGAGCCAGTGGGTGTAATTACTCTTGAGAAATAATGGAGCAGATTCGCATTGCTATTACTTCCATTAGTATAGTTAAGCGTGTAGGTAAGAATGTTCCCCCCCGCTTGTGGCCAGATGTTTACATCCTCGAGTGTAGCTTGGAAATTAGAACCTAATTTAATCGAACCTAAATTGCTTATTGCACTAGCTGTCACAGCCGTAATCGCGGGACTTGGATAGCCGGGGACTACAGAAGCAGCAGATGCTGTGTATCCGGACAACTGTGAGATGACAAGAGAGCCTACTAGCACAGCGCTATATGTATTTCTGTATTTTTTCATTGATTTACCTCCAAAGTAATTTAAAATATAAGGAAGTATAAGTTTCACATAATACTCAATTCCTTATATTTCGGCAGAGACGGTTACCATCCTTCTTAAGGACGGCGTAGCCGTTTCAGCTTGCTAGACTAATTATAATTGGGTAAGGAAAGGAAATAGTGTCTAAGTTGTAACTATATATGTCAATTGCATGCTATCATTCAATGGTTCGAGGTCAATCGTGCAACTGGAAAAGTGTCTGCTCAGTTTTAAGGGATATGTACCATTATTAACGCAACTAAGCCAGAGGGTGGACAACTTTCTCAAAGTGTCCACCCTCTGGCTTGTATTTCATTACGCTTCCATATAAGTTCCCTACTATAAATGAAGGCTCTCGTTCAAACGAACTGGAAGAGTCCCCTCTGCCGTACTCTGTCCTACCAGAATACTAGCTAGGGCTTCCATAAAGTATGGTGTGTTCTCGTAGCAGCATAGATACGCTGGAATATTAGGGATGTCATTCAGATCATATGGATTGCGTGTAGATGCCACGATCAAGCGTTCATGCGATTGCTTCATCAATTGTTCTGCAATGAGACGCTGACCTTTTGGCAAGTCACTTCCAGATGTATACGTTACGATGACCACCTGATCGACAGATTCCGCTGCTTGAACGACTTGATTAATCTCTTCTTGTGATGGCTCCGCACTAATCCGGATTTCCTCTACGCGCTCTATGTGGTGCGAAAGCATCTGTCCTAACGTTGCAACATCTGTCCATGGTTCATCCACTTGCGTCTCTTGCCGTACCTCTGGCCAGATAACAAGAACGGCTTCATTCGTATTCAACGGAAGCTGACTATCGTCTTTAACAAGGGTAATACTCTTGCAAGCTACTTCTTTCAGTAAATCGTCAATTTCTGGACTTCTGGATTTGTCCCAGAACGCAGGGGGATCCACCTTAACTAAAGCTTCCAAGCGTTTCACTTTCAAGTTCAAAATACGCTCAACCGCACGATCAATAACACTTTCGGAAATTCTGCCAGTAAGCACTGCTGCTGTGACTGCCTGTATCGCACTAATCTGATCACTTAACGTATGGCTTACGAGCACACAATCTGCACCTGCTTCGATCGCTTGAATAGCACCTTCAGCAATTCCAAAAGATTTGGCAATAGCGTACATTTCTAGACAGTCTGTAACGATGATCCCCTCAAATCCTAATTCCTCACGTAGTAAGCCCTTCAGTACGGCACGAGACAATGTCGCTGGAATAGGCTCTGGTTCAATCGCTGGGAATATAACATGTGCAGTCATAATCATATCTACGCCTTCTTTAATAGCTCTTACGAACGGCTTCAGTTCAACGGCATCCAAGCGACTTCTATTATGAGCAACTTCAGCTAGCCCCAAATGTGAATCAACGCTTGTATCTCCATGTCCTGGGAAATGTTTAGCGGCTGCTGAAAGATTGTTATCTTGAAACGCTCTAATGACGGCCGCACCGTGCTCAGAGACAAGATCTGCATCCTCACCGAATGAACGAACGCCGATAACCGGATTACGTGCATTATTATTGACATCAAGACAAGGTGCAAAATTCACATTAAGACCTAAAGCGATCATTTCCTCAGCACTAATGGTAGATACTTTGTAACTGTATTCTGGATTATCTGTTGCTCCTAACGCCATATTTCCCGGTACACGGCTCATTTGTTTATGGTCAATACGTGTAACCATTCCGCCTTCCTGATCAATAGAAATCCATAGTGGCAAGTGTTGACTGTCCTTAGCGATCACTTGTAGCGAAGTCGATAGTTTAGCAACTTGCTCCAAGTCATCGATATTTCGACGGAAATAAATAACACCACCAATGTGATATTCCTCAATCAGCTGTTTAATATGGTCGTTTGGAACTAAATCATGAAATCCACAAATAAACATTTGACCGATTTTCTGCTTTAGAGTAAGATCTGACGCTTTCATTAGTAGTCACGCACCTTTGTTCATGATTTATGTGCAACTAAATTATCGAACAGGATTCTTCACTTGTTCACGAAATTCTGAAGGAGTCATGCCTGTAGAACGCTGGAATACTTTCGTGAAATACCGTCTTTCTTGATAACCGATACTGATACCTATGTGAGATATGCTCTTATCACCATGTGTTAGTAAATATTTCGCAGCTTCAATTCGCTGATTCGTTAAATACTCTACGAATGTAATGCCTAAGTGGTTTTTGAACAGTAGGCTAAAATAACTACAGCTGATTCCCAAATGTCCAGCAAGTTCATCAATACCTAAATCTTTATCTAGCCGACCCATAATGTAAGAAACGGCTTCTTCCATCAATTGATGCGGAGATTTCTTTGATTGCTCGGTTATGTCTTGCGTCTGCATCTGAGTGGCCACGAATTGGAGCGGGTCTAACTTCCGACTGCGGATCAGTTGCTTCCCAATAAGACGAAGTGTATTTTCCAATTCCTTGTAATGTATAGGTTTACAGATGTAATCACGTACTTTATATTTAATAGCTAGTCTTGCATATTCGAACTCCTGATATCCAGTAAGAAGCAGTACCTCTGCCGTACAGCCTCTTCTTCTCAACTCTGCAATAAAAGACAGACCATCCATAACAGGCATACGAATATCACTTAAGATGATATCAGGAATTTGCTGCTCATAGAGAGCTAATGCTTCTTGTCCGCTTCGGGCAAGGCCCATGACTTCCATACCTAACTCTTCCCAAGAAATGACCTTCTTCAAGTTATTCAGAATTGGAGCTTCATCATCCACTAGTAGTACTTTAAGCATCACAATCCCCCCCACTCATCATCTGGTATAATACATCGAATGATTGTACCCGTCGTGCTTGAAGAACAGATGAACACTCCATAGAAATCGCCATAGTGAATTCTAATCCGATCTGCAACACTTCTTACACCGAGTCCCCCACGTTCGTGATTAACCGAATTTCGAATACTTGCCACTTCATGATCGTCATTCTGATCAGATCGCATATAATCAAAGGCAAGAAGCTGTTCAAGTCCTATCCCAATCCCATTATCCTCAATTTGTACAATCATTTTCCCTTGTTCGCTCCAGCAGCTAATGCGAATGATACCTTTATAAGTTATGCCTTCAAAGCCATGCTGAATGCTATTTTCTACTAAAGGTTGAAGCGTTAACTTCAATATACTCTTTTTCAGAAGTTCATTAGGAACATCTATTTCATAATCAAAAATATCCTCGAAGCGGAATTTTTGAATTTCTAAATAGCTTCGCAAGTGATCAATTTCTTTCTCCAAAGGAATCACTTCTTTACTCTCAATACTAATTCTAAGTATGTTACCTAAGCGATAGACCATTTCACTGACTTTGGCTCCCTCATTCTGCATCGCTAGAATATTGATTGATTCAAGCGTATTAAATAAAAAATGAGGTTTTATTTGCGCTTGTAGAACACGTAGTTCTGCCTGGTTCTTCTGTTTCTGTTCCTTCTTAACCTGTGTAAACAGGAGATTGATTTTATCTACGAGGTCATTGAAACCTTTGGACAGCACATGTAGTTCATCCGTACCTTTATCCTCAACACGTACTTTGAAATCTCCAACCTCTACCTTACGCATAAACCGAACAATCATAGCAATAGAACCTGTTATACGATTCATAAACACGACATTAAACGTGAGTGCACCGAAAAGGCACAATAACGTGATCCCAATAAACCATTGGGCGAAAACCTTCGTTTCCTCGGACAGTGAATCCCAAGAGGTGACTGAAACGATACTCCAAGGATATTCCTTGAGGTGGTACATGGAAACGATACTATTGTGACTATTAAATGAAGCTTTAAAACTTTGATATCCTTCTTTAAATTGTACGGGATAGTCCATGAGCGACTGAACTTTTTGACCATCCAGCGACTGCATTGGGTCGAATAAAATGAGCCCGTCATCATTGACTAACATGAAATGCGTGGAAAGACTCGTTTGATCTAAGGACAGATTACGAAAGATCGATTCAATATCCCAACTCTTTATTTGTACAACAAGGATACCTATGTTCTTAAACGTACTTAATTCCTTGATAAGTCTAATTTGTGTAAATACAGGGTCAGGTCCGGTAATTTTCGGATACTCATGGGGTGCTATCCATTTCGGAACAGCATTTAGATCCATAACTTCCTGAAAGAGAGGTTGCTTCTTGAATTCATCAAATTTCATAGCATTGAAATCTTCTTTAGTAAAAATAGAAACCGTACTGTTATCCCCATGTAAGTTATAAAGGAAGGCATAGCTCATTGATGGATGGTTATACAGCAAATTCCGGAAGCTACGCTGACTTGCATTCAAATCTAATTGTTCGGTAGCGCTCAAATCTTGTTTGCTTGGATCCTTCTCAGTTAATGCCATATGAAAAACAGAAGTACCAATGCCGCTGTCAGTCACATTATCCATCTGTTTAAAGACGCTTGATATGCTGTAACTGACCGCTTTAAGTGAATATTCAGTCTGGCGACTATACTTCTCTTCTATTGAATTAGAAGTAACCATAAAGGTGACTACACCCAGGATACATAAAGGAACGATAATGAGTATCACAAATGCTAGTAATAGTTTGACACGTAAATTCATACGCTAACTCTTCCATTCTGTAGGAGGTTTATCCCTATACAAGAGATGTTAATTCATCATTCTTCAGATGCGTTAGCCTCATCTTGAACCTTTTGTAATTCCTCACCCATTTGCTCGGGAGTGATTTGTTGACCGATCAACTTCTGAATTTGGATATTGCTGATTTCAGCAGTGACATCGGCTTGTATTAGAGAATCGAATGCAGGGAATGAAGAAGCAGATGCATTCAGTACGTCTACAATTTGTATCATTAAATCATCCGTTATACTTGCAGAAAGAACATCCGCATCAATTTTCATAGCAGGTAGTACCCCATCTTCTACCAATCCTCGAAGTTGCATTTCTTCGTTAAATAAATGTTTGATAAAAGACTTTGCTGCTTCCATCTTACGAGGATCTTTCTCTGCATTTGATGAGAAGCCATAACCATTATTCACGTCACGCATGAGAGATGTCTGATCTCCAACCCCATGTTCAACTGGAGGAAGATTGAAGAAGCCCACTTTACCAATTAAGCCTTCACCAGACTCGCCAATTTTGAATACGGAGGATTTCCATGTACCGTCATACAATAGAATGGCCTCACCACTTGTGAATTGTGTAGTATAATCAGCGTATTCAAATCCAAGTTCACCTTTTTTGAAGTAGCCATTGTCTACCCATTCTTTATACTTAGCGAACCCTTGAACGACATCTGGATCGCTCCATTTCGCTTCACCTGTAGTGAATTTAGCAGTTACATCTGTACCTGCATAGCGGGACCACAGGTGATTGGCAAGCATTAGAGGAACCCATCCTCCTTTGGAAGCACCGGCCATTGGAACTTTTCCATCCGCTTTGATCGTTGCTAGTAATTGATCTAATTCAAGCATCGTCGTAGGGATTTTCAATTCTTTCTCCTTAAAGTAACCTTTGTTATAGAAGAATCCTTCGCCTGAACCACCGATTGGAAGTCCATAGACTTTACCCTCATATGTGAATGGTTCCAAGGAGCTAAATTTATCTTTAATTCCGAGTTCTTCGAGGAGCGGGGAAAGATCAAGCAATTTACCTTCTTTAGCATAAATGTTGGAATCAGGGCTACCAAACAGATCGAAGATATCCGGTGGATTACCTGCAGCCATTTCGCCCCGAAGTTTCTCTTTACGGTTCACGTCCGACTCTACTCCGTCAATTCTAAACTTAAGACCTGCGACATCGTCTTCAACCTTTGAAATAACATCCGTAAGAATTGTAAACCGTTTCTGCTTATCCGTACCTACTTGTGTATGACGAAGTGTCATTTCAAGAGGTTCAACTTGTGGAGTCTCTGTCTTACCGACTGTCGAGGGATTGTTAGCGCTTCCACAACCGGGTAAAGTTAACGTTATTGCACCACATAATGACATGAATAGCATTAAACTTCTTTTCGTCTTCAATGTTGTATCCCCCAAAATTCAATTCTTTATTACATCTCCTATTCTAGAATACTAAGTACTATCTGGTAAAGACGATATTCCGCTAATCTGGGAATACAATTATCTATTGATTTATGTGATCGTGTATCTAAAAAGGGTACGCCATAGCCATTTGCTAAGGAATACCCTCTTCGACTTGTCTGTATAGAATATCCATACAACACTCCTCTTTTTCTTCGATCCATAGACTCTTATTAACGGTGTGGTGTGATGCGGTAGAATGCACTTTGGAGATTTCACTATCGGAATGCCTATATGATGGCATCATGTGAAAGGAATAAAGATTTAGAAGACAAGTCCTCAAAAGCTTCAATCAATTCGGCAAAGAACGCTTCTCCAATGGGTGTCCATAGGGCATTCTTATTAAGAACGGCGATTGATTCACTGATCTTCATAAGTACTACATCCATCCGCTTCTGTAATTCGGGATGACTCTCAAAAGTTAGAACACGTTGATACCAAAGTGAAATTCGTACGAATACAAAAAGTCCGTGAACGATTCCTTTCATAGGACGAGAGTCCTCCCGCCATGGGGAATAGTATCGCTCATCCTCATCATTAGTAAATAAATCATCTAGTTCAAATAATTGATCAAGTCTAGCATGGCTAAACTCATGAATTAAATTTTCCGCAGTCCACATCAAGTCGTGGCGATGCGTTAGAAATATAGCGCCTTGAAAGCACGAATGAGTAAAAGCACCGATCTGATCTCCTATCAGCAGTGTAACCATTCGTATATGCCCAACAGACTCACGATACATCTGAGGCCAATATTCTTCAATTAGTTCCATAGCCTTAGAATAATACCAAATTTCACCGGGAGATAACGAAGTGAGTATGGGAAAAGCATCAATCTTTTTGCCATACCCCTCTAATAGTTGCGGGAAATCAGAGGTTACGAACTGTTGAACGAGAGGATCTTTAACTCCGAAAACAATACCATCTTTCGAGAGCACCTCGATTTCTTGGAGAAGTGAATGTTTTAACGGCTCATCCCCAAGCAACTGATCCATAAACAGCGTATAGTCTAAACCATCTGCTTGTATGTGAATACATTCTAATTCAGTTATGATGACTACTCCAATAGAAGCAAGAGCTTTCCCGAAATTCAGGAACACGGGATGTCCAGGGAAAATGAGACAACCATCCTCATCTAGTTTTACTTTCACGGGCGGAAGTTGCTGCTCACTTTTCCATAAGTGAATAAGCAGAAACCTCGGAACATCTTCCAATAGATCCAGAGCTTCAATCTGGGAAGGTGTCTTTTCATAAAACGACGGAAAAAGTCGTGTATTCATCCAATAAACTAGAATTGGATGGTTTATTTTTATCCAAATATCTTCAGTAAGGAAAGCTGTCCAGTCCATTGCCTCTGTGGCGATTTTCCTGCAAGCATTCAAATGCTGACGCAAAGCTTCATAATTTTTTTTGACCATAAATGCATTGACGAAATCATTCTTCATTCCTGATGGTTCTAAATATTTAAACATAGCATTACGCCTCCTCTTTGACTACTGTTTTGTCACTCAGGATAGGCATGGAGATCGGATCTTTCTCTTCATCACGTAGGGCTGAATTCATAACCATTAATAAGACTAAAACAATACCAAACAAACCCATAATTCCGAAAAAGTAACGCACAGGTATCCAAATAATAAACATACCCGTAAGCAACATCGCAACAGGTCTGGAAGCTTCAAGCAGTACCTTCATCATGCTGGATGCACGTCCAAGTACTTCCTGAGGTACTTTAAGCACAAATAATGTCTGCATTGTGACGTTCGCCATGGGACTACCTAGACCAGCAATAAAGACGCATATCATACTTACATATAATCCAGTGATCCATGTCAGTAGACCAAGCCCGCCAAGCATTAAACCAATTCCTATGGATAGCACGGTAATGCGAGACCAACGTTTGACCCAATTTGTAAGGAAGACCCCACCTATAATCCCTACAAAGAAAGAGATTTGCAACATAGCCAGATCTGATGCAGTGTCGACAATTAAAGGGAACAACAAAGCTGTTGGCGCGAGCATGAAATTAATAAGCACAATATATTTTATAAGACTTCGAAGAAGAGGATGCGATGTAATCGCGAGCAGCCCTTCCTTGAAGTCAGATTTTATACTTCCTATGCTCAGCTCGACTTTGCGAACCGTACTAAGAGATTCACTGCGAATAAAGAGAATAAGCACACAAGACAAGAAAAAGGTTGTTGCATTAAATATGAACGCATAGGATGTGCCATATACAAGTAACCAAGCTCCTAAAGCAGGTGCGCTTAAGCCGACTATCGTCTGAACGAGTTGAGCTAGGCTTTGTGCCTGAACCATATGGTCACTCGGCACAATCGTGCGAATAGAGACCGTTCTTGAAGGGCTGAAGAACGCGCTGAAAGATGACAATAAGATGGCTCCAATAATGAGCATATAAGGCAACAACAGATTATTCATCCAGAGCACAACGATGATAAGGACGATACTTCCTCTGGCAATATCACATGTCATCATGATTCGCTTTTTGCTGCTACGATCCACAATGATACCAGCAAACATTCCGATCGCAACCAACGGTATGATCTCGGCAGCAAGTAAAATAGACATGAGCAAACCACTGCCAGTTAGTAGTTTCATCAACCAAATAAGTGAGATTGCATATATGCCGTCTCCTAATGCGGAAACGATCTGCGAGGATAAGAGCAGTTGGTAATTCCGAATCTTTAGCAGGCTTCGATATGTTGGCTGCTCAGGCTGATCAGAGGCGGTATTTACTGAAGTCAAGTCGCATCATTTCCTTTCATTTGCTAAAATTCAGGTGTTGGTCCTTGAAAAATTGATACCGCCATAGTATACCATTTGCAGTCTGGATCATCTGATACCAAATTCTCATCATCAAATTCTATTTGTAGCTCACGTAATCTGTCCATATATTCCTTAACCCGTTCAACACGTACCTTCGCATGAACCATTCCAAGATGAAATCCTTCTTTTTCGTTTAGATTGATTAATATATTTCTCTTCATGACATCAAGGATATATAGCATCGTCGTTAATTTCTCTGAATCACTGTTCTCTCGACCGAGTAAAAGGTGAAACGTACTCGCTTTAGATGTATAACACTTCTCAATAATGGTACCATTCACTTTTTCGGAATGCATTGAAATATAGTCCTGTTTAAGCATCGTATCCAATATATAATTAATTTTGGCACGAGAGAATCCGAGACGCTCTGACAATTCACTTGCCGTTGCTGGCATTTCCATTAAGTTAAGAAAGACTTCGAGCCCCCGATCTTTCACAAGACGTTCGGTAAGCTCTGAACTATTCTGGGATGAGATCATAGGTATTAACTCCCTCCTTCAGAGTAACATTGCCAAATCTTCCGAACTGGCACCGATTGCTGATAAAGCCATTCTATCCTCAGAGAAAAGAACGTTAGCAAATTGCATGAGCTCCATTGCGGTCAAAGATTCTATCTCAAATTTCTCTAAATCAATAAAAAAGTCTTTATTTAGCAATGCGTAGCGACCAGTAATTTGCAGATGTCTTAAATCGTTACCTGGAATTTGCATGAGATTTGTAATTCTTGCCGCCTTCACACGCTGTAATTCCACATCACTGATAGGGACAGTCTTTAGTTCCTCTAATATGAATAGAACACACTTATATACTTCCGCAATATGGTCTTTGCGACAATTGACATTAATACTAAGATAACCACTTAACGCATAGCTCTGTGTATATGAATAAACCATGTAGCAGAGCTCTCTTTTCTCTCTTAATTCGACATGAAGACGTGATTTCAACCCAGTACCAAGGATTTGGGAAAGTAAGTTCATCGCCTGCCTCTCATTCGAATGAAATGAGGCACCAACGAATGATATATTTAAGTCTACGCGTTGGTTAGTACCCTGTATGCCCAAAATACTTGGTTCAATTTCAATCAGTACATCTTTCTGATGTCCATTGTATTTCCAATTTCTGAAATGCTCTCCAACAAGTTGAATTACCTTTTCTGGATTCACATTCCCCTGTATGACGAGCTGTGTGTTATTAGGTATATAGTATTTATTTATCCTTTCTTCTAACTGCTGATCGGTAAAGTTCACGATATTATCCCGTGTTCCGATGACGAACTGACCAAGGGAACGATTGCCCCATAATGCTTGCTCCACCAATTCTTCTTTGATACGACTTGAGGAGAAATAGGTATCTGCCTCCTGTAGAATAATGGCCCTTTCATGTTCAAGGCTTTGTTCACTTACGCTACTATTACCTACGATTTGACTAAGCGTCTCAATCATTAGCGGCATATGTTCTCTCTGAGCTGACAACGTACAACGTGTCATTTCCTTACCCGTAAAGGCTTCATAGTGTGCACCATGATCCATGAGATCTCCCAGAAGATCTCGAGTACGTGGATACATATTCGTATAATTGAAAGAGATATGCTCTATGAAATGAGATATACCGTTGACTTGTATCTCCTCGTCCTTAACACCATGATCAATGAATAGTCCGATATTAAGTGTCCTTGCATGAGGGATATTACGGATAGTGATCTGCAAACAGTTCTCGAAAACAGCTTTCGTCACAAGTTCTGAGAACATATGAATAATCTTACCCCCTTTCTTCGTTATAAAAAGGTTGAGCAACATAACGTAATAACACGTTATGTTGCTTCCTCTTTACCAGAAGTCGGATTAGAATGAAACAGATACACTAATCGTAATTCCTTGTTCGCCTACTTGGTTTTCTTCAGTAGAATTCATAAGTGCTTTTCCTAGTTCCGTTTGATCTATGGATACCTCACCATTCTGATTAACAACAAAAGCTGAAGGACTTAACTGCAATTGCTTTTTCTCGATAGCCATTACACACCGCTCCTTTTATTAAGATAATGGTACCTACAGAAATCAATACAATTGAGATATTCACGTATTAATCTTCGAATCAATCACCCCCCTTATATCAATTAATTCAATCAATATATGTAATAAAATTCGGCAGATTGAAGACTTTCCACGTTTACTTATTCTGCGAGTCTTATACAGACGTCAAATCCATTATGCGTTGAAGTCCTGTTTTCTTAGGAGTATAATGCCCCAGCGGTATAGCAAGATTCAAATACACATCCCCTTCTGTCAGCATCCATTTCCGACTAACAAAAGTATGAAGATATTGTTCTGTCTCACTTTCAGTTATGTCATATCCCTTTTCTTTTAATAGAATCGTCACATTGCGAGCAGATATCATATTCTCGCAAGCAAGATAAGTTTCTGTTTCCAAGGGAGATAACAATGAAGTGGCGCTTTCGGCAACAGTACGAGTGTCTACTAATATAAGTCTTCCATCGTTCAGCACCGAGAAAAACTCGCTATGAGTATGCTCAGACTGCCAACTATGAATAGCCTTCGTAATATTTCCAGTATAGGAACGTGGATCTTGACCACTTACGTAATCGAAATCGAAATGATACGCTATATCCATACGATCTTGTTCAGATAAAGAAGGATACACTAAATCATATGATTTAAGGGGCCTGATGTTATGAATGCCGTGCTTCTCTGCTGAGTTGAAATAAGGACTGAATCGGTCAAGACGAATTGGTGCCATACTTCCTGGTGGTAAAAGATGCATGAGACTAGGGATGATGTGTGCAACTTCATCGTACTCAAGTTCGTTCTCACCTGGAAATCCATAGAGAAAATTCCATACCGGTTTGACAGAGAATTCAGCACACCATTTCAATAAGCGGACATTCTGCAACATGCTGACTCCTTTTTTCATTAGCTTAAGAACAGAGGTGATTAAGCTTTCAATCCCAGGCTGCACATAATGAAACCCCGCATCTTTGAACAGCTTAACCTGCTCCTTAGTCAGATTTGCTTTAGTCTCATAGAACATATCTAGATCCAAATCAAGGTCTCGGATCACAGGAAGTAATGTTTTGAAATAATTCATATCAATAATATTGTCAACGGCTGTAACTTTATTCGTATAGGGTTGATAACGGTCTTGTAAATACAATATCTCTTCAAGAGCACGCTCGGCCGATTTACTTCGAAAGTTCATAGAAGATCCATTCAAACCACAAAACAGGCAATGTGACTTTTGTCCCCACCAACACCCGCGTGAAGATTCAAATAGAAAACGTTGTTTACGCTCGATTGTGCTCAAGCCATTCTCTTCGAATTGCTGGAAATAGTCATCATAATTAGGATAAGGAAGTGTATCAAGGTCATGAATTGGAGAGGAATGTGAAAGAGTTGCTGGAAGTTGTTGTCCATATTTCGGATGAAGGGTAATACCAGATACAGAACAAAGCTTTGGATCGCGAAATGTAATTAATTGTTCAATAAAGGTTGTGAATGAGTTGTCTCCTTCACCTGAACAGACTGCATCCACAAAATCATATGTACGAAGTGTTCCAAGTCCCATTTGACCTTCAACATTCGCCCCACCAAAGATAATCATTTTATTCGGGTACTTTGCTTTAAGACGTTTAGCTAAACTCAACGCAGGTGCATTTTGTTGGAATACGGAAGTGAATCCGATTACATCATACTTTTCCCAATCATACCGTGATAAAGTTTCATTGAGAAAACATTCTACCTTTTTACGAATTTCAAGCAATCGAGTAAAAGACTCATCTTTCGAGAACGTTCTTTTGCGTATACGAGGGAAGGATTGTGTGAGGTAATGGAAGTATTCTTCTTGATTGTTAATACCGAATAAAGATTCTGTGAATATCCAATCACCCGCTAACGAATTCGTTGGATAGGACAGGTTCTCTGAGAGGTGATCATATTGATCAATACCAATGATTGAAGCGAAATCGAGGTTTAGATGCAAGGTGTCGCATTCAATCTTACGAGTGTCAAATGCAGATTGTAGGAGACCAATTCCAATGGAAGGTCTATACGCTGATGCGAAGGGCATGTTAATGAGAACAATTCGCATTCGTTAATCACCTCTATTCAAAAAGCGAAAGTAAGAAGAATTTCGCCTTTTTAATTTGAATATAATGTAAACTGAATTCAATATATTGTCAATATAAAATTGTAAATTTAATGTTATATATTGATCAATATTATAAATACTGGTTTATTATACCTATTCATTCTATAGTTAAAAATTAAAGCAATGAATATAGAGCTACCCCATTATATGGAGTAACTCTTCAAAAAAACACCGCATAATGCATCTAAATTCAACCTAACTTTAATCCACCCAAACTTGCCCCTTTTGCAAATAAACGTTCGATATTCTTCTCTACAGTAGGATCAGGTATTAATGGCGGTGCTTGATGTGGCTTGACCCGTGCGTCAATGATCAGATTATCACAAGCCCAATGCTTGTTCTCATAATGCCCATTCACACCATAAATGTCATGTGAAGGATTGCTACGTGTAAATGTAGCCCATAGGAAATTCTTGATTGACGCACTTATGAATGAACTATCATCAGTCAGAATGATCATTGGACAAGATGGCATCGGCCCCTGTGCTTGAATAGCGTTAGATAAGTCCTGTAACTGTTGTTGTGCTTCAGCATAATCGATAAAAGCAGGACCCTGTATGGCAATAATACCTGGCATCACAAGTTGCGGATTTTCAAAGCTACGGATTCCTTTTAAATGATCAGGTACCTCTTTACACAAATCCCGCTTCTTATCTCCATAAGCTGCGAAGACTACTTTACTACCGCTATTTAAACCCGTTCCTGAATAATCAAGGGTATCAATTGTTGTGTTGGTATAAAAGTGAATATCTCGCTGCAAATCAATCCGTTCCAAGATATAGGTTAAAAAGTCCACTTCATGATGCGTATCTAATGGTCGATTCTCTTCAGCCGTTATGAATAAATACTTCGCCAAACTCAATTGACCAGTTCCTAGTATACGGTTAGCTATCGTGAGTAGTTCAGCTGGTTGTTTCACTTTCTGGTAAGGTGTGTATCGTTCACTCCCAATCGCAAAAAGTAACGGATGCACTCCCGCTGCATCTACCGCATGTACTTCTTTAACACCAGGAACTTCTTGTTTGATCGCATCCCCGGTTAACTCATGAATGAGTTCTCCAAATGCAGTATCCTCCTGTGGCGGACGACCGACTACGGTAAACGGCCATATTGCATTCGGCTTCGCATACACTTTATGTACTTTCATGACAGGGAATGGATGCGTCAGGCTATAGTAACCCAAATGATCACCAAAAGGTCCCTCCGGCTTCGTCTCCCCCGGATGAATTTCTCCAGTGATGACAAAATCAGCATCATTACTAATACAGAAACCATCGACATAGCTGTAGCGAAAATTACGTCCTGCGAGCAGGCCAGCTACCGTCATCTCACTCAACCCTTCAGGTAAAGGCATGATGGCTGACAATGTGTGTGCAGGTGGTCCACCCACGAAGCAACTCACTTTCAGAGGGATTCCTAGTTTGTTTGCTTTGTCTTGATGTATTCCAATTCCGCGGTGAATCTGATAATGCATGCCAACGTCTTTATTCAATTCATAGTCATTACCATTGAGTTGTACGCGGTACATACCCAGATTGGAATTCATAATGCCTGGTTTCTCCGGATCTTCCGTATACACTTGTGGTAATGTTATAAAAGCACCACCATCCATTGGCCAGTGTTGTATGAGGGGCAGATCAGAAATTTGAATTTCTTGTGCAGTAACAGGACTGCTCCCAGATTTCTTCAAAGGAAGAGCTTTTAATGCTGCGAATCCATTGCCAATATTTTTAAATGGATGTTTGAGAGCCTTCATTGGATCATCGCGCAGAGCCATGACGTTCTGTACGGAGGCCCATGTATCTCGGAACATGAATTTACTACGCTCTAATGTGCCAAATAAGTTGGATGCCGCCCGAAACTTCGAACCTTTTACATTTTCAAATAACAATGCAGGACCGCCAGCTTCATATACTTTCATATGAATAGCAGCCATTTCAAGATAGGGGTCAACTTCTTCTTTAATTCTAACTAGATGTCCATTCTTTTCTAAATCGATGATGCAATCTTCTAAATTACGGTACATGGTTGTCTATCTCCATTCGTTACTCTAATTATACTGCAACACTTATGAGCTTATTGTAGCATATAAGAAGTGTCTATTTCTGTTGTGAAATGCTGTTCAACTATTTGTAGAAACGGTCACGGAACTTGCCTGGTGATTCTCCTGTCCATCGTTTGAACTGTCTACTGAAATGAGCAATGTCACGATATCCCAACTTGATAGAGATTAATTCAATCGTAAGTTCTGGTTCCATCAGTAATAGTTTGGCTTTCTTCAACATTAACGTTGATAGATATTGACGTGGGGACATCCCGAAGACGTGATTAAACATTCGATTTACGGATGACATGCTGTAACCCAGCTCTTTGGCAATGGATGCAACGGATTCTGTGTCACTTCTCTCCCTGAACCCGTCAGCTGTCTCATTCACAGTACGCTCTAGTCTCGTAGCTATATTAGATGCTGCCTGGGACATGCGTGATCCGGATGTACTTTCGCTTCCTTGTTTGGATAAATGACCACTAATCGCCGCAAACAGCTCGAATAACATAGATAAAGCTTTCATTCTAGACTCCACACGTACGATGGCTTCCTCGATAGTTAATGTAATTAACTTATCAAGCGCAGGTCGGATTGCATGCGCTAGATCACTATCTGACGTATAAAAGCATTGGGTATTTTGACATAATAATTCACGGAATGCTCGCTCATCCACATCGAAGTGAAGACAGTAATAAGTCATCTTTTCGTCACCAACGACTCTACTCTCATGAATATCACCTGGGTTTAATAGTAATAGATCACCAGCCCTCTGCACATAAATCTCCCGATTAACGACCATCTCTTGTGTTCCAGATAATACGAGATTTACCTCAAACATTGGATGTGTGTGACTTGGATATGCCCAATCTTGTTCCACAGTCCGCCAATGTGCTGCAAATACTTTAAAGGTTGAATCCATATCTGGCAACATATATTCTGTGGCTTGTCGCTCATACACCGCTTCCATAATACCGCCTCTTTATCTTATATTTATATTTCACGACATTAACAATCAGGTGATTGATTTGGGTAAATTCATGCTTGTTATGGATATAGGATCATCTTAACAACATTGATATAATAACCTTATTATAACCCAAGACCGCTTATTATGGGAGGTTGCAAGGATGGGTAAAAGGAGAAGAATTATGACTATCATTCAAAATCCGATTTTAACGGGATTTAATGCCGATCCCAGCATTTGCCGTGTAGGAGAAGATTATTATATTGCGGTATCTACGTTCGAATGGTTCCCTGGAGTGGGTATCTACCATTCCAAAGACCTTAACAATTGGCGTTTAGTTTCAAGACCTTTAACTCGTTTGAGTCAATTAAATATGATGGGGAATCCGGATTCGGGTGGGATTTGGGCCCCTCAACTAT
Organism: Paenibacillus sp. Y916; assembly: GCF_056786435.1. Taxonomy (NCBI): domain Bacteria; kingdom Bacillati; phylum Bacillota; class Bacilli; order Caryophanales; family Paenibacillaceae; genus Paenibacillus; species Paenibacillus sp. Y916. Next base: position 40,015 of record NZ_JBXCJA010000011.1, on the reverse strand, counting down.
CCTATAGTGATGGGCAATTCTGGCTTATCTATACCGATGTGAAAGTTGTCGAAGGTCAATGGAAGGATTGTCATAATTACTTGGCGAATTGCGATACCATTGATGGCGATTGGTCAGACCCAATCTATTTGAATAGCTCTGGATTCGATCCCTCCCTATTCCATGATGAAGACGGGAAGAAATACTTGGTCAACATGAATTGGGATCACCGTATTGGTCATCATAATTTCTATGGTATTGCTTTGCAAGAATACAGTGCCACTGAGCGTAAACTTGTAGGTAAAGCGGAAATTATTTTTAAAGGTACCGACATCATGCTGACCGAAGCACCTCATTTGTATAAAATAAATAATTATTATTATCTTCTGACCGCTGAGGGCGGTACAAAGTATGAGCATCAAGCGACGATAGCACGTTCGAAGGATTTAAAAGGTCCTTACGAACTCCATCCAGAGAATCCGTTAATCTCTTCTTTTGCGCATCCACGTATTGCTCTGCAAAAAGCAGGACATGCATCGATTGTTCAAACACACACCGACGAATGGTTCTTGGTACATTTGACAGGAAGACCATTGCCAAAAGAGAGTCAACCTCTTCTAGATCCTCGTGGTTTCTGTCCACTTGGGCGTGAGACAGCGATTCAAAGACTTGAATGGAACGATGGTTGGCCATATGTCGTAGGAGGTAACAAACCTTCTGATCAAATTGAAGGTCCGAAGATCGAAGAAGTGAAATGGGATAGAGATTTCCCGATACAAGATAATTTTGACGATGAAGTTCTAAATCTACACTTTCAAAATTTACGGATTCCATTAGGAGAGCATATCCTCTCTCTGAAAGATAACCCTGGGCATTTACGTCTATATGGAAAGGAATCTTTAACTTCCAAATTCACACAAGCTTTTGTGGCTAGACGTTGGCAGGACTTTACTTTCACAGCTGAGACAAAGGTTGCGTTCAACCCTACTACTTTTCAACAATCAGCAGGATTAGTGAATTACTATAATACTCGGAACTGGACATCTTGCCAGATTACTTGGAATGAAGACAAAGGAAGAATACTTGAATTGATGACATGCGATAACTTCTCCTTTGCTCAACCTCTCCAAGGCCAGGAAATTGTTATTCCTGATCATGTGGAGTACGTGTATCTACGTGTTAATGTGAGTATAAATATGTACCAATATCATTATTCCTTTGACGGAACGAACTGGACGGCCATCCCTGTTCAATTCGAATCGTATAAACTATCGGATGATTATATTGAAGGTGGAGGATTCTTTACGGGTGCTTTCGTAGGGATGCAGTGCCAGGATACTTCGGGGCAGAACCTTCATGCTGACTTTGATTACTTTACTTATAAAAACTAATACGGGTTTGAAAAGGCTACCGATGATCATCGGTAGCCTTTTTTCGTGAAATCTTCTTTAGTTACAAGTTATATTCAAAACAGTATATTTTATTATTTTCCAAATCGGCAATTCCAATGAATACATCATGATAACTAGGATCAAATACATCTCTACTCGTAATTAAAGCATTAGTACGATTGTTTTTCATAACATAATACCCATTGGTTGCTTCAAGAGGTAAAAGATCAGCTATTTCAGGATTTGTAATTCCCCTAATGTTTTTTAATAGAGGACCACTTACTTCTGTAGGTAAAGGTAGTTCAAACCAGTTCCTCAATGGTACTTGACTTAATAATCCCTTCATCTCTTCTTTAGAGTTAAGCTGGTAAATATATAGATGGTAACCATCACCTAGCGGCCCATAAGAGCTATCACTGAACAAGATACTTGTATCTTTAGGTAAATGAACTCCCAGCTTACTGTAGAACGCTTTTATTTCTTTGCTTTCTTTTAAAGGGGCCACATAAAAGAATACGGATAAAATGATCACGACAATTAATCCCCCAAAGGCAAACTTTTTACCTCCCATTATTCATATCCCCTAATCCAAGTTTCTTATTACTGCTGGCGATAAGCTATATTTATTTCGTCATCATTGCAAGTTTCATGGATAGTCTAATAGGAAGTGAAGCATTTCCCAGCTGGTTTAGATCTCCTACAAAAAACAAATCTTTGATGGGATAGTAAAAGGCAAACGAGCCTGTTGAACCAGAATGTCCCATTAACTCCCCTTTTCCCGTAAAAAGCGTGATAGCCCCATTTAGCGGAATTCTCATATACCCACTACCATAATAAATAGGTCCCATTGAAGCTTGAAGCTTATTACGTAAGGGCAGCTTATCGAAAATAGCTTTATTAAATAGCGTACCTCCAAAGAAAGCCTTCATAAATATCATCAATTCTCGAGCACTCGTGATACATCCGCCACTTGCACGGCTACTCATAATAAATTTAGGGCGATGGATTACTTTGTTTTTATAATAGATATTCGGCACAAAGTCATTTTCGCTTTCAGGGAGATATGTGCTTGTTAGTGCTAATGGTTCAAATATAAATTGCTTATATGCTTCTGCCAATGTTGCATTGGTTACCTTTTCAATGATTTCACCTAGCATGTCAAAGTTGATATCAGCGTAATAAGCTTTTTGCAAGGTACGAGGTGCAAAGTGTGGCTTTAACTTCTTTACTAATCCCACCATCTCGTCGAAGGAAGTGTGATAATCCTCATGGACGGCACGGTTCTTAGCACTATCATTTCCTTCTTCAAACACATCTGGCAATCCGCTTATTTGAAATAGCAAATCGGATATCGTCAAGTCAAAGGAATATTCCTTATTACGATAAATATGTAGGCCACTTAACACTGTGTTGTCAAAATACTTTGTGATCTTATCGTCAAGGGACAGCTTGCTCTGTTCATGTAAAGCGAGAATGCAGGCGGTGGTGAACAGCTTTGTAATGCTCGCCATAAGTACTGGGGAGTCTAATTCCTTACCCCCGTATCCCCTCCCGTATGAGAAATCGCCGCTCATGTTCTCCACAAATAAAACTCCGTCATGGATCTGATTCGAATTTGTCGCTTTATTGAAGATTTTTTCAAGCTTTTGTATTCTACGGATTTCCATAAGTTCTCCTTTCGCCTATAATGATACCAACACTACTTCATCTACTTTCTTTATTTTCACCTTACTACAAGTAAATATGGATGTATATCGTAAATATATAAATATAATATGGAGGCGTTTTAATTGGAGGTTCTAACAACTGACCGTATGGAGGATTATTTGCATGAGCATCATCAGTTTTTCCATAGTGGTCAGACCCGTGATATTCAATTCCGGCTACAACAATTAAGCAAACTGAAAGAAGCTATTAAAGTCTATGAAAAGCTGATCATCTCCGCGCTATATCAAGATTTGAGGAAAAGCGAGTTTGAAGCTTATGCAACGGAAATTGGCTTTGCCCTGAGCAGTATTGGTCACACGATGAAGCATTTGAAGAAATGGATGAAACCCAAGAAAGTAAAGACACCGCTACATCAGTTCCCGTCCAAGAGCTATATTATGAAAGAGCCCTATGGGACCGTCTTAATTGTTGGCCCGTTTAACTATCCTTTCCAACTCCTTATTGAACCGCTTATCGGCGCTATCGCTACTGGAAATTGTGTCGTATTGAAGCCTTCTGAGAATACCCCTACCGTCTCTGCTGTCATTAAAGAGATGATAGAAGATACATTTAATCAGGCCTATATTCGGGTAATTGAAGGTGATAAAGATACAACGTCCATCCTGATCCATACCTCTTTTGATTACATATTTTTCACAGGAAGCGTGGCTGTTGGCAAAATTGTCATGCAGGCTGCGGCTAACAATCTCATTCCCGTAACGTTAGAACTGGGTGGGAAAAGCCCGGTTATTGTGGATCAGACAGCAAATATTAAATTAGCGGCTAAGCGTATTATTTGGGGTAAGCTGATAAATACAGGTCAGACTTGTATTGCCCCTGATTATGTTCTCGTGCATGCAGACATCAAACAATCGTTGATAAGTGAAATGAAAACAGTTATTACGAGTTTCTATGGTAAGGATGCCAAATTAAGTAGCGATTATGGAAGAATCGTTAATGACCGTCAATTTGAGCGTTTGACTTCTATACTAGACAAGGATCATGCAAATATTGTGTTTGGAGGTAGCTCCGTTCAGGAAGATCTGTATATTGAGCCAACTCTTCTAGCTACGGAATCTTGGTCAGATGCCGCTATGCAAGATGAAATATTCGGTCCAATTCTACCGATCATGGAGTACCGCGAGTTAGATGATGCTATTAAGATGATAAATAGTCGTCCAAAACCGTTATCCTTATATTTATTTACGGAACAAGGTAATGTCGAACACCAGGTGTTGAGTCAAGTTTCCTTCGGAGGTGGATGTGTTAACGATACGATATCCCATGTTGCTAATACGAATCTTCCTTTTGGAGGTGTAGGGAATGCTGGGATCGGTGCTTATCATGGTAAATACAGCTTTGATACCTTCTCCCACACTAAAAGCATTCTGAAGAAAAGCACTGGGATGGATATTAAGATCGTCTTCCCTCCTTATGGAGATAAACTCAAATGGGTAAGAAAATTATTGAAGTAACCTTATCTTTGTAAAAAAACACGTCGACTGGCTAGATAACTAGATCTATTCAATCGGCGTGTTTAACATATGGTTATGATGAGCTAGCGACCGTTATACTTTCTGCACGGCAAAAGATATGCAATGACTTCGAAATTGTGTCGGTACATCATATTTGTGTTCGTCAATCGAATGCATGATCGTTGTATGCTCAAGTATGTTCCAGTCTGCGTACATTTCCTCAAGAAGTGCGGTAGCTCTCTTCGTTGATAGATTTAGTTCAATTAACGGTTCCCGCTTCCGACCTGATTCCGATTCCACCTCTGATACCTCCGTATTGATCGTGATACAGTGAATGCCACCCATCACAGTCCCTAACTTCATTCGTTCAAGTACCATAACCAATGCCTCTTCTGAACTGACATGCTCTAGGCAGCCACATGCCACAATATAATCATAAAAGTTACCTGCTATACTCGTATGCTCGACATCGCCCTCTTCGACTTCGATGATCTCAGCTACGCCGTATTTATCGGCATTCTCACGTAGCTTATCTACTGCTTCACCTAATAGATCAATACCAAGCACTCGGCTTGCCGTCTCCTTAAGACGTATAGCAAGCGGAATCGTATTACGGCCCGCACCACAGCCAAGATCCAGAACATTCACGTGATCCTTGTATTCTAGTAAACGATCTAGCAACACCATGACCATGGCATTGGGCTTGGACATCCACGTACCCGATTCGAATATTTCGTGATCACTGTAAAGCTCATTATGGTAGATAGCTTCCGCCTTACGGGCTTCTTCAAAATCCGCTTGATCCATTTCATCACCTCATTATGAAGTATTGGCAAATGTAAATATAAATATAAAGAAACCCGTCGCAAAAAAAGGACGGGAATCACTATACTCATTTCAGATCCTTCAGTCTATCGGTTTGATGGCAAACTGATAGCTATAGAACGCTGGGTATACTTTGTATTCTTCATGAATATTTTTCGTCCAACCCGTATCTCCACCGAGTCCTGAATGGACATGATCGATATTGACATAGACTTCATTCCGCAATGGTAGGTCATGAGTATATTTAGCATGGGTATAATCTTCAACATTATTGTGATGCACATCCATATGAAGCGGTCGTTTTGTTGTTACTTTCATTCCGAATCCATTGGGATCAGTTAATGAGAACCAACGAACATCTTCCTTTCCTCCACATTCTACAGGTAGAATATAAGGAACATGCTGTTCTTGTACGGTACTGGAATAAAGTCCTACAAGCGCAGACTTCTTACGGTCAGCATAGTTCTCATGCGGACCTCTCCCAAACCACTCGAATTGATTCAATGACCCTGGAAGTGAAAGTGAAACACCGATTCTTGGGAGAATGGGTAGCGCTTTGCTAGCCATAACCGTATTCTCTACATTCATTGATCCGTCTCCAGAAATCGTAAACCGAAGCATACTATCGAGCCACTGAGATGGCTCGGTACCCTGATACCGGATTTCAGTCTCAATGCAATACACTCCATCATCTTGAACAGCATAATGGGAGATACGAGTAACGGTTCGTTGCAGTCGATCTATACCTGCCTCTATCCATTCCGCGGCAATGGAGCTAGAACCTCCACAAGCTTCATCGATACCGGTAGGTGCCCTGAAATAATTCTCATTTAAGCCGGAGAGGATTAGATCACGTCCCTTCCAACGATAGGTTGAGAATTCTCCTTCCACAAGATCGAATCCAATATCCAATTGACTATTCCTCAAATGAAGAGTTGTAGTGTTTATTGAAGCGATAATAGGTTCCATCTCTGCTCTAGTATTAGTTTCTATCTGAGTAATGTCTCCACTGACAGGAAGTTCGAACTGAACAGCATAAATTTCATGGCCTATTGGTGACCAAGCTGTTGCATCCATCTGTCTGCAAGAAAGGTTCAAGAAGTATTCTGCGTTCCCTTTTCCAGTCGGAAGAGTAAAAGGAATCGTTAGATTCTCGGAACAACTTGCGAGCAGGTCGCCTACTAATATTTGTCCCTCCTCCATAAGAATACCATTCTCAGTAACACTCCAAGAGATTTCTATATGATCTAATGAAAGCACCAGATATTTATTGTTTATTCGAAGGATTCCATTGCGAAGATCCACAGATGTAATAGATATTGGTGCTTGGACGGTTTTGAGCTCAAGGGCAGCGGGTTTAGGCGTTAGATCGGGAAATACGATACCATTGAGGCACATGTCAGGTACAGGATCTACAACCTCTTCACCAAACGCTCCACCGTAAGCCCAATAGGAAGTTCCATCTTCCCGCTGTATTGTGATTGCTTTATCTGCCCAATCCCAAACGAAGCCACCTTGAAAACGGGGATACTTGTCTATATACTCCCAGAACTCATCCACATTACCGTTACTATTACTTTTAGCGTAAGCGTATTCGCACATGATCATTGGCCGCTTATCCACCGTATCTGACATGATCTCTTCTACCCATTCCATCGTCGGATACATGGGAACACGAATATCAGTTATAAGTGCATTCGGGTCTTGACCTTCATATTGAACCAATCGATAGGGATCGTAGTAGCGTATCCAACCCGCCATGGCAGCGAGATTCATCCCAGCGCCCGACTCATTACCAAGAGACCAGAACAGAATGCTAGGATGATTCTTATCTCGCATGACCATTCGAACGGCCCGATCTAAGTAAGCGGAAGCCCACTCAGGATCTTTGGATAGCTGGGCCTGAATGCCATGTGTTTCTAAGTTGGCCTCATCGACTAAGTACATGCCCAACTCGTCGCAAAGATCATACCAAATTGGATCATTCGGATAATGACTCGTACGGACAGCGTTGAAGTTCAACTTTTTCATAGCTATAATTTCTTCACGCATCCACTCATTCGTTATAGCTCTTCCTCTATCTGGATGATGCTCATGTCGATTGACACCTCTCACGACAAGACGTTTACCATTTAGAGTGATGACACCTTCCGGCGTTTTCTCGACTCTTCTGAAACCAACCTTGGAGCTCTCATGGTCAATTTCATTACCGTCTGGATCAATCAAAGTAAGTAAAAGTGTATATAAATTAGGAGTTTCAGCAGTCCATTGATTCGGTGCCGGCACCACCCCCATCAATAAGGCAGCTCCTTCTTCCTCAATAAATGGTTTACGTACATACATAGGTGATCCGGGGGAAACTTGAGCAATGATCTCGGGTATACAAAGCTTACCAGAAACATCTAGTAGTTTGGCACGGACCTTATAATCAGCAAAGCCTTCTCGCTTATTCGTGTGACAATAAATAATCAGCTCACCATCGCGATAATCGTCATCGAGTAAGGCCAGCACTTTGAAATCACGAATATGATGTCGTGGCTTACTATATAAGACTACCGTGCGCTGAATTCCGGATAGATGCCAGTAATCTTGATCTTCAAGATAGGAACCATCACTCCAGCGCATGACTTGAACTGCAAGCCGATTACTTCCATCTCGCAAATATGGAGTGATATTAAAGTCGGCTGGCAACTTGCTGTCTTGTGAATAACCTACCTTTTCCCCATTAATCCATAGATAGAAGGCTGATTCCACAGCTCCGAATTGGATAAAAATATCGCGTTCATCCCAGTCTTCAGAAACATTGAAATTAGTTATGTAGCAACCAGTCGGATTCTGTTTAGGTACAAAAGGTGGTTTAAGTGTATTGTACATCCCTCCAGGCCAAGGCTGATCAGGTTGTGAACTAGGTGTCTGAAGATGTGGTCCTGAAGGATCGGACATATTAAAAGGATACATAGAATTTGTATAAATAGGAGTTCCATAATTCTGAATTTCCCAATTTCCAGGAACTGTAATCATCGCCCAAGTAGTCGTATCGAATCCATCTTGATAGAAGTCCTCTGGCACTTCATTAGGATTACCAAATAAACGAAACGACCATTCACCATCTAATTGGCTAACATATTTCGATATTTCTCGATCACAAGTAGCAGCCATGTCTTCGTTTTCATATGAACCCAATGGTACGTGAATGGCTTCTCGGTTGATATGTAGAATATGTTGGTTCTCCCAATCGTTACGTAGTTTCATCTTTTTAACCCTCCGCAAAGTTAATTAATATCATTAAACATTAATCAAGTTAATACCATTTCAGAAAAGCTTCCGCTACTGCTTTACCTGCTACACCATTAGGATGAGGGTCATAGATAGAACTCATATATTCCGGATTCACTAAATGATCATTAGGTGTTTCTAGTGATAACACTTCAGCAATATCGAATACACGATCTACCCCTGCAGGAGAATTCACTCGAATCTGCTCATTCACTTCACGCCAAGCCATCTCTGCTGTGCCCGTGAAATTAAATGGAGGAACGGTACACAATATAATCTGAATCGAAGGGTTTCGTTCTTTAAGTTTAGAAATAATCGTTGTTAAATCAGCCATAAGTTGTATCGCACTCCGTTTACCTATATCAAGATCATTGACACCAAGTGCGATCACGACCTCATCTCCTTGTTGTGCCTTATTTAGCCAAGAACCATCATCTGCTGCATCATAGGCTCTCGCCCATCCAGAACCAATATTCCAAATGCCGATCGATGCGGGGAGCTCATCCGCGATACGTGCTACCCAATATTCATATTGATCTATTGCAGTACGGACACCTTGAGTAATAGAATCTCCGAAGAAAATAAGCTGCTTGTCCACGTCTTTCCTATATCCTATAAAGCTAGGCACAACTAATAGATTCTCTGATTGCTGAAAAGAAGCAGATGACTCTTGCTGAGCTAAATTTCCAGGAGCGTCATAAGCTGTAACTAGCATTTGTTCCGTGTTATACGGCACTGTTGTACCCGATGAATGAGTTGATATCGTCCATGTAAAGGACAGATAATGTCCTTCAGGAAGTTCAATCTGAACTTCATCACTCCAAAATTTTTCACCCGGCTGAACTATTCTGTTAGAACTCCCCTCAAAAGTTAGCTGTACTTGCGTCCCCTCAACTACATCACCATTCGGCTGATCTCCACCATCGCCCACAAAAGCCGCTTCTATTATCCACACACTACCTAAATCACTAGCAGAAGCAATTACACCATCATCCCAAGTTGAGTCAACAGCGTTGCTATGCCAAAATCTAAGCGTCTGTACTCCATTTTCTCTTAGTCTAATATAAGTACGGTAGGTATGAGTAAATGCTTCTTCGCGATTCATAATAAAGTTAGAAGCAGTAGATTGAACTGTCACAGATGCATATTGTTTCTGACTCATGTAATCCATCATTCACACTCCTTAATATTTTACTAGAGGAAGTTCAAAAATCCATCTTTTGATCACGAAGTATCTCATGAGGCGTATTCGACATCGAATATTGAATTCAGCCGGTCTTTCCGGTGCTCACGTAGGTACTGCCTACGCTCCGCTCCTCTCTCCCTTGCTTCATCCAATCTTCTTGGTGCTGAAAAGTCGACTTTTTGAACTCGCACTTATAGTTTAACTCTAGTTTATTTTGGATAATTCCTTTTCCATAATATCATCATTAATTGCACCTTGAAATATGGCCTGAATAATACCTTGTGAATCAATGATATAAGACGTTGGGTAAGCTACGATTTGATATGTATTTGCCACATCACCCTTTGTATCCAATACAACAGGAAAAGTCAGACCGAACTTCTCAACAAATTCAGCAACACCACCTTGACTTTTTTCTGTGTGTGTTAAATTCACAGACAGTACCACGACATCTTTCTCATGGTTATTAGAGATTCTCTCCATATGTGGCATTTCAACTCTGCATGGTGGGCACCACGTAGCCCAGAAGTTCAAGACTACCTTTTTGCCAAGGAAATCTGATAGTTTCACTGGCTGCTCATTCAAATTAAGTAATTCAAATTCAGGTGCTGTATTTCCTTTTTTTATGCCTATATTTTCTGCGGTTTGCTGCAGGTTATTGATATTGGTTTGATCTATATTGTTTTTCGCGTAATCATATATTCCCCAACCGACCAACATCAGTACGATTATGATTGCAATCCCATTTCTTCTCATCATGCCCGGCTTCTTATACCACATCACCAAACCGATATTCACACCAATAAATGATAGATGGAATAGCCAATTCTCGCGATCTACTATTAATATTAAAAGATGATTTATACTACTACCCACGATCCAACCTGCACCCAATACATCCAAATTCATCATGATGGAGGTACCGTCTTTTCGTGTACGAATCCATAAGTATAATAACGAAATGAATACAGCCAACCATAACCCTTTGTCCCCGCCATTGAAGTAAACCAAAGACATCGGATATTGAATGACTGAAACGGGATCAAAAATAATGATGCTACCTTTCCATATCACAAAACCAAGAATGAGTGCATTAGCAAATTTCTCACTCATATTCCGCTCAACTTCTGCCTTGCGCAAACGATATTTCAGCACTAGGTAACCTGTAAATGTAGACAATATGAATATGAGCATTTCAAAATTAAGCATCAATGGTCCTAACTGTATAACATTCACAATCCCCACTCCTTCCTGATCTACGCAAATCATACCACGTCAGATCATCGTTAGAACGCCCATCTAAGCAACATCATACATATCAGACCGACAAGAACGGTACCTAGTAAACTGCGGGTAAATATAGCGACTGCAAATGTAGGAATCGCCGTTAACCATTCAAGACGGGTATCATATAATGCGAATCTTCCTTCTGATATGAATAATTCTTGTGCAATTAATGCAGCCATGACTGCAATTGGAATATGTTGTAACCAACGGATGAGTCCATTAGGTATATTCATACGACTAAGTAGAGCAAGCGGGAGAACACGAGGAATGAATGTCACAAGTGCAGATCCCAATATGATTATGAGGATGTTCCATCGGATGTCCATCGTTCAAACACAACTCCTAATGTAGCACTTAGTACAGCAGCCACGATAATGCCCATACTTCCAGGTATGAGATAACTAGCCCCGATCACGATCAATACAGAACTTAATGCTACGATGATTTGAATGCCGAATTTCTTACTACTATTCATTTGTAATACGAGTAAACCAATAAACATCGCTGGCAAAGCAAAATCAAGACCCCATACCTCAGGATTAGGGATCCATTTGCCAAGTAATCCTCCAGCGACCGTTGCAAGTAACCAGTTCAAATAGGCAGTAATGTTAAGCCCTAGCATCCAACGATATCCTAATGGCTTACCCTTCGCGACCTGATTCATAGCGACACCAAAGGTCTCATCCGTTAATTGTGCCCCTATTAGCAGATTGTTCCTTAATGGTTGTCCTCTGAAATGTGGAGCAATAGCCGCACTAAGTAGTAGATGTCTAAGATTGATGAAAAATATAGTAAAGATAATAGCAGATATAGGTGAACTCGCCGCGATCATCCCAGCAGCGATGAATTGCCCTGATCCAGCATAGAGTAATGCACTCATTAACGCGATTTCAGTCAGGCTTAACCCCGATGTATTCCCTACAACACCAGCGGCAAATCCTATGCTTAAGTATCCAAGTAGTGTAGGAACACAATCTTTTACTCCTTGCCAGAAACGATCTTCCTGCTGCCCTACTCTAGGGTGAATTTCTAATTCCATTTACTCAACCTCTTTATTCTGCTGTATTCATAAAAAAAGGAAAAGGCCTGCCGAAAGGCAAGCCTTCAATTGCCATGTACAATTCATCTCTAATTATTACCGATGTTCTGTGTAAAGATTTGCTTTACTAAGCTCGCGAATGAAAGTTATTTCTTCTTCTGTTAATGGAGTTACATCACAAGCCCCAATATTATGACGTAGTTGCTCCAATGAACTCGCCCCGGGAATCGTAACCGCGACGGCTGGGTCAGACAACACATAGCGTAGCGCAATTTGCTCCATACTTCTATCTTCACGAACCAATGATTGAAGCTTTACACGCATCAGTCGTAGTTCGTCTGGGGTGTGATTGAGATATCCTTTATTCAGCTTCTCGTCCCCCCGTTCGGATAGAATCCCCTTGGCTATGGGTCCACGAACAATCATACTCATGTCATTCTCAACTAATAATGATAGTACCTCTTCTTCTGGTCGGCGATCTAGAACACTATATTGACTCATGACACTAACCATACTTGAATGTGACATGTATTCTCGAATAACATTGGGACGAATGGAGGATATGCCATAGGATCTTATGAGACCCTCCCGCTTCAGCAGTTCAAAAGCTTCGATGGTTTCCTCTATTGGGTCCTCTAAAGTACCCCCATGGAGCTGATAAAGATCAATATAATCACATTGAAGACGTCTAAGACTCTCTTTTACAGCCGCAATAATATATTCCTTCGAGGGATCCCATACCCAGCCGTCTTGACCAGGAACACGACGATTTCCGACCTTTGTTGCAATGATCACTTCATCACGACGCCCTTGAATGGCCTTGCCTACAATTTCTTCATTACGACCATTGTCATACAGATCTGACGTATCTAGGAAGTTAACCCCCATTTCTAATGCTTCATGAACTAATGGAATAGCTGAACTCTCATCTGTACCTAGGGACATACAACCTAACCCAATTTCACTTACCCATAAATCGGATGATCCCAGTTTTGATTGTCTCATTTAAATTCCTCCTCTTTTCATTAGATTAGAAAGTAACCATCCTCTTAAACAAAGATATGGAGTACTGCTAGGAAAATCCCAATAATAAATCCACATAAAGCACCATTTACCCGGATCCATTGTAAGTCATTGCCTACTTTGTCCTCTAACATGTGTACTAACGTCTCATTATCCATTTGATCCAGGTTATCTTTAACCAATAGACCTAGTCGATAGTAATTACGTTCCACAAACTCACCAATAAAAGATAAAATACCCTGCTCCCATTTCTGTACCAATTGTTCTTGCTTACTAAGCATGTCCCCGACCCAACGGAATAAGCTAATAATGATATGTCCACCATTGTTATATTCGCTATCTAATTTGAGAAGGAATTGCCCCCTAAGATCTTCTAATAGTTTTAGAATAATTGTATGCGTACTTGCATCGGATAGCTTCGTATTGACCCAAGATTGGATCTGAACTGTTATATCAGGATTCAATGCAGCCGTAGTAATCTGCATCCTAACTTCGCCCAGAATTCGATCTCTGTATGTGCTATCTGACTTGGATAATTCGTCTATCGAGGAATCTATTAAGTTCGTTAGAAGTGAGCCTAATTTCTCCTCACTCATAAACCCAAGAAATGCTTGAACCGCGAACCCCTTCATTCCACCCAGCTGTATCTCTTGCAACTTACTATGGACTAAATTTCCTAGTAACACTTCTGTTTCAGGTTTATTAGCCCACTTCTTGCCATAACCCAAAACGTAGTCTAGCATCCTCTCATCATAACGACTCTCCACAATGGAGATAGCCGCCTTAGCCACAATGGGTTCCAATTCTTTGTTGTTCACATAACCTGCCAGTGCACCTTGGACTAAGGAAGCTACATTCTCTAGAGGTAACGTCTCCACAGTTGATTTCATTGTATGGATGATCGTCTTTCTAGTCTCTCGCTTACGTATTAATTTAAACACACTAGAAGTAAGCATCTTAGATAGTTTCATCTGACTCAACTTACGTTTAATACTTTCCTTATTCAGTAGCTCAGTCTCCATGGCAGATATTAAAGAATTCACAAGTTTATCCCGATTGTTGAGAAGCAAAGATGTATGTGGAATTGGAATGCCCATAGGATGACGAAATAATGCCGTTACAGCAAACCAATCGGCGAATCCCCCAACGAGCCCAGCTTCAAACCCACCCTGTAACAGACGAACTGCTATATTTTGCGGTAAAAACAATGTAATTAAGAAGCCGATCCCCATCACGATCAAGGATGAGCTTGCTATGTATCTTGTTCTCATGAACATTCTCCTAATCATTCTTGATGTGTTACCTCAAATTCCATGATAAAAGATAAAAAGCAGGAAGTCCATGGACCCCCTGCATCGATTCAATCTATATGTCTTCACTTCTATTGATTGTCCGAATTTTGAGCCTCGTCTACCATCTCAGCTTTGAATCCTTCAACACTGTCTTTACGTCGTTCATTTTTTTCTTGTATTGCTCTTTTTTCAACACTTGATATTTCATCCCCAAATTCATTTAAATATTGTTCTGCTTCCTTGGAATTTGCAATCGCATTCTGAATACTCTCCCGAAGTCTACGAACATTATCAGTTCTGTCATCTGGCTTAGCCATCGATGAAACACCCCTTAGCATAGATTAAGTGCAATGATTGTTTCATTCACACAATCATAGCCTTTCCACATCTCAGGATGAATTATTCAACGTTCATGGGCAGACATCTACACAGACATAAATATGATGGAATCCTTTTTTCTTCAGAATACGAGCAGCCTTCTTACTTTTCCTATCTTTCTTTCCGACAATAATGATCGGATGTTCAGGCTCTAAGTCTTTACTAGCAACATAGGGTAGTCTACCCAGCGATATATTAACAGCACCTGGCAGATGACCCGCTTCGAAATCTAGTGCGTCTCTGATATCGAGTAACTTATAGCATGTGTTCTTAGGCGGTAAAGTACTACACGGAAGTTCCTGTAGTTCTTCTGAAGGCCACCATCTAGTAATGACAACTGCGATCACAATGAAAATTACAACGATGACCCACCACATCTCTTTATCTCCTATCGTGAACCATTTTTACGAGATATAACCTCACCTATAGGTATTATAAAAGATGGTAATTTAACTGTCAATCAAATTGTAACAGATGATCATTACATATGGATGGTTAATACTTGTCAATTTTCTGACGCTCTGGTTCATCTGAAACCTCTAATTCTTGAGAATCAATCGCTGCATCTAACAATTGATTGTACAAATCATCATCTTCCTCAAGAAGTTGATCTAGTCGCAATAAATCTTCTTCACTACCTGGTTCCTTGGCAAAGTTGAGGCTATAATCCCACTCTTTTCCTCTCTTGCTGAAGAAGGTAATTTCAAATACATCCTTTTTGCCTTCTATACTAAATACAGTGTGACCCACAAAATGTTGATCCTCGTTTCGTTTCATGTCTACATGTTCAATATGTACTATCATCTATAACGATCTCCTTTTATCTCAAATATCTTTATCGAGGAAGTTCAAAAGGTCATTTTTTGAGCTCTCAATTCATTAATAGTATACCATGTCTAGCTCAAATACATGTCTGTTTTCATTATTGATTCCAATTTAGTACAATATAGAATGTTAAGACTATTTGATATGGAGGGTTACATATGATGGATTTCCAACAACAATTAATGAAATACGCAGATTTGGCAGTACGCGTTGGAGTAAACATACAGCAAGGCCAGACACTAGTTGTGAATGCTCCTATTACTTCAGCAGAATTTGTTCGAATGATCGTGAAGAAAGCCTATGATGCCGGTGCCAAGCTAGTGAAAGTGAACTGGAGTGATGAAGTTGTTACTCGCTTACAGTATGAATTAGCTGCAGATGAGACCTTTAGCCAACCTCCTACATGGTATGCGGGTGAAATTATTGAACTTGTGGAGAATGGTGCTGCTGTACTGTCCGTTCTTGCAGAGAACCCTGATCTTCTAAAGGGAATATCACAAGACAGAATCGCAACTGCGCAAAAGACAAGGGGTCAAGCCTTAGCTAAATACCGTGAATACGTTCAATCGGACAAATTCAGCTGGTGTCTAGTCGCAGTACCTACAGATGAATGGGCAGCTAAAGTATTTCCTGACCTCGATCCGACTGAACAAGTTCATAAGCTCTGGGAAGCGATATTCCATACTGTACGTGTAGACCAAGAGAAACCTGTCGAGGCTTGGCAAAGCCATCTAGAGACTTTGGCATCCAAATCCACCATCCTTAATGCGAAAAAATACAAAAAACTTCACTACACGGCGCCAGGCACAGATCTTACGATTGAATTGCCACAGGGACATATTTGGGCTGCAGGTGATAGTACGAATGAGCAAGGTCATCGTTTCGTCGCTAATATGCCCACTGAAGAAGTATTTACGGCTCCGCTTAAAACGGGTGTAAACGGTACTGTGAGAAGCACCAAGCCGCTTAGTTACGGTGGCAATATTATTAATAACTTCTCAGTCACTTTTGAGAATGGACGTATCGTAAAAGTATCTGCTGAACAAGGTCAAGAAACACTGGAACGTCTCGTATCTATGGATGAAGGAGCTCACTACCTAGGAGAAGTCGCTCTCGTACCCCATCAGTCCCCTATCTCAGAATCGAACATTCTCTACTACAACACATTGTTTGATGAGAATGCCTCGAATCACCTGGCAATCGGAAGTGCTTATGCTTTCTGTCTTGAGGGTGGCAAGGATATGACTCAGGAGCAACTGTCCGAACGCGGTTTGAACACCAGCGTAACGCATGTAGACTTCATGATCGGATCTGCGCAGATGGATATCAACGGAATAACAGAAGACGGACGTGAAGAACCAGTATTCCGTAATGGCAACTGGGCAATTTAAAATAATCAATATCATTGGAGGAATAACATCATGTTAAGTTTTGAACAGAAGTTAGACAATTATGCTACATTAGCTGTGAATATTGGCGTCAATATCCAATCGGGACAGACCCTCGTCATCAACGCCATGATTGAATCAGCTGAACTTGTAAGACTGATTACACGTAAAGCCTATGAAGCGGGTGCGAAACTCGTTAAGGTGAATTATACCGATGAGGCCGTATCTCGGATGCGTTATGAATTGGCTTCGGATGAATCTTTTCTTGAACCTCCAACATGGTTCGCAGGTGAGATGGTGGAACTCGCTGAGAATGGCGCGGCATTCCTAACGGTAATCTCTTCAAGTCCTGATCTGCTAAAAGGAATTGACCCTGAGCGTATTGGTAATCATCAACGCACGTATGGTCAAGCGATGTATAAGTATCGCCAATATCAACAGGCCGACAAAATGAGTTGGAATGGTCTAGCGGCTCCCTCACCTGCGTGGGCAGCCAAAGTATTCCCGGATGTAGCACCTAAAGATCAAGTGAATACGCTGTGGGACGCAATTTTTGCAGCTGTTCGTGCCGATCAACCAGATCCTATTCAAGCATGGCATGAACATATCGATAAGCTTCAAGCCAAATCGAATGAACTCAATAGCAAAAAGTATCATAGTCTTCATTTTGTTGCTCCAGGTACAGATCTAACGATTGAATTACCTGAAGGTCATATTTGGGCACAGGCAGGTAGTCTGAACGAACAAGGAATCTCATTCGTAGCTAACATTCCTACGGAAGAGGTATTCACGGCTCCACTCAAGACCGGTGTAAATGGTAAAGTTAGCAGTACAAAACCACTCAGCTATGGAGGGAATATTATTGATCGCTTCTCCATCACATTTGAGAATGGACGGATTATCGATTTCAGTGCTGAAGAAGGATACGATACACTAGAACGCTTAATCAATATGGATGAAGGTTCACATTATTTAGGTGAGGTAGCTTTGGTGCCCTTCCACTCGCCTATTTCACAAAGTAATATTTTATATTACACCACCTTGTTTGATGAGAATGCATCTTGTCATCTAGCCATCGGTAGCTCATATGCATTCAACCTTGAAGGCGGAAAGACGATGGCTTCTGAAGAACTTGCTGCTAAAGGTATGAATCAAAGTATTACTCACGTTGATTTCATGATGGGTTCTGCGCAAATGAACATTTATGGCTTAACTCATGATGGGAAGAAAGAACAGATCTTCGCTGATGGGAACTGGGCGTTTTAATACAGATTTATGAAATATAGATCGTCTCTTTGAGAGGAGATAACTAGCGATGTTACAAGTAGATCTGACTGGGAAAACAGCTCTGATTACAGGTGCTACAGGACAGCTTGGAAGAGTTATGGCACGTACGCTAGCGAAATGTGGAGCGGATCTCATTATCCATTACCATGGGAATGAGGTCAAAGCGAACGAATTGAAGCAAGAAATAGAGTCCATGGGCAGACGTTCTATGATTGTCCGTGCAGATGTTACACAATTTGATGATATTATCAAGATGAAGAATAGTATAGCTGAGCATTTGGGTCATGTAGATATCATCGTTGCCAATGCAGTTGTACAGTACGAATGGAAATCGGTCCTCGAACAGCCTCTTGAAGATTACGCGAGTCAATACGATACTTGTGTGATGCAAAGTGTGTATTTAGCCAAAGCTTTCGTTCCTTCCATGATACAACAAAAGTCAGGAAGATTCATCGGTATCAATACAGAATGTTCTATGCAAAATACACCCGGGCAATCTGCCTATGTCGCTGGTAAACGAGGTATGGACGGCGTTTACCGTGTCCTCGCCAAAGAAATTGGGGAGCATCAGATTACCGTCAACCAAATTGCTCCTGGATGGACTATAAGTGAGAACGATAGAGACAATAACACCGAAATTAGTGAGCATTATAACAAATCCGTTCCGTTGAAGCGTCGGGGCACAGATCAGGAGATTGCCAATGTCGTAGCATTCGTAGCTTCTGATCTAGCAAGCTTTATAACAGGTGCATACATTCCCGTTAGCGGTGGAAATGTGATGCCTGCAATATAAAAGATAGGCTCTCCATCAACGATATCTGATCGTTGATGGAGAGCCTTTTAATTACTCGAACATTATTCTCGAAGCGTAAGTAAACGATCAACCGTAATTAATCCTCTCCACTCGGCTTCATTTCCAGGACTGAGGGCTGGCCATCGTATCGGCCAACCACCATCTGCTTGTTGTTCCAATGCCAAATAATCTAGATGCTGCAACAGTATCTCTTGCGATATCCATTTTCGGCAGTAACTACTTGATACAGGAGCATAATCTAATACTTTATGAACATATCCTTCTGCTTCGGGGTTCAATTCAATCGTTCCTTCTTGTTGTAGTTGTTGATCCAACCACTCGATCTTAGGTGTCGCTTGATCTCGATCAGGTGTATTCTCCAGAAAGGCAATACATTGGATCATATCATGATAGTCTTGGGTATCAACCTTCTCTAGCGAATTCCAGACAAATTGAAGTGACTGCTCGAACCACTCTTCATTATAAAAGGACGTTACAGCAGATTGTTTATAGAGTAATCCCAGAATCCTCCCAGTTGGATTCATTGAACCTACATGATCATGCTCAGTAGTCCACCATGGAGCATGTGGGTCTGCATTCAGACTACGAAACGCTCGCGGAAATCCACCAGTCACAGGAATCGTAATTTGCTTAAGATAGGATACGATCCCCTCAATCATGGCAGTATCAAAGACACCAATCTCATCCATAATCAGAAGCGCCATTTCCGTTGGAATAGGCTGACTACTTGAAGCGCGTATGTCAGGCTCCAATGCATTGCCGAATCCACCATCAGCATTTTGGTAAGTTCTCAAAGATTCTAGAACCGCTTCCGCAGATCCTTTAGCGAAGTGAAATTCATATCTTTTACGATCAAGCAATCTGGCGTTTGAATATATAAACGTTCTTGCATGCTCCCATTGTTCAGATCTCATCATACACCTCAACCTCTCTCTTATTCAGATATGTGAAATTGTTTACGAAGAAACTTTAGGGCTTCCGGGCTACATACGCTCTCTAACTTATTATTTAATTCAGTGGCCGCTTCTTTAGGACTTATTGTTAGCTCTGTAATACCAACCGATTTCATCCAATGATCCACCGTTTCATAGGACGTGCTGTTCCATCCATTCTTTTCACCTTGGTCATTCACCTTTTCTTTTACACCGGAGATCACAATATCTAAATTTCCCTGCAGTTCCATTAGAGCATGATCGAATGTCGATTTCATTTCTTTAGCCTTCATACCAGCCCGTCCTCGAAGTTCGCGTGTATCAATACCTTCATCATTCTCGATGCATTGGTATACATCTAATGCTGCTTTGGACAATAAACCATTCTTATAACGGGTATCAGGTTCGTCCAGATGCCTTTGAACTTTAAGTACAAGTGGAAACCAATCACATGATACTAGAACAGCTTTCCCTTTCATTATTTTCCCATAGGCAGCTGTACCATCGCCAGGAAAACGAGCTCTCCATAACCAAGGATCTAGTTCTGAACTTGTATGCCATTGATTCGGATCTGTCACACTTCCTAGTGAGGGATGATTCGGTATCATTGATGCCAGTGGCAATATACCAACACGCTTGATAAGCTGTGTGGCTTCTTCGTATGTATGGATCATTTCTTGATCAGGTTCTAACTTCATATTTAATCATCTCCTTATATTGTGGGCTCAGGGTCATACCGATCGTATACTTCTTTGGATTTCATACGAATTGCATGTCTAAGTGATGTAGGTTCAATCACTTCTGCATCCATTCCTATGGAGAAGAACAATTGAATAGCCCACGGCAATTCTGAAGCGGGACAATCAAATTCAGCCAACCATTCATCTTCACCAATAGATGTAATACATTCTCCGATATGCTCGTCCTGCTCAACCTTTAGCATTCCTTTGTAAGTAAGCTTTGCACGAATATGTATAGTCGGTGATTGCTTTTCTTGATTCGTTATGGATTGTAGGTAGTTATTAACTTCTGAATTCTCTGGTGGTTGTTCTTCCTTCACCTCTTCCATTCGATCTACTCTAAATAATCTTGTCTCTCCATGTGTAGGAGAAAAGGCCTCACAATACCAAAAACCATGTGCAGCAAATATCTTATAGGGTTGAAGGATGAGTCTACGATGATGATTCATGGACTTATACAGTATAGATATCCAATTGGACTCTGCTGTTAGATGAATTAGTGAAGCCAAATGTGGTGTTGAGTACTTTCTTGTAGGAACATTTATTTCTAGACTTTGTAATAGCGGTTGGATCTGCTCCATCATTCCATGTGGAAGGATATTCCTGATCTTATCTCTTACAGTCCACCGTTCACTGTTAAAAGGCGTGTCCGAATATTGTATTAGCCCTTGTAACGCAAATAAGACAGTCAGGGCCTCTTGCGAATTAAGCTGAAGCGGTGGAAGTTGGTAACCCTCCATCAGTCTATACCCACCCTGAGGACCACTAATAGCATACAAAGGAACTCCCATCTCAGACAACGATTGAATATCTCGTAGTATGGTCCGTCGGGACACCTCCATTTTATCCGCCAAAGATGAAGCCGTTTCGCCTTGTTGCTGCAATGCCATAATGATCGCCATTAATCGGTCCATTCTCTTCATTCTAACCAATCTCCTCAAGAAGGTATGTCATTATTATAACAAAGGATTGGTGACATCTTATATGTCACCAATTATCTATTCATACAACGGAAATCTAATGGAGTATCCAAGGTCATACAAGATAAACATAGACCATAGAATAAACCATGAACCATTTGTTGAGGGGATGCTATAGCCTTAGCCCCTTTAAAGGAGGAAAAAGATGTCCTACTTCTTCAATAAGATGAAACAAGGTGTCTCTGATGTCGGGAAAAAGGCTCAGAACACGGTTGAAGCGGCAACCTTGAAAATGCAAATATTATCAAAGGAAAAAGAAATAGATAAGAATTACACTACCATTGGACATATTATCCATCAATGTATCACCCGCAAAGAGAGTATGATTCCCACCGCTAAAATTCAGAAATATCAACAAATCATCGTGAAGCTTGAACACGAAATAGCCCATATGCAACGGAAGATGCAACAGAATCAGAATCAAAAAGAATGTGGGTGTGGAAAAATGTTACCTGCCGATGCAACCTATTGTCCTTTTTGCGGACAGCAGTTTCACACTGTGAAGGTGAAAACCGTTCCTTTGAATAAACATAAATCCTCTAATTCCATTCATTGTAATCAGTGTGGTGCTTCTGTTGCCTACTCAGATCGCTTCTGTAGGGGGTGCGGACATGATTTGACTATGGGATGAAACGGTAAGCTAAGATGTCATTCATATAAAGAAAACCAGTCTAACACTTATTATCGTGTTGAGACTGGTTGTTGTTTGTTATGCTTGAATGAAATATAGACGACTTGTCTCTTCCCAAATCTCGCCTGGTTCGAGACCGATGAGACCGATCTCTTCAGCATCTCTTCCTTCAATGTTAGGTGCATTCACAAGGCTCATCTGCGGTTCGGCACAGAAGTATTGCCCACACGCAACATTATTCCAAATCATCCAATGCTTATAGGATGTACCGACATCATAGATTAACTTATCTCCTGTTCTAGTATCTGTCAGCTCCATCATATTACGACCATTTTGGGGACTCGATGTATAGTGATTATCCATGCTTGCAAAATAAGGATTAACACCTTCGCTCTTCATTAATTGCTCATCTGCAGTTAGAGGCTGAATACGTCCTGTTGGCAACATACGTTCATCCAGCTCCTGACGTTCTCCAATGGTTACCTTCACAACATAATCAGAAGCCGAACTTTCAGGTATAAAAGGAGCATTTATCGCCGTATGGAAAGCGAGTAAATTCGGCATCCGTTCGCTACCTTCATTCTTCACTGTTACTTGTTGCTGAAGTCCTGCAGCACTGAGCGTATAACGAAGTGTAATCGTAAATTCGAAAGGGAAGTATTTCTTATATAGATGCCCTTCACTTACTTTTTGTGAAATGATAACCTTACTTTCATACGCATCTGATGAATAATGAACGACATCCCACGGGAGGGTATGCATATACCCATGCAGATGATTCCCTGTATCCGACTCGTTGACTGGAAGCTCATATACCTTTCCCTCCCACGGGAATTTACCATCTTCGAAACGATTCGGTGGGAATAATACAGGAATGCCATAAATACCAGGATTGGCCTTAAAATGCTCCATCTCATCTTCTTTGGGCTCACGTAGGAAACGGTAGCCCTTCTCAGTATCACGGAACAGAATCAAATTACCACCAATCTCTGGTAATATAGCTGCTTCAAAACGACCATGTGTTAACCATATCGCCTTTTCTCCTTGGAATTTGGTTTCAAATGCGGAATGTTGAGTAGTCATTATTTCCTCCTAAAAGTTATTGTAGCCTTACTTCCGAATATGCCTCATACTTATTCTCATCAGAAGGATAAGCTATATATGAATATTTAATAATATTGTATATTATATCATGTTCTAATACGTTATCCAAAAAGAAACTATGTAATTAAAATAGTAGGCAGATACAGTGTAAATAATGTAAAATATAAGGACTGAAAGAAAAAAGTACCGTATTATTCTGAGGCGGTTTGTTGTTAGGGAGGGATGAACGATGTCAAACCATTTAGATCTGTTAGTTTCAACAGATTTCAATCAATTAAATGAACTGCTTCAAGAGAAAGTATATTATGAATATTATGATTATGTATATGGATTGGTTTATTATATCGTTAAAGATCATTCTACTACTGAAGATATTATACAGGATGCATTTATTCAGGTGATTAAGAAGAAACCGATCTTTGAGAATGAAATAAAACTCAGAGCCTGGCTAAAAGTCGTTTCGCGGAACTCATCTATAAATTATTTAAGAAAAAATAAAAAACACCGTAACCAAGTAGATATTGATAGTGTTTATACATATATAGATGAAGGATTGCAGTCCCCAATCTCTATTGAACATCATGTGGAGAGTAAGATGATGGAGGAATTGATTCAATCTCTTGTGAATTCTTTGAAACCAGAGTATCGCGTACTTATCGAATACCGTTGGAAACAAGGTTTATCCTATAGAGAAATATCTGAACTACTCGATATTAGCGAAGAAGTCATTAAACAACGACTATTCCGGGCACGAGAAAGTGTTAGAAAAAAGATGCATAAAGAATGGGGTGTTATTGATGAACAACGGAAAATTTGATCAATGGTTTGATGATACCTTTGAAAAGACGGTCTCCTCTACCTCTATATCCTCCGATGATTCAAAGAAACAATCCTGGCAGAAGGTTCAAGCTGAGATCTATAGATTGAATAAACGAAAAACAAGAAAGCGTCATTTTCAGCTTGCTACTGTCGTTGCTGCATCCGTCACAGCAGGTGCTATTATATTTAGCCCGCCAGCTGTAACTCAAGCTATCTCACCTGTGTACCAGTCGATCAAAGATTTAGGTAACGGCGTTGTTAATATTTTCATTGGGACCTACAGTCAACCTGATCAGGAAGGTGCCTTAACATCCCCGCCTCCTGCTGAATATTATCCTGAAGATCCCGATAATCCAACAGCTGTTTTGGATCGCATATCTGAAGATAAATCGTACGTTTATACGCTAGAAGAGGCCCAGAGTGAGCTATCCTTTCCTTATCCTGACTTCCGAATTATTCCAGAACGATTTCAATTGGTAAGTTCCACATTGGCCGACTTAGCTCCTGGACAGAAGACGGATTCAATCACAATGACATATAAATCATCTAATGATGAAACCATGCGGATTATGTTACATTCCATCAGTGAAGGTCAGATGATTACTTCTACTGGCTCGGTAGATATCGAAGTTCTCACCCTAAATAATGATATTGAAGCCTTCTACACACCAGGTAGGTTTAATGATATTCAATTTATATATAATGGAATATCAATACGTGTCTACGGGAATTTAACGAAAGAAGAACTTATTGATATGACAGAGAGCCTGCCGGAGTAAAGGACCTTCTTAGCTGAATAAGATCTTTTGTTGAAAAGAGATTACAATAAAGGTAGCACCCGATTCAATATGGGTGCTACCTTTATTTCTGTTACAATCCATTCATATTAATCTGCTGAAACTCGCTGAATAGGAACAATTTTATTATCTTTTTCCATTGAATTCATAATTGGCAAGAGCCTGCCCCTTGCTAGTAATAAATTGTACGGCTGATACGGTTCGACCATGTGGTATTCTTACTGCGATAAATTGAGATGGATAGGTTATAACCGTCAGATATATCATATCTGGTACAGGTGCTAGTTCGTTGAACATGATGCTAAGTTGGTCGTTGTGCAAGGTAACTTGTAACGTGTTGATAGAATAACCGCTGCTACCTTTTTGCCCTGCAAACAATCCAATAATCAGCACATCATCCGTAGCCTTCCACTTCTTATCAATATCTATCTTTTGTTTTTTTGTGAAATCTACAAACTCTGTTGGTGTATATAGAGTGAAAGCACGAATTCTCTGAGCGTTCCTATCGGACAGTTCGGAACTTTTAATGATTTCAAACGGCAGTGTGATTACATCGGTTGTATTAGCAAGTGGTTTTATAGATTTCTTGAAGGAGTTCAAATCTGCTACTTCTACATAATTCCCTTTTATTTCAAATTCTTTCTCAGTTGTGGACCAAGTAAGGTTACTTTCTATATTGTTAGTCGTCCATGTTTCCTTTTTATCGATCATATTATTGGTTGTGGGGGATTGAATGAAGATGATGGATTGTTTTCCATTTAGATAAGTACCTTTAATGGTTTCATGATGAATCTCCACTTTTTGTAATACAAAACCTATAGGTAAGTCGTTCGGAACAAATACATCCATTTGTTTAGCCTTTTGAAGTTGTTCAAAATCGGAATATTCATCCCACTTGATCGGAAGTACGATATTTAACACCGTTTTGTTTGGAGTTATCGTTACAGCTGATTTATTCTCATTGAATTCAACGGAATAGGTTCCTTTTTTTGAGAGCTCATGGGGAACGCTTTGTGCTTCTGAATAAGAAATGATATTAAAGTAAAATAGGCTAGTGATGAGAAGAAGCATAATCGTCATACGCTTTTTCAATTCTATCCCCTCTTTCCGAATTAAATACCTTCATAAATAGTCAAAGGGTGATATCAGCTTCGCTGGTACCACCCTCTGTTGTTATACTCTTATGTTGTTGTATTCTTCTATTGTGTAATAAGTAGCGATGAGGTATAAACGACAAGTTGTTCTGTAATAGAACCCTTCTTAATCCAATGGTTACCCCGTCCACGATAATAATACCCCGCTGTTACGCTCCAATCAGACGCACCAACGTAATTGTCACTTGAAGTCGTTGATAGTGTTGTCGTTTGAACGGTTATCCAGTCAGTTCCTGTCCAACGCTGAATGGACACATCAGCTCCTAGAGAGTTCACTATTTCGTAAGCTATCGTTGTTGCTCTGAGTCTTGCCTTCAAGTTACCTATTGCTGATATGGTTAGTTCTCCATTATGCAGATAATTGAAACTCTGAGTTAAGGCTTGTGTTGTCACCTCCTGCGGTGGAGGTGTTGTAAGTGCACCTGGTACTTTAGATTCATCTGCACTCACCTCAATGGCAAACATCATACTTATTAATGCGACGAATAGTGTTAAGGTTAAGCATTTCCTAGATATTTTACTTATCATAACTACTCTTCCTCTCTGGATTATCCTGGGTTATAGTATAGACGTAGATAACCAGAGAAAGGTTACGGCATTTCAATTAACTTTTCTTCTGATGCTACATCAAGCTCCTTCGTACTCAGTTTGGAAATGTATCTTGTGCATTAGAATTCGCGAAATACGCTTGTTATCCGTTTCTTCTACTATATATATATGATCGTCAAATTCTACGGACTGCCCCTTCTGAGGTGGAATCGTCTCAAGCCGCGAATACAGCCAGCCCCCAATTGTATCATAATCAGCTGTATCCATATCCAACTCGAAGCGTTCATTCATCTCATCAATCAACATTAATCCATCAATAGAGAATTCATCATCATTTATTGTCTCAACTACGGATCGTTCTTCATCAAATTCATCCTGAATTTCGCCTACGATTTCTTCCATAATGTCTTCCATAGTTACAAGGCCCGAAGTACCACCATACTCATCAATTAATATAGCGATTTGAGACTTGCCACGTTGCATCAACTTCAGTAATGTACTGATATGGATGGACTCAGGAACCGTAATAATAGGACGAACAATCGTTGGATATTCAATATCATTAGCTCTAATTAAGTCCTTGATATGAATGAATCCAATAATATTATCTTTATCTCCTTCGCAAAAGGGATAGCGTGTTCTCATAGCATCATATGCAATTTCGAGGTTCTCTTCTCTTGGAACATGTTTGTAAAGGCAGATCATTTCCGTTCGAGGGATCATAATCTCGCGCGCGGTTGTCTCCGCAAATCCGAATATATTATCTACAAGTGCTAATTCTGTATTATTGATTAATCCACTTTTATTACTTTCTTGCATGAGAATACGTATTTCTTGCTCCGTATGAGCGGAACTTAGTTCGGAGTCAGGTGTAATGTGTAACATTCTCAATATTAGATTAGCTAATCCATTCAATACCCATATAAACGGAGACATCACCTTATAAAATAACGTCATCGGTGCCGCAGATAGTAATGTTACCGTATCGGCTTTTCGTAGGGCAAACGTCTTAGGTGTTATTTCGCCTATGACTGAGTGAAGAATCGTAATGATAATGAATGATATCGTTATTGAAATACCATACACAACAGGTTCACTGTATCCGAATATATCAAAAATAGGATGTAACCATCGTGCAATCGCTGGTGCACCAATCCATCCAAGACCTAATGATGATATTGTAATTCCTAGTTGACATGCTAATAAGTATGAATTTAAGTTGTTCGTAATATTTCTTGCTAAAATAGCACCTTTACGTCCATCTGCAACAAGTGTATCCATTCGACCACTTTTTGCTTTTACCATGG
Source organism: Paenibacillus sp. Y916 (assembly GCF_056786435.1). Taxonomy (NCBI): domain Bacteria; kingdom Bacillati; phylum Bacillota; class Bacilli; order Caryophanales; family Paenibacillaceae; genus Paenibacillus; species Paenibacillus sp. Y916. The sequence goes on along the minus strand of NZ_JBXCJA010000011.1, from coordinate 11,830 downwards.
CATACTCTGCAGAGACGAAAAAACCATTCAACACGATTAATGCAAAAATAATAAATAAATTTAGTTCACTCGGTAATGGGTCCAATCTCATTCCTATTCGTCGTAATCCTTCACTGACGAATAGGTACACCTCCTTCGTTTTTTAAAAATGGGTTGACATTCAATAATCAGCTCTACTCTATCCAGTATCAATACCCCAAGTAACTCATCTCCATTCCATCCCTAATTTAAACCTTATACTTAATTATATAGTTATACAATACACAGTCAAACACTAAGGTATGACTGTATTTAACAGAAACAATGAGTTTTATTGAGAAAACAACGATTTAAACGTCTAAAAGGGGTGCCTTCGTCAATTCAGACGAAATGCACCCCTTTTATAGGATTTAGATCCAATTTATCATCTCGGTTGTACTGGATTTCCAATAACTCCCGGATATTGATAATTAATCGGCTCATCAAAGGTAATATAATCTAAGTAAATCGTTAACAATATGACTCTGCGTCCAGTAGTCTTTTCACTAATAATGATGTGATCACGACCTGCTGCCTCGACAACACCTTGAAATACTTTGGCATTCCATTCCTTGTTATTCTCATAAGTCATATAAAATGTTCCGACCTTACCAAGATTAAGACGTAATATATTCTCAACATAGGATTGTTCAAAAACAGGTGCATTAGTCTGTACAACGTTGCCTGTTGGTGTCATTGGATTGCCACTTGATACTTGAGGTGGTATCATCTGACCTCCACCTGATCCTTGTAGTGGTTTCATATATGAACCCCCTACTCCCATTCCTTGGCCCATAGGAGCATTATAGGGCCCCCGCTCATTTCCAAAATTATAAGATACCGGTTGAAAAGGTTGCATCATCATGATCAAAATTCCTCCTTATGTTTACAAACACTTTCTTATATTTTAATAAACTGTCGGACAATCTGCTGGAGAGGGAGTAAAGAAGCAATGTGCCTTAAATCTGCCTGTATTTTGCTGATCATACCAAGTAGCTGGACATTCTCCTTCCGGTCGGAAGAACCAAAGAGCATTACTAGCTGGCCATACACGTTCGCCATTAATGACCCTTTTGGCCAGACGAATATCTTTCTCACGGGCTCCTTGATAGAAATAACCTTTTTGCGTAGCTTCAAATCCACCTGGCCTTTGAAAAACCATGTCATTCAAGTTGCGAATAGCATTGAAATCCAGACAATCACCTAACACTCGATTCACCCCTACATTACCGACCATTAGCATGCCTTGTTCTCCATCCCCCTCGGCTTCAGCTCTCATTAATCGGGCTAACAGCTTGGTATGTTGTGTAGTTGTTTTAACAGCGGGCATCTTAACACCTCCTTGTTGTGTGAACTCTCTAACTTCACCTTATCTTATGTACATCAGCCCAGATGGTGACTGTTTTAAATCATTTCGTTAATTTACATTTGGTTAATATTCCCCGAATATCCAAGCCTTATGATCGGATGGTAGTTGAATAGCAGAGAGTGAGGTTTACACGGTTATGGAAAAAGAAATTAACTTACCCCAAGTCTTACCACGATCCTTTATACATTCCTTCTCTACACGTTCTTTACGAACAAATCGTTTGTTAGAACGCGTGTTGGCATTTACCTTTCTGGCCCCATCATTGTTGTTGTTTAGTATTTTTCTCTTCTATCCCCTCATTAAATCAGTTTATTTGAGCATGTATCTAACCGATCCGAGGGGGCGTGTAGCACAGTATGTAGGACTTCGTAATTTCACAGATTTATTGACTTCAGAACTATTCTACAAAAGCATTACCGTTACCTTAAGCTTCATTCTAATGACAATTCCCACAGGTATTGTCCTGGCACTATTTCTCGCCGCCTTAGTACAAAATAAATGGCGTGGCATGTTTCTATTTCGCTTTATCTTCTCCTTACCCATGGCGATCTCAGTAGGTACAGGCTCTATTATCTGGATGATTCTGTATCATCCTACTCTAGGAGTGTTGAACTATTCTCTCACTCTGCTGAATATCGCACCCGTTCATTGGCTCACCGACCCTAAATGGGCGCTAATATCTATTTCATTGATGACCGTATGGATGAACTTAGGTTTTCAATTCATTGTATTACTCAGTGGTATGCAAAGTGTCCCTGAAGATATTTACGATAGCGCTAAGATGGATGGAGCAGGATCATTCCGCACTTTCTTTAAACTTACATTGCCACTGATTACTCCTTCCTTATTCTTTGTAGGTGTTGTATCCATGATTGGTGCCTTTCAGTCATTTGGACAGATCAACATTCTGACCAAGGGTGGTCCAATGAACAGTACCAACGTCATGGTGTTCAATATATATCAAGATGCATTTGTGAATTATAGATTTGGAGTTGGCAGTGCGCAAGCCTTAATTCTATTTTGCATCATTCTTATACTTACATTGATCCAGTTCAAGTTCCTCGAGAAGAAGGTGCATTATCAATGATTATGAACAACATGAATCGAAGCTTTTTAATGGTCACATTATTAGTAGTTTCATGTCTGATCCTTTTCCCTCTACTCTACACCCTATCCTCATCATTTATGACAAATGCAGAATCAGCTGTATATCCCCCGCGATGGATACCTAGTCAACTCCGCTGGGATAACTATATAGAAGTCATCCAGACTATTCCGATCATGCGTTTTATCGGAAATAGCTTCATAGTATCTACTTTAATCATGCTTGGACAGATTATAACTGCAAGTACAGCTGCATATGCTTTCGCATTTCTTCGATTTCCGGGCAAAGTCTTTCTATTTGCCTTATTCCTTGCCACCATGATGATTCCTTGGGAAGTAACGATGATCCCTAACTATATGACGGTTAAGAATTGGGATTTACTTGATAGTTACACAGGCTTAATCTTACCTTTTCTTGCTTCGGCATTTGGGACATTCCTACTAAGACAGGCTTATCTTCAGTTACCTTACGAATTATTTGAAGCCGCGAGAATCGATGGATGTGGACATATCCGTATCTTCCTCTCCCTTGTTGTACCCTTATCTACACCCGCTATTGCGACACTAGGCGTCTACACATTCTTGAATCACTGGAACAACTATTTATGGCCACTTCTTATTACCAACAAGGAAGAAATGCGTACCGTGCAAATTGGGATCAGTATGCTGCAATTCGAGGAGATGACATCTTGGAATTTAGTCTTAGCAGGGGTAGTGCTTGTTCTGCTTCCTTCTCTCCTATTGCTTATTCTTGGCCTGAAGCCACTTGTAAGAGGTATAACGGCTGGAGCTCTTAAGGGCTAGCTCTGATTACTAAATCAATAAGAAACTTCCACCGTGTTCCGTCATTAGAAAGTTCCTTATTAGGAGCAAATCTAATTTCAGATAAAATAAAGATGAGATAAGGGAGAGAATAAGAGACCATGAATTCAAAAGCATTCCGTAGCAAGTCCAATGTACTCATTATGATGTTTTGTATGATGTTTATGATCACTGCTTGTGGATCGACGGTCAGTAATAATGCAGCGAGTGAAACAACTGTGGCTACCTCCGGTAGTGAAGTGTCTGCTGAGACTATAAAGAAAGTGGAGCCTGTAAAAGTAGTATGGTGGCATTCCATGAGTGGTGGACTTGGAGAAGCTGTGGATAAGCTTGTATCTGATTTCAATAGCTCACAAGAAAATGTTCAAGTAGAAGCTGTATTTCAAGGAACCTATGATGAGAGCTTGAATAAATTGAAAGCAGCGATGGACTCTAGTAGTAGCCCTACTTTAATGCAGGTATATGAAATTGGAAGTCGATTCATGATCGACACCGAAGCAGTAACTCCCGTTCAGACATTTATTGATAAGGAACAATACGACATCACATCACTTGAGCCTAATATTTTGGGTTATTATACATTCGACAATCAGTTGTATTCGATGCCTTTCAATACATCCAATCCCATTCTTTATTACAATAAAGATGCCTTCAAAGCAGCGGGATTAGATCCTGAGAATCCTCCTAAGACCTATGAGGAGCTAGCAAAGGCTGCCAAAGCACTAACAAGTGAAGGCCAATCAGGTGCTTCCTTTGCAATCTACGGTTGGTTCATCGAGCAATTACTAGCGAATCAAGGGGTAGAATTTATTGATAATGGAAACGGACGAACTTCCCCCGCTACATCATCCTTATTGAACAGTGAAGCGAGTGTATCAACCCTAACTTGGTGGAAGCAAATGCTAGATGAACAAACTATAATGAATCTTGGTCGTAAAACAGATGATACCAAGAAAGCATTCGCAGCAGGACAGATTGCTATGACTCTTGATTCTACGGCTTCCCTTCGTGGAATCGTTAGCTCAGCAGATGGTAAATTCGAAGTAGGTACAGGTTTCTTACCTAAACCAGAAGCTTCTGGTGATGGCGGTGTAGTTGTTGGAGGAGCGAGCTTATGGATTATGAACAATAAATCGCAAGAAGAACAGCAAGGGGCTTGGGAATTTATTAAATTCTTAGCGGAACCAGAAGTACAAGCCTATTGGCATGTAAACACAGGTTACTTCCCTATCACGCAAAAAGCATATGATGAGCAAATAGTTAAAGATAATCTAGTGGCATATCCTCAATTTCAAACGGCGGTAGATCAACTTCACCAAACGAAGCTGAATCTAGCAACACAAGGAGCAGTGATGGGTGTATTCCCTGAAGCAAGACAATTGACAGAAACAGCGATAGAAGAAGTGTTGAACAATAGTAAATCTCCTCAACAAGCATTGGATGACGCTGCCAAATCAATTACGGGTAAGATACAAGAATATAATCTAACTGTAAAAAAATAAAGTTATCCATTCATCATCAAATATTCGTAGTATAATCCCTTCAAAAAGAGGCTTGATTGAAACGATACCCGTTTCGATCAAGCCTCTTTTTAATTAGTGAATGACATGTTGATCCTCCATTATGCTATTCATATCCGCGTCTAATCGATCGGCTATCCTCTTGGGTCGTGAAGCGGGGATTACGATGAAATCCGATGTAGCGAGTGCCCTTAAACGTCAATTCCCCTGTATCTCCTTCAGCACAAAGACCATATTCTTCCCCATTTACAACGAACTCTATTCGATCTCCACTATCTACCTCGAAGGTTATATAGTAACAAGTGCGAGTGAAGCTAGAGATATGATCATTCTGATGGTTCTGATGGTGGCTCACTTCGTTACGCTTGCTCACAATACATGATCCCACGGTAAGTAAAGGCTGTTTATTATTATTATTCCATCGTACGATACCATTTCCAATACTTAATAATAATATGCCTACAAACACAATGATGAAGATCGGCATGACTGTTCCTACGAAATCAAACATCCAGAATGAGTTCATCCCTATACTTCTCCCCCCTATGTAGAGCAGCTATGATTTCATTATTTCATTTGAGATACTCTTCCTTATCATGTATATGCCACATCCGTGAGAAATTGATCATTTATTCAAATCAAATAAAGAGATAAGGAATTAATTCCTTATCTCTTTGTATAATATCGTATTGTTGTTATGCATGCATCATTTGTAAGAATAACTGAGTCTCGTCCATTGTATTTTGTTCCGTTAAGATGGCTTGATCAGCCCAACATTCTCTGCACTTCTCTTCAGTAGTACATAAATGAGCTTCATCACATGTATAGCAGAATTGTAGTAGGTTTTTGCTTGTTTCATCCATATTATTATTGAAAGTTGTCATCGATCCCACTCCCATCGTCTTGTATGTCTTGTTTACATCTTTAATATATCATACGAATCAACGTTGTATTGTGATTTATTTCACAACTTATATGCTGAAATTAAACTATTATTTTATCTCCCTCAGATTTCTTAATTATATACCATTTATAGCCGTTGAAATCTGAGGGGCAACATATGTTTGCTGCAAATATTAACTACAATACCTTCCAACTGATCCCACCATTTATTGTTTGCAATAGCAGCGACCGTTTGTCCTCCCTATTCTCCAATAAGATCCATCCTACTTCTGAAGAGATAAAATCCAATTTCACTACGATCGGATACTTATTCATATAATCTTGCAATACTAGGCTGATCGGTAGTTCCCTCCAGTTATTTCCTTGATCTATCGTATGATAGAGAACGGATTCCTGAAGATACCACCCTTCCGTGTTACTTACAAATACAGGACTTAGCGCTTGGTTCAAACCGTTAGCCCAATTTAAATGAAAAGGAGCTAACTCCCAACTTTGTCCTTTATCTATCGTAAAATATCCATTAAACTTGGTTTCAGTATCCTTTGTACAACTCAAAGGGATAAACCCATCGCTTTTTGATTGTTTAACAAATAGAGGCTCGCCTAGAGTTAACGTACTGCATGTACTCATTTTATTCAGATCAATGAATTGAGGTGTTGTGTTCCATGTATTACCGCCATCTTCTGTCGTATATAATTCGGAGATCTCGTTATCCTGTAAGGTGACAAATCCATGCAAGCCATCGATAAAGGTCATATTATTCAAATATCCAGTGTTCGAAATGGAACCCATCGTATCATTTGCCGAGGTTAGCGTCCCTGTATTCTGCATAATCTTTGTCCAATTGGCACCACCATCATCTGTTCTATATAAATATTTATCCTCTCTTCCCATTGAAGTAGCAGATGATGTCATAATCCATCCACGGGTGGGAGATGTGAAGGAAATTCCCTTAATATGATCTGACTTAGGTAAAGAAGATATCTTCCATTGATTTCCCCCATCCGTCGTACGAAGAACAACCGTTTCATTTACATCTTGTCCATTTCGGATAATCCAACCATTATTCTTTTCTAAGAAGAACATATCTACTCCATATTTAGGATTAGAATCAAATTTAATATTCGCTGCTGGTGAGATGTTGCTCCACGTTACACCATTATCCTCAGTTCGATATAATCGGAGAGTTTTCTTGGTTACCCCCCATGCTAGTCCAGCATTCTCATTAAGTAAATTGAAATCAACCAATCGAGTCTGAATCTGATATTTTTCTTTTTCTTCAGTAGCCTCGTTCATTGTTTCAGGTACAATTACATTCAAAGTCTGTCCCTGTTCGCTTAAATCTTCTTGTTCTTGAGGTGGTTGAGACTTTAGCTCAGTGTTATCTTGTGTACATGCCGTAAGAACTAAACCTAATATAACTACAAGTATTGGAAATATATATCGTCGTGACTTCATCATTCTGCCTCCATGTATACCAAATTCCTAGATGTTATAAAAATATTACACAATAATACGACCATAAATTAATAACAAGGTTATTCTAAGTAAATATTATATCATAATATAAGAAGGACATCGTCTTTTTGTAAATATAAGAAAGTATAAGACTCACGCCATACTCTATTCCTTATATTTCCGCAGAAACGGATGCCTTAAAGTGATATGAAGTATCGCTAGCAAATGATAGCAACAGATTAATGATTTTATTATGATTTATGACATAAACTATTAATTACATTAATAATCACATGAAGTAACATAATTAATATTATGTAAACTATCTTCTTATTTATTTAACTTACTATGTCGATATCCGTAACAGAAATATATAACCAATCCGATCAGTAACCATATGATAAATCCTTGCCATGTTTCTTTACTTAGACTGAACATCAAGTAAATACAGCTACCTGCGCTCAATAATGGTATAAAAGGAACCCATGGAACGCGAAATCCTCTAGGTAAATCCGGATTTGTGATCCGCATGACAATAATACCTAATGAAACGACTGCAAATGCGAATAATGTGCCCATACTCGTTAGACTTGCTAGCTTGTCTAGTGGAATTAGCCCTGCTAAGATAGCTATCAGAATTCCCGTAATCCATGTACCGATAACAGGAACCTGTGTTTTCACATGAATACTTGAAAGGATCTTAGGCAACATCCCATCTCGTGAAATGGCATATATTAATCGAGATTGCCCATATATCAACATTAACAGTACCGTCGTCATACCTGCAATCGCCCCTAATGATATGAGACCTGCCACTACATTCTGATTGATGAATCGGAGAGCAAAGGCAACGGGATCTGTCACATTTAGAAGTTCGAACGGTACAATTCCAGTGATGACTAACGACACGATGATGTAAAGAATTGTGCAAATAGCGAGAGATGAAATGATTCCAATTGGTAAATCTCGTTGAGGATTCTTCACTTCTTCCGCCGCAGTCGATAGGGCATCGAATCCTATATAGGCAAAAAATACAGCTGCTGCCCCATTAAACACACCTGTCATTCCGAACGGTAGAAATGGAGACCAGTTTGATGGTTTTACATAAAAAACACCTACACCTATAAACAATAAAATAACTGTAATCTTTATTACAACCATAATCGTATTGAAACGTGCTGTTTCTTTAATTCCCCTAGTCAACATATAGCAGATTAAAAGAATAATTAGGACTGCTGGCAGATCTATGTAAGATCCTTGTGACATATTAAAAGATCCGGATATCGCTATTGGGAGATGGATTCCGAAACCATCCAGTAAGCCTTTTAAATATCCCGACCAACCACTGGCTACTGCAGCACCCGCAACACCATACTCAAGCGCAAGATCCCAACCTAGAATCCATGCAAACATCTCACCAAAAGCGGTGTAACTATACGCATATGCGCTACCTGATACAGGCACTGATGAGGCAAATTCGGAATAACACAGTGCTGCAAGCACACACGCAATAGCTGCAACTACAAATGAAAGAACCAGACCTGGTCCTGCATGCTTCGCGGCCGCCACACCAGTTAGCACGAAAATCCCAGTTCCCACAATAGCTCCCACCCCTAGAATGGTTAAATCCATAGCCCCTAGCGATTTTTGCAACTTCGTTGTTTGATCTGTAACATTTGCTTCTTCTATATAGCTTAAAGCTGACTTTTTACGAAATAAATCCATGATCTCTCTCCTTGTAGGTTCATCTATCGATGTTTATAATTGTGTTATAGCGGATAGTATGGCTCTATGTCAATGACAATAACCAACAATCCATCTGAATACTCTCTTGATCTATTACCAAAAAGAAAAAAAGAGTAACCACATGGGCTACTCTTGTGCAGATCCCAACTATACTTGAACCAAAAGTTCTACTTTACAGTATCGGTGCTTATCTTTCTCTAGCAAAGTAAATATTATATTCTCATGTTCCCATTGATCGCCTTCTTCTAATTCTGACTGATGGCCATATAACCATCCACCTATTGAATCCCATTCTGCGGTTTCAAATCGCGTCGAAAGAAGATTGTTGATAAGTACCAAGGATACTTTGCCATCAGCAATAATATGATTATCCTTGATCTTCGTAATTTCTTGTTCTTCATCGGAGTCAAATTCATCACGAATCTCCCCAACGATTTGTTCTAATATATCCTCAATCGTTACCATTCCAGATGTACCTCCATATTCGTCCACCAGAATGGCGATATGAGTACTTTCTCTTTGCATCTTTTTTAACAAAGCATCGATTGATGTCGTTTCTGGAACAGACATAACAGATTGGAGTAAAGTTGAAATCTCAATATCAGGATTGCTATTATAAGCCAAAAAGAATTGTTTGGTATTAATAATGCCAATAATATTATCTTTATTTTCTTGTGCAACAGGAAAGCGTGTATATTGTTCAGTTGTGATAATATCCATATTCTCTTGCTGCGTTTTATCTGTATATAAGCACACCATATCTGTACGCGGCACAAGGATATCTTTAGCCTGCATATTGTCAAAAGCGAATATTCGATTCACAAATCCGTATTCATTCTTGTTAATCTTTCCGTTCTCGTAACTTTCATTTATTATAATCTGAAGCTCTTCCTCGGAATGCGCTTCTTCATGTTCTGATGTAGGCTTGATACCCATCATCTTAACTAATTGGATAGCTGATCCATTTAGGACCCAGATAAAAGGTCTCATCAATTTGTCAAACCAAATGATTGGGTGGGCCGTTAATAAAGCCATCGTCTCCGTCTTGCGAATAGCAATCGTCTTAGGTGCCAATTCACCTACAACGACATGTAAGTACGTAATGATGACGAAAGCGATTATGAAAGAAATGAAATCAGTAAGTCCTTGAGTTAATTGCATGTTCTCAAACACAGGATGTAGAATACTTTCTACTGTGGGCTCTCCCAACCAACCTAATCCCAGTGATGTAATCGTAATACCTAATTGACAAGCAGACAAATACCCATCTAGATTGTCTAGCACTTTTTTTACAGCTAGTGAATTCTTTCTACCTTCACTGACCATTTGGTCCACTCTACTTGGTCGAAGTCGCACCATTGCAAATTCTACCGCTACGAAAAAAGCTGTTAATCCAATTAATATAGCGATCATTAATAAATTTAACCCCGCCCTATCACTTACCACTACAACATCTTCCCCTTATAAAAAATATGATTTTAATAGTATCAAGAAATAATTATACATTATTCAGAGATTTATAACAAAATATTAACAAAAGGAATATACAAAAGAACGACAACAGTCCTGCTTTGTTATCGTTTCTAATGGTTGTTGTTTCTAATAGAATGATCGATGATAATGTAAACATGTTTTGTCCTTTCTTACATCAACTAATTAATATTGTGAATTAAATATGTTCCTCATCACTACCATCTAATTCATCACCGTCTAACTCATTGCGAGATTGCAGCAGCCGATCGGCGACCAATCGGAAGCTTTCAGGTTGTAATAATTCAACGGGAGAGTAACTTTTATCAAAGGTGAAGGCATCTCCTTCAATAATAACAGCGTACCCATCGTTTAGCTTCGTCAGATGGATTTTATCTCCGTAATCGGCTAATAAACCTTTTATAAAAGTCTCACCGAGCTTAAACTTAATCTCTATCTCTGGCTTGATCTCTACTATTCGAGTTGCAGCTTCCACGACTTGCTCTGGATCCCATTTCTCCTGCAAACTCCGCTTGTCACTTGCTGCCCATAGCTCTAATTCACGCTCTTCTTGATGACGTTCTTCATGGCTTGCATCTGGCCATTTGGTCTCTACATAAGTCTGCACAAATTCCATCACATGCTCATTCACGATTTCCGGGATCGATTGCTCATAGGTAACGAACTTCAAGAAATCTCCGAAATATCGCGCATGGGAAGATTGATGGATTTTGAGTTCCCAATCCTCTACAATACCCTCTTCTGGCATGTATGGGTATTGAATTACTATCCAGGTCATGTCCTGGTTCAACAATAAAACGACCAATTTTGGTAGGTGGTTGCTCACTACTCGGATTCTTCTCTACTTTGCGCTTGGCCATTCGCGTGAATTCTCCATCAAGGAACTTACTGATTTCACTATCCACGTATTCTTGACCGTCCAGCGTTTGATAGTGCTTATAGCTTTTGACGGTCTGACCATCACCGCTTTCGACCTGTATGACAAAGAAAGATAAGTGCTGTACGCTAAATCGCATGTTGAACTTTTTTTTGTAAACTAATGTTATTTGTTATAGAAAATACATAAGTATAAGAATAAACTTTTTGGTTTTTCGCATTTAGTTAACATAACTAATATTATGTTAACTGATTTGAATTTTATAATTGCAGAATCACTATTTATTATTTTCCGAAAGAAGACTTCCACCTCAATGAATGTGAAGGGCGAAGCTCAATGAGTAGGTGGGAGATGAATTTCGGTTGGCGATAGCCAAATACTTCCTTCGTATGATATAATAGAACAAACGTTCTCTATATGATGGAGGTATGACTCATGTTAGTACATAAAGCATACAAATTTCGTATCTATCCAAACAGAAAACAAGCAGAACTCATACATAAGACCATCGGTTGTTCAAGG
>NZ_JBXCJA010000010.1:0-154626 GCF_056786435.1 Paenibacillus sp. Y916 | reverse complement strand
TAACCGTTGGAATGACGGGGATCGCCTAATTAAAAACGAACCGTTAGGTTGGTGTTCTTAGGAATCTCCCACTTCAAACAGACCGTAAGGTCGGTTAAGTGGTGAGTAGTTCAAAACTTCACGCGTTGTAATCGTAGTGCATTTAATACAACGGATACCGAACTGAATGCCATCGCTGCACCTGCAACCCAAGGTGCAAGTAGCCCCATTGCGGCGATCGGAATACCAATAATATTATAGGCAAACGCCCAGAATAAATTTTGTTTGATATTGCGCATCGTTTTACGACTCATCATGATCGCATCGGCAATGCTGTTTAAGTCACCACGAATCAGTGTAATATCGGCAGCTTCCATCGCTACGTCAGTCCCAGTACCAATTGCCATCCCAATATTCGCTGTTGCAAGAGCTGGAGCGTCATTGATACCATCACCGACCATCGCCACTTTTTTACCCGTTGCTTGTAGTTTCTTCACTTCTTCCGCTTTGCCTTCAGGAAGGACTTCGGCAATAATGTGATCAACACCAACTTCAGTACCAATGGCTGTTGCTGTTCGTTGGTTATCACCTGTCATCATTATGACCGTAATCCCCATGTCTTTCAGGCGGCGAATAGCTTCCTTTGATGTTTCTTTAATTGTATCTGCAACGGCCACTAGACCTGCGTACTGCCCATCAATCGCAGCCAGCATCGCTGTTTTACCGTTTTCTTCGAGTTGTTCCATCTTTGGTAACACATTTGAAACATCAATACCGTATTGTTGCATTAATTTACGCGTCCCAATAACGACACTTTGACCAGATACCGTTGCTTGTATACCGTAACCAGGAATCGCTTCGAACAATTGTACATTGCCTAGTTCAATTCCTTTATCTTGGATACCTTGAACAATAGCTTCTGCTAATGGATGTTCAGATTGTTTCTCTGCTGCACCGATAAGGGATAAGAAATGTTTCTCATCTTGCCCATCTGCCATAACCACATTGGTTAATACTGGTTTGCCATGTGTCACTGTACCTGTTTTATCAACAACAACGGTATCAATACTTTGTGTCTGCTCTAAATGCTCGCCACCTTTGAACAAAACTCCAAATTCAGCTGCACGACCAGAGCCTGCCATAATCGACGTTGGAGTTGCAAGACCAAGCGCACATGGACATGCAATCACAAGTACGGCAATTAACACTTCTAACGCTGGTGTAAATTCACCTGGTTTGACCCATAGAAACCAAATGAAGAATGTGACAACCGCAATCCCTACAACGATAGGTACAAAAATACCTGAAATTTGATCCGCTAAACGCTGGATCGGTGCTTTCGAACCTTGCGCATCTTCTACAACCTTAATGATTTGTGCTAATGCTGTATCACGACCAACTTTAGTTGTTTTCATTTGTATGAAGCCGTTCTTGTTAATTGTTGAACCGTATAATATGTCACCTTGTTTCTTATCAACGGGAAGGCTTTCCCCTGTTAACATCGATTCATCTACCGCTGTATTTCCGCTCAACACTTCACCATCAACGGGAATCTTTTCACCCGGTTTCACTAAAACGGTGTCACCAATGATAACCTCTTCTAATAGAATTTCCTTTTCAACCCCGTCACGTATAACGATCGCTGTTTTTGCTTGTAAGCCCATTAATTTTTTAATCGCTTCTGATGAACGACCTTTTGCTTTTGCTTCAAATAGTTTACCTAGAATAATGAGCGTAATTAGTACCGCACTTGTTTCAAAATAAAGATGTGGCGCATGACTTGACCCCATCGTGATCAGCGCTTGGTACACACTGTAAAAGTATGCTGCCGATGTACCCATAACAACGAGTACGTCCATGTTGGCACTTCCATTTCGTAATGCTTTGTATGCACCGACGTAGAACTGTTTCCCGACAATGAATTGTACAGGTGTTGCGAGCGCCATTTGTAGCCATGGATTCATTAAGATATCCGGCAGATAAAGGAACGATGTAAATGAAAAATGTGCTACCATCGTCCAAAGTAATGGTAATGATAAAATGGCTGATATTATAAATTTACGCTTTTGTGTTTGGATTGCTTTTTCACGATGATCCACCGTTTCCTGCTCATCCACTTTTTGATGCGCACCATAACCTAACTTTTCGACTTTCGCAATGATCTCTGCAATGGCTACTTCGGATGGATTGAATTTAATCGTTGCTTTTTCAAGTGCTAAGTTGACGTTTGCAGATGAGACTCCTTCGATTTTGTTTAACCCTTTTTCAATACGTATGGCACACGCTGCACACGTCATCCCTGTAATGTCTAGCTCTGTTTGTTGTTTCACAACACCATAACCAAGTGCCTCAATTTTCTTCTCGAAATCTGCTTCACTAAGTTTCGTCGGATCATATTTAATCGATGATTTCTCAAGCGCTAGATTGACATTGGCTTGTTCAACACCATCCATTTTATTCAGACCCTTCTCAATACGTATGGCACACGCTGCACACGTCATCCCCGTAATTTGCAGATTAGCCTCTTTAACTTCTACACTCATGTTACTAGCCACCTTCACAATACCCCCATGGGGTATATATTTTTGAAAATAATAGAGTGCTACTAGAGCACTCCGTTTATTTATACTAAGTCATAACCTTGTTCTTCGATTGTTTCTTTAATTTGTTCTAGTGTCACTTGCGCTTCATCAAATGCTATATCTACTTGGGCTTCCGCTAAGTTTACCTTTACTTGTTCAACACCCGCTAATTTACCTACGTTTTCTTCTACGGATTTAACGCAATGTCCACAAGACATACCTTGTACGTTTAATGCTACATTCTGCATCATTATGATCTCCTTCAAATAAAGTATTCTTTCAATTTTCATCGTTCGTTCTGCTAACTTAAATCAATCATACCATACCCACCTAGGGTATGTAAACTAGAAGATTTACTCTTACAAAAAATATGTGCGTCACGCTCTTATCCATTTTAATGAAACATGATTCTTAATGATCGTGATCATGTGCCGGTTCGTTTTTTATCGTACAAAGGATCGATTCGTCATGTTTATGTGCAACTGTCTCCAGTTGGATCGTCACATGCGTAATCCCTTTATGTTCAAGTTCATGTTCTATCTTACGTAACAACTTTTCACTTTCGGCAATGGTAAGCTCATCATCAACAACAGCATGGCAAGAAAGGGCATTTAGTCCACTCGAAATCGTCCAAATATGTAAATCATGGATGCTTTGAATGCCTTTTGTTTGTTCAATGGTCTGTATCACATCGCTGACATCAACATTGGATGGCGTTCCTTCCATCAATACATGAATCGCTGCCTTCGTTACATAGTAACCACTTCTTAATACGAGAATCGCAACAATGACACTCGCAAGTGGATCTGCCCACCTCCAACCAAAGAACATGATTAGTAATGCAGCCGCAATGGCACCAACAGAGCCAAGCATATCACTTAGTACATGTAAGTATGCCCCACGCATATTTAAATTATCCTCAGTATCGCCACCACGCATCATAATCCACGCTACAACAATGTTGACCAATAATCCAATGACACTAACAATAAGCATCCCTGTGGTTGCAACTTCAGGTGGGTTCGCAAAGCGTTTAATCGCTTCATAAAAAATAAATAGTGCAATCACAATTAATGTAACTCCATTTAACACAGCTGCTAAAATCTCAAATCGTTTATAACCAAATGTCTTACTATGACTCGCTACTTTTTCTCCTAATATAAATGCAACTAAAGCGATGGCTAATGCGATCGAGTCACTTAGCATATGCCCAGCATCTGATAAGAGGGCAAGACTATTTGTTAAAAAACCACCAATGACTTCAACGATCATATAACCTGTAATGATGATGAATGAGATCAATAATACCTTTTTATTGGCACCATGCGTGTGATCGTGGTCATGCCCATGATTGTGTCCCATATAAATTCTCCTTTATTTAGAGGAAGTTCAAAAAGTCATCTTTTGATCACGAAGCATCTCAAGAGGTGTATTCGACATCGAAGATTGAATTCAGCCGGTCCTTCCGGTGCTCACGTAGGTACTGCCTACACTCCGCTCCTCACTCCCTATCTTCATCCAATCTTCTCGGTGCTGAAAAGTCGACTTTTTGAACTCTCACTTATATCTAATTATGCGTCGCATGTTCAATCGCTTGTACTAACAGATTCATAACGTGATCATCATCTCTCGAATAATATAACGTCGTACCTTCTCTTCTAAACTTAACGAGTCGTAAGTTTTTTAAGAAACGTAATTGATGTGATACGGTGGATTGACTTAAATTTAAAATTTCTGCGATATCATTAACGGAATGCTCATCTGAACATAATAAGTTTAATATACGTATTCTTGTTGGATCACTCAACGCTTTAAATGTTTGTGACACAACAAATAATGTTTCTTCGTCTAAATGCCCCTCTTTACTAACGTTCGTTTCACCTTTATTCATATCCTCGTTCATTGTAGGATTCACCTCCAGCAATAGATTGTTTGTTATATTGATATATGAACATGTGCTCATATATAGATTAACTTATTTATTTTGTTATTGTCAACTTAAAAATGTCAAAAGATCAAGCTGCTGGAAATACACAAGCTTTTATTAAAATGATGGAACAAAGCGTGCAGCCCAATCTGGGTGGCCGTATCGATATTAAAGCCTAATAAGTAGTTGATGATAACTCCAAAACCGATAACCCCCATTACTCTAGGAAGGTAATGGAGGTTATTATCAGTATGAGAGATTCAAGTATCTACCCAATGATTCCCCCTTTGAACAGGATTCATCAGTTGATCCGTTGGTCGTATTTCATCATCAGACGATTTATATCTTCTCTAGGCGGCAAACCAAACATCCGGGAATATTCACGACTGAATTGCGATGGACTTTCGTAGCCTACTCGGAATGCGACATCTGCGGCATCTGTTGACTCGGATAATAACAGCCGCCTAGCTTCCTGTAGTCTCAATTTCTTTTGAAACTGAATCGGGCTCATCGCGGTGATCTCTTTGAAGTGCCTATAAATCGAAGCAACACTCATGTTCGCTATTTCAGCAAGTTCCTCAATTCGAAAAGATCTATCATAATTATGTAAGATATGTTCCATGACACCTCTAATTCGATAGCCATAGCTACCCTCGATTGCCATTTGTTCCAGCGCATCCCCATGCGGACCTTGTAGAATCCTATACAGAATTTCCTTCGTGAATAATGGCGCTAGTACAGGGATATCTTCCGGTTTGTCTAGCAAACAAGCTAACCTGACTACTGCTTCTAACAGTGATGGCTCCACTTTGCTAACAAACATAGCCCGTTTCGCATTTTTCTTCGATCCAACTAGAATGTCAGAATCACTTAAAAAATCTAAAATTTGACTCGGTGTAAATTCAAGTTTGAAAGCCATATACGGGGCGTCAGGAGAGGCTTTTATCACTTGTCCCATAACCGGTAAACCAACGGACGCAACAATATAATCTGAAGGACCATATCTAAAGCGCTCCTGTGCCAGCGATACCTCCTTCTCTCCTTGAACAATAATGCAAAAGGATGGCTCGTTAACTCTATATACTGGTTCGCTAATAATAGATTCTCGGATGATAAATAAAGACGGAATAGCCGTTGGATGAACGCCATCCTGCCCTGAATAACACTCAATAAGCCTTCCAAGTTCATGCTGCTGTTTATATATACGCTCAGACATATGAGATTCTCCTCATTTCCTTCATCATTGATAGTTTCATTCTATCGTATATTCGTCGATGGCGTAATTTATTGTGAGAGGATTAGGCAATCATTTAATACGAATAGGATAACGATTTCCTATTCATTTGTTGCATAATTAGAGTACATACACGAGAGTACAAGTGAAATAAATAATAAATATAAGGGAGATGTAATCACATGGAATATGTAAAACTAGGAAACACAGGATTGGATGTATCCAGGCTTTGTCTAGGCTGTATGAGCTTGGGTGTAGCAGAGAGGTGGATGCATCCATGGGTACTCGATGAAGAGAACAGTCGTCCTATTATCAAAAAGGCCCTTGAGCTTGGTATCAATTTTTTCGATACAGCGAATGTATATTCAGACGGAACGAGCGAGGAAATTGTTGGACGTGCTCTAAAGGATTATGCCAATCGTGATGAAATTGTACTCGCAACAAAGGTTCATTCCCGTATGCATGAAGGTCCAAATGGTGCTGGTCTATCCCGAAAAGCAATTATGAGTGAAATCGATAAGAGTCTGCAAAGACTTGGAACCGATTATGTAGACCTTTATCAAATCCATCGCTGGGATTACAATACGCCTATCGAAGAAACGATGGAAGCATTGCATGATGTGGTGAAGGCTGGGAAGGCAAGATACATTGGTGCTTCCGCCATGTACGCATGGCAGTTCCAAAAGGCATTACATGTAGCGGAGAGACATGGATGGACTCGTTTTGTGTCCATGCAGAATCATTTAAACCTCATTTACCGTGAAGAGGAACGAGAAATGCTACCTCTTTGTAAGGATGAGAAAATCGGTGTGATCCCTTATAGCCCGCTTGCATCAGGGAGATTGACTCGTGATTGGGCGGAAACAACTCATCGTTCCGAAACCGATCAAATTCAAAAATCTAAATATGATGCGACTGCTAATGCAGATCGCTTGGTTGTCGATAGAGTGGCAGCACTCGCCGAGCAACATGCCGTTCCCCGTATTCATATCGCACTTGCCTGGTTGCTACAGAAAGAACCAGTAACTGCTCCAATTATCGGTGCTACGAAAATATCACATCTCGAAGATGCCGTTGGTGCTCTATCCATTAAATTATCACCTGCGGAAATTGCGTCCCTAGAAGAACCGTATGTACCTCACCCAATCATTGGTTTTAGTTAATGGGGGTATGAACCGTGGAACGCCTATGGACAAAGTCGTATATTCTTATGCTCATAGGGATGTTATTCCTACTCACTTCATTTTATATGCTGTATCCAACGTTGCCTCTATTTATCAAATAGATGGGCGGCAACGATACGTCTTGTCGGTCCAGAACGTACAGGTGTAGCCAATGCTTCTTTCTCGACTGCTACCGACCTCGGCATTGGGCTGGGTGCGATCATGCTAGGCTCGGTTTCCCAACACACAAGTTACCAGGTATTGTTCACGGTCAGCGCCGTCTCAGTGGTATTTTCCTTGTTGATATTCATTTTCTTTGCGAAACGTTTGTCGAAAAACAAAGGACCTCGCTCTCTGGATACGGTTTCATCTCCTAAGACACCGTTGTGACTTGTCTCATTCTTATCTTTCTGAGTAAGCCCCATCTGGCGGGTATTAATAAGCATCATACCGATCTTCTTATCATTATTCATCAATGAAACTAGATTATCTGCACGTTCTACCGGACTCAAACGCCAATCCTCATATGGGTCCAGCTTGCCGTCGTTATTCAAATCTTTAAATTTCAATCCATCAATTTCGATAATTTTCTTAGATCTGACTTCTAACTTGGGTTATTGACCGTTAACATCCATTATAATTCCTCCTAAGTTAGTCTTGTATATTATCATTTGTTATCGCTTTCCCAATTACTGTATACTGTTATCATAACAACAAAAAAACAAAAATAAATGACGCATATTGCTAAAAATATTGTAAAAGTTGCTGTATGAGGGGAAGGGGGACGTTGTAGTCATACCTCCTTATGCCGTTCATCAAGCTATTGTTAAAAACTTCGATAGCTATGAGCGAATCATTATTAACTTAAGCGAGAATTTATTAGATGACTTTATATCTAGTTCACCATCTATGAAAGAGAATATTGTTTATCAAAAGACACAGGGTTCCTATGTATTACAACTACATTCGAAAATGAACTGGACCAAAGGATCTTATCTATACTAGAATACATTGAAATCCATTTGACAGAGCTCGATCTAAGCCTAGCAAGTGTATTTAATTATTTCAAAAAAATATGAACCTACCCTTTTACCGTTATGTATCATTAAAGCGCCTAGCTTATGCTGTAACTATGATTAAACAAAATCAAATATCCATTGAGAAAATTGCCTTGAATTGCGGTTTTCTTTATTATTCCAGTTTTTATAGACTATTCAAAAAGGAGTATCATCTCTCTCCAAAAAAACTACAAAAAGAATATAAAAGTGTATTTTATACTCCTTAATAATAATAAAGGAGCCATTCTTCAACCTTATTTCGTCTCTGATCATGTTCAAGTTGGCTTGTCTCACGGCTCAGTAAGTCTTCCGTAT
The DNA here is from genome assembly GCF_056786435.1 of Paenibacillus sp. Y916. Taxonomy (NCBI): domain Bacteria; kingdom Bacillati; phylum Bacillota; class Bacilli; order Caryophanales; family Paenibacillaceae; genus Paenibacillus; species Paenibacillus sp. Y916. The sequence goes on along the minus strand of NZ_JBXCJA010000010.1, from coordinate 146,368 downwards.
GTTCTGTTATCCTTTTCTTCATTTCCTGAAAAACATTTATGTTTCTCTCTAGTCGGAGTGTTCTCTGGTGAAGAGTGTCGAGTTCCATAGATATCTTTCATCTTCTCATTAATTTCAGTATATCTAAGCTGTACAGATTCAACGAATGAAGTAGAAGTTTTGAATTAATCTATCCCGTTCGTATGCTAGTATGTTTCGTTCAGGATGATTTTTTCTTATTAGCTTCTAATGGTACCGTTTTCTTGCTCCCAATTAGATACAATAACAAAATAACAATCATAAAAGCTGACGAACAACTAAAAGTCATGCCGTACCCAATACTTTTTGCTAAGAAACCAAGTCCTACTGATCCAATGGCCAAACCAAAATCTATAAAAATAAGAAGCATAGAATTGGCTGTTGCTTTTTTCTCGGGTGGAACAAGAGTTAATGCCCAAGCTTGGATAATTGGATGGATCACGGCAAAAGCGATTCCGAATAACCCCCCTGAAACGAGAACCATCCACATACTAGTTGAGAAGCCTAATAAGATCAAACCTACTGCCCCTGAAATGGAGCCAGGAATAATAAGAACTCTGTGACCGAATCGATCGAAAATTTTACCAGAGAAAGCACGAATTAATATCATTGTAATTCCTTGTGCGATAAAAAACTGTGAAATTCTTCCGCCAACATTGATTTCTTTACCAAACGCCCCCATAAAGTTGACAGTTCCAGCAAGTGCCATGTAATTGAAAGCTACTAAAATACTTGGAAGAAGGATACGTTTATCGAACATGTACTTATAGAAAGGTTCCTTTTTTGTCGCCTGTGGACTTTCTCTTTCTTTTTTAACCGTATTTTTTGTGAAAAAACTGCACAGAAATGCAACAAACATAAGGCCCAGAGTTAACATCATCATCGACCGGAATGAATAATTTGCAAGATAAGAAATAGCGATTAGCGGCCCAAGTGTCGTCCCAACGCTTGTAGACATTGCGAAAAAAACAATGCCCTCACCTAACCGAGATTTAGGAACAATATTACTTGATATCGTAAAGACTAAACTCGTAAGCATACAAAATCCAACACCTTGCAGTGCTCTAATGAATATTAAAAATACGACGGAGTCGTTTACAAATGTAAGACCGATTGTGCCCAAAAAATAAAGGAGGGAAATAATGAGGAGCAATTTCATATTAACTTTTTGGATAATCACACTTGCAAAGAAGCGCGTAATTAGTGATGCTAACATTAAGGTCGTCGTCATGATTCCTGCAATCGCAGGATTATCACTAATGGTTGATACAAAAATTGGGAAACCCGCTGTAATCATATAAAAAGAAGAAAACATTACTAAAGACAATAATATAATAATTAAATATTGGCTTGTCCATAATTTAATTTTTTCTTTACCCATCGTATATAAGCCCCCTTAAAAACTTATCCTTCCCTTATTTTCAAAAAATATGTAGAGTTACTTTTAGTTGATTCGTTCATGTTATCGCTCCTTTATGGTCTATATATTTGTTATAATCCTTACGAGGTGGTGAAACTAATGAACGGTAAGACAGCAAACAACAAGCGCTTGGGTTCATAATAGTGCAACGCTTGTTGTTATTAAGATATGGTGTAGATACACTTAGGCTTCTACTCCTATTTTGTCTGCAGTATCCAGGTATTTATTAAGCAAATCTGCTCTTCAGGTTAAGTTTTGATTCTGACCGATAACCGCTGTTTGACTTTGATGATCCAACCTGTAACATATACACGCAATCACACATGCCGATATCGCTAGGATGGCAGCAGCTACAGGAAGGAAGGTTAATCCTCCATGTTGGATTACCACACCACCAATCGCAGATCCACCTGCGATTCCTAAGTTAGAGGCTACTGGATTCAACGTTGCAGCGAGGTCCTTCGCTTTCGGTGAGGACTGCTTGGCCAAATCAATCAAATAGAGCTGGGCGGGTGCACTCACAATACTTGACATTGTGGCTAGAACAATTAGTACGATCATTCCTAGAATTGAGATCGATGCGGTCATACTAAAGAGGATATAGACCGAAGCTTGTACAAGAAATACGAATCTAAGCTTACTTACCGCATTCCCAGTCGCAATCTTGCCTCCAATCCAGTTGCTGACAATCGTGGCAAGCCCATATACTAACAGGACACCGCTCACCGAGCTCTTAGGAATATTCATCACTTGCACCAGTATCGGTGTAATGTAAGTGTACACCACAAATACGGCTCCCACTGCCGTAACCGGAATGAGAAACGCAAGAATAATACGTCCATTCGTGAACAGTGCGATCTGATCCTTGAGTGAGCTGGGCACAGGCTTCTGTAGTTTGCGTGGAACATAGACATAATTTAGCACTATGGCAATTCCAGCTAATATTCCATTAAGAACAAATGCTGCAGGCCAAGTGAAAAACTGCCCTACAAAAGTGCCGATCGGCACACCTAATACATTCGCGACAGCGAAGCCGCTCAACATTGTAGCAATCGCTTTACCTCTCTTCTCCCGGTCAACCACTTCATTCGCTACCGTAATTGCTATAGAAAGAACAAAACCACATAGTACGGCAGTAACTATTCTAGTCACCAGTAGCATACTGTAAGTTCCAACAATAGCACTCCATAAATTCAGCAGCAGAATCAATACAAGCGATACAAGAATCATAACCCGCTTCGGAAATCGGCTGCACAAGGACATCATAATGGGTGTGCCAATTGCATAAGCGATCGCGAAGCCAGATATCAAGGCCCCAGCTGTCGCTAGCGTAACCCCGAAGCTCGCGGATATCTCCGGGAGTAAGCCAACAATAATATACTCCGTCGTACCCAGAATAAAAGCCATAAAAGTAAATGAGAAAATTAATGCGCTCTGATGTGTTGTCTTCATGATGCTCTCCATCCTATTTATCTCTATTTTATATTGAACATACCTTACTCATATTACTCATTGCGACTATATTGAGCAATACTATTTATCGCACAATATTAATGATATCCCTCACAATTGGTATAAAAAAGAAGCCTCCCACAAGTTCAATGAACTCATGAGAAGCTTCCTTTTGCATCATACCGCCCATATTAGACATACATGTTTTTTCTGGTTCTCGCTTATCAGTGATTACTTCACGGGCTACTTACATCTGAGCACCCGTCTGATAATTAAGTAGCTGTCTGAAGGTACCTTTACTCTCCTGCGATAGTTGCTGATATCCGCCTTGTTGAATAACCTGACCTTCCTCCATGACTATCACCTGATCCGCATTGCGAATCGTAGATAGTCGGTGAGCGATAACGATAATTGTCATGCTTCCTTTCAGATGTTCCAGCGCCTCTTGAATCAATCTTTCATTCTCACTGTCTAGCGCGCTTGTCGCTTCATCCAACACAAGAATGGCAGGACGTTTCAATATGGCTCTTGCTAACACAATCCGTTGCCGTTCTCCTCCAGACAATCGGATCCCCCGGTCACCGATTACCGTATCCAGTCCTTGAGGAAGTTTACGTACAAATTGTTCGGAGGCAGAGAATTTCAATGCTTCCCATAGCTCGTCATCATTAGCAGAAGGATTGACCAACTTCAAATTATCACGAATACTCTCATTGAAGAGAAACGGATCCTGTGCTACATATCCGATCGAACTGCGTAGAGACAGAAGCTGCTGATCATCTTTAAGTGACACACCGTCAATCATTACTTGCCCATTCTCTGGATGAATTAGCCCCATCAACATATCAATAAGCGTGCTCTTGCCTGCACCTGATTTACCAACGATTGCCGTCATGCGGTTAGCGGGTATATGTACATTAATATCACGCAAAGCATATACGAGTTCTTTGGAATCGTACCTGTAGTTCACATCCCTACATTCTATTCCGTATTTCATATTCAATCGAACAGGCTCACCAATGGATACAATATCTCCGAGTTCCTTCTCTGCCTCGTATTCTATTTGTAGCTTGCGCATCGCTTGAAATGCTGGCAAATTAGTTACAAGCTGCTCGGTGTTCGCTTGGATGCCAATAAACCTCGGCCACAGTCGCGAGAAGATGAGAATAACGATAATTAATTGTTCGGCTGGAGTATGAATAACCTCAAGTGCCAGATAGACGAAGCCGGCAACCAATACTACAGAGGATATTCGATAAATTAGCTGAGACAGGGAATTAACCTTTCCCAACTGGATAAAGTTATTTTCCATTCTTTCAGACAAATTTCTGAACCAGTGTATATGAGACTGCTCCAATCTATTGCTCTTAATATCCTTAATACCATTGAAATGATCGCTGATCCCTGCGAAATAATACTTAGACAGTTCTGTTGTATCTTCACCAATACGCTTCGACTTCTTAATAAATTTACGTGAATAAAGGGCCAATAGCCCGCCACTGACCAGTACGACCACCGTTAGTATCGGTGACAACCACAAGGCAAGAGCGATCTGTATTATTGTGAAAATAACGGAAGAGATCATCTGTAGGAATAAAGAGGTGCCGAAATTCACACGCGCAAGTTCATTAGACATAATATGGTTGAAGTCTGACTTACGCTTGCGCAGGTAGAACTCCCATTTCGCTTGTATCAATCCTTGATACGTCTCAATCCGGAGTGTACGGATAAAGCTTTGCAGAATTCTAGAATTCAACAAAATCTGGCTTCGTTGGAGTAGTGCTTGCCCCCCCACAATGACAACATATATAGCCAGTACAATCGGTAAATTCAACTCAAATGACCATGACTCTATTAAAGATTTTAGTGATGAGACCAGCGGTATTCCATCCATATTCATATCAAATACGCCTATAGTACTGAGAAGTGGAACGATCAAATAGATACCAATGCCGTCCAGTAAACTTATGATCAGCGTCATGAACATATTGAAATACAGTTTAAACCCTGCGACAAGCTGCATTTTACGAACGAAATACAATAGATCTTTCATTATAAATAACTCCTTATGCGGTTTACCGCTTCATAGACGCTAGAGCTTTAGAATGGTTGCTACTCCCAAATATCCCTACGACAGCATACCTCTCGTGTCCTTCTTTACCTGTCACAATGTAAGAGCCGCTACGCAGCCAAGCATGCGCAACCATCTGTCCCTGGTCATCTCGGCCGCTTCCCAGATATAAGGTACTCGAGATTCCTCTTCGCTCTAGCATCTTCATCGCTGCGATGGCCTTGACCAAGCACTGACTCTCCCACCATGTTACACGACTCATCGCATGGACGGCCTTCGACACTCTACGTAACAGAAACAAGTCCTGCTCCGTACAAGTCGTATGTGGCGTTTCCTTCATACGCTCCCCTAAGGAAGGGACCACTTTGGAGAAAGGTAATAACTTCATCACCCTTCCCCACGCCAGGTAGAAATAAGCTTCTACGAACATCCACTTCACAACAAGAGGATAAGAACTAAATCTGCGTACTTTCTTATACCAACTCATTATTGCTTACTCACCTGCACGAGTCCTTCGGATGCAAGATGCTGCATGAATGTATATACTTGCTTCTCGCACACATCATGTTCGATCTCATACTCCATCACTAATTGCTCTACCATGCTCGCAATGGTAACAGGGGAAGCCAGAAGTTCCCAAATCCGGCCACCGATCTGACCGAGATTATAATATTTGCCGTTCTCGATGCTCAGCATCACTTTCTCGCCATCCATATCGCTTACCATGAAACCCTCAGATTGTACGATAAGATCATCCGTTGTGATTAATTCAATGCTCATGAATAGTAACCTCCTCTATTAAGATAAGACACAGTTTATACGGATTGATGTTTCATTCGACGCAAGAACCAAAGAATAGGTCGAAGTGGGAAGTAGAGGAAATGAAGTGTTTTAGGCAATGGCAATAATAAAGCATCTTGTGAGCTGGGAGAAAGCTTGTTTACAAGATAAGTACATTTCTGTTTTCCCGACATTAACTTAAATAAGTAGCGATTATAATGCCAAGCCACACTTTTCTCTGGTACCGGATTTAATTTAACGATTCTTGTTATATAATAGAGGGCCATTTCTGCTAGTCGGTGTGATTTAGTGCTTATCGTTAACAATTCTAAATCATGAGGGATCTTCGTTGATAGCAGGTGCGATAATAGGATAAATGCCTGCCCTACGTATTGCTGTCCGCCATATTGATCGAAATGAAATTTCATATTTCCACTGTTTATTGTAGGTAGCAACCTTTCAATATCCATTAACCAACGTAATCGGAACCAGCCATGCCTGGCACCATGGTCAGTAAGATAGTGGAGCAGATCTTCATTGCCTAAATTGTGAAACGTTTGATTGGACAATGTCACATCATTCTTACGCTCCCATAGGTGATCGAACGAGAATGACTCACTGAAATGAGGATTCAGCCGCCAGTGAATTTCAACTTGTGCAAAATGCTTACTATGCTCGAAGGATAGGTGATGTGATTTCTTCTTCCAATTGTCCAATATATGCTCATCCTTTGACTCGTAACCAAGCTGTGCCAGTATTTCCTCAGCCTTCTCCACATCTTCTGCGGGAACTAGAATATCTAGATCTTTGGATGTCCTGTGCGCCAAATCTCCATAGAGCTGTATTGCAAGAATAGGACCCTTTAGTAAAAGAGTACGTATTCCACTCTTGGCGAATGCTTTGCAAATATGATTCATTTCCCTGCTAAGATGTAGCATCTTCATTGTGTTGTTATGATATTGCTGTTGAAGTGCTTCCATAACGATAGTAGGAATGATGAGGGGGTCAAGTCCTTTCAACTTCAAATATACAAGAGGATATACCCGATGATGCATAACGAGCTTCACAAATAGCTTCCAGTCTACATCCACTGTATATTCCTTAATGCTAGTCTCATCGAGCATATCTTCACGTAAAATAAAGAGTAATAAAGATAATTCTTTGGATACTTCACTCAGGTCCAATTTAATTGCATCTAATATCAATGTACTTACCTCACGATCGCTTCGATATTATCAACATATATGACTTATTCATGAAATCCTCTTTCAGACCGAAACAATATCAATTATTTCCTCCCAATTCATGGCCAATCTCACGATGTCATTTTCAATCAATTCACTGCCTGTCTGCACCTCGATGATTTCGATATCGGTCATAGCTCGTAAGCTATGCTTCGCTTCAGGTGAAATTACGATCACATCCCCCATTCCGATCATACGCACTTTGCCATCCAATATCATTTCGCCTTGTCCGGATACCACCGTCCATACTTCCTGACGTAATAGATGGTATTGATAGCTCAAACTCTTCCCTTGAAGAATACATATACGTTTGGTCAACACTTCATTGCCATTCGGATATTTAATGTAGTCCAACACTCGATAACGTCCCCAACGGCGTTCTTCATACATTGGTCGCTGATCCCCAAATTGCATAACATCCTTAATTCGAATACTGGCGTTCTTGTCAGATACAAGAATCCCATCTGGGCTAGCCGCAACGATTAAATTGGGAGCACCAATGACTGTTATAGGAATATCCAATTCATTAATAACATGCGTATTCAAGCAATCGTCGGACAATGTACCTCTTCCAATGATGGACGTGTGTATTTCCTCTGTTAACACATCCCAAGTACCCAAGTCCTTCCACATTCCTTTATACGGCATAACAATAATATTCTTTGCTTTTTCCACCACGGCATAATCGAAACTTATCTTTTCCATTCGGTTATACTGATGAAGCAATTCGTCGTATTGAATGGGAAGAGACTGCTCTATGAGATGATTAATGACATATTCGAGGCGAAAAGCAAACACGCCGCAATTCCACAGGGCAGACTGCTCCATCAATTGAAGAGCAACTTGTTCTTCAGGCTTCTCAACGAAATGGCTAACTTCGTAAAATTCCGTCCCATTGTCTACATTCGATGTTGAATGGGGAACGATGTAGCCAAATTTCGAGGAAGGGTTATCCGGTGAGACACCTATTAATCCCAGATCAGCTTTAGTTTCCAGCATTAGAGCTTCTAACTCCTTCACTTTCTCGAAGAAATGATCCTCTACATACGGATCAACTGGAAGTACGATGACAATATCCTTTAGACTCACACCTTTAACGGAATACAGGTACCCTGCCGCCAGTGCAATGGCAGGAAACGTATCTCTTCGTTCAGGCTCGACGACCATTTCCACTTCAAGTCCAAGCTGATTCTGAAGTTGCTCTACCTGTGATCTCCCGGTTGCCACAACCGAGGACTCCTGTAAATTCATCTTGCCAAGCTGGCCCCATACTCTCTGAACCATCGACTCCCTCTGCCCAGTTACGCTATCCAATATTTTCAAAAACTGCTTGGAACGTGTCTCATTCGATAAAGGCCATAATCGGTTTCCGCTTCCTCCTGACAATAGAACGATATGCATGTTAATAGCTCCCTTCCGCTTCCGTAATCTTGGAATTGATCTCTCTTGTTCCCAACAGACCATCAATGCTGGACTGAAGCCGTTCTATAAATATTTGCTCACTGAATTGCTCAGCATGCTGCCGAATTTGTTCTGGATTCCACTGATATTGATCGAACTGATCGATCGTTGCCATTAACGAGCTTACCGATTGCTCCTCGAAGAATAATCCTGTCTGTTCATCTACAACCGTGTCTAGGGCTCCACCCTCACAGTAAGCAATGATCGGCCTGCCACATGCATTAACTTCAAGTGGTGTTATACCGAAATCTTCAATCCCAGGAAAGATCAGCGCTTTGCAATGTTGCATGTATTGGACGACCTCTTCATCACTACTTCTCCCAAGAAAAATAACGGAATCGCCTGCTAGCTGTTCAAGTCTCTGCCGATCTGGACCATCGCCAACTACGAGTAAAAGCTGACCCAGTCGGGTGCAAGCCTCCACGGCCAAATCAATTCTTTTGTACGATACCAACCTGGAGACAACTAGAAAGTAATCTTCCGACTTCCCTTTACTGATGCTAAACCGGCTAATCTCAACCGGTGGGAAAATAAGCTGAGCATTCATTCCATAACATTCTCTGATTCGCTCTTTCACAATGGTAGAATTCGCAACCAATCGATCAACCCGCTTGGAGTTGTGCTTATCCCATATCTGAAGAGGTTTAATCAACCATTTCGCAAGTCTTTTCACGGTATTTGGCACTTGAACGCTTTCCATATACGCTTCATAGTTCCATGCGAAGCGCATAGGTGTATGACAGTAACAGATATGGATGCTCTCTCTGTCTTTGTGTACCCCTTTCGCATACGCACTACTGGAGCTGAGAATAAGGTCGTATCCCTTCAAGTTCATTGAACTTACCGCGAATGGGTATAACCAGAAGAACATTTTGAATTTCCCTAATATTCCTGGAATTCGCTGCATCCAAGACGTCCTGATGTCAGCATCTCTTAATTCGGGAAACAGTTTATTTCGATCTACAATTGTTGTATAAATAGGTGCTTCAGGGTACATTTTGTGGAATACAGCCACTACCCGTTCCGCTCCTCCCATTTGATTGAGATAATCATGCACAATGGCTACTTTCAGATCTCGCATTACATCATCTCCCTAGCACGCTGATGTTCCGGCAATTCGATGCCCGGTCTCGCCAATAACTGCTGATAAATCAGTTCAATCTTTTGAGCAGTCTGTACGATAGAGAACCTCTCTCGGGCCTGCTCAAGTCCATTGTGACTAAGCGTATACCATACGATCTCATCATCGAGCACCTGCCGGATACAATGTGTAAGTTCATCGACATTCCCGATCTCATACATCAATCCATTCACACCATGTTGGATGATCTCAGGTACGCCACCTCCTCGCGTCCCTACGACAGGCGTCCCTTGTGACATAGCTTCAATAATGACCCTTCCGAAGGGTTCATGGTCTGAACATAATAAAAGGAGATCTGCTGAACAGCAGATCTCCAATACATCTTCTCTGAATCCTGTAAATAACACTTTATCTTCAAGGTGTAGCGATTTAACCTTCTCTTTCAGTTTGTCGAGATATTGTTCATTCTCTTGCCTAAACTTGGCTTCTCCGACAATCCATAGAACTGTGTTCCGTTCCTCACGAACAAGTCTGGCGAATGCTTCTATGGCATCTTCTTGTCTCTTCCACGGAGCAATCTGACCTATAATCGCCAACACTCGTGCTTCCTGCGGTGTTCTTAATTCTAAACGGATTCTTTTTCTTAACCCTTGTCTTACCTCGGTATTAAAACTCCTTAGTTCCACACCGTTATGCACAAGATGACACCGTCCTTCTACAGAAGGATGATCTATCCCTTGAATGACAGATTCGGAAATACCGATGAGTGCCTGAGCGCTACTCCCTGCGAACTTTCGGATAAGCTTGCCTATGTAGCCCTGCGGAGGCATGTCTCGCAAATGCCATACAACTGGCAGTCGGTGGTACCATCTGAATAAGCCTGCCATAATGCCCGCTCTTATTGAATTGGCATGAATGAGATCTACCTGACTTTTTCTCATAAGAAGCGCTAGTCTCCATCCTGCCCACAACATTCCCATAACATAGAGAACAAGAAGAAGCGGATTCCTAGTCATTCTCGCTCGGAAACTGGGCAAAGCAACGACTTCTAGTCCTTGGCTGCGCGCTCTCTGTAGCAACTCTCCCTCTGGTGCAAACAATATCGGATGGGCATTTTCTAAATGTTTGGCAGTCAACAGCAGACTAATCTCCGCTCCGCTGATTGTGCTCGTATGGTTATAAAAGGCGATTCTCATCTTTTGAATTCCTTCCTTTTTCCAATTTCTTCTGTGAATACATCGGTCACAGCTTCCGCCACTCTCCCCCATGTATAGCGATTCAGCACATGCTCTCTGCACGCTTCCCGGGAAGGTAGGAAAGAATCCTTATTCAGGACATCAATAATCTTCTTACTAATAGATTCAGATGTTCCGTCTTTAAACATTAAATCGTCAGATATTTGATGTAAAATCTCTCTCGTTCCCCCATAAGGAGTTCCCAACACTGGTGTTCCACAGGCAAGAGATTCTATAGTAATAAGTCCGAATCCCTCTAATGTGAGGGTTGGAACTAAGCTGACATCCGCTGCTTGGTAATACTGCACGAGTTCCTCATTCGAAATTCTACCAAGCAATTTCACATTGGAAGAAAGTCCGAGTTGAACGATGAGTTCTTCATATTCCGTCCGCATCGGTCCATCTCCCCCTATGAACAGTTGGACGTTTGGCTGAACACGAACTACTTCGACCATGGCATGTATCAAACGGTCAATTCCCATTCTTCGAACTAACCTTCTAATACAGAACAGCAAAGGTTGATTTGAGGAAATACCTAGTTGTGTCCTTAGTTCCTCACGATTATGATGAGGTCGGAAGCGATTATGATCAACCGCACCGGGTATAATGTTTATCTTTCTCTCATCTACTCCGTACGTTTCAGTCAATACGTCTCGAAAGTACTCACTTAGGACAATGAAGCTATCCGAACGGCGGTAAGTCAATTGTTCTACTTGCTTCTTGATCCAGAACTTTGCTTCATTTGTAGCATTAGTCGCTGCTTTCGTCTCTTGCACCTCTGTTTCCAACGCCCACGGACCATGAAAATGGGCAACAATAGGTACATGTGATGGAATTAGCCTCCTATTAACCATCGTAGTGTAAAATGCAAAATGAGGATTAAATACGTCCGGATGAAAAGAACTTATTGCTTGTTGAGTATGTTTCCGAATTGAACTCATTCGAGGTAAGAAATGGTTTACTTCCATTTCATTTGTAACATTTCTTATATTAAGATCAGTACTTATTTGGGATCCTTTTGGCGCAACAATAAACCCGAGTTCGGAATGACCATATTCTTTCATGGCACTAGAATAATCGGAAAAGTATCGGTTAAGTCCCCCATATTGGATATCTATCCATCCCATTCCAGTCGATAGTACATTCATAATTATCTCTCTTTTCTTCAGTATGATTTAACTAATGAATAGCTCCTCATAAATCTTTAACGTTTCTCTCGCCACTCTTTCAACTGAATAATATTCCAGTCCTTGTAGCGCACGCTTTCGGTATTGGTCACTCATTTCTGAGTCCTCAAGCATCGTAATGATAGCTTTCCCCAACTTCTCTGGAGATTGTGGCGGTACTAACAACCCTGATTCTCCGAAATCAAGAGTCTCAGGAATTCCATCCACATTAGTTGCGACGATCGCACAACCCACTTCCCTTGCTTCGATCAATACCAAACCGAATGATTCTTTGTGCGATGCTAATACAAACACGTTTGCAGCTTTCATATAATTTTGCGGATCGGACTGAAATCCTAAAAAATGTATGTTGCTTTTCTTAATCGATCTAGCTGCATTCAACTCAAGTTTATTTCTATCCGGACCTTCTCCAACAATATACAGATTAGCTTCAGTGTACTTATCAACAACAAATTCGAATGCTTCAATTAAATCAAAGATACCCTTTCGTTCATATAAACCAGCCACAGTTACTATTGAGGGACCATTAAGTAATACACCTTCGCTAACTCCCTTCCGTGGACTTCCAACCGTACCGTTTGGAACAACATGTAATTTTCCCTTGTGTACTCCTCTATCCACCATCGAGTTGGCCACCGCTTGACTTACAGCTATTACCGAATCGCCAACTTTCATAAAGTCCGCGCTCTTCTGAAACTCATTATGTACATGCGTAACAATTCTGTATTTCTGGAACCCTTTCAAATACCTTGAGAGCAATGCCCCAGTCATCATATGCGCATGGATAATATCCGGTTTAAATAGTTTGACCATTCTTCGAAAATCAAAAAAAGCCTGCATCATTTGTGCGGGCTTTCTCGTCTGATCAAGTTTATAATGTTGGATATTATTCTTTTGCAGTAGTTCTATATACTCCCCACCCTCGGATGCAACCGCTACATTATGTCCTAGTCTTGCTTGCTCGCAAGCTAAGTCGATCATGACATTTACGATTCCGTTACCGCACTGTTTGACATGATTGGCTATATGTAGGATGTTCAAGATATCACCTCATTTTAGTTTGCTTTCAATAAATTTATTAGGTTGAATTTTTCGATATAATTTCTTTATAATAATGAATGGTTTCTATCGCTATCTCCGACCACTTATATTGCTGTGCAGATTTGTAAGCATTTAACCGTAACTGATTCATTCTTGCCGTATTTCCAATCATAGCGTGTACGCTACTTTCTATCGATTCATTATTCGCAGGAGGAACAATAACAGAATTGTAAGCATCTTTGAGTATCATAAGAGGTCCTGGAGTTGCTGTTGCGATTGGTACTAAACCACAGGCCATTGCTTCAATTAATACCAATGGAAAGCCTTCCGCGAGTGATGGAAATAATAAAATATGTTTACCTATTAATAGATTTGGTAATTCTTCATGGTTGTATCTGCTAATAATATGTATGCGACTGTGCACCTCAGGATCATAGTCCGATAGTACTCTCTCGAGTGAGGTACCTGTACCAATAAATGAGAGCTCTACATTCTGATACGTTTTCAAGATTGGATTCATTGCCTTTGCTGTATGTAATATACCTTTTCTAGGAATGTAACTTCCAACTTGTGCAATATGAATTGTTTCTTTATCAGAGATTGATTCTATAGTGACCCCTAGATTAACGAAATAATCAGGCAGACCATTACTAATGGTTCGAGACAACTGTTCGTTGGTTTTTAGTTTGGTTACAGCATATTGAAGATCATAATCATTTAAAAACAAGCAACCGTCAGCTTTTCGGAAGGAAGTTGCTACTTCCCATAATCGGATACCTCCATGATAAATAGGGTATTTCCATGAAACTTTTGCATTACCCTGTCGCTGTTGATCAAGAAGGGCTTCATGTACTGTGTGCTCCAACCCATGGCTTCTGGTTATGATAACAATATCTTGTTTTTTTCTACTCAACAAACTCAAAATCCACGCATCCCCACTTGAAGCATCAATGATATCAAGTTTTAATTTTTTTGCATTTTTCCTCACATAGGATAAAAGGTAAAAAGGAAATAATAAAGATTTTAATTTATTGGGTACATATGATGGAATATCATCAATTGAATAAATGGATGCCTTATGCCCTAATTTCTCATACTCCTGACAAAGTTGATAGGTTACTCCTGGTGCTCCTTCATTCTTATTTAATTTATGATGAATAGATAAAAGAATGTTCATCTACCATTTCCCCCTTTCTACATAGATTCTCTACTATGATTTTTTTGAATATTGATACGCTGAAGCACCCATAAGATATCCTTCTTTGAAACAATCCAATCTTTGGATTTAACTTTATACTTAATGGTATATATAAGAAAAACTACAATTATTTCAATTAACGAAGTTACTAGCAACGATATAGCTGCACCTTCTATTCCTAAGAGCGGAATTAATATATTTAACAATATTACATTTATCCCAAGTGATGCTACTCTAATAATAGTTACAGATCCTGGTTTGCCAATCGACATAAATCCTTGTGAGAGTATCCATGAGGTACTCGTTATCGCCGTTTGAAATATTAATATTCTAAACACTGCTATTGCTTCAATAAATGATTCCCCATACAGGAGTATTAAAAGATACGGGGCTACAATAAAAATCCCAATACCTAATATAATTGTAATCACTGTGCTAATTCTAAATACTCTAAAAGTTAGATTAAGAGCATCCGCTTGTTGAAGCCCTGATGCTTTGGGAAACAATACTGAGGTAATTGAATTTTGAATCGTATTTAACATTTTAGATAGATTCAGAGAGACTACATATAGTCCTAAACTGCTTGGAGACAACAATCCAACAACCAATATTTGATCAATGTACCCAGAGAATGTCCCCGCAACATCTGTGCCATATGATCTGATTCCATACCCAAGTAGCTTTTTTCCAGATTCAATCTTGTTTTTCTGCTTCATCTTATATTTTAAGATCAATCTTATTGTTATCCATATTGCAACTGGGATTGCAGGAAAAAGATATGCCACTGATGTATAGAACGGTGTGACGTGACCTGTAAGGACAAGACCATAAAGAAGGATTACGGTGCTAAATACGGGGACATATCTAATAAAGTTATAAAGATGATATTCTTCTCTAGATTGAAGAGCAGCCACATTGATCGTTCCAAGCATGGCAATTGGCGACATGATTAATGCCCAAGTTGCAAATTCAATAACTTCCTTAGAATATCCTTTCATCCAATATGGAATAATGACAGAACCAATCGCCATCGCAACACAACCGAGTATTAAACTCATATACACAGATGTGATATACAATGATCCCTGATTTCCATTCTTTTTTTTCATATAATAAACTAATGAGGCCGGAATTCCTAAAGTTAACGTATAAGCCAAAAATCTTGGCCACATAATCATCGCTGCTTGTTCTCCACGCCCCTCTGGTCCTAAATACCTCGCTATGATAATTCCAGTTAATACATTTAATCCAAGTATGAATATATTGGATACAAAAATTCGCAAAACATTTCCTAAACTCCCCAATTTATTTCTTTGTTTAATCAAATTTGCTATCGCCATAGTTTTTATCCCTTCAGACCTGCTTTACTGGTATTTAACTTTTGAAGTGTGGTTGATTATTTGCAAGTATTTATATGACATATTACCCCATGAATTTTTCAGGGCGTCTTCCCTTGCTCTCAATGCCATCATCTTTAATCCCTCTTTATTAGAAAGAAGTTCCCTAATCGCGTTGATTAAAGTTGCTATATCCTCTGGATCTTCAATAACAACTGCAGAATGATCAGATAAGAGTTCAACTGCACCACATTTACTACTCGTTATAACCGGTAATCCAGAAGCCATTGCCTCTAGTATAACAAGCGAAAACGGTTCATATTTCGAAGGGAAAACAAACAAATCTGCGAGTGACATGATTTCCGCGATATCTTTTCTGTGTCCTAGAAAATGAACACGATCACCTATACCTAAATCTTTTGCTATACGGGGGTAAGTACTCTTATCAGTATTTCCAAGCACGATTAGGTTTACATTCTCTACCATAGCCACAGCACGAAGTACCGTATCTAAATTCTTTCTTTTAGATTTCAAGTCTCCAGCAAACAAAGCATATGTTGTATTATTCTCCAGTTGAAAATCTGCCCGATTAACCGATCGTGGATAAAACTCATTCAGATCAACACCATTAGAAATAACTGAGATACGGTTAGACTGTATTTTTGCATCCTGCACTAGTTCTTGTTTAACCTGTTCAGACACTGCAATGATTTGTTTGGTACGTTTCAGTACAATTCGCTCTAAGAAAGCATTTAAGCTGTTGTATAATAACTGATAAAGGCTTTTTATATTTTTGTGATCACGATACGGATGATAATCTGACTTTACCCATGCACTATGGACAAAATGAATGCAATTAATATCAGAACGTGCATAGGTAATAAACCCATTGACCACGATAAGATCCATCTTTTTCTGATGAGTCCATATCCAGATAGCAGAGAACAACGCAAATAATTGATACTGCAATAATGCTGTCGGAATTTTTAGTACATTCATTATTCTAATCCATTTTATTTGGCTATGGTTCCGAAGTTCTTCTGAGAGCTCTGTAGAAATAACTATGATTTCGTGTCCTTGTTTTAATGCCTCTATGATCACTTCATAATTTACTCTTCCTTGTCCATCTCCTTTCTTTACCGCATGTGTAACGAAACAGATTTTCATTGGCTCACCCCTATCATTACTTGGTTATTACTCAAAAGAGAATGCTGAATGATTGTCCCCATGAGTGCCTCAGCAATTTGGTTATGCCCCTGTTCATTAGGGTGAAAGCGATCCAAGAAATAATCATTCCATTTATGCAAATATTGCGATGAGTCACACATAAATACTCTGTTACTAGATTTATTCAGCACAGATATATCTTTTAATACCTCTCTATATTTCCTCAAAGATTCCGGAGATCCGGGAAAGTATCTTTCTTCGATATCACCTGGCGTTAGAAATATAATATTTGTTTTTTTAGTATGATTAAGGATTGTCATAGTAAACTCTGTTGTTTGTTTTTCAAATTCTGTTATACTCATCCACTGTTTTCCACCAAATACTTTAATGAGGATAACTTTTACCCTCCATCGGAACCCTGACTCTATCTTTTCCAACCAATGTCTAGTCAATCGGGTCGAATAGTAGGGCCTTGGGTCCATCCAACCCGCTCTCCTCCACCTTTTAGGTACTAGCTTTAGATACTTTCTTTGTTCTCTTACGACCGATTCCGTATTCCCATGAGCAAAAACGATAATGTCCGGTTCTAATTCTAGAATTTGTTCCTCGTATTTCTCTCTGGACTCATTAACCTGCATTGCACTAGCTCCATAATTAATGATCTGAACGGATTGTGAATGAGAAGAACTCAGTTTTAATTTCAATAAATCTGCATAACTTGTTCTAGATCTAATAACGCCCAACCCTTCTGTAATTGAACCGCCTAAAAAAACGATTAACATGCTATGTCTCCTCTCGATCTGGCGACTTTGATATATAAGCGAGCGAAATAATAAACAACAGTATAAATCCACTTAATCCACGCAAAACATTACTTGCAAATAAAAGAAATATTATTGCACTAATTGCAGCCAATGAAATAGGAGAATAGACTTTCTCAGTTTTACTTAACTTGAAAAGGTTAACAAAGAGGTACCCAAATGATAATGTTATAGCTAAACCTAATGGGAGTCCAAATGTATAAAATAGGTTTAAATAACCATTATCAAATGCTACTAGCGTATCTGTATTTTGCGTTAATTTCACTCCTATCCCCGAACTTCCCAGACCCCTTCCTACAGGATTGGCCAATACTCCTGATAATATATCGCTTGAGAAGCTCAGTCTTTCATTCAATGAATGATCTTCTTCTAATGATCCGAATGTATTAATACGAGCCGTCACATTATTAGCGCCCGGCAATATTGGAAGGATAAATGTGTAAGCCAATGAAAAGATGATACACAGAAGAAGCAATTGTATTTTATTTTTTGTGTGGGATCTGATAAAGTAGGCGATTATCATAATGATATAGGCAATCCATCCAACACGAACCAAAGTAAGAAGCAATGCAAATGCTACAATCATCATTCCAATGATTCCAAATGCTCTCCATTTCTTCTGAACAGTCATGATAGCTAATGCTAATCCAAAAAAAACACCTGCTGGTCCTGGTGAATTCAGGAAAGAGAACACTCGAAAGTTCTGAGACTCAGGAAACCCAATGGAATTCATCTCAGCATTTATCATCCAAAATTTATCCCAAGGGGGAAGAAAAGTATATTGATATATTCCATATGCAGCAATGATTACTGCAAGATAAGAGAAACTTCTCAGCCACTTATCACGGACATCCCTATCGAAACAGCTTACATTCACATAAATTAGAACAAGAAATGGAACAATATAATTTAGCAAATCATATACTGATGCTAATCCGTATTTTAAAAACCCAATGGAAAATCCATAAAGCAAAGCTACTCCCATTATTTTAGATATGAGGCTAATTCTACGGTCAATTAACTTGATATTTCTTACAATTGGTAATAGTAGCGTCAAACTAACACAATAGGGTACTAGCGAAATGATGGAGGTATCGCTATACGACTGAAAGGACCAATCCATTAAGCGCCTTACTTCTGGACTTATCACCCAAATAAGCAAGGTATAAGGGAGTAATGAGTTTGATCTATAGGCATAGATTTGCAATGAAATGAACATACTTAGGAGCAGGAATGTAAATTCTAGAAGCTTCATATGGAGTGAATCTACTGAACTAGCAACTCCAACAATTGAGCCAAGAACGATTACACCCGTAAAGTTTATTAACCCGTATATAATCATTCTAATACCTGGCTTTAAAGTACTTATTCCAAAGTTCCTCTCCACGTTTTCCAACCACCCCATCTACCTTTATACGAAATAATTATTTTTTTAAAACTATTATATTTCTCTTTTGGTAGCATTCTAATAAATTGAATAACGCCGGGTGATGATTTGCTTCCAATGAAAATAATCCATCCGATATATAATAATTTTCTTTTCCAATTTAAATGTTTAAGTAACGTATACGTCTCATTATGTGCCATATTGAAATAGGCTATTTCATTGAAGCTATTTCTTTTATCCTCATCAAATCTTTCGGCTGGAAAATGATCAACACATACTAGCGGATCATAAATAAGTTTCCAACCTTTCTTTTTAACGGATAGACTGAACTCCATTTCATTATAAATTTGGGCACCTGTACCCTTTAGTTTCCCATCAAATATCAAACCTTGAATTGCATCTTTCCTAAAGCTCATATTAGCCCCTTTAAGAAGATCCACCTCACGAGTGGTACCAAGTCCAATATGATGATTGCCTATGATTCGACCATAGGACTTTATTATACCGACCTGTTGTTTAATAGCTGGAACTGGTTCGCCACGAAGGTATACTATATCTCTACCTCCGACTCCACCTACATCAGGTTTCAATAAATAGTAACTCTCTATTCTCTCAAGCCAATTAGAATGGGAGACAGTATCATCATCGGTTAAGACGACAATAGCTCCTGAGCTCTGCTCAATTCCCAAGTTCAATGCTGCTACCACACCTGTCTGTTCTATGAGAACCATCTTTAAGTTCTTTATGAAAATAGATGATAAATAATTCAATGTGTTCTCATCTGTGTTTCTTACAACTACTATGATTTCATCAGGATATCTCTTTTGTTTTTTCAAACCTTCTATACAGTTCATTAACGCGTCGACTCTTTGATATGACGGTACAATTACACTGATTTTCATATTAATCCCCTTACAGATCTTCCATTTTAATTAATATAGATTCAATCAGAAAGGCCTCATCACCGATTTATTCTGACAATATGTTCTCGTTCGAGAATACTCTCCATACCTTGCAGCAGTGGTATACGAAGTTCCTCATTCTGTAGTGCAAAGATGAGCGTAGTCATAATAAAGCCCATCTTCTCGCCTACATCATACCGGATTCCCTCGAAGTCGTATGCATACACGCCTTGACTCTCATTCAGCTTTTGTATAGCATCCGTCAGCTGAATTTCTCCACCGGCTCCTAATTCTTGCTGTTCCAGAAATCCGAATATTTCCGGAGTCAATATATATCTGCCCATGATAGCCAGGTTTGACGGCGCCTTGCCTGCCGGTGGCTTCTCTACAAAATACTCCACCTCATGTAAACGACCGTACTTGTGCAATGGAGCTACTATTCCATAGCGTTGGGTCTGGTCATGCGGAACACTTTGAACGCCAATCACAGACTTCCGAACTTGATCGAACTGCTCTGCCAACTGCTGGATGCAAGGTGTCTGGGACTGTACGATATCATCTCCGAGCAACACAGCGAATGGCTCATTACCAATAAATTTACGGGCGCACCATACCGCATGTCCAAGTCCCTTTGCCTCTTTCTGACGTATGTAATGAATTTCTACATTAGAGGAACGACGAACTTCATCAAGCAGATCAAATTTCCCTTTGCTGAACAAGTTATTCTCTAACTCGAACGCATGGTCGAAGTGGTCTTCAATGGCGCGTTTGCCTTTCCCGGTCACGATGATAATTTCTTCAATTCCTGCTGCTACCGCTTCTTCCACAATGTATTGAATCGTAGGCTTATCGACAATCGGAAGCATTTCCTTCGGCATGGCCTTCGTTGCAGGTAAGAAGCGTGTCCCAAGGCCTGCTGCCGGAATAATTGCCTTTTTCACTCTTTTCATCATTCATCCACTACCCATCTTTAATTATTCTTTTAACGAAATACCAATATGAATGTCTTAGTTGTAGAAAGGCCTAGCTATGCACTCTTCATTCAAAGAAGAGCATAGCTAGACTTTCTAATAAGGGCATTGAACCCATCCTCACATCACACCCTCGACAATAATGTCTAAGGTCCTTAAGACCCACAGCGTGAACGAGTGCCTACAGTGATAGAGGTGCAGTAGACATTACCTTTACTTACCTGAACACCTCTCTAGTTGTTTATCCCTTCATTCCGTAATAACCCATGTAGAAGTCCGGTTGGTCATCTTGATCGATCCGATTAAGTACAACACCCAGCATTAGTGCATTAACATGACTCAACCGTTCTTTGGCTTTTTTCAAATGAATTTTCTTCACCTTGCCTACGGCAACCACCATAACAACGCCATCGCATAATGTGCTAGCTATGACGCTATCTGTTACAGCTAATACCGGAGGAGTGTCCATGAGAATAACGTCATATTCCTGCCCTAGTTGCTCCAGCATTTCCCGCATTATTTTTGAATCAATGAGTTCCGATGGATTAGCGGGTACCGGTCCGGAAGGTAGTAACGATAAATTACTGACCATGGTTTCCTGGATCACGTCTTCTACACTTATGAGTCCTGTTAACACGGTACTTAAGCCTTTATGATTCGACTGGGAGAAAATATGGTGTAGTGACGGCTTACGCATATCCATATCAATAAGAAGCACATTCTTGCCTTCCTGTGCATAGGTAATAGCCAAGTTGCTTATCGTTGTGGTCTTACCTTCTCCTTCCTGGGATGAAGTGACCATGATGGTCTTCAATACCTGATCATTAGAAGAATAATTGATATTGGTTCGAAGTAATCGATATACTTCCGATATGGGAGATTCGGGATTCATTGAAACAATTAAGCCGTTATTATTGATTGATCGTCGCATACTTGCTCTCACCTGCTTTTTGTTTTTGTAATGCTTTCGTCTTCCGGGAGATCTTCTGATCACCCTTGGTGATCTTCCCTACAGCCGCTAGTACCGGAACGTCCAAGATTCCAACAATTTCAGCTTCTATCTTCAACGTATCGTCAAGATAATCTAGTAGAAATATCAGGCCAATCGCCAGCATAAGCGAAACAACAAGGCTGATTATAATGTTCATCATCGAATTAATATTGATAGGAGCAGGGGATACAGTCGTGTCTGCCTCGCTTAAAATGGTGATGTTGTCTACATTCATAATGTGTGGTATTTCATCTTTAAATACCGTAGAAACTGCATTTACGATCGCGGCGGCCTTGACATACGAGCTATCCTGATAGACTAAATTCATCACTTGTGAATTGTTCGCTGAAGTAACAGATATCATTGAAGATATCTCTCTGGAGGTAGCTCCTAATTCAGGGAATTTATCAACAACTTTATCCATAATGGCAGATGACCGGATGATCTCTTTGTAAGAATTAATAAGGCTAATACTTGTTTGTATAGTACCGGTATTAAGTGATGCCACTTCCCCCGCCGAAACAGACTGATTAACGATTAGCTTGGCGTTCGCCGAATAGATCGGTGTTGTAAAGTACATGCTTTTGACTCCTGTCGCTGCGATTGCAATGACAACAATTGCTAAGATCAGCCACCATTTCTTCTGAATAATTCTAAAGTACTGTTTGAGTTCCATTCCCTTGCAATCCCTCGCTTCATTTGTAGAATATGTGTAACAGACAAAATTCTATTACTAGAGTTCGCTTTCGAAGTTTTTATGATACAATTCGTATCATTGATATTCCATACTTTACGATACAATATGTATCATGTCAAGACTTTATCTATAATTTTGATTATAATTTGTATGTTTATGTAGAGACTCAGACATAAATAACAACAAAAAAATCAGCCTTGATGTTCTGATGCATCAAACAAGCTGATTCTTTAGATTAGAATATTTCGAACTTGAAATGGTACTAGATCTGCTATATACTAACTCGAATAGTTACAATTTGTATAAAAATTTCCATCACTTTATAATTCCGTAAAACAGAACATATAATAGAAGCGCTTTCACAAAGGGAGATGTTATATGCGTATTATTCTTACTGGTATATGGGCTTTCGTTCTGTTCGTTTTCACTTGCTCGGTTAACCTACATCTACTCATCAGATATCATGTGGTTGATTTCCAGTTCAATCCGACTCCTGATTGGGCGGAGCTACTGAGGCTTGATTTTCAATGGACAAGTCATGATTGGATTGAGAGGAAAATAGGACATTTTATCGGTTTCTTTATCCTTGCTTTGCTCGCGTCAAACTTCGGAAAAACTAAATCCGCCTTCTTCTTCTCCATGATCTATGCAGCCGTGACCGAAATTCTCCAACTATTCTTCTTTCGGGGTGGTCGGATCTATGACATTGCCAACGATTCAGCTGGCATTCTCTTTGCTTATCTACTATGTCTTATCTTGTTTTCGCATAAGCTCAAGGTCTATAAGAAACATATTCAATAATCAATGTTTTTTTGAAATTGCATAAATTATAAAAAAACACTTGCTACAAATTGTATACTTGTTATATGATAACTCCAGTGATACATTATGTATCAATTACATCTGTTACTTAAATGATATTAAAGTCAACGGATAGTTCATAACGGAGGAAGACCGAATGAGTGCAATAGCCGGTATTTATCGTTTCAATGGGGAACCCCTTCAGTTCGATCATAGCGACCTTATGATGGAAGCTCTGAAAAAGTATCCAACAAATCAAAGCGCAATATGGCATAAGGATCACATTATGCTTGGTTGCCATGCGCAGTGGATCACGGAGCAGTCCATTCACGAAACACTGCCTTACTACGATTCGTATCGCGGGCTTGCCATAACAGCAGATGCCATCATTGATAACCGAGATGAACTAATGGATCAATTGCAAGTCTTACATAACCTTAGGAAAAGCATGACAGACAGTGAAGTATTACTCCTTGCTTATGAGCAGTGGGGTGAACGAATGCCCGAACGACTGGTCGGAGATTTCTCCTTCGTAATCTGGGATGAAGGAAAGAAGCAGCTTTTTGGTGCGAGGGATTTCTCAGGTGCTCGAACACTCTATTATCACCGCAATGAGCAGCAGTTATCTTTCTGCACTGTAATCCACCCTTTGTTGTCTTTGCCTTATATACATAAAGAGCTTAACGAACAATGGCTGGCCGAATTTCTAGCGATCAGCGGTGTGTTCGAGCCACCGACACTTTCAACTACTATCTATAAAAATATTGAGCAGTTACCACCTTCCCATACGTTATGCATCAAGCATAATAAGGTGGTTATTGCTAGGTACGATAGCCTTGCAAATGTAATTCCTCTGCATCTTGCATCATCGCAAGAGTATGAAGAGGAATTCCGGGACGTGTTCAATAAAGCTGTTACGGCAAGGATTCAACGCACTAGCGGAAATATCGGTGCTCATCTTAGCGGAGGATTAGACTCAGGTGCAGTCGTTAGTTTCGCAGCCAAAACCTTACAGAATGATAACCGCATGCTTCATACCTTCAGTTACATCCCTGATGATGGATTCGTTGATTGGACACCGAAGCACAGGCTCGCGGACGAAAGACCACTCATACATCAGACCGTAAAGTATGTAGGAAACATAAACGACAATTACTTGGATTTCAAAGGAAGAAGCTCTTTCTCGGAAATAGATGATTGGCTTGACATCATGGAGTCCCCCTACAAGTTCTTCGAGAACTCATTCTGGTTGAGAGGCATCTTTGAGGAAGCACAACAGCAAGGAATCGGTACTCTACTCAACGGAGCCAGAGGAAATTACAGTATTTCTTGGGGGCCCGCAATCGAGTATTATAGCATGCTTATGAAGAGGTTTGAATGGCTTCGCTTATCCCAAGAGATCAATCTATTCAGCAAGAATGTCGGAGTCGGACGTAAACGTATTTATTCCATTGTTAGCCGCAAAGCATACCCTATTGTGGAACGAATAAGACCTACCAACACAAATAATCTTTTTCCGGAATTAATAAATTCAGATTATGCGAGGCAAACCGGAATATATGACAAGCTTGGAGACAGTAAATTCACTGGTATTGGATCCACTCTAGATCTTCCAGCAGATCCACTTGAAGCAAGAAGGCAGCATTTCGACCGCGTGAATATGTGGAGTATCTCAGGGACAAGTACATGTAAGCTCTCTCTTAAGTATTCATTAACGGGCCATGATCCAACCAATGATCTGCGGGTAATTCGGTTCTGCCTGTCGACTCCCATAGAACAATTCGTTCAGAATGGCATGGATCGAGCATTGGTTAGACGGTCTACGAAAGGTTGGCTCCCTGATCCCATCCGCCTCAATCAACGTACCAAAGGGACTCAAGCAGCCGATTCTATCCATCGAATGTCTAAAGAATGGCCTGTTTTTATTGAGGAGCTTGAGCATCTGAGTCGTGATTCTCGAATGCAACAGATCATCAACATGCCTGTCTTCCATGATGCACTAACCCAAGCCCGCAATGGGCTTGATCCTAATCAGGCGTACGACCCTACCATCAAGGTGTTAATGCGTAGCTTAATCGTGTATCGATTTCTCCAAAAAAACTTTTGAAGGGAGGTGACAACAATGAAAAAAGAATGGAACGTACCTGCATTGGAAGTACTTGATATTAACATGACGATGGCTGGCCCTGGTAATAATAGACCTGATGCATTCCAACCGGATCCTGATGAAACAATACATTATACATCCTAAGAAATCATTCTTCTTGAAGAACAGCCCTTATATTCCTGATTGGATATTAGGGCTTTCCTCTTTTATTCTTATTATAAGCAATGGGGTGAAGACAGTGGTTCATACAATGAGCAAGACCGTTTATAAAGCCTTCGGGTATTCCATACAAAGTGACATCCAACTACCTGAACTGCAACAGATAGACACCCCTGACAGTATTGTCGATATTACCATCCGCTATGCTGACTTAAGTGAAAAATGGTTAGAATTTTCTGTCCCACCGAGAAAATTCGCAGTAACCAAGAATCTAATCATGTTCTGGATCTCGGATTTGGCCATTTTCTCCATCGAGGGTGGGACAAACATCACTATTTCGCCCGAGAAGGGTGCGGACGAGGATAAGATCCGACTATATGTTCTTGGATCATGCATGGGTGCTGTTCTACTGCAGAGAAGGATCCTTCCTCTTCATGGCAGTGCAGTAGTTATTAACGATAAAGCTTATGCGTTCATCGGTGATTCCGGCCATGGCAAGTCTACGCTCGCCTCCTCCTTTATTCAAAGGGGATTCCAATTATTAACTGACGACGTTATCGCTGTTACGCTCGGTTCCAACAATATCCCATATGTGACGCCAGCCTATCCACAGCAGAAGCTTTGGCAAGAGAGCTTAGATACCTTCGGCATGAATTCGGATCAATTCCGTCCAGTGTCCGACCGCGAGACCAAATATGCCATCCCCGTCACCTCTCACTTTTCTACCAACACCCTTCCTCTAGCAGGTATATTTGAGTTGATCAAGACAGACTGTAGCCACGCCGAGATTCGAGTAATAGATAAGTTAGAGCGACTTCCGCTCCTTTATCGCCATACATACCGTAATTTTTTCCTTCCAGATAGCAGATTAACCCATTGGCATTTCGATACGACAGCACGTATGTCCGGAAGTATCGACACTTACCAACTCCGGCGCCCATTACATGAGTCTACCGTTCATCAGCTGACCGATATGGTGCTAAATGCAATCAGGAAATAAGAGGGGTCGTGTGGCTACCAATAACCAAGATAAATCGTTTAAATTTGTTCAACTACAAAATTATTGAACCTTGCCGGAGTAGAAGGAGTACCAACACCACGATATCTCAGCCCAACGATTTGAGACGATCCCACCACCGCTATATCTGATGGGATGAGTTTATAACTTAATTTTAAATCACCATTAACATACACAGATATAACATTGTTGTTAACAGTTACATTCATCTTGTAATAAGTATCATCCAAAGGGATTAATGGGAACGTCGAAACTATAGTGTCGACTGCAGCTATTCTTCTACATAGTTGCAAAGCGTTATTTATGATTTCAGCCCAAAAGTGATTATCTGTATTTACCCATTTAAACATAATGCCAGGTCTACTATAATCGGTGCTACTTGTTAATTGACCTTTCATAGTACATCCAATGTTATAGTTCGTAGCACCTACCCCACTAGATAGAATAGCTTTTACCGTACTGCCTGGCACCGTAGCAGAATAAGCCTCATTTGATGATATGCCCCATATTCCACTAATAGTGCTCCATGCTCCACCAAGGGCGCTAGCACTGCCCAACGATGTTATGCTATCAGCTCGCTCAAATGAATCATACACCAAAGCATCTAATGAGGTTGATAAAGTACCATCATCGGCTACGGTTACTTTATAAGGTATGCCGTTTGGTGAATATACCTTTGTCTTTATATTCATATTTTCAGACTGTATTGATCCATTTGTTAGGTTTATCCTACTCCGGGTTCCGTCCATCGTGTCCGTTAAGATTAATCCGTTTTTATCTCCGATTTCAAAATCTGTATTTGTATACGCGTGATTAACAGGGGCATACGTTCCCGTGTGATCATAACTAACCATTACACCAGCCAAATACAATGGGATTGTCTTATTAAAACCACCAAACCGTGCCTGTAGAAACGTACCACTAGGTTGTTTGAGTCCTCTATTTCGTATTCTTAACCATTTGAGTGCAGGAATAGCATAAGTTTGATCATATAACGAAGGAGCTGAAGCGAACCCAAGACTGGTCCTGATACTTGTTTGCACTTCACAGAAGACAAAATATTCAAAGCATATTTCCCTTCCAATATTATCAACGGAAGGATAGTTTCCTGAATTCAAATAAAAAGAAGGATTACTTATACCATCCGGTATTACTTTTAGTATTGTGACGTTCTCTCCTAAATATGATTTTGCTTCACCGCTCAACCCTATTGGGAGTTGTGATAAGTCCGTTACTTTATATAAGCTAGTTCCGTTATTTGTAGTCCAACTGGACACTAATTCAGGGTTTTTAGCCAGTTGCCCATGGCTTATAGGATTATGTGCTTTTGCATGTAGCACATCTTCCACTGCTCTCGGAGTTGTTAATGTCATTGACGCGGATTCCTTTTTTCTCCTAACAGTGATCTGACTTGGGTCATTCCCAAGTCCATCCAACATGATGTCATCCGTTGCTATATGATCAAAATAGGCTACCCCTATCGCTCCCGCTGAATAAGGTGATTTATTAGCACCACCCTCATCCCAATTATCCATGATTAGCTTGTTATTGATTTTACCAAAATGAAAGCAATATTTCTGTTTCTCTGAAGGTATCATTAAATCATCAGGGAGGGAATACTGCCATCTGCCTGGCTCGTCTGTGTAATTAATAGGGGACCAACTTAAACCCATTCCTGAATAGTGGCCGCTTGATTCGGATTTCGGTAATAATTTAATACATGCTTCACCCGTCATTTCAAACCGTACTGATTCAAACGCACCGTTTAACCCGACACAGTTAGCAAGTGAATCATAATCATCAGTGTCTTTAACTTGATAGAAACAGTATGGACTAAAGCCCATATGGACCCTCGTCATCCTCACTGAAATTCCACCACGATGATTAGCCGTGTTGATTATACCCAACATGATACCGCAAAACGAACCACTTACACTCCCACCTTGAAAGAAATAGTCACCACTGTTTCTACGGCAATAGACACCAATTAGGCCACTCCAACCACAATCATAGTTTGTTATATGACCTTTCATACTATTTAATAACAGTCCAACTTTCACCGATGTAGTCGAAACATTCTTAAAGATGGGGGTAGCTGACTCAGATACATCTATAGCAACAACACCCTTAGAAAACATATCGTAGATCCCTGCTTCGAACTTACTTTTATCGACC
Organism: Paenibacillus sp. Y916; assembly: GCF_056786435.1. Lineage (NCBI taxonomy): Bacteria > Bacillati > Bacillota > Bacilli > Caryophanales > Paenibacillaceae > Paenibacillus > Paenibacillus sp. Y916. The sequence continues at coordinate 117,647 of NZ_JBXCJA010000010.1, read as the reverse complement.
CATCTAGATAGATACCGCGAATTATAACCCACAACACCTGATACTCTAAAGTTTTCAAACACCGCATTTACACCTGCGTTTGAAATCCTTATACACGGGAGTAAATCAGTTTCTGTATCCATAGGATCAAACGAGATTAAAGTACCACTATTACCGCCATCAACATATGTTGCGACACCTTCTATCCCTCTAGAATTGTTTTCTATGGTGGACTTAACCTTGTACGTTTTCGCACCCAATAGCATTTTTCTTTTTTTCGCACATAGCGTCATAGCATCATTAAATGCTTTTGCATCATCAGTAATTCCGTCACCTTTCGCTCCTGTCCATTCGGGCCGGATTCCATTAACTTTGAAATCCCCTCCGATAACACCACCTAATGACATATCAAATATCCAGTCATCATCACTCGCAACCCAAGTACCATGAATAGTAATCGTCACGCCATTAGCAGGTTTTAATCTAGCATTACGACCAAATACTAGTTTCTTATTTGCAGGAATGGTTATATTTTGCCCTATTAGATAAACTCCTTTGGAGATGAATATTTCATCAGAAGATGCTTGCAGTGCTGATATTACCCCTCCGTAGCTATCTAGTACGCCTGTCGGATCAACTATATATTGGCTAATGCTTACCCCATATTCATCTAGCTTGTTCTGTTGTCTTATCTCTGAGTCTTGAATTCCAATGCTCATTATTCCATTAGCTACTTCCCTAGCCCTCAAATATAAATCTTCCAAAGCTAACATATCATCTTTGATCGCTTTCGCTGGTAGTGGGGATAGACTCTTCTCGTTCGAGTTATTTGAGTTAACTCCTTGCTCTTCTGTCATTGCAATCCCTCCTGACAACCTGATCGTTATAAATCAACCCTGCTTTCAAACAAATCAATGATATGCCTGGTGTTACTTTACTATATATATTCAGAATAGCTGTTAATTGTAACCACTGGATCTCAGAACAACTCCTTAAGCCATTACTTAAGTACATCTATATCTTCATACCTATTGGAGGGCACTTCAGTTCAAAGCCATCATGGATATGAGTACTACTTCTTCTTCAATTCTACATCGTTACACAAATAAAAACGGATACTATCCATTTAAGGACGGTATCCGTTTCAGCGGGAAATATAAAATTGTTATACCTCATTCTTGATGTATGGCTGTTATCATTTTCCTGCTGATGACAACTATTGTACGTTTGCTCTAACTCAGAATCATTGAGGTTCAGATGCATTTCTTGCATGAACGGTAGCATCTCAGTTAAAGATCCTGTTCCTAGCCCTGCCTCAATTATCAGTGACTTAAGGCATAATCCCACCTTGTAACTTCTTGAAATTCAAAGGATTACGATTATTATTCACTTAGCTGGCATCTTGAGCAACAGAAAAAAAGCCTCTCATGAAGTTCAATTAGAACTCATGAGAAACCTCTTTTTTAAGAATTAATGTTAACAAGCAGCGCTTACTGCATCTCTTTCGTCGGTCCCATCACGCCCGGCACCGTCAGTCCCGCTTGACGGAGCAATACCGTCATTTGACCGCGATGATGCGTCTGATGATCGATGAGCATCCGCAAAAACTTACCTCTGATCATCTTGCCTCCAAAAACGTTGATTTCTTCAGTCATCATTTCATCCGTGAATTTTTTTGCTTCGCTATTGTAGGCATCGATAACCGCATCGTATTTCTCCACGATCTCGCCCATGCGCTCCGGCACTTGAGCCCCCCGCTCGATAGCGGGAGTATTCAATCCGGCAAGTTGTCCGAACCCCCCCGCCGTGCCGACCAAATGCCAAGCCAGCCAGCCCAGTGAGTTATGTCCTTCCACGATCGCCGTGTTCATCTTGTCATCCGTGATCGCTTTCATGACGGACAGCGTACCAGCCGCCGATGCCACCCAATCTGCCAAAAAGTCTTCTGCTTTACGATACATGTTTTTTCCTCCAATGAATGTATTTCTTTCTATTGTATACTCAATGGGACTCTATATTCAAACTGGGTGCGACCCGATTAAGAGTTACCCTCTTCTAGCTCCAACCAAGCCACACACTCAACATGAGTCGAGTTGACAGGGAGTACAGACATTAAAATAGAACTGGAATGGCATTTGCCCTTGTCTTTATAGACGCCGATCATTTAGACCGACGCCGATTAGTTCTTCAAAAAACGGCAACCCACCTTTATTTCGTCACGATAAAGTTAGGGAGATTTTTTCAAGATACTTAATTCTTTCTGAATAATCTTGTTTTGCAAAAGTTTCCGAAAGTATATTGTTCGACACTAACACGTCATAAAATGATTTAAACATCTGGGCTGATTTAGCGGAAGTAATCATCATTCTTTGACCGTCAATCATGCTTATTTTGTGGAGTAACGCTTATTTTACCAAAAAATAATCCTTTATTTCATCGAGCAAAAAATCCTCAATAACCTTAACCTCGCTTATATAGCTGCCTGCCTTTATAACATCCCTGCATTTTATAAATGACCAATTTTCCTGTCTGCCTTTAAAATCAGGGTTATTGGCATATACCACACCTTCAAACCCTGCCCAAATTATTGCTGAAGCGCATAGTGGGCAGGGTTCAAATGTTGAATATAGCCAGTAGCCTGACAGTTTATCCGTTTTTAGTTCCATACATGCGCTTCTTATAGCATTTATTTCAGCATGTGCAGTTGGGTCGTGGTCTTTCCAAATTGTTGTTTCGCCTTTGGCAATTATATTACCTAGTGAGTCGATAACTGCTGCAACTATTCCTTTGTCATCCCATGCATCTTTAATCAATTCTCGCATTATCATTTCGCTGGGATGTTCTATACTTGATATCATTATAATCATCTCCTTCTGACCATTGCCGTCCAAAAAATAAATAATATGTAGTTCACATTTCCATACTATTGTACACTAACTTAATTATATATTGGATGGAAGAAATTAACAATTAAAGACGCCAGAATGCGGGAAAGCCGATGGCTACGGAGCCGCTTCCTTGTACGTATATGTATGGTACTAATCGTTTGTAACGCCGATTTCCGAAGCCCCTGCATCTTTCTTTTGCTTTGCACGTACTAACGTCGATTTACTGATTCCCGTCATGGATTCGACTTGCGTATACGAATGTGTTACCAGAAGCGAAAGGGCATGTTCGACTTGTTTGCGGTTGAACTTATTCGGACGACCTTCGCGGAAGTCGTCGCGTTGTTTGGCGATCGCCTTGCCTTCTTGCGTCCGTGAAACAATTAGATCGCGTTCGAACTTGGCGAAGGCAGAAAAGATCGTAAGAATAAGGTTTCCATTGGGCGTGTCTTCAATCGTCCCCATATTCATGACGTATATCTTTACGCCGCGTTTGAATAGTTCCTCTACCGTCGTTAAGGCGTCAATAGTGGAGCGGGCGAAACGGTCAAGCTTCGTCACAACTAATTGATCATCTTACATATTCAACAACATGAAGTGTGATGGATGACAGACACCAAAATGTGTCTGTCGTTCACAATTGATTCTGTGCATCAAACGAAAAAAAATGACACTATGTATGATGGCAAAGGAGGAGTTAATATGAGCAACCGATTGTCGCTCATATATGGAGCAATAAACCTACATATTTTGAACAGATGAGTATTGATCTGAAAAAACTTGGTTTTCGTGGTATCGATTTAAACATGGGATGCCCAGTACAAAACGTCGCATCCAATGGAAAGGGTGCTGGATTAATACAACATCCTGAAGTTGCAGCAGAAATTATTCAAGCAGCAAAAGTAGGCGGATTACCAGTTAGTGTTAAGACAAGATTGGGTTACCATGATATTGACGAGTGCCGCGATTGGTTAGGACATATATTGAAACAAGATATTGCGAATCTTTCCATTCACCTTCGTACAAAAAAAGAGATGAGTAAAGTAGATGCACACTGGGAACTAATCCCTGAAATGAAAAAATTACGCGATGAAAATTCTCCAAATACGTTGTTAACCATTAATGGAGACATTCCTGACCGCGCAACAGGATTACAATTAGTAGAACAATACGGCGTTGATGGAGTCATGATTGGCCGCGGCATTTTCACCAATACCTATTTTAGATCAAGAATTAGATTGAAGCATACCCACCTGTGCATGATTAAAACAATGAGAGACCTCCCACAAGTTCAATGAACTCATGAAAGGTCTCTCATTTTTGCACTATGTGATCAAACGGAGTTTCCTCATAAGGAAACTCTTGATGCTACAGACTTCTCAGCCTATATACACATCTATAAAGTTATACATCCACTGATATATCATATGATAAAAACTCAAGCAGTTTTTGTTCATGCTTGTCGAGCATAATCTGTTCCGGCTTGATGCCCTGCTCACGCAGTACTTCAATGTTCTGCACGAGGAACTCGTCGCTGCCGACAACATAAAAGAGTCCATCCTTGTCCGCAGCAAGACTTTTCACTTCTTCATAGTAGTCTTTACGGTTATCGACAAACTGTGATGTGAACTTCTTGTCAGGTGCGGATTCAAAAATATTAGTGAATAAGAAATCTTTTGATGAATCGATGTTCAAGGAATGAATTTGATTGACGTTGTCAGCACGTTCGAAATAATCAAGTACAAGCGGTCTCAAAGTTGCCAGGCCGACACCTGATGACAGCAGGTAAACATTTTTGTCTTCTCTTTTAAGCGGTATATTCGAATGAGTTTTAAATATTGCAACTTCATTGCCGACTTCAAGATCTCTTAAAATCGTTTTAAACTCAGAGCACTGCTCTCTGATGCGAGTTGTGATCCCTATTGAATTTTCATGCGGTAAAGTAGAGATTGACATGTGACGAATTAGGCTACGGTTTGGTTTATCTCCGGCATTAAAACCTTCCAGTGCAAAGTGGGTGTGGGAACCTTCTTCCCATGTAAAGCCTTCCGGACAGTCGAGCAAGTATGTTTTAACCTCAGGCGTTTCTTCAATAATCTTATTTATTTTAGTCCAGTGTATTTGCATTATATATTCTCCTTACTCAATTATATGTAGCGTTATTATCTAGTATATAACAAGTGATAACAATTCTCAATTAAAAAGATTAATTATTTAAGTAAATTTATGTAACTTTAATTCACTGTCAATTTAAACAAAAGGATTGGGTAAAAAACAATTCACCTTAACACATACAGTGCAGGAACGGCAAAACCACTATCAATTTCGTAAGGAGGACACGATCTTATTCGATTACCGCGCCCGATTGTGGAATAACAACAAACTCATATTAGCTAGTATTGTTAAATAAGGTGATACTATTTTATAATTCATATCACATAACCTTTTTATTCTTTTGAAAGTACTTTGCATTTTTAATTCTCGGAATAACTCTATTTATTGCTATTAGCAGAAAACCAAGCATGCAATACACAAAAGTGAAACCTACAATAACTAAAGCCACATTTGCATAGCTGCCAACTCCATCAGGTATGTGACTATTCGGATTTAGAAAGAAATAAGGATAGAATCCATCATACATTCCTCTTATTAATGATATAGCGTCGTAAAGTATTGAGAAGGATAACCAAAACTGTCCCCTTATTGGCTACTGTGAAAATATTATTATTTTATTCTAGTAGGACATCAATGCATCATCTACGTTCTGCAACAACTCAAGCAACTCCCTACCATGATAATCCGTTTTTCTTTGCTCATCTTCTTTGAAATCTGATTCTAATCTATATTCTGACGTTTTGTATTCATCGATATAACGATTTTCACATGTGTTGGGATGCCCAGTACAAAACGTCGCATATAGAACTCCAGTTCCGATCACTCATTTTGATTATACTGGGAAATCTCATTTTTTCATTTTAAAAATCCATTCACGTTCGACAAGGAACAGAAATTTTCACATGACTTCCGCCTGTATTCAAGTCATTGTGCAACTGAAGCGTACCCTTATGAATTTGTATCACTTTATTAGCAAAAGCGAGTCCAATGCCATAATGCCCTGTATTGCTTCTGCTCTTATCGCCCGAGTAGAACATCTCCTTTCCTCTTTGGAGCGCTTCTTCTGTAAATCCCGGACCTTCATCCACAATCTCTAAACTGACCATATTCCCTTCAAGATAAGCCGTTAAAATTAATGACAGACCTGCAGGTGTAAAGTCTAAACCATTCATCAAAACGTTCATCAACGCCCGCTGCATTAAATGGACATCAACTTCCCAAGTCGCTTGAATAGGAATACGATTATCCAATATAAAGGATACCCCTCTGTTCAAAGCGATAGCCTCTGTATCCTTCTGAATCGCCAGTACAAAATCCTGAATTGGTTCCCGCTGAACCTGCTTACTAAACGTCTCATCGCTCTGTGACATTTGTACGAGCAGCTTGATATAATGCTCTACCTGCTGCGATGCAGCGATAATCTCCTTTGTGAACTCTTCTTGCGCTTCTTCCTGTGAGCTCAAGCTCAGCAATTCGGCATTGCCTCTAATGATCGTAATCGGGATTTTAATATCATGAGCTAGAGCGCTAATTTGCTCCTGCTTGCTTCTTTCTTGCACAAGCTGGGCTTGTATTGACTTCTGTAATGCAGTTCGCAAACTATCCAAAGATTCCATCACCTGTTGAAACTCCGTAATCGAAGAGGTCCCTACCACAAAATCCAATTCCTCTACCTTGATTTGCTCTGTAATCGTATTGAGCTTGGAGAACTCGATTCTCATCAATTTGGCGAACCGACGAATATTTCCGAACAACACTCCGAAAAAACAGGCAATAGCCAGAACAGTATAGACAACTGCTGGCGTAGGGATCAACTTACGCAAAATAGGATTTGCAAATTGAACAGCCAAACGGTAACGGATCACGACGTACTCATCGGAGCTTTCAATCGGAGTGTAGACCGCATTGCCTAGTCCGCTAATGTAATTGCCATCGGTTGCCTTTCTGGCCTTCTTGATTTCGGTTTGACTCATATTGCCGCTAACAACGTCCAGATGCTCCTTACTGAGAACGACATAATGCAACCCTGTGGGAATCATCTCAGGTGTCACACTCTTTGCCAGTTGAATCGTCTCTTTCGCTTGTGTAACTAATCGCTCTGAGTAGTTAGCCGGATGCAAAACTCCCAACATTAATCCAATAGTAGGAACAAGAACCGTAATCAAACCGATAGCCACTAATGTCACTGATATTTTAAGGGTGAATTTGAATAGATACGTCTGGAATGAAGATGTCTTTACTTCCATATATAGCCCACGCCCCAGACCGTCTCGATCGGATAACAATCGTATACTTTAAATTTCTTACGGATAACGCGAATAAACTCGGAGATAACCTTAATTTGCGTATCACTATCATAATCATACACCGCTTCGAAAATCTCCTCTTTCGTATATACCTTGCCGCGATGAGTCATCAGATACTCACTGATCAAATATTCGTTTTTGGTGAAATCCAGCAATTCGCCCTTCACTCGAACTTCCTTCTTATCAAAATCAAATAAAATATCACCTGAGGCCGCCTTATGCGTGTGTTTGTCCCGGTTTTCCCTACGCAAATGAGCCTCGATCCGGGCATTCAGCTCCATAATGCCAAACGGCTTGGTGATATAATCATCGCCGCCCGACATCAACCCCTGCACGATAGCTGCTTCCTCCGTTTTCGCCGTCAGAAATAGGATAGGGCAATCAACGCTATCCCGAATTTTCCGGCATAGCTCAAAGCCATCTACTTCTGGCATCATGACATCGAGTAAAATTAAATCATACCCACAGAAATCCTCAATCGCTACACCCCTGACTGATTCCAGCACTGTTACCTCATGGGCCTTCAATTGCAATGCACTTTTGATAATCTTCAGAATGCTCAAATTGTCATCTATCGCCAATATTCTGGCCATCTATTCACCTCAATTATCCTGTCAAACGTCGTCCTTCCCAATTACGAAACCAGAGCATACTAATCACAAGTATACAGAAGGTCATCGTTCCCATCCAGATCAAACCGCTCTGAATCGCTGCTCCATTTCCGATTCGGATCGCCCAAGCCCATGGCAGATAGATCCAGACCATATCACCCAAATTGGTTTCTGCCAAAGCGGCCACGATCATGCCTAGAAATCCAACCAGGCTACAAATCCCGATCCCGAATAAATAACCGAGCACTAAGGACAAGCAGTACATAAATATAACGCTAATGAACATAAGCCCACTTGTACGAAGAACAGAGCTATAGTCTATCCCCTGTACTCCAAGCATCCATCTCGCGGATGCTGCAAAACCGACTACAGCGAGTACAAGCGAGAATAATCCCATCGTAAGCAGCATACCCAACTGACCCAAATAACTAGCAACCTTACTAGAACCCTTCCCCAACATGATCTGAAACTGTCCAGCCTGCTCCTCCTGATTGGTTATAAGACCGCATATAACGGCGATGACTAAAGGATAGGAAAACCCCACCAATTCAAATAAAACTCTAAACAAGTAGCTAGCCTCAAGAGCGCCTATTCTGCCAACATACAATAAATCAAGCATGATCACCAGTATGATCGGTATCCCCACATGCAGCCAGAAAAACAAGCTATGCTTTTGCTTTATAAATTCAGCTTTATAACTACACCAGAATTTGTTCATTTACAGTACCTCCCCACGCTTAAAGCTCTGACTAGTTAAATACAATATAATACCTAACAACATCAGGCTTAGTATAATTCCAACCGGGAGAACAGATCTGTCAAGCAGAGGACTGCTTTCTGGGAGAGGAATTCCATTAGGATGAAGCTTCAATAGACAGGCCTCCAGCCGCAATGACCACCCCCATGGGTTGGCCCACCACCATTTTTCTGGAGCTGAGATAGCTCCTAGACCGACACCAAGCATGCAGTTAACAATCATCAGAATAAAGAAGTTCACTTTTCTAACCAGCCACAGATAAAAAGGGATCTGCCACAACGTCAACAGCCAACAGAGAAATAGTGCCGCGACAATATTCATAATCGTGGCTAACTCCGCATTAAATACTCCTGTTAAGCCGAGCAGAAAAAGGAAACATCCAAGCAGTAAAGTTGAAAATAAACTATAGATTGCGAGCAGTGCATTTTTAGAAAACCAGCTTATTTTCAGGTCGATCGCAAAACTAAAAATCGTCTTATATTCCGTCGATCTTTGCTCAAGATTATGATTCAGCCCAACCAGTAAAGCAATTAAGGCTGGCATCCACATCAGTGCCCAGTGATTCATCATCGTCAACAGCGTCCATTTTATAACTTGCGGACCTCCCATAGAGCTGAAGCCGTATGCAACCAAAGTACACAGAATCGGGATGAAAATCATCATTTTCCGCAGCGTCGTTCGTCTTGTCTTCAAATGTTCGGATAATAAGTATCGCTTCATGAATTCTGCCTCACCTTCTGCTGATTCTCAGAGACAACGCTCATGAACAGTCCCTCCAGATCCTCCTCATGAGAGACCTTACCTTGATAACCCAAAATACCGTGACTTACGATACCAATATCATCAGCAACATGCTGAACCTCGGATAGCATATGGCTCGATAAAATGACCGTAATGCCCTGATTTGGAAAGGACTTGATCAGTTCACGCAATTCTTGAATCCCAATTGGATCAAGACCATTCGTTGGTTCATCAAGAATAAGCAACTTCGGATGATTCAATAAGGCGATCGCAATCCCAAGCCGCTGCTTCATTCCCATAGAGAAATGCCCCACCCTTTTGCTACCTGTCTGTGTTAAATCAACGATTTCCAATACTTCATCGATCCTTCGTCTAGGCAAGCCTAACAAAGTCGTGTGTACCTGCAAATTTTCTCTAGCCGTCAAATTTCCGTACAGCGGGGCTTGCTCAATCAATGAACCGATTTGGTTCAAATCCTTACGGCTCCAAAGGTGGCCTCCAAACATAATTTCACCTGACGTTGGCTTAATCAAGCCAGTCAGCATTTTCAACGTCGTTGTTTTTCCCGCTCCATTAGGGCCAAGCAGGCCATAGATGCTATTTTTACGTACTTGCAAAGATAGCTGATTCACCGCTTTTTCTTTCTTAAACAATCTCGTTAGATCCTTTGTCATTACTAAAAAATCTTGATTCATTTTGCCTCACTCCTTCTCTGGAATCGATATTAGCAAAAAGATTTCAAGATTTTATCAAGATCTATTGATTGTCATTAAAAATCACCAAATAAAAAGCCCCTCATCAGTACAAACACTGACGAGAGGCTTACTTTATTCACAACAAGGAAATTGCATTGGTTAGTCGAAAAGCATTGATGTATTAAGGGGCTTCCCTTATTACATCATGCCGCCCATAAGATGAAAAGCTGTAACATCGTTAACGGTGTGTCCTAAATGTGCGATATATCAGCTTTTTTCAAATTTCAATCTGTAACATCTTGCACATTAGTTAACGATTTTAACTTGATCGCGTTAGCAATTGTTAGCATACAACTCCATGTACGACAAAGTTTTTTGATCAGAGAGGCGATGCTTTATAAATAAGTATCGCTTTTCTGTTGTTTGATCTCACAGTTCACATGCACAGTATGCGGGAACAGGTCGACAGGTTGCACGGATTGAAGCGTGTAGCCGAATGGCAGCAATTCAGTTATGTCCGTTGCGAGTGTGTCAGGATTGCATGATACATAGACGATCCGTTTTGGTTTGGAGCGTCCAATGCGGCGCATCACTTTCCCGCCAGCTCCGTGAATTTAGATTTTACGTCGAAATGTTTGCGAAATCAATACGACTACATCAAAAATAATGAGAGACCTCCCAAAAGTTCAATGAACTCATGAAAGGTCTCTCATTTTTGCATTACAGGCTTCTCAGCCTGATTACGCACGGAGCGTTTTTCTGCTCCATCGACGATGAAATCTACCGCTTAAGCGCGGTCGCTCATCATCGAATTACTTCGATAATGATTTCATCACATCATTCCACCCATTCCACCCATGCCGCCCATATCAGGCATGCCTGGCTTATCTTTTTCTGGCTTATCAGCGATTACCGCTTCAGTTGTCAAGAACATAGCCGCAACAGATGCTGTTGTTTACTTTATTTTTTAATCAGATCGGAAATTTGAAGTTGCCTTTGTATAATCATTGCTACTTCTGCTCTAGTAATGTTAGCTTTAGGTACTAACAAGTTATTATTTCTGCCTGAAATGATACCTGAGCTCACGCTGTCTGCAACGCCATCCAGCGCCCATTCAGATACAGTGCTAGCATCAGAAAATGAACGAATTACATCGAGATTGGATTGATTTGTTGCACTTTCTTTTAGCCCTGTAATTATCATCGCTTTAGACACAATTAACATTGCTTGCTCACGCGTAATTTTATCATTCGGACGGAAAGTTCCATCTTCAAATCCATTAATTAGATCATATTCATATGCAGTCTGAACTGCACTGCGGTACCAAGCTGTTGTACCTACGTCTGTGAATAAACTATTTTCTTGTGATAAACTCAGTCCTAGCCCACGAACAATAATAGCAGCGAACTCGGCTCTAGTAATATCCTGATCAGGATGATACATCCCATTTCCTGTTCCGTTTACAACCATCCTAGATCCCATATTATTGACTGCTGCCTTCGCCCAATGATTCTCGACATCAATAAATGATAACGGATTCCAGACAACAGAGTAAGTACTATTGGTCAAGCTTTGAATGACCGCATAATATCTGTCACCGACTTTAGTAATTTGAGTCGGTATATGTCTAACTGAGCCATCTGGTTCTACAACTATACCCGTTGTTATTTGGTTCGGATCGGTCCCTTCTGGAATAGCTATCGTACGCTCAACATAGGCGTTGAATCGCAATATCTCTACTGTACGCCCGTCATACTCCACGCTAACCTTGAAGTTAAGCGGTGGAGCAACTTGTGTTAACCCTTCACGATTAACTGCAGCTTCGACAATTTTCAACATGTCCTTGAGCGGTTCAGCAATTTCGATTAATAATTTCATATCCTCTAATGCCACATTTGCTCCAAGCTGAGAAGAAATTGCTGTAATATCAATTTGTTCTGCTGATATCGTGTATGAAGCATTATTCGTTTGTAGTACAATAATCGCTTGCTGCTTTTCCATGTTTTTAATTATACGCCCATTAATCTCACCAATAACGACATTACTATCTGTTGTAACAGGAATCGTAATGACTGCTTGCTTACCTTCCTCTTCTAACCGTTGCATCAACTTTTGATCATGTACTGCAACTGTAATCACTTTTTGTCCATTTATTTCAGAAATCGTTGCAGTACCTGCGTCCACAACCTTCCCGTTAACTAATACATGAACTGCATTTCCTGAGGGCTCAGGTAGACCGACATCAGTATACACTGCTTTTACAGGTGCCGCATTCACTTCGTTAACGGTAACCGTAATTTCCTCGCTGTCACTAAGCACTCCATCGCTAACAACAACTTCAAAGGTGTAGCTTCCGGGACCTTGTGCTTCCGTTGGTGTCCATGTAAATACGCCTGTCGCTGAATTAATACTAGCTCCTGTCGGTGCATTAACTAAACTGTACGTTAGTGTATTCGCTGGCAGGTCTGTATCTGTTGCCGTTGCCGTAAAGGTAAGCAGCGTTTCTTCATCTACCGTTTTGTCTCCGATTGCAGCTAGTACTGGTGCTGTGTTCACTTCGTTAACCGTAACCGTAATTTCCTCTTCATCACTTAGCAAACCATCACTCACGACTACTTTAAATGTGAAGATGCCGGGACTTTGTGCTTCCGTTGGCGTCCATGTAAACACACCAGTCGTAGCGTTAATGCTTGCTCCTGTCGGCGCATCAACCAGTCTGTACGTCAGCGTATTCGCTGGCAGATCTGCATCTGTTCCCACTGCCGTAAACGTTAACTGACTTCCTTCATCTATCGTTTTGTTGCCGATTGACGCAAGCATTGGAGCTACATTCACTTCATTTACTGTAACCGTAATTTCCTCTTCATCTGTTAATGCTCCATCACTTACATGAACTGTAAACGTATGGCTAGACGGGCCTTGGGCTTCCGATGGCGTCCATGTGAATACTCCAGTCGCTGAGTTTATACTTGCTCCCGTCGGTGTGTCTATTAAGCTGTACGTCAAGATAACCGAGTCCGGGTCTGTAGCTGTTGCCGTAAAGGTTAGCTGACTTCCTTCATCTATCATCTTGTCGCCAATTGCTGCAAGCACTGGCGCTGCGTTCACTTCATTTACCGTAATCGTCATTTCCTCTTCATCTGTTAATGCTCCATCAGTTACGGAAATCATAAACGTATATTTTCCGGGACCTTGGGCTTCCGTTGGTGTCCATGTGAACACACCTGTTATAGCGTTAATGCTGGCTCCTGTTGGTGCATCAACTAGGCTATACGTCAGCGTATTCGCTGGCATGTCAACATCCGTTGCCGTTGCTGTAAACGTAAGCAGCGTTTCTTCATCTACCGTTTTGTCTCCAATCGCTGCAAGTACGGGTGCAGTGTTGACCTCGTTGACCGTAACCGTGATTTCCTCTTCATCACTTAGCGCGCCATCACTTACGACAACTTTAAGTACAAAGCTTCCGGGACCTTGCGCTTCCGTTGGGGTCCATGTGAACACACCTGTCGTAGCGTTGATGCCTGCTCCTGTTGGCGCATCAACCAGGCTATACGTCAGCGTATTCGCTGGCAGGTCTGTATCTGTTGCCGTTGCTGTAAACGTTAACGGACTGTCTTCATTAACCGACTTGTTGCCTATTGGAACTAACACTGGTGCTATATTCACTTCATTCACCGTAATCGTAATTTCTTCTTCATCTGTTAAAGTTCCATCACTTACGTGAACCGTAAACGTATAGCTAGACGGACCTTGCGCTTCACTTGGTATCCATGTGAATACACCCGTCGTAGCATTGATGCTTGCTCCTATCGGAGCGTCAACTAAGCTGTACGTCGTCAAGATAGCCGAATCTGCATCTGTCGCTTTTGCCGTAAAGGCTAGCTCACTTCCTTCGTTCACCGTCTTATTACCGATGGCACCAAGTATTGGGGCTGCATTAGTCTCGTTAACCGTAATGGTAATTTCCTCGCTGTCGCTAAGCACTCCATCGCTAACAATGACTTCAAGGGTGTAGCTTCCCGGACCCTGTGCTTCCGTTGGTGTCCATGTAAACACACCTGTTATTGGATTAATGCTCGCTCCTGACGGCGCTCCTACTAGGCTGTACGTCAACGTATTCGCTGGCAGATCTGCATCTGTTGCTGTTGCTGTAAAGGTAAGTAGTGTTTCTTCATCTACTGTTTTGTTTCCTATTGCACCAAGTACTGGTGCCTCATTTACCTCATTGACCGTAACTATGATTTCCTCTTCATCTGTTAATGCTCCATCACTTACGATTACTTTAATTATAAAGCTATCTGGTCCCTGCTCTTCCGTTGGCGTCCATCTGAATACACCCGTCGTAGAGTTAATACTTGCTCCTGTCGGAGCGTTACCCAAACTGTACGTTAATGTATCTCCCTCCGCATCTGATGCTGTTGCTTTAAACGTTAGGAGATCTCCTTCGTTCACGTACTCGTTGCCTATCGTCTGCAAATTAGGCGCAGTGTTCACTGACGCTGCATAATTAATTTCAAGTCTAGGATCAAAATCTGTCGGATTCAACACATCTGAGGCTGCCTCCATACGAGATGGGAAAACTAGAAATAAAGAAAAAATTAAAACGATCGATAGAAAAATATGAATACCAATTTTATTCTTCATGCATTTTTACCACCTAACCATTTAATAGGATTACAACATGAAAATTTCCTTGAAAGTAAAACTACAAGGCAGTTTTCAGAAACTACTGCTTCGGCGGAAATACACCTTCCAATTGCAATAATTCTCCACCATAACTATTGCCTATAACACTGTATAAAGCAGCATTTGTTGAATATTCTTTATTTGCCCATTGCATAGTGCCCAGACTACCGGTGCATAATTTCCAGCAAATAATTTTCTCCTACATATGGATCCATGACTACACCTCCTAATTTCTTGACGGTTAAATTCCTTGCAGCGCAATACAAAATGAAACAGCAATATATGGCTGCATGTTGTTGTAAGCTTGACTGGCACCCGTAGTTCCAATAGCTGCCGCATTCATCGTAGTATTAGCAGTATCTGCATATATTGGACGTGTTGACACGGTCACTGCCCATGTATTGCCTTCTGCCTTAGACTTATCTGCGTTTTCCAAGCTTTCTAGCGCCTGATGTGTCGCCGTCGAAGGAAGTTCTTGCTGTTGGTTTTTGGTGTGCAAGCAATCTTGCTTGTGATTTCTTTTATTATATATCAAAACGAAGTGGAATTTTGTAATTCAGATTACATTACCCTTTATTTATATCAAAACAAATCGCATTTTGAATTTTCCATTCTTCTCTGGTCAGTTCATTGTCGTTGAGTAGGGCAAACAAGATGATCTACTTTTTGTCAGTTGATCCATTCGCTTTTCTGCCCGTGTAACCTTGCGACTTGACTTCATCGCAGATGTCAATTGCATTCGCACAAAATATTGGCAATGGGTACTCAATCCCATGGAATAACTACCGGATTAAACATACCCGTTGCAGCCAACGCACGACTTCTGCTCGTGTACACAGATACCGTAACTGCCGGACTTGACGTCGCCACTACGATACAAGGCTACGCAAGCGCTGGAGTCAATATCAAATAAGACGCTCCACCCACGAGCATCATAATCTCATTCAGGATGCGAGCCTACAGGCTCGTCTCCTGATATTCATCCTATTGTGATAAAGACGTTTTAGTTTTATTCGAGCATCGACGGTAATAAATCGCTGTGTCTTCGGTTAGCATCGGCTGACTGTATGGGGCACCTAAACAAGTTTGCGCCAATTTGACGACTTCGCCGCCTTGTTCTCCCTCAGGGCAAATGCTATTGAACATCCTCAAGCTGCCCCAGCGTCAAACCAATATCCGTTTCTTCTGTAGTCGCCGAATGATTTCCAGCCTAGTTCAGAAGGTGCGCTGTGCTTGGCTTTTTTATCGCGTGAGGTTTGGATAAAATGCTATTTTCAAAGTTTATTAATATGTGATTTACAATAGTGTGATGCGACCTGGTCATTCACCCTTGATATCGGTCGAGATCCACTCACGGGTAAACGAATCCAAAGACAATTGGGCGGGTTTAAGACTAAGAAGGAGGCTCAAGCTGCATGCGAGGTGATGCATACGGAGCTTGCGGAGGAAACCTACATAGCAGAAAAGGAGATGTTATTCTCCACTTTAGTTGAAGAATGGCTGAAGCTCTGTGAAGCCACTGTCAAAATTAGTACCGTACGTGTTCGAAAGCATGAAGCATCTCGATTGCTCGATTATTTTCAAAATCATCAGGTGAAGAGCATTACCCGGAAAGCTTATCAAAAGGCCTGCTAGACTTGTATGAGCGCGGCTTTGCGTTAAATACGATTGCCGGCGTTCATTCCACAGGACAAATGCTATTTACCAAGGCAATAGAGTTAGAAATTATCAAAAACGAACCAACACAATATGCAAAGTTGCCTCGCCCCCAGAAAACAGTTGAGGAAATTGAAGCGGAAGAAAATAAAGTAAAATACCTCTGCGCAATAAAAAAGAAAGATTTAGAATTAAAGGAACATGCGTTGTCAGTAACGAAAACTTATTATAATCCAACTAATCGAGCAACTGAGTATCATTTGCTGACACCTAAGACAAGCACATCGAAACGAACCATCGAGCTAGACCCACTGGTAGTTAAAGAGCTAGAAAAGCTAAAAGCTCATCAAAACGAGCTTAAGATGCTCCATCGAGATGTGTATTACGATCAAGATTTCGTATTTGCCAAAACAGAGAAGGATATGGGCTATTCTGATTTCATTAAAACGAGCCAAAACCGCATGAGAAGACTTCTAAGGCTCGCTGGATTGAATGAGACACTAATTCTCCTCATAGTCTACGTCATACGCATACTTCGTTGCTTGCTGAGGCCGGAGTCGGCATTCATGAAATAATGGAAAGATTAGGGCACCAGAACGAAGAAATCACAAAGCGTATGTATCTCCACATAACAAAATCAATGAAGAAAGAAGCATCACAAAAGTTCAGTGATCTGATGAAAGGTGTTTAATATAAATACTGTCCTAGGAAGTTTAGGACAGTATTTATATTTCTACAATGAAGCATCTCCTGCCGTCCAACAATATCCAAATCAGTGTCTCCTCCTTTTCTTAAAAACAAAAGACACCTTAGAGCAATTTCCATCACTCTAAAGTGTCTTCATTTTACACAATGTGGGCAATCAGTGTTGCCCCGAGGAGAAACCCTTGCCCCACAAGGCTTTGCAGCTCTTATTACATCATGCCGCCCATTCCACCCATGCCGCCCATATCAGGCATAGCTGGTTTTTCTGGTTCTGGCTTATCAGCGATTACCGCTTCAGTAGTCAAGAACATTGCAGCTACGGATGCAGCGTTTTGAAGAGCGGAACGAGTTACTTTAGCAGGGTCAACGATCCCAGCTTCGAACATGTTCACCCACTCATCGGTAGCAGCGTTGTAGCCAATGCCGATAGCTTCTTTCTTCAAGCGATCCACGATAACGGAACCCTCTTGACCAGCATTTGCTGCGATTGTGCGGATTGGTTCCTCAAGAGCGCGCAATACAATGTTCACGCCAGTTCTTTCGTCACCTTCTACATCAATAGCATTTACTGCATTATATACGTTAACGAGTGCAGTACCACCACCAGATACGATACCTTCTTCAACCGCAGCGCGAGTTGCATTCAGGGCATCTTCGATGCGTAGTTTGCGTTCTTTAAGTTCTGTTTCAGTTGCAGCTCCGACTTTGATAACTGCTACGCCACCGGACAATTTAGCCAGACGCTCTTGCAATTTCTCTTTGTCGAACTCGGAAGTTGTATCTTCCAATTGAGCTCTAATTTGGTTCACACGAGCATCGATATCAGCTTTGTTACCAGCACCATCTACGACGATTGTGTTTTCTTTCGTAACACGCACTTGACGTGCAGTACCTAATTGTTCAATCGTTGCCGTTTTCAGATCAAGACCAAGTTCTTCTGTAATCACTTGTCCGCCAGTCAATGCAGCAATATCTTGAAGCATAGCTTTACGACGGTCACCGAATCCTGGTGCTTTAACAGCAACTGCGTTGAATGTACCACGCAATTTGTTAACTACCAGCATAGCTAGTGCTTCGCCTTCGATATCTTCAGTAATCAATACAAGTGGTCTAGCTTGTTGCACGATTTTCTCAAGCAATGGCAAGATTTCTTGTGTGTTCGTAATTTTCTTATCTGTAATTAGGATGTATGGATTTTCAAGAATAGCTTCCATTTTATCCGTATCTGTAATCATGTATGGAGAAATGTAACCGCGGTCGAATTGCATACCTTCCACGACTTCCATTTCAGTTGCGAATCCGCGGGATTCTTCAACAGTAATAACACCGTCATTACCCACTTTTTCCATTGCTTCAGCGATCAATTCGCCAACTTCATCATCACCAGCAGAAATCGATGCAACTTGTGCAATAGATTGTTTGCCTTCGATTGGTTTAGCAATGTTCTTCAATTCGATAACAGCAGCTTTAACTGCTTTCTCGATCCCTTTACGAATAACCATTGGATTAGCACCAGCAGTTACGTTCTTAAGACCTTCGCGGATCATAGCTTGAGCAAGAACAGTTGCTGTAGTTGTTCCGTCACCGGCTACATCATTCGTCTTCGTAGCTACTTCCTTAACAAGTTGAGCACCCATGTTCTCGAAAGCGTCTTCTAGTTCGATTTCTTTAGCAATCGTTACACCATCATTGGTAATAAGCGGGCTACCGAATTTCTTCTCAAGAACTACGTTACGTCCTTTTGGTCCCAATGTAACTTTTACTGCATTTGCCAAAGCATCCACACCGCGGAGCATGGAACGACGAGCGTCTTCACTGAATTTAATATCTTTTGCCATCGTGATATAAACCTCCCTTTAAATTATAAATTACTGTTTTTCACTTCGTATGTTTTAGCTAAATTAGCCTAATATTGCATGGATGTCGCTTTCTTTCATAATCAAATATTCTTTACCTTCATATTTGATTTCTGTTCCAGCGTATTTAGAGAAAAGTACCTTGTCGCCTTCTTTTACTTCAAGAGCAACATGCACTCCATCTTTTACCGCACCTTTTCCTACAGCGATAACCTTGCCTTCTTGCGGCTTTTCTTTAGAGGAGTCTGGAAGGACAATCCCAAATGCCGTTGTTTCTTCTTGCTCAATTGGTTCTACCAATACGCGGTCACCTAATGGTTTGATCATGAAAAATAGCCTCCTTAAAATAATATAGTATGTTGTTATGCAGTAACATCTGTCGAAATATGTATTAGCACTCGACAAGCATCAGTGCTAACAACCAATTTTTATGATACTCAACTTGGGCACTTTTTTCAAGTCCCTTTGCTCATTTTCTCAAAAAAAGTTGTGTGATCTCTTTCATTCTATCCATTCATCCCCTAATTATGCCTTAATTAGGTGTATCGTCATTATATTTTATCGGTCGATTGTGAGTAACTCGCCTCTATTGCCGCATCCGATGCTAATTGTTTACGGTATATAAGAGACGACAGAAACACACTGCACTCATATAGTGCAACGAGTGGAATTGCCACAAGAAAATCAGAGATGAAATCTGGAGGAGTAATAACAACGGCAACGAATACGAGTACAAAGTAAGCAATCTTGCGCATTTTTCGTAAACGAAGAGGATTTAAAATTCTAATCTTGGTAAGGAACATGATCAGAACAGGTAACTCAAATAATAGTGCCAAAGGAATGACGAGTGCAAACATAAAACTAAAGTATTGTGTAATTCCGTACGTTTCCGTAAGTCCCATACTTGCAGTAACTGCTCTACTAAAAGATAAAGCCATCGGAAATACAATACAATACGCGAACGTTAGACCCACTAAGAATAGAATGAATACATACGGTACATATCTCAGCGATGCCTTCCGTTCCACTTCCCTTAAACCTGGACTAACAAAGGACCATAATTGATACACAATCATGGGGATGGATAGAACCAATGAAACAGCCATTGCTATTTTCATATAAATACCAATACCGTCCCAGAAGGAGAACGCATTAAGCACATAATCCTTAGCATGATCTGCATTCACTAAGTATTGATAGATCGGACCAGCGAGAAATAAGCCAATAATAAGACCAGCAATAAAAATGATCAATACGTAAATAATCCGCTTACGTAGCTCACCTAAATGTTCGAATATAGACATTTCATCACGCACTTCTGACATGTTACCACCTCTGATCCCTAAGCAATTTTGGACAGAACAAAATCCCTCCCCACGAGGAAGGGATTCAAGGCTTACGAATATCCTTTGAAAACCTATTCTGGAAGACGCTTATTGTCCTGATCATTACGTGTTGCATCCGTTTGTTGGACATCGCTATTCGACTTGATCGGATCTTCCATAATGTCACGTGCTCCTGCTTTAAACTCACGGAATGTCCGACCAACAGCACGACCTAGTTCCGGTAATTTATGAGGTCCGAACAGCAACAGCGCTAATATGACAAGCAGAACAATTCCTGGTGTTCCAATTCCCATAACATATACCTCCTTATTGTAAACCATTTAACTCCAATGGTAATCTAATAGAACTGATGTCATTCAACATTCCAACATAGTGCCTAGTGAAATTATTATACCATAACATAAATCACATAAACACAATGATTTTGGAGCACAATCTATAGGAATTAGATAGACTTATTGACGATATTGACCTGTTACCATCAGTAGCGCTTCAGGGAGCTGATCCATTAGTGCTGCTAAACATTCATGTACACCTCTAGGGGTACCTGGTAGATTAACAATCAATGTTCGACCCCTTATGCCACAAATCCCTCGAAATAGCATAGCTGCCCGATTCCGTTCCATCCAAGCACTACGCATCGCTTCCGACATTCCAGGTACTTCGCGCTCAATAACCAGACTCGTCGCCTCTGGAGTTACATCTCGAATAGCTAGCTCCGTCCCACCCGTTGTCAGAATCAAATCTGCCTTGAAATAATCCGTTAGTTCAATGAGTGATGCCATGATTTCATCTTGTTCATCGGGCACAATTCGGTATTCCACAATCTCCCCACCCAATTCCTCTTCTACCAACTCCCGGATGACCTGGGCACTTGTATCTTCGCGTTCTCCTCTAGCTCCCTTGTCGCTGGCTGTTAAGATCGCAGTTTTCCACACCATATGATCACCCCACCTGTCCATTGAAATAAATTACTTCTATTTATTTACAATCCACAATACCTTTCTCAGTGACGAGCATGTTGAGCGCTACATCATGTTCATCCATTGGCACCTTGTCCACGACCTGCATGTTGTAGCCAAGCCCAATCAAGATGGGAGGCTTAGCAGCCTCAATCGATAGTTGTAACCGCTCATAGAGTCGGTCATAGTATCCGCTCCCGTAACCTAATCTTCCTCCAACCCTATCAAATGCAAGACCTGGAAGGACAATAGCCTCCGGGACAAATTGATATCCTACAGCAGTAGTACGTATGGGGTCGGGTTCCTCTATACCATAGGCACCTGGAGCAAGCTCATTCCAATTTCGAAGGCGATACATCTCCATAGAGTAATCACTGGGATCACATCTTGGAACGAGCACTTCCACTCCCTTGTTCCAGCCCCATTCAATTAAAAGTCTCGTATTCAGTTCTGAGCGAAAAGGTATGTACACTAGAAAGTTCCTAATTTCCAAAGTTTCGAATTCTTCTATAATATACCCAACGGCCTCGTTAGACCACTGTTCGCGCTCTTTCTCGGATAGTTCATTTCGCGCCTCTGTCAACTTTAAACGCATCGTTGTTTTATCGATAGATAATGGAGATTTATTTCCATTCATTCGTATGCAACTGCCTTCTTCAATGAGGTTGTTCAAAAAGTCAGGTTCTGACCCATATAACTTGACAATCTGTCACATATATTTTTTATATAGTGTACCATTGTTACTTTCTTTTCGCCAAGATTAAGCAGAACTCCTGCTAACAAGTCGCCTATTGGATTGTTTTAATGTAAAATAGCTATTATATAAGGACAAAGATGGAGGTTTCTACTGCATGTTGCTTCAAGCTACTGGAATAAAGAAATTGTACGGTGTCCAGCCCGTTCTTGATGGAATTAATCTGCAAATTCTTGAGAAGGAACGCGTCGGACTTGTAGGTGTTAACGGTGCCGGAAAGTCCACATTTCTACAGATTCTAGCAGGTGAAATATCCTATGATGGGGGACAAATCTTCAAAGCAAAGGAAACAACCATTGGGTACCTCGCTCAGAATAGCGGCCTTCAATCGGATGGGACCCTGTGGGAGGAAATGCTCAGCGTATTTACACCATTAATTGATGCTGAACAAGAACTGAGATCTATGGAGAAGCAGATAGCAGATCCCGTGTCGATGGAGAACCCGAAGAAATATCAAGATTTATTAGAACGATATGCTTTTCGCTCCGATTGGTTCAAAGATAATGGTGGCTATGAAATGGAGACGAAAATTCGCAGCGTTCTGCATGGTATGGGCTTTGGAGATTTCGCACCAGATAC
This sequence comes from Paenibacillus sp. Y916, assembly GCF_056786435.1. NCBI lineage: Bacteria > Bacillati > Bacillota > Bacilli > Caryophanales > Paenibacillaceae > Paenibacillus > Paenibacillus sp. Y916. The sequence continues at coordinate 95,014 of NZ_JBXCJA010000010.1, read as the reverse complement.
TTCAATTAGTACACTCAGTGGTGGGCAGAAGACTCGACTGGCATTAGCACGTATCCTGTTGTTAGCTCCTGATCTGCTCATGCTCGATGAACCTACGAACCACTTGGATATTGCTACGCTAACATGGTTAGAAGATTACTTACGTTCCTATTCTGGATCTATATTAGTCGTATCTCATGACCGTTATTTCTTAGATCGCCTAGTGACCACTATTGTGGAAATTGAGAGACACCAATCTAAGCGTTACACAGGTAACTATAGTCGCTACATTGAGCTCAAGGCTGCTGAATATGAAGCCGAATTGAAGCAATACGACAAACAACAAGGCGAAATTGCCAAAATGGAAGAGTTTGTCCAACGCAACTTAGTACGTGCTTCCACAACGAAGCGAGCACAGAGCCGTCGTAAATCTCTCGAGAAGATGGATCGACTTGATCGACCACAAGGTGAACTTAAGAAAGCGTCTTTTTCTTTTGAAATAGAATATTCGTCTGGAAAAGAAGTCCTACAGGTACGTGATTTATCTGTCGCATTCGATCCGTTATCCCCCTTATTTCAGAATGTATCCTTTGATATGCGTCGTGGGGAGACAGCTGCTCTAATCGGTCCTAACGGTATTGGGAAGTCAACCTTATTCAAATGTATGCTCGACACTCTCACGCCTGCTACAGGTCAGATTCATTGGGGAACGAAAGTAAAGATTGGCTATTATGATCAAGAACAGACCAATTTAAATTTTAAAAATACCGTCTTAGAAGAACTCTGGAGTGAATACCCCCATATGGAAGAAGCGCGGATTCGCACTGTGCTCGGTAACTTTCTATTTAGTGGTGAGGATGTCCTGAAGAAGGTTTCTGCACTCAGTGGTGGAGAGAAGGCTCGCGTAGCGCTTGCCAAGCTCATGCTCCTCGAAGCTAATATGCTTATTCTAGATGAACCTACCAACCATTTGGACTTATTCAGTCGAGAAGTACTTGAATCTGCTTTGATCGATTTCGAGGGTACCCTTCTATTTATTTCTCATGACCGTTATTTCCTAAATAAGATGGCTGAGCGTATTGTAGAGCTTTCTTCTAATGGGACAGAACATTTCCTTGGCAATTATGATGACTATACCGAGAAGAAACAGGAACTCGCAGAAATACAGCAGGAAGCGCTGGAACTTGCAGCCAAAACATCAGCCAAATCGGATTCGGCATTAGATCCTATTGATAAACCAGGCGCATCTTCATTTGAAGCCGATAAAATGGCCAAGCGTGAAGAACGTAATCGTCAACGTAGATTGGCTACTTTGGAAGAAGAAATTCACGTTTTAGAAGAAGATATAAAGGTTCTTGAAGCTAAGATGGCTCTCCCTGACATATTTCAAGATTATATAGCTCTACAAGAGCATCAGCAAATGGTCGAAATAAAGAAGAAATCCCTTGAGGATGTTTATAACGAATGGGAGCAACTTGCCGTAGATTAAGTGGGATTAGGCAATATAAAATTTAACAACAAAAAAACTTTTATGATACGTTTAAAGTTATGCACAGAGTTATCCCCTGAAATCCTGCATAACTCACTCTTTAAAATAGCCCTGAGGGCTATTTTTTTAGGTTTTATAGAGTTTTTAGCGAACATCTTACTCTTATCCACTAAGTTATGCACATTATCCACAATTTTAATGAAAAAAATATCCACTGTTTCAAAGTCCACTCAAACCTATATATATTCCTTATTGATCTCGTTTACACACAATCCTACTTGGATATGTGGATAACTTTGTCCACATCTTGACAAACTAATTCAGCACCCATTTCAGTGGAAATATGATAAATAGACTTTCAATTATATTGAAAGTCTATTTATCAAAAGTTTCATAATTCAATCTAATTAAGCTGAAAGATATACTGAAAGGGCACTATTACAAGCGGCCACATAAGCAAGTCCAGCAGCCATCACGATATCTTGATGAATGGCTGTGCCGCGATAGGTCTTACCTTCCCACTCCACCGTTACGGCAGCTTCAGCATGTGCCTCTTCCCCTGTACTGAGCGAGTGCAGTTCCAGGTCACCGAAAGTAATATCTGCTTCGATCCCTTGACCAATCGCTGAAATTAAAGCTTCCAGCGGTCCCTTTCCGATAGCGATATGCGTAGATTCCCGATCCTCATGTAGGTGACGTAATGTAACAGTTGCGATACGCTCCTCTGCACTACCCGATTGCACCTGTACTTCTCCAAGTTCAAAGTTCTGTATTCTTTTCCCTGTCGTATGACTCACCATCTTCAACAGTATGTCATCAGTGACAACTTTCAAGCGATCTGCTGTTTCCTTAAAGACATCATAAAGCACTTCCATCTCCGTATCCTTCATCTGTATCCCGTATCTTGCTACACGGTCCTTCAGCGCATGACGACCCGAATGTTTACCTAATATGATCATATCCCGTGAAATGCCTAGTGATTCAGGGTTCATAATCTCATAAGTACTTAGATCCTTCAGTAGTCCATCTTGATGAATACCTGACTCATGCTGAAATGCATTACGACCCACAATAGGTTTGTTATATGCCACTGGAAAATGCATAGCACTACTAACCGCTCTTGATACTCCGTATATCTTCTCCATCGAAATGCCCGTTGAGTAGTTTAGTGAATCTTTTCTTACTTCTAAAGCCATAACCAGTTCCTCTAGTGCACAATTCCCAGTTCTCTCTCCCACTCCGTTAACTGTGACTTCAATCTGAGTTGCACCATTCTGAATGGCAGCAAGGCTATTGGCTACCGCAAGCCCTAAGTCGTTATGGCAGTGAGCGCTATATAAGACGCCCGCTCCACCTCTTGCTCCTTCGCGAACTTTCCGGAACATATCCCCATACTCCTGCGGAAGTGCATATCCTACCGTGTCTGGCAGATTAATCATCGTTGCTCCTTCTTCGATCACAGCTTCGATCATCTCAATGAGATCATCTATTCCTGTGCGGGCAGCATCCATCGCCGTGAATTCAACTTGGTCACTGAATTGTTTAGCATAAGCGGTCATTTGCCGGGCTTTAGCTACAGCTTCCTTCCGACTTATACGTAATTGGTGCTGTAGGTGAATATCTGATGATGACAGAAAGAGATGGATCCGACGATGCGCAGCATCCCTTGTAGCTCGAACTGCTGCATCAATATCTCCCTTTACCGCTCTAGCGAACCCACATATCTCTACTTGTTGATACTGTCGCGATATGGCTTCTACCGCAGCAAACTCCCCTGGGCTAGAGATCGGGAACCCCGGCTCCAACACATCTACACCAAGCTCCACAAGCTTGCCAGCAAGCTGTATTTTCTGATCTGGCTGTAAACTTGCACCTGGTGCCTGTTCTCCGTCACGTAGCGTTGTATCAAATATAATAATCCTTGGTGCTGTTGTCATTTTAATAACCTCCTGAAATTTATTGGAGAGCTAGGCTCCCCTGATCAATCTTCGTTCCAACAAATCGCATCGTAAGCATAAGCCTAGTTTTTGTGGAGCAATGTTGAGAAGACAGAAAAAACCTGCCATCTCTTATGAATATAAGAGACGACAGGTTTTCACCTTCCGCGGTACCACTCTTGTTGGCGCCATCGACATCATCGTCTAAGCACCCCACTTTGTTCTTTATGCTCGGTTGTATGACCTTACATAAAGAGATCCCTTTAACGGTGGATAACCGAATCCGTGTACGCTTCTTCTCGAAGTTCCACAGACTTAGCTCCCGGGCGAGATTCAAAGGGTTCTGTCACTGTGTCACACCAATTCCACAGCTCTCTGAAGGCATAATCCTTTTACTACTCCCGTTCATAGCCATAATTTATAGGGTTGTTCAAAAAGTCATCTTTTGATCACGAAGTATAACAAGAAGCGTATTCGACATCGAATATTGAATTCAGCAGGTCCTTCCGGTGCTCACGTAGGTACTGCCTACGCTCCGCTCCTCACTCCCTATCTTCATTCAATCTTCTGAGACGTTTCGAAGAAACGTAGCATCGTAAGCATATACTTTAGTGCTGAAAATCTGACTTTTTGAACTTACACTGAAAATATATACAAAAAAGCCCGTCATCTCTATATCAAGAGACGACAGGCTGTTATTCACCCTTCGCGGTACCACTCTTGTTGTCCTTCCCCCACATGTAACATAGGATTATCGGAAGAACCCCTCAAACGCCTTACAGCCATAACGAATCATAAAGTAATGGACTGCTAAGCTTACCCTCTTACGGAGGCCAACGTAACGATGTACTTCCCCGGCGTGCACTACCGAGACTACGACGAATCTTCCTCGTCGTGTTCCACCGTTCCGCTCCCAAGCGAGTTCAGGCCCCTTCGACTGCGTTGCACCAACCCGCAGTTCTCTGATTATTCCCGGATTTCCCCTACTACTCTTGTTCATCGCGTTTATCACAATTTGAAATTTTTATTATCATACCGATTTGAAGGAACTCTGTCAATAGACATTTTTCTTATTCTTGACTTAATCTACGCTATTAGTGCCCCATGCTTCCAAAGAAAGCTGCGGATCTGCCTTCATTTCAAGCGGTGTGAAATATTGTTCGCGCCATTTAAGATAAGCTGCAGCGCCAATCATAGCAGCATTGTCTGTACAATATTCAAATGGAGGAATGGATAGATCTATTCCTTCCTCCGCACATCTACGGCTAAGCTCCGCCCGAAGACCACGGTTAGCAGCTACACCACCACATAGTAGCAACTGCTTCACATCATAGGCTTTCACGGCAAGAATTGCTTTGGTTACAAGTACCTCTACAACCGACTCTTGAAATCCTCGTGCAATGGCAGCCGTGATTGGTGGATCTCCACGCATCTTACGTTGATTGATCACATTTAATACGGCAGATTTCAAACCACTGAAACTGAAATCATATGATCCCGGTTCCAACCATGCACGTGGAAGTGTTATTGATTCCTCCGATTCCATAGCCATGCGATCCACATGTGGGCCACCAGGATAAGGATATCCAAGTGAGCGCGCTACTTTATCGTAGGCCTCTCCAACCGCATCATCCCTAGTTCGACCGATCACTTCAAAGTGACCTTCTTCTTTCATATAGACAAGTTCCGTATGTCCACCGGATACAACTAACGTCATACAAGGATAATGAATATCTCCCACCAAGCGATTGGCATATATATGTCCTGCAATATGGTGTGTTCCAATTAGTGGTTTGGACAACGCTACTGAAAGACTCTTTGCAGCCACTACCCCTACTAATAATGCACCCACAAGTCCAGGTCCTTGTGTCACAGCAATTGCAGACAAATCTTTCATCTTGATTCCTGAAGCAGTTACTGCTTCTTCTAGCATAAGTGTAATACTCTCAACATGCTTGCGAGATGCAACTTCGGGTACAACACCACCAAAAGCCTTATGCGTCTCAATCTGGCTTGATATCATATTCGACAATACCTCATGCCCATCCTTCACAACAGCTACAGCCGTTTCGTCACAGCTTGTCTCAATAGCTAATATATAACATGGGCTATATTTATTGTTATCTATACTCATGAATCTATACGCTTCCTTCCCTACTACCGTACTCCTTATATTGGGGTAAATCTACCCACATAATCATTGCATCCTCATGATTGTCTGAATAATAGCCTTTACGAAGTCCTACTGATTCAAATCCCTTTTTTTCATACAAATGCTGGGCGATACAATTGGACACCCTAACTTCCAGTGTCATTCGATCCATTCCCAATTGAACAGCAGTCTTCATTAATTCATCTAGCAAACGCGCACCTAATCTACGACCGCGATATGCTTCCAGAATAGCAATGTTCGTGATATGTGCCTCATCTACAATCGTCCACATTCCAGCGTAACCTATGGGATTTCCATGACTCTCCATCACGATATAACGAGCAAATAGATTGTTCGTCAATTCATTACGAAATGCAGTCTCTGTCCATGGAAGTGTAAATGCATCATGTTCAATAACCATAATATTAGGTATATCCTCGAGCTTCATGATTCGAAAAGAGATTCCATCGTCGTCTGCCACCTTGTTATTCTGCTCCATCAATTACCTAACTCCCTTCACATCTTACGAAGGAGATTCGTTTCCGCTTCAGTAAGTTGGGTATAATTCGGAATCAGTGAATGCATATCATCCATTTCACCTTGGTTAAGCCTCTGTTCCCCTAACATTCCTACGAAACGTGCCTCCAAATCATATGAAACGATATGAAGTGCATCTCCAAGATGTACTCTTAGACGTTCAGCTGCTTCCTTATGGAGATTCACATCCCCCACGAACCAGACATGATATGGCTTCTCCTGTTCAGATATAGCTTCCAACCGATTCACTAGCTCTTCTACCCACTGATCCATTAGACGAATAGCATCCGGCTCTAGGCGGTTCGGTACATTCCCATCTGATGAACTGAATAGTGCTGTATATACCTGACCGCGTCTCGCATCCATCAACGGAATAATCCAATGGACGTCATCTATTCCTACCTTAATCTCATGAGTATTTACCCCATGGGAATAGCCGCCATAAGCCAATGAGTAAAGACTCGATATACCCACCACTGGTATGCTCCAAGCCCATGCTAACGTCTTTGCTGCGGTAACAGCTATTCGTGTGCCCGTATAAGATCCCGGTCCTATTCCAACAGCGATACCCTTCAGCTCTGAAGTTATCGTTCCAGATGCTTTCAGAACTTCGTCCACAATCGATAGAACTCGAATGGAATGATTTCGTTCACCCAATTCGCTAATCTCATGTACAACCTTACCCTTATCCATCACCGCTGCAGCCAGTGATGTTGTAGATGTGTCCAATGCCAGTATCCGTTGTTGCGAACCTGGATTTTGCGGTTTACTCATAACTTAAAGACTCCATTCTTATTCAGGTTACGGCACCATTCTTCATAAGGTTCTCCTAACCCACGAATCGTAATTTCACGTTGTTCAGGCCCAATAGTCTCTATCGATAAATGCAGATGATTTTCAGGTAATAAATCACTAATAATTTGGGACCACTCCACCAGACATACTCCCTTACCATAGAAATACTCATCCAGCCCAAGCTCATCCGCTTCTTCTATCGAAAGGCGATAAACATCCATATGATAAAAAGGCACTCTACCTTCATATTCTTTAATAATTGTAAATGTTGGACTATTAACGATCCCTTTAACTCCAAGATGCTTAGCAAATAGTTGTGAAAATGCTGTTTTTCCCGCTCCTAAATCTCCATCAAGTCCAATCACCGTACCCGGAATCACTACTTTAGCCAACCAAGCCGCAAGCGCTTCGGTATCTTCCAAATGATGAGATGAATAGATATATGTTCCCTTATAATGACTCATTCCCAATATGAACCCACCTTTATGAGGTTGTTCAAAAAGTCGACTTTTTGAACTCGTACTTTATGACCATTTCCAACATAACTTGTCCTTTATTATATCTGTCAATGCTATGACCCGCAAGAAGCGTCGATATGCAAGTAGAAACGGCTATGCCATCTTTTTTCAAAAAGCTTATGCTTCCGATGCTAGCGATACTTCGTATCACTTTAAAGTACCCGTTTCAGCGGAAATATAAAAGGACTCGAAACCGCTAATTCAAGCAGTTCGAGCCCTTCCTAAAGTTCTAATGCTATTTCCGCATCCCCAATCTATTCAACAAGTAGCAGTTATGATGTCTCTTCCTCACGAAGACGATCCACACTCACCGTATGTGTGTTGGTCGGACGCGATCCCACCTGAACTGTAGCCATTCCATTAACTTCATCCACATGCTCAATCCAGACAGGATCTCCAACTAATTGAACAGCAATGGTATCTTTGTCTTGATAAATATCAAGCGCTCTTCTTACATCCATTATCATTACTCCTTTTCATTATTATAGAGGTTGTTCAAAAAGCCATCTTTTGATCACGAAGTATGCCAAGAAGCTTATTCGACATCGAACATTGAATTCAGCCGGTCCTTCCGGTGCTCACGTAGGTACTGCCTACGCTCCGCTCCTCACTCCCTTGCTTCATCCAATCTTCTTGGTGCTGAAAATTCGACTTTTTGAACACGCACTTATAGTCTAATAACTAGTATCTTCGTCCTCTATAAACTCTTCCGTTCGCTCCATAGATAACTCTTCTAATGGGATATCACCAACATACCCATTATCTATCGTGACTTCTCCACCTCCTAAACCCTCATTCACCATCCGATCAACATCTCGCAAATAAGCTTCTTCTTCATCCACAATTTCTCATTCCTTCCTAACTCATATAACACATGATGATTCGTACTTTATCCTTCTCAATATGCCCCGCACTATGCACTGTCATGCATTTCATCATATACAAAAATGATCAAATACGAATAAACGACTGTACCGTATAGAGCATAACTTATACCTCATCCTAATATTATCCATATATTTATATCACAGTCATTTCTATGATTAAAAAGGTTTCGATCCCTTTTATAATAATGGAGATAAAATTCTACATAACCGCTCTCCTACTTTTTGCTTATAAGGCCTTGCTATAAATTCACTAAGGATGATTTCTGAGCAAACCTGAAGATCAACCTCGAAATCTTTTACAACTCGTTGTATAGATTTCTGATCAAATAATACTGCAGCTAACTCGAAATTACAGAAGAAACTCCGCATATCCATGTTGGCGGTCGCAATAGTAGCTAACAAGTCATCCACAATCATAGTTTTGGCATGGACGAAGCCTTTGCGGTATTGATAGAAACGTACGCCTGCCTCTAGCAATTCTTCTACATACGACAGAGAAGCAAGATGTACCCATTTCGAATCCGGCTTACCTGGAATAATGATACGTACATCCACACCACTAATTGCCGCTGTTTTGAGTCCCTCATGAATACCTGCATCAGGGATAAAGTAAGGGGATGTAATCCATATCCTATCGTTAGCAGCTGTTATTGCTCCAAAGAACATCTCCTGTAATGCATCACGTACCTGATCTGGACCACTACTCAATATTTGAATTTGCTGATCTCCGCGACATTCATGGGCAGGAAACATAGAAGCATCCTCAATTCGTTCACTAGAAGCTAATTCCCAATCATTAAGAAATATATTCTGTAGGTAATAAACAGCATCACCTTCTAGTTCCAAGTGAGTATCCCGCCAATATCCGATTTCAGAATATAATCCCAAATAGTCATCACCTACATTTAGTCCTCCTGTAAATCCCCTTTTACCATCCACAATCACAATCTTACGATGATTACGGTAGTTAATACGACGATTGATGATAGCAAGGACTAGCGGAAGAAAGAAATGAAATTCAATACCTTCTTCTTTGAAATGCTGTATAAAGGACCGTTTTAGGTGGTAACTCCCTATCCCATCACAAACGACACGAACCTTGACTCCTTCTTGAGCCTTCCGAATCATCACATCCTGAAATTCAGTACCGATCATATCTGGTCTAAAAATATAAAATTCCACATGAATATGATCCTTAGCAGATTCCATTGCTTCAAGCATCGCATGATAAGCCATTTTCCCGTCCGTTAGAACCCGACTTTTATTACATCGCGTTATAGAACTCCCCTGAAGGTGGGTCAATAAATGAAATAGCCGCTTTCGATGCATGAATTCACTATTCTTCATCTCTTCCGCGATCTGAACAATGTCAGTCTCGCGCCAGAGATGCACATGACTTTTCTGATATAGCCTCGATTCTCTTGAACGAACTTGCTTATGTTTATTGTATTCTCGAGCTATTACATAATAGATTATAAATCCAATCACTGGACAGCAAAACGAAATAAATATCCATGCGAGAGCTTTCGTTGGATTTCGGAATTCAATGATAATAATCGTCGCGATTTGGACAATAAATACAATCAATATAATAAGTAGCCATATCATAAAGCTATCCCCCCTCCATAAGTAATAGTAACCGCCACCGTATCGTACAGCATTGACCAACCCTTGGAGGATTTATTCAATCCACCTCGTTAAAAACAAGAATTACTAAGATTCTCTCAACAAATTAGACATGTTTATAGACTTCAAAGAATAAATAGAATATAAGCGATCTATTCCATTCCTCCACCCATTAATTAGAAAGGAGTTGCCTATGAAAAGTACTAAGACGAAACAGCAATTAACGCTACTTGTTCTCCGAGATGCACAGCATTCTGTCAAGCAGATCCATATCTCAAAACCCTTATTAATTATCGTACCTACTGTTGCTATTCTGTCCCTTACAGGTCTTATTATTTCCATGCAAGTTCATTCTTCCCAAGCAATCTCTAAGATGGAACAGGAAATGGAGCTTCAGAACATGGCCAACCATCAAATGGAGATCACGGTTAGTAATCGGGAAGAAGCTATCAGTAGATTACAGAATGAAATTATCCAGTTATCTACTGATGCTCATGATATGAAGGATAAAATGCAACGTGTAACTGAGCTAGAAGAGGATCTACAACAGTTCATACAGAAAAATGATACCAGTATGATTTCCGATGACGTTAGCAGTAAGAGCCGTTCTATGAAGTTGACTAATGATTTCCCTCCACATGTAGGTGGTGAATTTATTGCTGTACACACTAGCGACATCATCAACCTTTCTCAAGAGACGAAGGATGACTTTGAAGAAATTCGCAAACTAATCCATTCCATGGAGAATAATATCCCTCGCACGCTTGAAAAGGCTCAAGCGACACAAGATATGTTGGAAGGCATTCCGAATATGTGGCCAACCTCCTCCCACGTCATTTCCTCTAGCTTCGGCTATAGGAAAGATCCGTTTAACGGTGGTGCAGCTTATCATGCGGGTATCGATATTTCTGGTAAAACAGGAGAGCCTATCTATGCTGCAGGGGCAGGCAAGGTGCTACATGCTGAGCAACTAGGCGCACGAGGTCTCTATATACAGATTGAACATCCAAATGGATTGCAGACTTCTTACATGCATTTGAGTAAAATCGAGGTCGCTGTCGGGGATCATGTCTCCAAAGGAGATGTGATTGGGAAACTAGGAAATACTGGTCGTAGTACAGGAGCTCATCTCCATTTCCAAGTGGAAAAGAAAAACAAAACCGTTAACCCACTTTCCTACATCAAATAGTGGGAAGTTATGCTCTTCAAAAACTAAGCATATGCTTTCGAGGTGAGTTTTCGAAACGAAGTTTAACCAGGAAGTTATGCTCTTCAAAAACTTTTAGGGGGTTGTATCATGGCAAGATCAAGAAGGAATGGGAAAGCACTCGCAGCGACGGACACACTCATTGGACAAGGTTCAGTGATCACCGGAAAGTTAAACTGTGAAGCCAACTTGCGAATTGAAGGCCAGTTTAATGGTGAAATTGAGAGTCAAGGAGATGTCACGGTGGGTGAATATGCGGAAGCACGTTCTAACATTCAGGCTAAGGAAGTCATTATTGCTGGTAAGGTATATGGAGATATTGCTACAACGGGTAAGCTTACGATTACACCAACTGGGCAGATGTTCGGGGATGTCTCCTCCGCTTCCCTAATCATTATGGAAGGCGGGGCTTTAAGTGGAACGAGTACGATGAGCCTTCCAGTGTCTAATCCTGTCTCTGACAAGTCAAAGGATACCTCTTCGCGTTCCTTACAAACCGAGGTAGGGTAATCTAACGAATACACCTTGCGGAAACATAGTTTGATTTGAGAAGTTTTTGCTTGGGAAGTTGATATCGTGGGTGGGAAGGAAGTGTATGCTCCCTCCCTCATACCCATTCCCTTCTTTTGTTCTACTTTCAAGGGGGACTGCTACCACAATCATCTTCCATCACCTACATGTAATTAGCATTAGCACCAAAAGTACACTTAAATTGAGCCGAACTCCACTAATCCCATTTTTAATTGCAAAGGTGCATCTCCTATTTCATTCGCCATGTTATGTTGCTACATCACGTTTCTTGAACACAAACCATGAGAGCAACACGAACACAATATAGTAACCCGCTAGTATAAGTAACGAAAAAGTGAACGTTGATCCCGCTGGGCCAACAGATGAATTGATATATCCTTTTAAATCCATATGTGTGAATATCAAATATTTCATCCACTCATATCTGTCAGGATTTAGAATAGTCAAAAAGATATCCTTGGTGAATAAGATGAACAATGACAAGGCTATCGCAAAGGTACTCGAGCGAAATAGGGTAGATATCATAAACGCTATCATCATGATCATGAAGAGTTGAACATAACTGCTGCCAAGATTCATGAATGCATACGACATATCACTCCAAGTACTCGAGAACATCCCTGAATTGCCCTCATAGTTGAACCATATATTTGAAAATAGAAAGGCAACTCCAAACAGTACAAGGCTACTTAATAAGCTAAATAAAATCACGGATATATATTTGGATAATAGAATCTTCGAACGACTCCATGGTCTGATCAGAAGCAACTTAATCGTTCCCCCAGTAAACTCACTGGCTACAGAATCCGCTGCAATAACAACAACGAATATAATATTTAGAAAGAATGTTATCGTCATCGTTAATATCGTGACTTCCCATACATTAGGTTGTTCCGATCCTTGCGCCATGAAGAATACGAATGGCATCAATATACTGAATATAGCTAGAATACTTAACATAATCCACGTACGAATGCGATAATATATTTTCATATTCTCGTTTAATATTAATTTATAGAAACTAGTCAATTTGTTCACTTCCCGTCATCTCCAAAAATTGATCCTCGAGCGTGCGAGTAACCTCACGAATGCCGTATACTTTGAGCCCAGCCTGAACGAGACGAGCATTAATATCAGCTATTTCTTCACGTGATATTTTCAATATGAGTAGGTTATTCTCCAATCGATTCACTCCCAATAATTGTGCAGCTAATTGAGGTTGATCCACATCAAAGGCAATCTCGGCAGCAGACACGGCTACCCCTTCTTCATTCTTCAATTGACGAACATCAATTAATCGACCATTCTGAATAATAGCTACGCTATCACACATCAATTCCATCTCAGATAGTAAATGACTTGATACGAACACCGTAGTTCCTTCAACTCTACAAAGATGCCTTAGATAGTCACGTAATTCTCGGATACCTTGTGGATCCAGTCCATTCGTAGGCTCGTCCAAGATAAGAAGCTTTGGGTTATGTAGAATAGCCTGAGCTACACCTAATCTTTGTCTCATACCGAGTGAGTAGGTTTTAACTTTGTCGTGAATTCGCTTATCCAAGCCAACAAGTGCGATGACCTCTTGTATTCGTTCCTTCGTGACTCCAGGCATCATACGAGCGAAATGGCGTAAATTTTGATATCCACTTAAATATTTATACATCTCTGGGTTCTCAACAATTGCCCCCACATTTGCTATTGCCGCTTCGAATTCGTGTTTAATGCTGTGCCCACAAATGACGATGTCTCCCTGACTAATGGATATTAAGCCAACCATCATGCGAATCGTCGTCGTCTTTCCCGCTCCATTCGGACCAAGAAATCCGAATACTTGGCCTGGTACAATTTCCAGATTGAGATTATCAATGATTACCTTTGAGGAGATAACCTTCGAGACACCCTCCAATCGAATAACCGGTTCCTGCTGCATTCTATTCACCCCTTTAGATTGACGAGCATATGCGATCTTATCTTGCTCTCTAAATATAGTTTAGCATATTACTCTAACGGTTTATCTATAATATGGGAATCTATGCTCGATTGGCGATACTTTTTCTCACATACCGTACAATAACCCATTGGGAACTCATGCTTGTAAAATCCAGTTTTAAAAATAGAGCTTCTCTCATTACTTTGTACAAGCTGTTCACAATATACACAGAAAAATTGATATCCTTCCGTCACCCAAAAATCTACCCCTTTAAAGACTCACACCTATATATTCAGCAAAATTTATTCTTATTCCGCTCTACGCAGATGTTCCTCAATGATGCTATGAACCCGTTCCTTCTCGACAGCTTCTATAATATAATAATAAATCCCGTTTATTCTCTTCCCTTGACCGTTTAACTCCAATGTTTCAATCTTATTCAGGTCAGAGCGATAATCTGTTATAAATTTCTTCATCTCAGCAAAAGTAATATCTGTCTTCACATTATTCCCAACTTCCGCAAGCATCGATTGGATACGAACGATATTCGTAACTTGTAGAGCATTCTTCAACGTCTGCTTCAGTATTTCTCTTTGTCTAGCGTTACGTCCCATATCTCCACGAGGGTCTTCGAATCGCATTCGTGAGTAAGCAAGTGCTTCTTCACCGTCTAATTCTAAGGGACCTTCCGCGAAATCATAACCTGCATACTGAAAAGAAAATGGATTCTCAACCTCCACCCCACCTAGTAGGTCTATAATCTGGCTGAAGCCCTCCATATTTACCTTTATGTAATAATTAATAGGTATACTTAAGAATTTCTCTACCGTCTGAATGGACATGTTTACTCCACCAAAGGCATAGGCGTGATTAATTTTATCTGTCGTGCCATGCCCTATAATTTCAGTTCGTGTATCCCTTGGAATATTGAACATAAGAATCGATTCTTTAGATGGGTTGACGCTCAGAACAATCATCGTGTCGGATCGACCCACGTCGTTCTCCCGCTGATCTACTCCCATGAATAACACAGTATAAGGCTCCTGTTCATCCATCTTCACGGGACCGCCGCCTTTTTGTTCTGCGCTAGTCGGATTCGATTTAATTACAGTCTTAATCGGTTCTCTAGGTTCATAGATTGCATCAGCTGCCGACTTCACTGACTCGTACAAATAGATTCCATAGCAAAATATAGTGATAACCAATATAGATAGAGCCAGCAAGGTTATTTTGATCCAACGTTTCATTAAATGATACCCCTTTATTCCTTCTATTCAATGGTTTTAACCACTCGTAATCCGGTTCGTGAATAATGACCTTAATGAAAGACAGATGCCACCCGTTTATCATCATCGATTGTATTCATGTTAGGACGGCCCACCGAATAATATGCAAAGGGGGAATTCGCGATTTCTATCTTACCGTATACATTTCGACCATCAATCATGACAGGTTGCTTCATAATAGAAGCAAGATCAACAAGTTCAATTTCTGCGAACTCCGACCACTCCGTTAGGATACAAATCGCATCACAATCCTTAGCCGCTTCCATAGCACTCCTCGACCATTCGATCTCAGGAGCATTAAGTACACCTCTAAAGTTCTCAACCGCAACGGGGTCATATGCCTGAATATAAGCTCCCATTTTGATTAACGTCTTGATGATATCAATCGCGGGTGCGTCGCGTACGTCATCTGTGTTAGGTTTAAAGGCTAGTCCCCAAACCCCAATAGTTCGGCCTTCTAATGTTCCTAGCGCATCCTTCAGCTTATTAATGACATTAAATCGCTGATCTTTATTCACCTCTACTACTGACTTCAGTAGCTTAAATTCATAATCTACATTCCCAGCTATTTGGATAAGTGCTTCTGTGTCTTTTGGAAAGCAGGAACCACCATACCCAATTCCAGCTTGAAGAAAGGAATGTCCAATTCGCTTGTCGTATCCCATTCCTTCCGCTACCTTCGTCACATCCGCCCCTACCTTTTCGCAAATATTTGCAATTTCATTAATAAATGAAATCTTCGTTGCGAGGAAAGCATTAGAAGCATATTTGATCATTTCGCTTGAGCGAATATCCGTAATGACGATATGTTCAGTTAATGACTTATGAAGATCTAACATAGGTTCTATAACTCTCGGATTATCTATTCCAATGACTACACGATCGGGGAATAATGTGTCCTTGATCGCTGTACCTTCTCGAAGAAATTCGGGTATCGACACGATATCGAATGGCTGACCCGTCCGTTCACTAATCCATTGTTTCACTTTAAAGTTAGTCCCGACAGGGACCGTACTCTTCGTAACCACGATTTTATATCCATCCATCACCGTGCCTATTTCTATGGCAACCTGCTCAATATAACTTAGATTAGCTTCTCCATTAGGCATAGAAGGAGTTCCAACAGCGATAATAATCAGTTCAGAATTCATTACAGCTTCCCCAATATTTTTTGTAAAGGATAGCTTACCTGAAGCAACATTACTATTCATCAACTCTTGGAGCCCAGGTTCATAGATCGGAACTTCTCCCTTCTGAAGCATCTCCACTTTACTTGGATCATTATCAACACAGACTACTTGATGCCCTATTTCCGAGAAGCACACTCCCGATACTAAACCAACATACCCTGTACCTATAACTGCAATCTTCATTAAATCACTCCTCATCTATACACAATTTCCCCTAATAACGGCACTATCACTTAGAAAGCATCCTTAGCTCGAAATAGCATCTTTATAGTTCTGAGAATAATCCCAAGATCATATAAAGTACTTCTCTTATCTATATATCGAATATCCAGCTCTACCATTCTCTCAAATCCAACACTATTTCTTCCGCTCACTTGCCAAAGACCAGTACAACCTGGTGTTACATGAAGTCTCTTCATGTCATATGGGGAATATTCTGCGACCTCTCTAACGAGTGGTGGTCTAGGACCAACCATACTCATATCGCCGCGTAGAACATTCCATAGTTGAGGGAATTCATCGATACTCGTTCTGCGAATGAACTTCCCTATTCTTGTAATACGGGGATCATTCTTCATCTTAAACATAGCACCGCTCACTTCATTGCGATGGAGTAGATCATCAAGTAAATCTTCAGCATTCGAGACCATCGAACGAAATTTAAACATATGAAATTCTTTCTCATTCTTGCCGACACGAATTTGATGAAAGAATATAGGCCCCTTGGGATCTTCTAATTTAATGAGGATTGCTATAATTGTAAATACAGGCGACAACAGGAGTAGACCAATTATGGCCCCTATCACATCCATTACTCTCTTCATGAATAGATATTGTTTGTCCGAACGATGATGGTTGGGCATGCCGTGTGGGTAGGATAAGTGCTTATCAATAAATACGTCAACTTCATTCCTTTGAGATGTCGGAATCATGCATACTCTCCTCTAGAGGGCATAGTGCCCCTTCCTCGATATACTTTAGTTCAAGTTCAAAAAGCCAGGTTTTGATCATAAACAAGAGCTAGATTACAACACTGTTCTATTTATTTCTCACCATAGTAATAGTTGTACGGGTTCCCTTTACTCATATTGACGCTTTTCAAGACCACTCCAAGAAAACGAGAATGAACATGTTCTACGTTAGCTTTTGCCTTCTTAACTAATTAATCTTACTAGCCAACTCATTCGCTGTTATACCCAGATCAGCATAATTCGTAATCACCCTCTCTATGACTGTTGATGATTTAATGATATCTATATATTACGTTTCAACCTTTCCACCACATCATCACCGAATAAGTTGCCAATTCTAGCGTATGACTTCTGCAACATAAAATTCCTTCGAACGACATCATGAACATCTGATGAAATGAAATGTAACTGATTCTTCTTACATAAATGGAAACACCACTTTTACACCTTGTTCTAACAATTCATCCGTAACCTTGATGGAATTAACAACCTCACTGTTTCGTTCTGGATGTGCTAAAATTGGTGTTATACGTTTCACTTTTAATTCATGGAGAACATCTTGTAAATTAACTTAACTTAACCCATCCAGATTGGACTGGGCATGAGTGGCTTCTAAATTTAATGCACTTCGTCATGATTTATAGTAAAATAAACACATTCCTATTACTTCTATGCGTCTTGAATCTTTGTTTATGTTTAGAGACCATGAAATAATCTAAATGAAGTAGCATTTTTTTCAAAATATTAGCATTATACAATTGGTATCCCTTAACGCTATTGATTAGCTTAACCCGATATTGAAATTGATTCTCATACATGCCTTTAGCTTGTAGTTTCCCCAACAGAGTGACCTTAGAACTAATGTTCTCTATATCAAATCCATACATTACATTAGATAACATCGGTAAATCCAAATCACTTAAGAAACTTATCGTGTTGTCGCCTAATTCCATCAAAAATATTGGACGTCGTTTACTGTTCACCTTATTTCCCCTTACTTCTCTGATGTACATATGCGCGTTAAGAGAAAGTTCGGCCCAATCATGTATATTGGGGGGCATATCTTCATTCCTTTTACTTAAGAGTAGTAATAATGATTTAAAATTAGTAATTGGGGTAAAATAGACATAGATACAATTCGTATCTAACAAATCCAATTTACGATACAAACCGTATCATGTCAAGCACTTAATTTATCTCTACTCTTTACTGACCATTTAATAGCGCAACTAACACACTTAGATTGCAACATAGGAGGGTAATTCATGAATCAGGAGAATCGTATAGCAGAATTACGAGAGGCTCGAGGCTGGACACAAGATGAGCTCTCCCGTTCGATTGGTATTACAAGGGCTTCTCTCTCTCATTATGAAAAAAGTCGGCGGAAGCCTGATTTTGAAATATTAACAAAACTCGCTGATGTATTCGAAGTTTCCATTGATTATTTAATTGGGAGAACTAGTAATCATAACCTAGTTATGGAGGATGACGTGCGTCACTTTGTAGATGATTTGGAACTTTCCGATGATAAGCTATTGGAGCGGTTTAATCTTACCATCGATGGACGCAGCCTTTCAGAGGATGAAGCTAAACGATTTATCGCTTTTATTCGTATGGAACGAACGATGAAGTAACTTACTCGCTTCTGCATGGATTCTACTCAGACTCTAAAGTTAGTTCTTTAGAGTCTGTTTGGTTCTGCTCTTATGTAATCTTTCCATCTTTCGGGATCAATGTTACACTGTTCCATAATCTTCATAATGTCCACATTCACTTTGTTCGGCACCTCTGCTTCGAACCTTACTCCGATTCCTACTTCTTTATTTCCGTCCACTGATGATAACCTCGCTTAATATATAGGATTTAACATTCAATATTTCATATTATATATTAGCCCTTTATTATTTGTTGTCGTCTTATGGATTAGTTTTACTTTTGTTAGGTTCTATTTTTGTCGAAAAAAAACAGGTGCTTATAATCCGTAAAAAAGACACCCTAGAATCTGAGTGCCTTGGTAAAATTGTCTATATTAAGCTGTTAAAGTATGTTTATCTTGTACATTAAAAGAATGCGGTTTGCGCATGAAATAGAAGAATGTTGCAATCAGGAATATTCCACCGAATATACTCAATATACCGATTTGAGACCACATCATTCCAACATCACCCGTAGAAATAATAGCTTTATACCCTTGGACACTATATGTCATTGGGAACCATGGATTGAGTACTTTCAACCATCCCGGGATAAGTTCAACTGGGAACGTACCCGCACTTGTTGTAAGCTGTAGAATTAGAATGACAATGACTGCGAAACGTCCTGGTTGATCCAACCATGTCACAAATGCCTGCACTAAGAACATGAACGATAAACTTGTAATTAAACTAAATAAGTAGAACATAGGTACGCTTTGTACTTCCAGTCCTAAACCATAAAGAACTAACGTTGAGGCTAACAGTGATTGAATTAAACCAATGCTACAAAAAGCAAGCGTCCGGCTTACAAATCGATTAAGACCTGTTGTATTAGGTACATTAGACGTTCTAATTGGAACAACAATCGTTGTAATCAGTGCACCTACAAACAGTCCTAGTGATAGGAAGTATGGAGCAAAGCCTGTACCGTAGTTAGGTACTTTGTTCACTTTTTCCTCTGTCACAGTGACGGGCTTAGCGAACATACTGTATGTTTCATCCGTTCCCTTAACTTCCCCGGTAGTATTTGCGGCATCATTCAATTTGGATGCAAGTTCATCTGAACCATCTTTTAGTTGCACCAGTCCATTCTCCAATTCCCCAGCGCCGTCACTTAACTTTTGGGATCCATCCGTAAGGGTAACTACGCCATCTCCTAATTGACTCATACCCCCAGCTAATTTCTCAGATCCAGTAGCTATCTTCTCTGCCCCACCTGCCAATTGTTGGCTTCCTGAGACAGCATCACTCATCTTGGATCCAATTAATTTCAAGCCCTCAACCAATTGAGTCTGCCCTGCATCTAATTGATTAACACCTTGTACAAGCTTTTGCTGTCCTTGATGTAACTCTGTACTGCCTTTAAGCAACTGCTGTGTTCCTTGATCCAATTGATTAGCACCTGCATGAAGTTGTACTGCACCTGTGTGCAGTTGCGTTGCTCCCTGCACCAGCTGTACTTGTCCTTCATGCAATTGAGTTGCTCCTTCGGCTAATTGTTGCTGTCCTTTGTGTACCTTATTACTACCTTGTGCTACGGCCTGACTCGCTGCTATCAATTTCTGTACATCCGTGTTCTCAGCAAGCTCTGGATTAGAGTCTGCCAGTTGTTTAAGCCCTTGAGCTACACTTGTTGCACCTGTTGCCACTTGTTCACTACCATCAGCAGCATCTTTCAACCCTTCCGATAGCTTAGCACTCCCATCTACGGAAGATTCAAGTCCACTTTGTAATTGAGCCGATCCTTTAACCGTAGCTTGCAGCCCGACTTCCAATTGCGATGTTCCATCAGCTGAGGATTGTAATCCTGCTAAGATTTGTGCACTTCCCTCTTCAGAGGATTTCAGACCCGCTTGTAATTGGCTGATCCCTGTATGAGCTTGAATGGCTCCACTCTCCAGCTGCTTCTGCGCTGCCGTCAGCTGAACAAGACCATCTGCTAACGATAAAGATCCAGCCTGCAGTTCTGTTGCCCCTTGCTCAAGATCACCGACACCTTTCGTAAGGGGTCTAATCCCCTCTTGCAACTTCATCGTGCCGTCAACCATTTTGACTAAATTATCTTTCAGTAAGATAGCTCCATCGTCCAGCTTAATAGCTCCATCTGTTATTTCACTAGCTCCAGCACCCGCATCCTTGAAGCCAGTGGATACCGTTTCGATCTGATCAAATAATGTTTCGGTGTACACTTCCGTTACTTTCGCAGATACTTTCGCTCTGATCTGCTCTACTGCTGTTCCGCCAATCTGTCCTGCAAGAAAGTTATATCCTTCATTGGGCATAAATATGATTTCCGCAGGTTGTGGTTGATCATCTAGTAACGTCGTCGCTTTAGAAGAGAAGTCTTCAGGAATGACAATCGTCATATAGTAAATATTATTAATCATACCTTCATCAGCTTCTTGCTTGGAAACGAACTCCCATTTGAAGCCATCTGTCACTTTCAATTCCTCAATTAACTCTTCACCTATGTGAAGTGACTTACTTTCAAAGTTTGCCCCTATATCAGTATTAACTACAGCTACGGGTAGATCTTCCATTTTACTATAGGGGTCCCAGAAAGCACCCAGGAACATTCCACTATACATCACTGGAACCAATAGAATCGCAATCATCGTAACCAGTACTTTAGGATTTCTAATAGCAGTTCCCATATCTTTAAAAAATACAGCTAATGACTTCATAAACAGTTTCTCTCCCCTAAGTTAAAATACGTTATGACTGACTTCCCCATCCGGTCATATGTTGACCAATAAAAACTTCTCTCCGAAATCGCGATGCTTACGTCTTTGTCTAATACATCGCTCCCAAAGGAAGTCTTTTTCTATATATTCAATTATTGTACTGCCAATCCATCCGAAAGAAACAATCGAAAATAATGTTTAATCTGTTCTTTACTCAATGGCTCATGATGCTTACTAATTTCTGTGGTTAGTGTAATATATAGCTTCTTTATGACAATCGACACAATTTTAGGATCACAAGGTTTGATCTCTTCGTTATCTATAGCCGCCTGTAATTCACGCTCCAAATACTCCAAGATCACATTCTCCACTTTATCGAGGGCTTCTAACACTTGAGGTGTTCCGAAATCCCTTAACTCATGCGATAATTTAATGAATAGCTCATGCTCTCTGCGAAACTCTAGTAAACCATCGAGAACTTGATACAAATTATCCAAGAATGACTTTTCCCGACGAATCTCTCGCTCTGGGATCTTCCTCATTTCGATAATGACTCCGTATAGAATCTCATCAAATAGTTCTTCCTTGTTCGTAAAGAAATTATATATCGTTCCTTTTCCTACATTAGCAATTTTAGCTACCTGCTCCATCGTGGTTGCCTTGTACCCGAAAGTTGCAAAGGATTGGGCCGCAGCAGTAAGCACTTGCTTACGACGATCCATCACAGCCATTTCATCTCTCCTTTCAAAATGGGTTGATATTATCGATAAATGACTATAATATATAACTAGTCACTTAGTCAGACATCACTATAACATGTAGCTATTTAAATTTCAATTTAAATTTTGTGATACAGTATGTATCCAAAAGAAGGGCACTTATGGCATAATAACAGTGGAGCACTACATTGCTCAGCCCCAACTAAAGTCTAGGATTAAAAACCGTCTTTGGTCTATTAATAAAAAATGATATCTAACTTACAATAAACAGATCATTAGTTATAATCATCAGAGTTATAAGCATCATACTCAATTAAGAAGGACATAGGTGAATTCATGAAAAAGAAGAGAGTACTCCTATTATCAGAGGGATTCGGAGCAGGACATACACAAGCTGCTCATGCCTTAGCTAGCGGTATGAAGAAACTTCATCCCAATCTGCAATGCAAGGTAATCGAACTTGGTAATTTTCTAAATCCTACAATCGGGCCAATAATATTATCCACTTACCGTAAAACGGTTAGTACATCGCCAGCCATCATAGGTTTACTTTATCGAAATAGATATGACAAGTCATTAACAAGACTCACGCAGCTTGCTCTTCATCGTATATTTTATACACATGCCGCTCAAGTCATATCTCAGCTACAACCTGATGTCATTATATGTACCCATCCGATACCTAATAGTGTCATCTCAAGACTAAGACAACAGGGAATGGATATCCCTCTGGTTACCCTCATCACAGACTATGATGTACATGGAACATGGATTAGCCCAGAAGTGAACCATTATTTAGCATCTTCACCTAGAGTCAAGAATCTGCTACTTCAACGTGGCGTACAGTCTTATAAAATTCAAACAACAGGCATTCCAGTACATCCTGATTTCTGGGAGAGAGGGAATAAGGAACAATTACGTAAGGAATTGAAGCTACAAAAAATGCCCACTGTGCTCATCATGGGCGGAGGATGGGGTCTTACACTGAAACCTGACTTATTACAACAATTGATTTCATGGGCAGACCGTATTCAACTTATTTTCTGCTTGGGTAGCAACGTCAAGCTTGTTGAGAAAATGAAGGCCAATCCGATATTCCATCACCCTAACATCATTATTTTGGGTTACACAAGTCAGATTGGCAAACTGATGGATGTATCCGACCTATTGATTACTAAACCTGGCGGAATGACTTGTACAGAAGGACTCGCCAAAGGAATACCTATGCTTTTTTTTCAAGCCATTCCAGGACAAGAAGAGCAAAATAGTCAATTTTTCGTAAATCGTGGGTATGCTGAAACGATTCATTCTCCTCAAGTTGTCAATAAGTGGTTTCAATTGATAACCAATCAATACGAACAGATAAACACCCGCAGACAGCAGGTTAAGCACATTGAACCTTATCTCCAGCCTCATTATTGCGCACAAACGGTCTTAGACCTCTTTAATGAGCAACCACAAACTACAACTGCATATTCAATAACTGGGTCCTATTTATAGAAGGAATGATTACCAATTGTTTTACTGAATGAACGTGTATGGTGAACTGTCAAATCTTCAGCTAGCTTTAACGATAAGAAATAATAAGTATCGTCACTCACTTCCTTACGTCCATTTAATGCTTCATTCACAGCATAAATAGTATCCTCAGAAGGCTTTACTCGATCGAATCGACCATTAGCCACAGGACTGAATTGGTATTTCTGATAAATCACCTTATAAATTGTATTGGGGAAATTGGCTGACCGTAGCCGATTCAAGACAACATTAGTAACTGCTACCTTGCCTTCGTACGGTTCACCTTCTGCTTCTGCCATCACGATTTTACGGAGCATTAGCAGTTCTTCATCGGTTACAGTGTATTGCAAAGTCGATTGTTCTTTCTCTTCCTGACTAAGCATCTGGGTCCGAGTAAAGAATAGTACCTTTGGGGGGATGAGCTGATGATTAACTTCGATTACTTCTGCTACATTTTCGCCTTGTTCTGCCATTTCCTGATTATCCGTAATTTCACTTTTATTCACAGAATCATTTATGAAAGATTGATCCCTTACATCTTGCTCAATAATCGCTGACTGTTGCTTGTTATTAATCAATGTATAGAAGGATTCCTTATGTTCTATTGAGTAAGTTAACAATGGTTTAAATTTATACTCCCCTGTCTCCTTAACTGTAACCTGCTTGTATATTCTCCCCTGGTTCTTCTCTTGTTCACCCTGCATCAAGAAATTTATCGCAGAAAAACACACTAATATCACACCAATTAATAGTGCAATCCAGCGATTATGTCTAATAATATTCATATAAACCTCCTAAAATTCCGGCATTCCCCTAAATATGTAACCGAAAATATAGGTCTTATTAACCATTCTAGCAATTTTCGAAACATGTTTGCGTACATTTCTATTTACGTGCCAACGTGATATGGGGCCGGTATTTACACACTACCTTTGTGATTATACTCGTTTCAGTTCCATTCCTCAAGTTTTCAAGTTCGACTAACTCTATCATAAGTCTCTTTTTTCCACTTACTTTCATTGGATGTCAATTCATCGAGTGCATTGTAAAAGACTAGTGTAGTCAAGGTTTGAGAGTATTTATACATCATCTGACCTGGCCGTTTATTTCGAGTAAAATCAGACCTTTTTTATTTTTTTAAATATAGAAAATATTTGTGTTGAATTGATAATTTCGATACAATCATGATTAATATCAAGACCATCCGATTTATACTTAGGAGGACATCAACGTGAAACGTATTGTTAGTCTGTATCCGTTATCAGCCGATCATCTACAACAAATCTATCATATTGCTCCAAATTATACCGTTACGATAGGAAAAGGGGATCTATTAGATCCTGCAGTTCTTCCAGAAGCTGAAGTGTTGTTAGGCTGGTCCAGCAAAATTGAAAAGCATGTTCTACATGACAACAGCTCCTTAAAGTGGATTCAATCTTGGTCTGCTGGTGTCGACAAAATGCCTCTCGACCAATTTGCTAATAAAGATATTCGCTTAACAACTGCCAGTGGAGTTCATGCTATTCCTATTTCCGAATCTATCTTCGCCATGATGCTAGCCTTCTCCCGCGGTATCCAACAGTCGATTCAGAACCAACAAGATAATATATGGAATCCAAAAATAGTATCCGGTGGATCAGGAACATTATCAGAATTACGTAATAAGACCATCGTTATCGTCGGCGTAGGCGAGATTGGAAGCAAGACTGCACAGATTGCAAAGGCTTTCGGAATGAATGTGCTCGGCGTACGACGTTCCGGTAAGTCCAACCCCCACGTAGATACCATGTTTATCATGGTCAATTTGGAAGAAGCGCTAAACCAAAGTGATTACATCATCAACATTCTTCCCCTGACCAAGGAGACCCGGCATACTTTTGATACAGCGACTTTTGCAGCCTGCAAACGTGGTGCTTGCTTCATCAATGTGGGACGAGGCCCTACGGTCGATACGGCGGCTCTGTTGGGAGCACTAGAAGAGGGTATTATTGGTTATGCAGCACTCGATGTATTTGAAGAGGAACCTTTGCCAGCAGAACATCCTCTCTGGACAATGAATCAAGTCATTATTACACCGCATATATCTGGAAACACTGAGCATTACGACGAACGGGTCATTGATATCTTTATAGAGAATCTAAAGGCTTATATAGATGATAAAGAATTGCCACGAAATTTAGTGGATTATTCTTTGAATTATTAAGATCGCATTTAGCAAAAAAAAGACCGAAGGGAACTCTATTCCCTCTTCAGCCCTTAGTATGTCGTTTATTTATGATGCGATTCTACATCTTGGGAATCCCCTCATTCATTGTCATTTCTTCTTCATCTAAACCTTGTTGCAATTGTGTAGTGTAAAGTTGGTAATATCTTCCCCCGGATTGCATAAGATCTGTATGATTACCACTTTCCACGATGCCGCCATTCTCCATCACAACAATTCGATCTGCATGCGTGATGGTCGATAACCTGTGTGCAATAACTAACGTCGTACGCCCCGCCATCAACTTGGATAGAGCATCCTGTACAAGGCGCTCACTTTCATTATCCAGCGCAGCTGTCGCCTCATCAAGTAATAGCACAGGTGCGTCACGCAATATGGCACGAGCAATGGATATTCTCTGCCTCTGTCCACCTGACAGACGAGTTCCTCTCTCTCCAATTTCCGTATTGAACCCTTCCTCCATATCTACAATGAAATCATAAGCGTTCGCACTCCGAGCTGCGGCTATAATTTCATCTTCCGAAGCATCTGCCTTACCATCGGCAATATTATCTCGAATCGTGCCTGTGAAGAGATGATTCTCTTGAGGGACATATGCGAAGTAACCTCTCAATTTATGTAATGACATATCCGCAATATTGTTACCATCAATAGAAATCTCACCTTTGGTTATCGGATAAAATCCTAGTAACAATCTGAATAATGTAGATTTCCCTCCCCCACTTGGCCCGACGATGGCAATCATTTCTCCCCCAGCGGCATGCAGGTTTACAGAGTCTAGAATATGATCTCCATTACTCGAATATTGAAAGGTGACATCATTCATCGTTAAACTGCTGAATACCTTATTTGCACTTCCATCCTTGGGCAACGTTTCGAACTCAGTGGGTGCATCCAATAAAGAAAATATACGATCAGCACTCCCTAACGAGCCTTGAAAAGAAGCCCATTGTCCTGGAAGCTGCATAAACGGTCCCACTAAATAATTCATCAGTTGAATAAAAGCCAGCATCGCTCCGACCTCTAAGGAACCTTTAGCAACCCAGAAAGCTGCAACTAAAATAGCAATCAGAAAGGTGAGATTACCAAAAACAGTCGAAACGGAAGTTGCCGCACCTTGAATCTTACCTCCGCTAGTTTCCAATTCAACCAGTGTAGAATTTTGTCCGCTAAATTTACTTAGCAATTTGCGCTCTAACCCAAACGTCTTCACGACTGACGTCCCTCCAAGAACATCCTGTAGAAACGCTGAAACATGACCCAACACTTCTTGTAGCCGACCTGTATTACTTCGCATCCATTTGCCAAATACTCCACCGATCAATACTGTCATAGGACCGATGGCTAAACAGATTAATGCTAACTGCCAATGGATCAGAATCAGATATACGAATGAAGCTATAATTAGAATAGGATTCTTAATTAACGCCATCAGCGTATGCCCACATCCATCACCAACAGCCTGATTATCCGTTGTTAGACGAGATAATAATTGTCCAGAGTGGTTATCATCCCGATATGGGACGCTCACCTTAAGTAATTGCTCCATCGTATCGCTTCGCATATCCTTTCGAATATTCACCGAGACTTTCGTTTTCCAATAATGATCCAAGTAAGAATTCAATCCTAACAGAATCAGTACAGCAGCCCCCATGATAATGAAGAATGGCCATTTCTCCATATTTCCTGCCGTTGCAGCATTCGTCACATTCGACAGAAACCATGCCACCCATAAATCTAAAGTAACACCTAGTAACATCGTGAATGTCAAACCAGCATACAGTAGTCGTTGTCTTTTCATATACACGAACAGCCCTTGCATCGTCTTACCTTGATTCATGACCGAATCCCTCTTTTCTTAGGAAAGATTGCGCAAAGTCTGCAAATAACTCTTGATTTCTGGTCGCGCTTTAATAATTCCGAATACTTTAACACTCTTGAATGTTTCTTGTACTAACTTCAGGGGCACATTCTCATCAATGATTAGCGTACCAATCAACCTTACTTCTACTTTCCTATTTCCCTGTAGTACTTCTTCTAAACTATCCATATTAAATTCGACAACTCCTAAAGCGATATATTTATCCGTTGTCACTTGCTTTATTTCTCCAGAGTGAACTATGAGTTGTTGCCGTATTGACTGGCGGATGAAATCGGTACGATTGGAGTAAAACCCTTCTTCCACTAATAAATCAATTCGCCCTAAATCCACTGCTCCTAAGTTAATAGTTACCTTCTCCAATTCTGAAATATGACTTCCCTCCTTCCGAATATTATGTCTCGACATCCATTGAACATCCATTGAACATCCACAAAGCATCTATATGGATGTTATTATAATTAATTTATCCTTAAATGTCCATAACCTTTTTATATACACGACAAAAAGGACAATGTCCTTTTCCAGGGAAATGTCCACTTTTTTCATATTCATTTTCTATATTATCTATATGAATTACATGTTAGTATCCTAGTTGAATTAATCCAAATCATAGATCGACCCGACCTTAAGTCCATACAATTCATTGTATATTTTCTCGGCAAAAGCATCCGTCATCCCTGCGATATAATCAATCACCATATGCTCCCAAGTCCAAATTGGTTGGTCCTTCATCTGATCCCGTTCGTAGCGCTCTAGCCAATCAGATGGAATGATCGATTTGGAAACTTCAGGATCTAAAAAGGCATCCCATAGACGTTTAATGATCCATTCGCTTCTTTTTTGCAGACGTTGTACCCGTAAATCCTTAATCATCGTTACCCATGCAAAGCTCTTAAGCACGCTAACTGTACGCAGCATATCCTCATTCTCCGAGTTGTCTTTCACGAAGGTAACCTTCTTCCAATCCCCATCCGTGATCACACCGAGATTACTCACGAATAGACTCACCCAATAAGCTTTCACTTCACGTCTTGTACGAGAATAATCATTCTCGCAGATGACCATTTTCTCTTTCCACACTTGTAAAAAGGAGGCTAGCACCTCTTCCACTTTCGGCTGAATTCCTTCCTTATTCCATCCAGCCCAGATGGCATCCTCAAGTGTCGTAATCTTCTCTACGATTAATCGAATTATGGAAGGGTCAAATAAGAAGTACTCATGGACTACGATCTTTCCTGCCTTAATTCCGTCCTCTAGATCATGTGCTGAATAGGCAATGTCGTCGCATAAATCCATTAATTGAGCCTCCAGCGTCATCTTATGATCTGGAATTCCCCAACTTTTTCGTATCTGTGAAATATACTCCCATTCATGCTTATAAAGCCCCTTCTTGAGTATCGATCCTGGATATGGATATTTGTTAATGCCTAGTAATACAGCATCCGATAAATTCAGCCCGTCCATGTTCTCCCTTTTCTCTAGGAACATAATTAACCTGAAATTATGCGCATTCCCCTCGAAATGTTCATACTTGGTCCTGAGACCACTACGGACTTTCATAAGATGTTCTGGTGAGTTGTATCTTTCCTTCGTTACAAGCTTAAGCTTATCATCAATGAAACGCTCAAGAATACCATCCAGTACTTCCTCCCCCTTATGACCAAATGGCGGATGCCCAAAGTCATGAGCGATCGATGCGCATTCGACCACTTCAGGATCGATCACAAGTCCTGGATTATCTGCCCTTTCGAGCGTCACTTCCGGATAAGAGCGTACTAGACTTTTCGAAGCTTCACGGGCAATCTGTGCCACTTCAAGTGAATGGGTCAGACGTGTCCGATAATAATCACCTGTTCCTGCTCCGAACACCTGGGACTTCCCTTGAAGCCGCCGAAACGTGGGCGAATGTATGAGCCTTGAATAATCCCGTTCATAGGTAGCTCGAGATGCATCTAGCTTCGTCTGTTCGGGATATTGCCGATGTTCTCTTTTCTCTTTGAGTGTCATAGTTGGTCTCTCCTTGCATATTTATCCATTTAATTACTAATAACGCTTATTTCTTCTTTTACGCCGAGATAATGATACTCCACCGAATCCACTAATGATAGCAATGTAGAATCCAAGATCGTACCACCAGCCGCTATTGTATATTTCGTATATGCGAATATCATCCTTGAAGAATCCGATAATTAATGAGAACGGTGCAATCCATCCATGCCACACCCCCCAGAAGAATCCTGCGGGATCATCAACCGTTACCTTCCCATCCCCAGGAACACAGCCTGTCAAAGACATTATAGTAAGTATCGCTAACCCCATAAGTAGTATGACCTTCTTGTTCTTCACTTTAGTCACCTCCGAATTAAATGGTGTTCAATTTAACTACTTGTTAAGATTATACTCTCAAACTTATCGTTCGTTCCAATCCCATAGCGTAACGTTACCTATACGTATGTTAGATACGAGCGGATCATCCTTTAGCTTCAACAATTCTTTCGTAGGTCCAGTGACGACAGCACCGTATAATCTCACGCCATGTTCTTCAATATATGATACAGATCCTTCTATATCGTAAAAGGGTGCCAATCTCTTCGTGATTGATGGATATTGTTGAAGTAACTTTAATGTTTTTATGAAATTATCATCACGTAAGTCACCATCCCCGTGAGTGTCGACAGATGGTGCACTCGATGACTCCATCGTTACCGTCATCCCCCACCCTTTCTTACTCTCCGTTCGATTCGTAACCGTCATATCATCCGAATGCCAAATAGGATTACTAGGAAACCCAAGTGGCTCGGTGATGACTCCGTTGTCATCATATGTTTTATTGCTATCCCCGATATCCACAGCAAACCAGACAGCCTCCAGATTCTTGTCCTTGAACTGTGCTAATAACTCATCCGTTGTGAAGTATTTATGATAGGATACATACGCCTCGGCCACCGTTCCCTCAGGTAGCATTGTCAAGCGATTCCAATCAGCGTCACTATTGAAACCTGCGGAATCAGGAAGCTGATAAAGCGCATTATTATATTGCCCTTGCTCACTCCACGTAAAATCATATGTGCGTAAAAAATTGAAGAAAAGTGAACCTGAGAATTCCCCCACGGTAAGCCGTGCTCCACCCACCTGCTTCTTAATCTCACCCGTAAGGTTCATTCCAAAATAGGCACCGCCATTACTGCTTAAATTCACCATGCTATTTGGTTGGGTTAGCGCTATCGTGGAACTAACTACATCCCTATATTGTTCACCACGATCCGGTTCACCCCATGTATAGAACAAAATTGTACCGATTGTAGTTATAACCGTAAAGACTAAGAACATACTTATCACAATAAAGGCAGAGCCAAATCGTCCTTTCCATTTTCCTTTTCGTAAAATCCGCACTTCATTTAAACGAGGAGATTCTGTATCCCATTGCGGATTTTCAAGTTCAGCCTTGCCGCCCTCCTGCATCATGTCTTCCATATAAGATTGGTAGAGCTCCATCTTCTCCAGTTCCTTCTCTACCTCGATGCGTTCCTCCTCTGAAAGCGTACCCTCTGTATATTCCTTCATCTTTTTCTTAAATTCATCACTCATGCTCATTGCTCCCTTCACGTTTACGCCTCAACCCTTGTCTAGCCCGAAACAACAATATTTTAAAGTGCGATAAAGTAATGCCCATTATATTCGCAGCTTCCTGATAACTAAGGTGATTCATATCATATAACAGGAGTGCCTGTTTCTGTTGATCAGGTAAGGCTGAAATCCATTCTCTAACTTCTTCCATCGTTTCCTTACGCAGAACCTCTGCTTCTGGACCTAATGCTGAAGTGTCTGCTAATATCATATATTTTCTATCTAGCGTGTTGGGCTTCATATTATCTCCCCTCAACCCTATGAACGTATGATAAGTTGAAAAGTTACAAATCATTCATGCTTATTTTTATACTATGTAAAAAAAGACGAACTTCCTTTCATAGGAAATTCGCCTTGTACTTCAAGATATTATAATTACCATAAAATTGAGTGAATCGCTACAGAACCTTATCCTTCACATGCGTCTCCGCAAATTTCGGAGGGTTGAACCAATTTCCACTTTGAGCCCAGGTGGGGTCAAGTGGAATCCATATATTCTCGTTGCTTAAATATACTTCATTCCATGCATGAGGCCCATAGCCACCTTGTCCATTATACCCGAGTCCAGTAACTACTTTGACTTCGAGATCTTGGGACCTTGCCATCACAGCATATAGCCTCGCGTAGTCTATACATACCCCAAGCTTCGTATCAAAGGTATTACGTGGTGTCTGCTCATGCCATATTCCCTTTTGTTCATAGTCATCTACTTTACTATAATCATAGGATACACGTGATCCTACCCAATCATATAATAACCGCGCCTTCTCTTCTTCACTGTTGGCTTTCGCAACGATCTGCGCAGCAGCTTGTTCTATATCAGTCGGAATGGATCGATCAATGATGTCATATTTACGTTGGAGAATACCACCCAACTCTTGTTCCACCGCCTTGGTAAAGACCGGAAGCTTCTCTGTAACCAAATCTCCTGATAATGGCTCAATGATCATCCGAGCTCCATCCTGATACACGGGGGATGCCTCAATATGACGGCTAAAGGCACTTGTTGGATATAAAGCAACGTATATAAATAGAAATGCGACAACGATAATGCAACGCGTTACGCCCATCAAACCGCCAATCCCCATACCAATCAGTCGACCAATCAAGCCAGAAGATCTCCTTTTACTTGCGGAGAATAAAGAGATCCCTCTACCGAATAGCAACAAGATAAGTATACTGAACAACAATCTAATAATAGAATAAATCACAATAAAGAGCACCGCGAACCGCATCAGTGGGAAATCTGCCATCGAAGTAATAATCGTATAATACGTCTGTTCCCATCCACTCAAATCCCGATTAGGTAGCTTCGAACTATAAACTTCCAGCCACCCTTGTACCCAAGGCGACATCCACAGCGTAAAAGGAACCGAAATCGCAAGTCCAAGTAGCGTAAGAGCAACATCACGAAGAAGAATCAATAATCTACCCGCTGAATTAGAAGCTCCTCTACGCCAACCTTGGAATAACGATAGGGCTACAATGCACACTAAGATCAGTGTAACAATATTGAAATCCTGCAAACTTTGAAACCATGTGTAGAACACGCCTTTAATCTCCTATTTACTTCGTTGTAGTTGATCCATTACTTTGTGCAGTCTCAATGAATGTTATGATCGTGTCATTCACTTTCCATTCTCCTAAGGATACTCCTTTGAAGGTCACTTCCACCGTTTCAGATCCAGTTTCACCTTTCAAACTCATATTAGGTGTTGTAATCGTATACGCTCCATCCTTGCTCTTCGTATACTTCGCATCCTTCGCTTCCTTTAACATCATGTTCATAGCTTCACTCTTGAGCGTATCCACGGTTTCATCTTTTACCGTTGTAACGACCTCACCGATCTGCTCAATAGAGATGCCACTATAAATAAGAAGCCCTGCTACGATTACAATCGCGAGCACCCATTTAACCATCGTCTTAACGAGATTGAGAACAATAAAGAGCACCACGAGAGCAATAACAATTACCAGCCAATTTTGCTGCAAGAAATCAATCCATACTTGTACGTCCATTATTTCATAACACTCCCATCTACTTAACTCACTTCCGACCACCCCATCAGTAGCCGATCATTTCCTAATTATACATTATTCCCAGATATTCTGTCAGCCTAACCCTACTTGGACAAAAAAAAGGGGATAAGCTGTTCTGTTTCAGCCTATTTCAACGTACAAGTAGTATAGATAGCAATTATTTCTGATGTAGAAAGGAGTCATGATGTGAAAACGGCCTTTTGGCTCTATTTATTTCTTTTCTTAGCCTTTTTCGATCTGCATGCTCAGTATCCAATACTCACTCCATTTGCAATATCTCTTGGAGCAACTCCAGTCTTCATTGGATGGGTCGTGGGTATTTATGCACTTACACACCTTCCAGGAAATATTATTGCAGGAAAGGTAATTGACCGCCACGGGAGCCGCCCTTACATCATCTTCAGTCTCTTATCCGCTGGAGCCATTCTCCTACTACAAGCTCATATCCAGTTCCCCTGGCAACTATTCGTTCTACGTTCTCTAAGTGGTTTTGTATTAGCCTTTCTTTCTCCAGCTTGCCTAGCTCTGTTGGCTTCCTTATCTAAAGATCCTGTCACTCAAGGGAAGTATATGTCAGGGCATGGCGTGATCCATACCTTAGCTTCCGTTGTCTCCCCAGCTGCGGGCGCCTTCATTGTTGCCAATGCTGGTTATACTATGACATTCCAAAGTCTTGGTTGGCTACTCATCGCAACTGGCATCATGGCCATTTTCAGTGTACCCAAGTCGTTTGGAGCATCGAAGGAAGCTATTAGATCTAAAAACTCCATTCCATTCGGACCTTTCACACGACCGGAGACAGTATCGATTTCCTTACGTTACTACGCCCTTCCATTCGTCGTGTCTTGCGCGCAAGGTATTCTTTTTTTTGAAATCCCTTTACGAAATACGGATATGTCTGGCATTATGTCTACCGGCATTCTCTTCTCGGTTGTTAGCCTAGGAGCACTCTCAACACTTTGCCTGCTCTTCCTAAATCGATATTCTCCTTTTAAGCGAGTTGTCCTAGGAGTTATACTAATGACTTGTTGCTTTTTCAGTTTAGCGGCATTGCCAGAAATCCCTTTAGTTGTAATCCTGTTTGTATTAGGTTCATCCAAGGGGATTATCTTCCCAGCCATGGCCTCCTTATTTATCAAACTTAGCGGTGGAAGTCGATTAGGGCGAGTATTCGCATTTCAATCCATCGCCATGTCCTTGGGATCATTCCTTGGACCTGTTACTTCAGGGCAATTCCGCGACCATTTCTCACCCTATTTCATAGCCTTTCTTATATTGATGATTGGATTAATGATGATCCCTATATCTCGTCAGACAAATCCATCTTTATATACGCGTAACCCACACAGCAGTCCTGATGCTATATAGGCAGTTGCCAAAAGAGGACGCCGTTAGGCGTCCTTCTTTCGTAAACAAGTTAATGTAGATTATGGGACAAGTGAAATCCTGTTCCTTGAATCATATTTAGAGGGAGAGCACGACTTACGACTTTAAAGACGGTGTGTAATAATCAAATCATCACCAACAGTTGCATAAAGCACATCTAAATTCGGCTAAATCCCTCTAACACTAACTTTAGTTGTAAATACTGCCTCTAGATTGCTGGAAAACCCACTTTTCATCGTTATCGCCACTTTTAACTGCAGTTTTTACAGCTATTCCTCTCTCCCCCTACCTTTACTGCCAATTAAGTACACATTATACATCTAACCCATCCCTATCCCAGAGTAGACGTATAGCGGTGATATTGGGGGACAATTAGCGGATGCTGTAGCCAGAATCTTATCCAACAAGCACTCAATCTTCGGTTTAGCCTTCTATCTCTTGGCAAATCAGAACTAGGCTTTCACACAAGCCTTTATCCTTCCTCCACATAAGATACAATGCGGCAATGAACTACACGGGAAAAAGTGGCGACAGTTAATCAAGCCATCACAATCAAACTCATTATCCTACTGTTCAACCAAAACTAATATCAACCATTCAATAAGAGAGGCTTATGCCCTCCATATCCTCCAGCGTTTTTTTGCATATAACATACAAAAGGAGATACACTAGAATGACCCATACAGGTTAAATTTCAACATTTCCCGGGGAATTCTGAGGGATCTCTCCTCTTATGATGAGGTGCAAATCCAGTGTCTATCTATATTATTGTCGAAGGTAAGAATGACCGTCGTAAGCTCCAACGCCTACTTTTACCAGAAATCGATATTTTGTGCACCTACGGTACATTAAACACTACTAGGCTTGAAGCTCTCCGTAATCAAGTGAAAGATGATGAAGTCTTTTTATTTATGGATAATGATAGTTCGGGTAAAAAAATTCGTGGTGTACTACGCGATGCATTCCCCGATGCCGAACATATTTATACGCATCGTGGATATGCTGGAGTGGAGGGCACACCTGATGAATATTTGATATCTCAATTAGAAAAGGCCGCCCTTCATGAATATATTATTTATTGACAGACCATCCATTATAATTTCTTATATTTCAAAAAAACTTCTTCCCTACCGTCATAATTTAGGTAGGAAAGAAGTTGTGTATAGGGAATAGCTCCCATTATTATTTGGCAAGATCCTTAAGGTCCTCAACTAACATGTCTACAGAAACATCATCGGGGTCATTCGCATTATATAAATTACGCACTTGATTGTCACGGTCTACGAGAGCAATGAAGTTAGCATGAGAATAGTTACCTTCTTTATCGCCTAGAATCATTATCTTGAACGACTTCTCCGCTAAATCCCAAACGGTCTGCTTCTCTCCCCGCAAGAAGTACCAGCCATTATAATCCACTTTAAATTTATCACCGAATTCCTTAATCTTCTCAACAGAGTCAACTTCAGGATCAAAGGATATCGAGACGAACTCAATATCTTTGTTAAATACGCCTTCTTCCTTCAACTTGTTCTGTACTTGAGTGAGCATGAACGTCGTCACTGGACAGACATCGGGACAACTCGTAAAAAAGAAGTAGAATAACCGAACCTTCCCTTTCGTATCCTCAAGCGTAACTGTCGTATTATCTACATTTTCAAATGAAAAATCGTCAACCGTTGATATAACTGGCCATTCCTTCTTACCTAAATCTAATGAAGAAACCAATAAATATGTTGCAATAATGACAATGATACCTACTACGGCCCACGTCCATTTATAACGCTTAAATGTCTCCATCATTTCCCCTATCCTCATCTTAAAATGTTGTGTTAAGAATCAATGCAATCAAACTCACAGTTAAATAATTAATTGAGAATAAGAATACCTTCTTAGCCCAAATCTCATCATCCTTCGCTTTAAATCCTTTTAACGAAAGATACAGCCATAAGATGGATAACGCCAAGGAAATAATCATGTAATAAATACCTGCATATCCATATACGTACATTAAGATAGGCACAGGTAGTAACACAATAAGATAAGGAATCATTTGAAACTTAGTTCTTCTAATCCCCTTAACTACAGGTAATAGTGGATATCCTGCAGCACGATATTCTTCTACGCGTCGTATACCCAATGCCCAGAAATGCGGAGGTTGCCATAGAAATAACATTGCAAATAAGAGCCATGCGCCCATATCTACTTCTCCTGTAACCGCAACATATCCAATAACAGGTGGCATCGCACCTGAAATCGCACCAACAGATGTACTCCATGTCGATGATCGTTTAAGCCATAATGTATAAATGACAACATAAACAAAAACACCTATTAAACCGAAGATACCCGCCAGAAATCCCGAAAATATAAATAACACCGCTTGACCGACTATGCCTAAAATAACCGCATACCACAATACAACGACAGGCTTCAACCGCCCCGTAGGAAGTGAGCGCTCACGTGTTCGCTCCATCTTCAAATCGAGCTCCCGATCAAAGTAATTATTAAACACACAGGCTGAGGCCATCACAAGAACGGTCCCAAGGAGCGTCATAATCATCTTTCCATATTGTAAGTCCCATTGGGATGCTAACCAAAACCCCGCAAAGGCTGCTATTAAATTTGAGCGAATAATCCCCGGTTTGGTTATATTAATAAAATCTCTCCATGTCCCCGATTCACTTGGTGGCGTCTGACTAACAGAAAGCGCTGCTGAATCCGAAGGAGATTGGTAACTTATGTCATTATCCACGTGCTAAGTTCCTCCTCTATATCTGTCTAATACTCAAATATTATATCATTCGCTATAAAGTTTATCATATTAACTGCGAAAAGTATCACATAATCGACCGTGTTTGAATTCATCATTCCGACAATTTGATGACTTTTCATAAAGAGTCTGTTCGGTTAATGGATTAAAAGACGTTATTTACGATATAGTAAGAAGTACAAAGGAGAGTGGATTTATGGACACAGGCACACATATAGTCATGGGTTTCACACTTGCAGGCTTAGCTCACATCGATCCTGTGGTGGCTACAACCCCTTCTCTTGCCATAGCTGTAACAATTGGCACTGTCTTAGCTTCACAAGCCCCTGATATCGACAGCGTCCTTCGATTGAAGAACAACGCTTTATATATCCGTAATCACAGGGGAATTACCCATTCGCTCCCGTTCCTCCTCATTTGGACTGTACTTATTACAACGGTAATATCACTCCTATTTCGTGATGTTAGCGTCCTTCACTTAGGTATGTGGACTGGTATAGCTGTATGCGTTCATGTATTCAGTGATTTATTCAATACCTATGGCACTCAAGCTTTTCGCCCATTTACTGAAAAGTGGATTTCATGGAATATCATTCACATATTTGATCCCTTTATATTCGGAAGTCATTTAACGGCGATCCTTCTTTGGATTCTTGGTATGGTACAACCCGCTCCATTATTCATCGTTCTCTATAGTTCAACGATTTGTTATTATGTCTGGAGAACAATCCATCATTATCGCAAAACATTGGAAGTTGCGCGACTGGACCCTAATTATCAACAGGGAGATACTTATTATCTTATCCCCACCATATCTCTTTATCATTGGAACGTTGTTAAATCACAACAGAACGGGAGCTTTGATATCGGAACTCTGAATCGACATCTTCTTCATTGGACCTATCAAGCCGTAACTTCTTCAACTCACGAGGCTGTTGAACATTCCAAGCAACACCCTAACGTGGAAGCCTTTCTTTATTTCACTTCCTTCGCTATTGCCGATGTAGAAGTGGTAGAAGATGGGTATATTGTTCGTT
Organism: Paenibacillus sp. Y916; assembly: GCF_056786435.1. Classification (NCBI taxonomy): domain Bacteria; kingdom Bacillati; phylum Bacillota; class Bacilli; order Caryophanales; family Paenibacillaceae; genus Paenibacillus; species Paenibacillus sp. Y916. The sequence continues at coordinate 56,395 of NZ_JBXCJA010000010.1, read as the reverse complement.
GGACGGATGTCCGTTATCGTCACCGTACGCAGTATCCCTTTGTCGCTGTAGTCGTTATGGACAATCAATATACACCAGTGGGCTCATATATCGGGTGGTTAAGCGATGAGAAAATGAATGCGCGCTTACCCATCAATTATTCTACTTGACAACAATAGACCTACCAAGCCTAAAATACATGTAGAGCATCATCACGCTCTACATGTATTTTACATTTGCTAAGGTAAGCAAAAAAAACCTAGAGCAAGTGCCCTAGGCTTCATGATGATTTCCAACTATCTATTCGTCAGTTACATGTTACCATTTTTTCCTGAAAGCGATTGCTCAGCAATTTGAACTAGTCGTTTCGTAATATATCCTCCGAGAGAACCCATTTCTCTTGAAGTATAACTGCCATAATAACCATCCTGCGGAATCGTAACACCGAGTTCTTGGGCAGCCTCCATTTTAAGTTGTTGGATCGCTGCTCTTGCTTGAGGAACCACGAGATTGTTAGAACTTGATTGTCCTTGTGCCATAATAATAATCTCCTTTCACTTCTGTTTCTGTAATGAAGTGCAAGCTTGCAAGCTTAGTATGGCTACATGGATGAACATTATTCTCTATTCCCCTAAATAATCACTGGAGGTTTTTAACATGAGTAAAGGTCTTTCATTATGGTTTGCAGCTTCATCTATCATCATCCTAGCAGTGGCAGCTATCGCCATCACTCATTCAGGATGGGTCGCCTTGATATTAAGCGTATTGGGCGTCTGTAATATCGGCTATGGATTTGTTATCAAGTCCAAACGAAGAAAGTCTTCCATTGAGCAACCTAACTAGTGCTTGGATGGCAGAAAACCCATACGTTGTTTGACATCATCTAGAGTCCGACTGGCAACCTCATGGGCATTCCTAGCGCCTAGAGCTAGGATGTCTTGAATTTCGCCAGACTCTCGGATTTCATAATAACGTTTCTGCAAAGGTTCTAGCGTATTCACGATCACTTCAGCTAAATCCTTTTTGAATCCACCATACATTTGCCCTTCATACTTCATACGAATATCCTCAAGTGATGAACCAGAACACTGAGAATAAATACTCATTAGATTACTAATCTCCGGTTTTGTTGCTTCATCATATCTTACTTCTGCACCAGAATCTGTCGTTGCTCTGCTAATTTTTTTGCGAATAACGTCTGGAGGATCCAATAACGCGATAAAGCTAGCAGCAACAGAACTACTCTTGCTCATTTTCTTGCTAGCATCATCCAAGGACATTACCCGCGCTCCTACTTCTGGAATATAAGGTTCAGGCAAAGTAAAGCATTCCCCATAACGATGATTGAAACGCCCTGCAAGGTCACGTGTTAGTTCCAAATGCTGTTTCTGGTCTTCACCTACTGGAACTAAGTCCGCGTTGTACACAAGGATATCTGCAGCCATCAGTGACGGATATACAAATAATCCTGCGCCAATGGATTCTTTGCCACTCGACTTATCCTTAAACTGGGTCATTCGCTCTAACTCACCCATGGATGTTAGCGTCGTCAACAACCAACCGAGTTCCGCGTGCTGTGGTACCGCTGACTGCAAGAACACATTTGATTTAGCAGGATCAATGCCCGCTGCAATAAATAACGCTGCATTGGCTTCCGATAGATCGCGAAGTGTTTCTGGTTCTTGAGGTACCGTAATCGCATGCAAATCAGCGACCATGAAATAACATTGATGGAGATCCTGTAACTTCACGAAATTTTTCATTGCGCCGATATAATTACCGAGCGTTAACCGTCCACTAGGTTGTATGCCTGAAAGTACTCTTTTCAATTCAATCACTCCTATACTTCCTTATATTTTGAACAACAAAAATAGGCCCATCATCCACAAAGGGACGTGAGACCGTGGTGCCACCCTTATTTATCGCAAACCGTTAATTGTCCAATAGAACAACAAACTTGCGACCTTCTATTTCCGTAACGTGGAACATACGGCCAGTCTATTAAGGAACTCATGATTCCCGTTCAACTTGGCACTCAAGGGTCCATTCAACATATTGATACCACCGATTCACATCAACCATCGGCTTTCTGAAGGTCATCCAACCTATGCTTACTTATCCCCGTCATCGTATTCGTAATTTAAACTTGTATTTAAATGCAATGATAAGACCCTTAGCATATGTTTGTCAAACTCATTTTTACCAAATCATCATTAATCTGTTACGATGATACTATATTGAAAAAATATTATTGGTAAAGGAGCATACTAATGAAACAAATAACTAAAGGAACATGGAACGGTTACGACACGTATATCCTTCATAGCGACGATCTTCAGATCACCTTACTTCCGGGACTTGGTAATAACGTCATTTCAATCTGGGACAAACATGAAGAGCGACATATTCTCAGAGAACCTAATGAACAAGATCTCGAGTTTTATTTACTGAAACCTTACCATTTTGGTATTCCCCTACTTCTTCCTCCGGGTAGAATTCGGAATGGACAATTCAATTATGACGGGATAGACTATCAGTTTGATCGTAATACGGCAGGTGATAATCACATACACGGATTACATAAAACTCAAAGTTGGCGTGTAAGTGACATTGAAGAAACTGAAGATGATTGTTCAATCACCACTGAATTTCTATCGAGCGATGATCGTAACTGGATGACACAATCACCGACTCCTCTTAAGTTCCAAATCATCTTCAGACTACAAGGTTCACGGTTTACTCAACAATTAAAAGTAACCAATCAAGGGGAACGCGCTTTCCCATTGGGTCTTGGATTCCATACATGGTTCTTGCTGAATGGACAGCCTCAGGATTGGACATTACAAGTGCCAGTTGAAGCTATATACGAACTCGATGAAGCTATAATTCCATCAGGTTCACTGATCCCCTTAGATAGTCTCGAGGATCTTAACGTTGGTCTAAATTTAGCGGGGACTAATCTCGATACGATCTTTCGGATCGGAGAACAACAAGCTGTTGAAGCGGTTCTGACTCACAAAGACGGTTACGGAATTAGATATGTTGCAGATGATCAATATTTCAAGCATTGGGTGCTCTACACCAAGGGAGAGGCAGATGAATTTCTGTGTATAGAACCCTACACTTGGTTACCCAATGCTCCTAATCTTCCACAAGGACCAGAATTCACAGGGTTAATCCGTCTAGAACCACAGCAAACCTTTGAAACACATCTATATTTGGACTCGATACGTCGTCCTGAGTAGCAAAGACTAAACTCATAAGAATGAATCGCCTTCCAAGTAATAATTACCACTTCTAAACGACCTAATTTTCTGTATGTTTTTCCATGTTTATATCCATAATAACCTCATTAAGTACAAAGGAGGTGACAAACATGGGTCAAGCAGGTCAACAAAATCGGGGTCGGAGCAGTAGTTCCAACAATTTGGTAGTCCCTCAAGCAACTGCCGCTTTGCATCAATTGAAGATGGAAGCAGCGCAGGAGCTAGGCGTTCAAATCCCTCAAGATGGTTACTATGGCAACTACACTTCCCGTGAAATGGGTTCTTTGGGAGGTTACATCACCAAGCGCCTAGTACAAATAGCAGAACAACAATTAGCAGGTCGTTCTAACTCGTAATCAGCTTTTTCGAATACTATTCGTACAAGATTAAAAGGACCATTGGAGAAATTCTTCCAATGGTTCTTTGTTGTGCTTCTCTGTACTTTTACACTGACATCATTTATATTTACCAAAACACGACTATCTGTTATAGTTGATATATAACAGATAGGAAGGTGGTCTCGTTGTGATTATAAATTTAGATATGCAGTCTGATATTCCAATCTACACGCAACTTATGAATCAGATTATCGAAGGAATTGCCCATGGAGATCTTCTCCCCGGGGAAGCCCTCCCTTCTGTTCGTGGTCTAGCTTCTGATATTGGTGTCAATCTGCACACTGTCAACAAAGCCTATACTTTACTCAAACAGGAAGGTTTCATCCAGATTCATCGGCAAAAGGGAGTCGTCATTCAACCCGATGGCATGCCTGATTTAACTCCTGAATATGAATTAAAGCAGTACAACCAATTAAAGCCGATCATCGCAGAAGCCATTTGTCGTGGCATGACCAAAGAACAGCTCCTCCAAATCACAGAACAAATTTATAGTGAAATTTCGAATACAGATAAGGAGAATGACTAATGTCCTGGCTCTCTAGTATTATTCTAATTCTAATGTTCCTCCCGATCTCAGCAACTCTAATCTTCATGCCTTATCTCACTCGAGATACCGTCAGCTTCGGGATATCCGTCAGTGAAGAAATGTACCATAGTGGACCCTTACGTGCGCTACGCAAGAAATATGCTTGGACTAGCGCCATTCTCTACACTCTAATACTTATCTTCAGCCTCATTGCCACTTCAGCAAGTGATTCGGTCAAGCAAGAATTCATCATCGCGTGGTCTGTAGGAATACTCATTGTAGGTTCAGCCGTACTTAACCTTGGTTTCCATTTCACGATGAAGAAGTTCAAACTCGATCATCCCATTATCCCTACATCAAACAAGACTATACTTTCTGTTGATACTGGATTTAGACAACAGAAACTTATTTTCTCAAACAAATGGTTTATCATCCATCTAGTGGTTACGATTTGTAGCGCCATACTAGCTTGGAAATATTACAATCAGTTCCCAGAAACAATAGCTATGCAAATCGACTTCCAAGGAAATGTAACGAGAAGTGTTGATAAATCCTATACAGCGGTTCTCGGATTAAATCTTATGCAGTTGATGATGACGTTACTATTCATGTTCATTAATCGGAGTATTCTAAAAAGTAAACAGCAGCTCAACACAAATCATCCAGAGAAATCATTGAAACAAAATGTGATCTTTCGCCGCACCTGGTCGTTATACATCATCATCACAGGTCTGCTTATGGTGTTGTTGTTCGCTTTCATCCAACTGAATATGATATTTGTGCAAAACCCAGAAATTCTCGCATTGGTTAGCATTCTCATTACCTCTGTAATGGTATTGGCTGCGCTCATCTTATCTTTCATCATGGGTCAAGGGGGTAGTCGCATCGGTAAATCTTCTGGGCACTCTAATTCCCAACCGATCAACGATGATGCTCATTGGAAGCTCGGAAGTATTTACTACAACCCACAGGACCCTTCGCTGTGGATTGAGAAGCGAACTGGCATTGGTTGGACAGTCAATTTCGCCAGACCGATGAGTTGGGTCTATCTGATTGGCGTTCCTGCCGTAATCATTATCGTTTCCTTGCTTGTTAGTTAAGTTAGTAATGACAAGCGGAGGGAAATCCAAAATGTACTTGACTGTATAGCACCACTTGATGTAGATTTATTGAAATCAACAAAAAGCTGTCATCAAGGACCTAAGCTTTAATGTCGAATGGACATAGAGAGGAAACCCACAGGCTGAAAGGTTTCTCCCACTACATTAAAGTCTCCCTACCTTGTAGCTGTGGAAGATATTAGATTATCTCTACCGGGAACTCCCGTTATCCAATAAGTAATCGTTTGTTTCATCGAACGATTAAAACTAGGGTGGTACCACGAACGCATTCGTCCCTTACGAATGCGTTCTTTTTGTATTTTACGAATAATCAAAAAATGAAATGGAGGGATTATATGCGCCAGAGTAAATTATTCGCACCAACATTGCGCGAAGTGCCTTCTGATGCAGAAGTTATTAGTCATCAACTCATGCTCAGAGCTGGGTATATCCGACAATTAGCAGCTGGTATCTATACGTACTTACCTTTAGGTTTGCGCGTTCTTCGCAAAGTGGAACAGATTGTTCGAGAGGAAATGGATCTCGTTAGTGCACAAGAAATATTAATGCCTTCCTTACAGCCTGCTGAGCTGTGGCATGAATCAGGCAGATATGAGGACTATGGACCTGAACTCATCCGTTTATACGATCGTCACGATCGAGAATTCGCACTCGGTCCTACACACGAAGAAGTTATTACAAGTCTCATTCGAGATGAGGTAAATTCTTACCGAAAGTTACCGGTGACGATGTACCAAATTCAAACCAAATTCCGTGATGAACGACGCCCACGATTCGGACTACTTCGCGGCAGAGAATTCATTATGAAGGATGCCTATTCCTTTCACACGGACTGGGCTAACCTGGACCTGTCCTATTGGATGATGCATGAAGCTTATACCAAGATTTTCAACCGTTGCGGATTAATTTACAGAGCCGTGGAAGCTGATGCAGGTGTTATCGGTGGTCAGGGGGAAACACATGAGTTCATGGCACTTGCCAGTATTGGAGAAGATACGATTACAACCTGTTCATGCTGTAACTACGCCGCTAATCTAGAAAAGGCAGTATCAGGTTCCCTAAAGGTCACCGCTTCAGAAACTACAATTGAAAGATTAAAAAAATTCCACACACCTGACATCCACACTATTGATCAACTACTACATTCTTTACAGATTGAAGCACAGCTTATTTTCAAAACATTAATTTATCAGGCAGATGGCAAAGTAGTTGCGGTCTTGGTCAGAGGGGATCATGAAGTGAATGAGTTAAAGATAAAGCATTATCTTCATGCGCAACATATTGAATTAGCAGATAGCTCAACGGTAGAGAAAGTAACGGGTGCGTCTGTTGGATACGCAGGTCCAGTAGGACTAACGATACCTATTCTTGTGGATCAGGTTGTCGCTAATATAAATGACGGAATGACCGGTGCTAATGAGGATGACTACCATTTCCGCAACGTACGTCCTGGGATCGACTTCCCAATTGATCATATAGGTGATTTCCGAAATGTCCTTGAGGGTGATCCGTGTCCACGTTGTAAGGATGGTTCCTTGGAGTTTTATCGCGGTATTGAAGTGGGGCATATCTTCAAGCTCGGTACGAAATACAGTGAGAAACTAGGTGCCTTGTACTTAGATCCTGCTGGTAAAGAACAAACTATGGTTATGGGATGTTACGGTATCGGAGTGTCTCGGATATTATCCGCACTCGTGGAACAACACCATGATGAGCAAGGCATAATGTTGCCAATATCCATTGCACCATTCCACGTTCATGTGATTCCAGTATCCAATAAAGACACCTTGCAAATGAAGATAGCCGAGGACATCTATCAGCATTTACTAACTAAGGGGATCGAAGTGTTGTTAGATGATCGGGATGAGCGTCCTGGAGTCAAATTCAAAGATTCAGATTTAATAGGAATCCCTATCCGTATTGTGATCGGTAAGCATGCTACAGACGGTAACGTTGAATTTAAAGAAAGATCAAATACGGCTTCAATTGTAATGACGATCGAGGATGCGTTACTTCGTGCCATAAAACTCATTGCTATTCATTAAAAATAATAAGGAAGCGTTCAACGCTAGTTACATGTTGGACGCTTCCTTGTTGAATAACTAGGAAATCATTAACCCCATATCATGAGCTGTTTCCACTAACAGTGGTGCGTATTCTTCCAGTGTACTTAACGTCAATCGATTCACTGGACCGGATACGGATAAGGCAGCAATAACAAAGCCATTTCGGTCAAATATAGGAACCGATATCGCTGCCGCTCCAGGCTCCCGCTCTTCAAAACTCGTGGCATACCCACACTCTTTTATTTCTATCAGCTGTCTCAAATAGCTACTACGATCTACAATGGACGACCATTCGGGGTTATTCAATAATTCTTCCTGTTCTTCTTCATTTGCAAATGCCATAAGAACCTTACTTGATGCCCCAACAAACAAAGGAAGCCTTGCACCAACCTTAGCGACACGGCGAATAGCTTGGTTACTCTGCACTGCCTGTATACGCAGTCTTTCATTGCCCTCGCGTAAATATAAGCTGACCGTTTCACCCAATCGATCTCTCAATTTCTCCATAGCAGGCAATAACAATATGGCCGGGTCATCACTTTGCGACAAATGCGTAGATAACTCCCATATCTTTATTCCAAGTCGATACTTTTCTGTAGATTTATCGCGTGTAACGAATCCTCTCTCCTCGAGCGTTGAAAGTAATCGATGAACAGTACTCTTATGGAGACCAATCTGTCCTGCAATCTCTGTCAGACCTAGATCAACATTCCTAGTGAAACATAATAATATATCAAGTGCCCGCTCTACCGATCGGACCGTCAGTTTGCGATCTTCCAAGATGAATCGCCCCTCTTTGTCGTTTCACCACGTGAAACATGGTTACATAATTATATAAAATAACGAGATTAAAGTCTACATATTACAATTGTCTTACAAATGTATATAGTGCATTGACTTTAATTCCATCGAGGCATACGATAAATATGAGAAATAAGGAGGGCCACATATGAACATTATAACTGATACTACTACCCCTGGCTCCCTATCCATTCATAAGCCACTCACACGGATCTCACCGCGTTTCATACGCGCTAAGCATATTTTAGTCGCATTACTAATGACGACTATCTTTTTCCTAATCTTTTGTTTCGTTGCCTTACATGCTTATATTGCATGGGTATTATCGAATCCAACTGTTGCTGCATTGTATTCTAATCCTTTACAGGCTAAGTCAATGAATTATGAGAATGTCATTTTCCCTGCGCTCGATGACAGCCGTATGATGCATGGTTGGTATATTCCTGCCGAAGGCTCCAAAAGGACGATTGTATTTAGTCACGGCTATGGAGCTAATCGCGAGGAATCCTGGGTCCCTATGTATGATCTTGCTCATTATGCACATAGCCTCAATTATAATGTACTGATGTTCGACTATGGATTTGCAGCTCAATACAATAAAGATGTTGCTACGGGTGGTAAGATTGAAACACAACAACTACTAGGAGCTATCAAACTTGCTAAAGAACGTGATGCAGAACAAATTATTGTATGGGGATTCTCCATGGGAGCAGGCACGGCACTTCAAGCAGGTCTACAGACAGATGATGTAGATGCCATGATTCTTGACAGTACCTTTCTCTTGGAACCAGATACACTGTATCACAATATTAAGAATCAGATTAATTTGCCTCGACATCCCTCATTGGAGATTTTGCAGGTATTATTCCCAATATTGAACGGTACAAGCTTGAATCAAATACCCTATCAACAAGTGAAGAGCTATGATTATCCCTTTCCTGTCTTCTTTATACATGGGACAAAGGACGTCAAGGCGCCCTTTGGGATTGCCGAAGTGTTAGCCTCCAATCAAACCAATTCTCTCTCTGACGCATGGATTGTTGAGAATAGCCATCATGAACTCATCTTTCGAGAGCATTCTCGTGAATACTTGCAGCGCGTTTCTTCATTCCTTGGACAAGTGAAGACATCCTTAGCGAAGTGAAAAAAGAGGATCTGTCTTGGCGACAGATCCTCTTCTTTCACTTATATCACTTCTTGAATCTTTATGTTGTCTAATCTCTAATCAATGATAGAAACTCCGCACGTGAAGCCGAATCCTCACGGAAAACTCCTCTTACAGCAGAAGTTACCGTCTTGCTACCCGCTTTCTTCACACCACGAGAGCACATGCATAAATGCTCGCCTTCTACGACAACCATCACACCGTTAGGTTCCAGCACTTCATTGATAATATCCGCAATTTGCGATGTAATCCGTTCCTGCACCTGCAAGCGACGAGTTATTGCATCAACCAATCGGGCAAACTTACTGAGACCAGCAATTTTACCACTTGGGATATATCCGATATGGATCTTGCCAAAGAAAGGTGCCATGTGATGTTCGCATTGGCTGTAGTACACAATGTCCTTTACAATGACAAGCTCCTCGTGATTCTCATCAAATGTCACGCCTAGCACATCACGAGGGTCTACTTCATAACCCGCAAAAATCTCCTCGTACATACGTGTGACACGCGCTGGTGTCTCAAGCAATCCTTCTCGCTTAGCATCTTCACCGATTAAATTTAATATTTGCTCAATGTGATACTCTATCTTCTCACGATTTTTACCTACATCAGTATTGGAATAATCCTTAACTCCAGCCACAATATCTCTTCCTCTCTCGGCCGCAACTCCCAGATAGAAAGATTACTTACCTTTTACGGCTTTGCCCTCTCTTGGGAACAGTTGGCTGATTCTTCATCATTTGTTGTGCTTTCTGCATCTGTTTGCCATTCAGATTATACCCCATCTGTTTAGCCATCTTTTGAAGCATTTCTGGATTACTTTGCATTTTCTCCATCTGTTTGCGTAAATAATATACGCCTATGAAGAAACCACCAACTAATCCTACAATTAAAGTGATAATAGGAAGTGCAATATCCATTCTCAGCCACCTCGACATTTACAATTGTTTATCTAACTTGTTTGCGCACGAACATATCATAGCATGTCCTTTAATCGCTAGCAAATATAATTCTAGGCAAGTTCCGCCTCAATAAAAACCGTCGTTTCTAGTGCTAAATCTACTTCCTTAATATCTAGATCATTACCATTGTTACGTATAATTCGCACTACCGGTCGACCTGGCAGTCCTCTGTGCTGACTCACTACAACACCAGTCTCTTTCGTGGACAGTCGTACAGCTGTTCCGTTCGGGTAAATGGACACCATTCTCGTAAACTGGATCAATACTTCCCTATCCAACTGTTGTTCCGACATCGCCATCATTTTCTCACATGCCTCATGCGGAAGCAGCGCCTTATCCCCATCCAAATGACTGATTAAATGATCATACGTATTGGCCACAGCAACGATCTTAGCATAGATATGAATCTCATCCCCTGACAACCCTCGTGGAATACCGAATCCATCGACTCTTTCATGATGCTGTAACGCCACATGTGCAATCAGAAGATTGAATTCCCGTTTATTCTTGATCTTCTCAAAGCCTCGCCATGTATGATGCTCTCTAACACTAGATGATATCTCATCTTCCAATAACAAGCCGTTCTTCCCTAAGTCATGTAACAATGCACCAATGGCTAGTTCTTTCGCCTGAATATAATTCAGTCCTAAATTAATGCCCATCACGGTCGATAATAAACAAACGTTCATAGCATGTACATACTGTGCGTTATCAACAGTACGAATGTCCGTCAATTCGATAAGTAGCTCTTTATTACTTATAACATCGGACAAAAGCATGTCGATACTCGTACCAATATTTTTCGCATTCCATTCCTTACCTGATCGCACTGCTTCAAATGTGTCGTTTATTCCATGAATAAGACTTTGCTTGGTCGCTTCTTGTAACATATCCTCGACCTGAACGTCATCAAATAAAGGGTCTTGAATATACAGCATCGTAACGCCGATCCGATTAAGTGTATTGACCATATATACAGTGAGTTGAACTCCCGCTGATAAGAGCACGGTACCGTTCCCTGCATATACCGACTTACCAAGGAACTGTCCTGCTTCTACATCTGCAATATTTACATATCTCATGAATGAATGTTCCCCCATCTAACCGACTAACTTTTATTGGTATTACTTCTTTCAGTTAACGATCCCTCTATAGACAAAAGGTGCCTTTTGATTTCTAGACCTCCACTAAAGCCTACTAGAGAGCCTTCGGAGCTAATAATTCGATGGCTAGGCACAATAAGCGGTACCGGATTTTTATTGTTCGCTCCTTCAACAGCCCTTACTGCCTTAGGACGTTCAATTGCCTCCGCCATTTGTGTATAGGAAATTGTATCCCCATAAGCAATATCGGCAAGTGAGGCCCATACTTGTAGTTGAAATGGAGTACCTCTCATATCCGTTGGAAGATCAAATTGTTTCCGCTTGCCTGTAAAGTATTGTTCTAATTGTATTTTGGCCTCAGCCAGTCGTTCTTGATCAAGTACAAATTCAGCATCTATTGCCCAATTACGCGACCATTGCTGTACGAAGGATTCTCTAAGCGTATATGATCCGAATTCAACTAGACAGATTCCTATCTCCGAAGTAAATACCGTCAATACTCCAATAGGAGTTGTCATTTCATCATAATAAATCATTTCATTTAGATTCTTCATGACTCTTCCACTTCCACATTAGACGGTTGTAGCTTTTCTTTCGCTTGTCTAAGCATTTGCAACACCGATTCATCTTGTTCTACAGCCATTCCCTTTATGACACTGTTCAAAGCATCCTCGCCTCCAATACGTCCCAACGCCCATGCAGCGGTTCCTCTTATCTCTTGTCTAGGATCCTTTAACAGCACCCCTTCCAGTCTCGGTATAGCGGAACGATCTTTAAAATTACCGAGTGCAATAATGGCATTCCGCTGAATAGGGTTCTTCCCTCTCCATGCTGCTGCGCTCCCTCCAAATTGCTTCTTAAATTCTCGATTACTTAAATCAAGAATAGGGAACAGAAGTGACTTTGCTATTTCAGGATCTGGAAGAAGTTGTTCATTGTGATTCCAGCTCTTACCCCGATTTTTAGGACAGACAATTTGACACGTATCGCAGCCATATAATCGATTTCCAATCTTGATCATCTGTTCATCTTCCAACAAGCCTTTCGTTTGGGTTAAGAATGAAATACAGATCTTTGCATTAATTTGCCCAGGACCTACGAGCGCCCCGGTCGGACATGCCTCAAGGCATTTCGTGCACTCCCCACAATCTTCTGTTACAGGTGTGTCTGGTGGGAATGGTATATTCGTAACGAGTTCCCCTAGATATATCCACGAACCCCATTTCGGCGAAATAATCAAACAATTCTTCCCACTAAAACCTATGCCCGCCCGCTCAGCAACTGCACGGTCTACCAGAGATCCCGTATCAACCATGCTCTCTATTACCGCTTCTGGAACACGTTCCCTAATAAAGTTCTCAAGCTTCTCCATCGCTTCCCGTAACACGTGATGATAATCTCTTCCCCATGCAGTCCGAGCGAAGATTCCTCGGTTAGCACCCGGTTCTGATTTGGGAGGGCTCTCCATCTTGGACGGATAGGCCACAGCGATCGCAATCAGTGATGCCGGTTGAGATGAAGCTAATGTAGGTATTACTCTTTTATCTAGATCTGGCTCTTCGAAGCCTGATTCATATCCTTTATCACGTTGGTTCTGTAGGAGTGACTTCAGCGAAACAAAAGGATCCGCAGTAGCAAAACCAATGTCGTCGATCCCTAAACTAGGTGCCGCTAATTGGATTTCCTTCTTAAGTTCCTCCCAGAATGATGATGAGGTAGCGTATGGTGACTGTAATGTCGTCTGTTGTATCTTCATTTCCCCATCATCTCCTTATCTTAGAAGCATTATAATCCTCTAATTTTATTAAATGGCCAAAAAATAAATTCAGCTCTTCCAACAATCAAATCCGAAGCTACCGTTCCGAAGTAACGACTGTCCTTACTCTCTCCTAAATGACGATTATCGCCCATGACGAAATATTGATCCTCTTCTAGTTTGACCCCTGCGAAATCTTGATCTTGAATACTTACATCGATATACTCCTCTTGTTGGAGTTGACCATTTAGATATAGTTGATGATCACTAACCTTAACCACATCCCCGGGAACACCTATGACACGCTTTACAAGAAACTCTTTCTTGCTATCATCTTGACTTGGATCATGTAGCACAACGACTTCACCCTGTTTAGGTGCTGAGAAGCTATAGATTATTTTATTAATAAACAAACGCTCTCCTTCTACTAATGTGGGTTGCATCGATTGCCCTTTAACCATAGACAAATTAAATACAAATATATTAAGCAACGACATAATCACAAATACAACAACAAGTGTTTTGATCCAGTCCCATAATTCCCTTTTCCATCCTGGTTTATGCTCTCCAGTCTTTGGGTTAGGAGAAATAGGACTTTCTAACGTAACTCCTTCTAATGATTCATTGTTGCTCATATTACACCTCTTCTTTTCACTAAATTATTTCAAAAGGAAACGATTGTGCCGTCCCCTTCCAGTAATTTATGCTAACAAAGCTAGCGTCAGTTCGTATCACAACTAGTATTGAGTGTAACTTATACTACCATATATTTTCAAATCTCCACATAATAGAAAAGCATATCCGCTCCGCTTTTGCAACGGCTGCACGATATGCTTGATATTGGATAAACGAAGTCATATTCTATATATACGTAACTATTTTACCTAACTCTACACATGTGCCACAATACTAAGTTTCTGAAAAGCCTCCATAATTTTGTTAGCTCCGTAACCCATTGTTTCAAATAATGGCATCGCTGAAATATTCTGTTCATCTCCGGCAATCATGATACGACTCACTTTACGTTGTTTAAAACGCTGTTCCATGGCTTTAATAAGGGCTTTACCAATCCCTCTACGCCGAAAGTCTGGGTGAATAGCAATTCTGAAATAACAACCGTGGTTGTTCTCAATCGTACCGATTAAGGTACCCACAATCTCTCCATCTTCTTCTGCTACCATGATCAGGTCGGAATCCCATTGGAGCTGCCTAGAGAATGGTTGAATAGTATTCTCAAAACACTCCTCAGATAAAGCAACCTGAAGAAGTTCAGTTACTGGTGTACAGTCACTTAACTGAAAGGAACGAACATGCATATTATAAATCTCCCTTTTCGTTAGCTTTATCCGATAGTTTACATAAAAGTTGCTAAGAGCGAACTTTTACAATAACCTCGAATATAATAATTACGACAAATAAACCGAAATTCACTCTTGCTAGTCCATTAAACCACATTTATCTCCACAATACACTCGTTTTCTTATGAAAGCGTTTTATCTCTATGTTTTTTAGTATCTTTTGGTTTATTTCCATGCATTTGTAATTTATTATTGTATGTTTTATTTAACACTTGGGTAATATAATTTATGTTTTGTAAATTTAGTAAACAACAATCCGACTTTATAAACATACATGTTGATTTAATCTGTTAAATACGGTTTAATTAGATAATGTAACCAGTTGTATAAAGGGTGCTAGCAAAGCCCTTTGTTCATAGGATTGAATACTAAACAATACACAGGAGGTAATTTACCATGGCATTTCAACTACCAGCTCTACCTTATTCAAATGATGCATTAGAACCACATATCGATGCATTAACAATGGAAATTCACCACGATCGTCACCATAACACATATGTTACCAATTTGAATGCAGCACTAGAAAAAGCTCCTGAATTGCAAAACAAAACAATTGAAGAAATACTTACAGGTCTTGGAAGCGTACCTGAAGAAATTCGTACCGCTGTTCGTAATAACGGTGGAGGGCACGCAAACCACAGCCTATTCTGGGAAATCATTGGTCCAAATGGCGGTGGCAACCCAACTGGCGAATTGGCACAAGCCATTGATAGTGAGCTTGGTGGTCTTGATAAATTTAAAGAAGAATTTGCCAAAGCAGCTACTACTCGTTTCGGAAGCGGATGGGCTTGGCTTGTTGTTGGTAAAGATGGCAAACTAGCTGTAACAAGCACACCTAACCAAGACAGCCCACTTAGCGAAGGATTGACTCCAATTCTTGGTCTTGACGTATGGGAGCATGCTTACTACTTGAAATTCCAAAACAAACGTCCTGATTATATTTCTGCTTTCTGGAACGTAGTTAACTGGGATGCGGTTAGCGCACGTTACTCTGCTGCTAAATAATTAAAGGATTTAAAGATAAACGGCAATACCGTCCTTTTTCAAAGACGGCACCCGTTTCAGCGGAATTATAAGAAAGTGATCCATCCTTAAACGGATGGATCACTTTTTTTGAGCTATAAAATAAGGATATCATTGGGGTGGGATGAAGTGAAGTGGAGTGAAACCGCGCGAATTTTCTAACGGAAGCACTAGACCTTATTCTGCCTAATACGTCGCTTTTGAAATTCTAACGGAAATGAGCGACCTTATTGGGCCTTTCCCTCTGGATTTGGGCTGTTTATTGACATATAGAGGCATGTGCTTCCGTTAGATTTTCATATTGTTGTTTTTGGTGAGAATAGTGTCCATGTGTTCCGTTAGAAACGTCTAACATGCGATTGACTTACTATGGCAACGGGAGAGAGAAACAGATGCAAAGGAACGTTCGATAATGGAGTAGACTTTTTCGTGAGGTCGCCTCGTTTCGGATGTTTGTAGGAGGACAAAGAGAACAAGGCTACTCATGTAGCCTTGTTCTCTTCGAAATAAGCATTAATAATTTTCAGAAATACATTGGGGAAGGCATATGATGCCATGTCTGCTTCACCAATCCAGCGATACTCTGTCATCGGATCCCCAATGTCCGCCGCATCAAGCGAATAAGATGCTGGGCTCTCCGCCACAAGCGATTGTTCCTCTTCCTTGCAATGATAGACCTGAAGCTTCCAACGAATATGACTGAAGATATGCTCTATATCCATGAAATGCTCCATACCTCGGGTCGGAATACTTTCTACTAACAACTCTTGATATAGTAGTTCCTGCGCATTCTGATCCGCTACTCTGCCACCGCGAGCTGTGGGAGATAGGATATGTGGAAGTTCCCACATTCGGGCAAGCAATCCACTCTCTGGACGTTGTCTAATTAATACGTGTCCAGCATGAGCCCCCTGTCCTTCAATGAGCCCAACAACTCGTTGTTCTGGACGTGGCGGCTTACTCTTCGTTTTAATAGGAAGCTCCCCCTCCTTCCCTGCAATCCTTGCCTCACAATGCACCATAACAGGACAGGTTAAGCAATAAGGGGACTTTGGTGTACATACCAAAGCCCCAAGTTCCATAAGCGCCTGGTTAAAGTGAGAAGCCTGTCCTTCTGGGATCAATTCCACCACTAATCTTTCCATAAGAACACGCGTACTAGCTTTCATAATGTCTTCTTCAATTAAGAAGAATCTAGATAACACCCTCATCACGTTACCATCTACGGCTGGCTCCGGCTGATTATAAGCAATGCTGAGAACTGCTCCCGCTGTATATGGACCGACGCCCTTAAGTGCGAGAACGCTCTCTTTGTCATTCGGTACCTGACCCCCGTGTAGATCTAGCACCTGCTGAGCAGCGTACTGTAAATTACGTGCGCGAGAGTAGTAACCCAGTCCCTCCCAACACTTCAACACATCCTGTTCTGGCGCATTGGCTAGTTCCTCGATCGTTGGGAACCTTTCGATAAATCGATTGAAGTAAGGAATGACTGTATCAACACGCGTTTGCTGAAGCATGATTTCAGATATCCAAATATAATAAGGGTTACGATGGCGCCGCCAAGGTAGATCCCGTCGATTCTCAAGATACCATTCCAGCAAATTCTCACTGAAATAGCGTTGTTGTTCAACGTTAGACATACTGCTTCTCCTTATCTATCTTGTATTCCAAGGTGTATAATCTGACTTAAGCTCAGATCAACTTAATCTTTCAATAACAGCAAAAGCAGATGCTAGCTCCCTTTGATGAGTAATACTCAAATGAATAGCATACCCTTCAGCTTGTGCCGAGAGGTTCAACTTTCCCCATGCTTGCTCACTTAATTCCACCTTTGGTTTCCCCAAGGCATCGGGGAGTACCTCAATATCTCCAAAATTAATAATCGCACCAATGCCGCAGCCAAATGCTTTGACTATGGCCTCCTTAGCAGTAAATCTTCCTGCTGTAAACTCTGCTATCTTCCTGCCTCGATTCTGGGCAAGCTCATATTCTTTCAACGTCAATACACGATGTAGGAACGCTTCTCCATTCCTTCCACTTAGTATCTGTTCTATTCGTTTAATTTCTAATATATCGTGACCGACTCCATAAATCACTTCTGCTCACACCTTCCGTACCTATCTCCTATAACTCCACTCTTGATTGTAACAGTCACTGACTTATGTTGCGACAATTTCCAGTTATCATCACAAAAATGAAGGCAGCGTTTCTTGTGAAAAAGGCTGCCCTGTGCCCATTTCTAAATCTCAAATTCCGATTATAATTCATCCGAATGTACATAGAATGACGACTATACGCTCACGAAAAACACTTCACTCAAAAAGGTAGACAAGCAAGGATCAAATAGTTGCAGTAATGGTACTTACTTCGAAGGCAAGATGGGGAGTGAAAGATTTAGTTGTACAAATGTCAGTTAAAATAGGGGAAATGGTGAAAATGGATGTTTCTAAGCCATTTAGATGTTCTTTTTGCAGCTATTGGAGATTGGAGGTGAAGACTACCGTCCTTGAAAGAGGACGGTAGCGCCGTTTCTACTTGAACTCGAGCTTATATTCCTGGTATGGCATTACGCTTGTGAGCTGATCTTGTATAAATGCCTTCCAGGCGTTCTCTCGATGCCGGGGAAATTTCCTTCCCCTCCAAATAATCACTATTCTCCTCATATGTAAGACCGAGTTCAGCTTCATCTGTCTGTCCATCCCATAAACCAGCAGTAGGCACTTTATCCAGTATGGACTGCGGCACACCAAGATATGCCCCAAGCTGACCTACTTGACGCTTATTGAGGGTACTAAGTGGTGTAATATCTGCTGCGCCATCGCCCCATTTAGTATAAAACCCTGTAACCGATTCAGATGCATGATCCGTTCCTACGACAATTAGGTTCAACTCAAAGGACAGTGCGTACTGCATAACCATACGCGTTCTCGCCTTGACATTGCCTTTGCCTTGATGTGTCATGTGCCGATGAATTCCCAGACCCTTGAGCCCCTGTTCTACTTCCAATGCTACTTCAGTTACCGTATCTTCGATATTCGTCTCCGCCGTATGTTTAAGATCGAATGCCTTCGCTACAGCATAGCTATCGTCAATATCTTCCTGTGTACCATAGGGCTGAAACACACCAAGTGTCATATAATCTCGACCTGTTTCTTCACATAATTCATCCGTCGCTAATTTACATAAACCAACAGCGACCGCACTATCAAGTCCACCACTGATCGCAATGAGTAGTCCAGTAGCCCCTGCCTTCTTCACATAATCCTTCAGAAAGGTCACTCTCGCCTTAACCTCGGCTTCCACATTTATAGAAGGTTTTACCCCTAATTTCGCAATGATTTCTTCTTGTAAACTCATGACAAAAGCACCCCTATTTCCTAAAGATGATTATCTGTGAAATGAATCATTCTATATAAAACCCCGGAGCTGTCAGACTGACACAACTTCGGGGTTTATGTTGCAACTTAAAGAAAATAATTACTTACACAAACGATCAAATGCATCCGTTAGTTCTGCAGCGATCTCTTGCGCCGATCTATCTTCTATTTGGTGACGTTCTATGAAATGAACGAGTTCTCCATCTTTCATCAGTGCTATCGAAGGGGATGATGGAGCATATGGAGCGAAATATTCACGCACTTTAGCTGTTGCTTCTTTCTCCTGTCCAGCAAACACAGTGAACAACTGATCTGGTACAACATCATTTTCCAACGCCATAGCTACTCCAGGACGACACTGTCCAGCAGCACAACCACATACTGAATTGATGACGATTAAGGCCGTCCCTTTTCCATTGGGTACATTTACCTCTACTTCCTCAGGTGTTCTGAGTTCCTTAATTCCTAAACTTGTTAATTCATCCCGCATCGGTTGAATCATATCTTGCATATATCGATCAAAAGACATAGCCATTCTTATTCACTCCTCAATAATAGTTAAAATTGAAATCATTACTATGATTATACCTATTCTGAATGTTTGAAAGCAAGCAATGGCGCAGATAACTACTTCACATTCTCTGTCACCAACATATGCTACAGTGTCTATTTCAGACTTTCTATCTCAGTAATAAGTTTCACTGAAGCACTATCACGAGGAAACACCACTGTAAAGATGGTTCCGACACCCTCTTCGGAATGAACATTAATTTTACCTTTATGACGCTCGACAATACTCATACACAGTGCCAATCCAAGACCCGTCCCTTGCTCCTTGGTCGTGAAAAAGGGGGTAAACAACTTCTCTAGCTTATTCTGTGGAATGCCCGACCCAGTATCTTTCACAATCAGTTCAATACTCTTCATACTCATCTTGGTCTGTAATGTTAACTGCCCCTTGTTTTCCATAGCCTCCATTCCATTACGTGCTAAGTTTAGAATGAGCTGTTTAATCTCTTTAGAATTTAAACGTAACTTAGGCAAACTCTCCTCAAGTTCCAAAACAATACTTTGTCCTCGTAAATTTGCATCTGCCCACAGTAGTGGACTGAGTTCATGAATAATTTTTTGTAAATCACAATCTTCCTTCTCCGTTATCCGATTCTGCGCAAGTGACAAAAAGTCATTGATGATAGCATTTGCCCGATCTAACTCTTCCATAACGATTCGATAATAATAATCCAAAGAGCTTGGACTCTTCTCATTCATTAGCTGCAAGAACCCACGAACCACAGCCATGGGGTTACGAATTTCATGTGTTATACTCGCTGCCATCTGACCAACTAAGCTCAACCTTTCCATATTTCCTAATTCATTACGTAGTCTTTCAAGCTCCGTAATATCTTGAATAACCAGCACAGCACCAATAATTTCACTTGTAAAAGAGTTCGTAAGTGGAGACGCGTTCGTATAGTATATTCTAGAGTCACTATGTGTCAATTCTTGATCCATGATCACACCTTTAAGTGCTTGAGAAATTTGAATTTCAATATTCTCCTTTTCCACCAAATCAGTAAATAAAGTTACAGAATAGCCAAGAATATCGTCTTTAGTCAGACCAGGATTCTTCACCTTGAATAGATTCATCATCATTTCATTAATACTCGTCACTTCACGATTCCTATTAAAAGAAACCATACCAATAGGCGCCACATCCATCAGCTGCTGTAATTTATCCTCTTCACGTAAATATTTCTCTGACATCCCCATAATCTGTTCCCTAAGTAGCAATCTCTCAAATGAAAATTCGATCAGATAAATAATCATGGCTCCACATAAAATACTAATAATTAGATAAATGGTACTGATAAACAGGAAGTTTATGTTATAGAATTGGGGTGTTCCTAATAAATCTACAGGTGATACAATCACCAATAGCATAGCAGGTAACAAGCATATCATGACTCGATTGATCTTTACCTTTAGAGAAACCTTTAGAAAACTTGCAGATGTGTAAAACAATACTGGAAACATCAATATTCCCGTATGTAACAGTAAACCAGATATAGAACACTCTTCTGTAAATATGAAATAAAAGGTGATATATATAGCAGCCAGAGGGATTCCAGATCTATAGCCTCCATACAAAATGGCAACAAATAGCGGAACAATCCCCATATTAAGGGGCACTACGTCGTATATTGTTGAGGAAAATATAGAACAAAGCACCAAACTAATGGCACTAGACACTACGATAACCACAGTATAACCAACCGAATCAAGATGTCTAACATTTCTCTTGTGTCGTATGTATGCATCAAGAATGAGGGGAAAAAGAAATGAAATTGAGCCGGATACTAAAACCTGCAATAAGATATCCTTAAGGGCACTATAAATGTCCATCCCACCTTCCTATCTACCTACGGCTTATTACATTATATTCTATAGTATACTTCAAGCAGAGTTGTTGTAACCTATATCTATTTGTTATGATCCTTATAGATATGGTTAATCAGCTAACTAAAGGATTAACTGCAAAGGGAGATTATAAATGATATACGATGTTATTGTTGTGGGCGGAGGTCCATCAGGACTTATGGCTTGTGTAGCAGCTGCCGAGAATGGCGCTTCCGTCCTATTACTTGATAAAGGAAATAAATTAGGGCGTAAGCTAGGCATATCTGGAGGTGGTCGTTGCAACGTGACAAATGCGATGGAAACCGAGGAGCTTATTGCCCATATTCCAGGGAATGGTCGCTTTTTATATAGTGCATTTGGACATTTTAACAACCGTGATATTATGGCTTTCTTCGAGGGCCTAGGAATTGCTCTGAAGGAAGAAGACCATGGAAGAATGTTCCCGGTAACGGATAAAGCTTCTAGTGTAGTCAACACCTTGCTAGGTAAAATTCGTGATTTGGGTGTCGCTATAAGTACGCATAGCCCCGTTGCTGAAGTTCTCTACGAGAATGGACATACTGCAGGCGTGAGGCTCATCTCTGGAGAGAAGATCAAGGCTGCCTGTGTCATCCTTGCTACGGGCGGTAAATCCGTACCACAGACCGGTTCAACAGGAGATGGTTATCCTTGGGCTGAGGCTGCTGGGCATACTATTACAGAATTATATGCTACGGAGGTTCCGATTGTTTCTAGAGAGAAATGGATTATAAACCGCGAATTACAAGGGCTATCCCTTCGTGATGTGGACCTCACCGTATGGAACCCGAAGGGGAAACAAGTCATTCATCATCGTGGTGACTTTATATTTACCCATTTCGGAATATCCGGTCCGATCGCACTTCGGTGCAGCCAATTTATTCGTCAGGTTCAAAAAAAGTTTAACGTTAAGGAAGTGGAGATGTCCGTTGACCTCTTTCCAGATTACTCAACGATGGAACTTGATGCACTCCTCAAGGAACGTCTAGAGGCTGAACCCAAGAAAGCGATAAAAAACGTATTGAAAGCTACCCTGGCTGAACGGATGATTCCGATACTACTATCTAAAGCTCAACTGGATGGGGATATCACCTACGCACATTTGCCAAAAAACCAATGGATAGACTTTATAGCCTTGTTGAAGAAATTCAGCTTCAATGTAACAGGTACGAAATCCATTGAGGAGGCTTTCGTTACTGGAGGTGGAGTTCACCTGAAAGAAGTAAATCCCCAAACGATGGAATCTAAATTGATGCCAGGGTTATTCTTTTGCGGAGAGATTCTAGATATTCATGGCTATACAGGGGGATATAACATCACCGCGGCATTCTCTACAGGTTATACAGCAGGCATGCATGCAGCAAATGGTCAGTAGCCTAAGATGCCGCTACGATAACGGATTGTCCTTCCGATCGCTGTTGCCCTCTGATTTCTTGATTGTATACCGCATAGCGGTTGAAATCAGAGGGCAAAGCATATGCTTACGAAGTAGCTTTCCTTCGGAAAGCTTGTAGGCGAACGCTACCGCTTCTTCAGGTCAATTCCGTCATCCTCGCTGCTTCGAACATTAGGGCTTTATTTATCAAAATTCATTTCCCAAAATTAATAGCATCAGTATTACAGTACCTCCTACAACCCCACTACCTTTTTTGAATCTACGTACTAATAGTTTCATGATCTCGATAAGATCAAGAAACTCAGGATAACACTAGTTAAACCATACAGGATTATGGCTAGAGGAATCATAAGTAACCAACCCCAGACCAGACCCAACCAAGATAACGAGAACGCAATCGACATGACTACGGCGAAAGGTAGGAGCATACTTCGAATCGCAATCACTCGCGCTTGTGAGGTTATTTCCGATGGCCATGGTAGTATAGCTATCCAATCATGATTGAGAAAACTGATCCAATATCGTGCATGCCAATACGTTAACATCGTATATACTGCTAGCAGTACCAAAATTTTAATGATAAAGGGTGGAAATATAATAGCCAGTATACATGCAGCTGTGAATTGTAGATAAAGCTTACGATCTTGCGGATTGCGGAATAAGGCCTTAACAGCAGCCCCCGCCAAACGCCGTTCTGCTGAACGAGAACGATACAAGTAAGGTGAATGACGAAAAATACGCGTTTTAGTACGTGTTGGTTTAGGAGGGTCCACAGCTTGACTTAATAGCCAGTTAGTAAGCACCATCCTCCGCTTGCTATCCTCCTGTACATCGTTCATGAACGTGCCTTGCATCCGTAATCTAACCCTGATCAATAGGATCACGATAAATGCTAACAGTACAGAAATCACCAACAGCCATTGCACCTCATGCATCCCTATCAAAGACACCTTCATGTATAGGAAACCGATTAATCCTAATGTTGGAATCAAAAGAAGATGCCTTCGCCAACCTTTGAGTTTCACAATCACAATATGGCGAATCCAAGCAACAATCCAACTCGTCGTTATCGAAAAGATCAAATAACATGTACCCTCTACTGCATTCACGCCTAAACCTTGTACCAAGAAAGGCAATATTATGATGAAGACTAACGTAGTCATCAGCAACATAACCGCCATGCTATATACGGATCCGCGTAACATCAATCCACGCATCCAACGTTGGCTCATTCGTATGAATAAAACATCGCCTTCCTGCACGAAAAGAATAATTCCTGATCTATATATTATAAGAAGCATAATTGCTAGAAATGTACCCGCAGGCAGAGCCTCACTCCATTTCGGAAGACCCTCCACCCATAAACCGTAATATAATCCAGAAGCAAGTAAAATACCTGGTATAAAAATATAGAGCCATACGGTCCAATCGATAACAGATCGAAGAAGGTTAGCTTGGTTTCGGAAATACTCTCGTAATCGTCGCCAAAAAAGGCTACCCGGATTTGCAAATTGATATGAATTAAACGACTTCATCCTAGGGCCCCTTCCCTTAAATCATGACATCGAAACATTCAAATAACGATGCCTCTTCTGATTGCTGGGCAAGCTTTCGTATGTCCCCTAACGTCCCCTGTGCCACCACTCTTCCATCTGAAATCATAATAAACGTATCACATATTTTCTCTGCTGTATCCAATACATGTGTGGACATTACTACACCCGCTCCGCGTCGTCTCTCTTCTTCCAACAAATCAAGAAAGTCCTTGGTTGCATGTGGATCCAGACCAACAAAGGGCTCATCAACAATATAAATATCAGGACGTGCCAGAAAGCCAATCATCAGCATCATCTTTTGCTTCATCCCTTTCGAGAATCCTGCCGGCAAAAGATCCCTCGACTGACCCATGTCAAAGCGCGTAAGCAGTTCTTCCGCATGCACAACAAAATCGTCATAATCTATTTCGTAAGCTGCAGCAGCAAGGTCCAAGTGCTCCCATAGCGTTAAATCCTCATAAAAAATAGGTTGCTCTGGTATATACGCATATGTACCAGAACCCCCTCCAATAGACACCTCCGCTTTTACATGTTCAAGAAGTCCAAGTATGCTCTTCAGGGTAGTACTCTTACCCGCACCATTAGGCCCGATAACCCCTAACAATTCTCCACTCCTGACCTGGAAGGAAATATCAAAAATACATGGATCACCCTGTTCATATCCAGCCTGCTCAATGTTAACCTCTAACACGGTCCCCATAGCTTGATTCCCTCTCATATCCAACCCTATTCTCAAGACATCCTCACCTTTCTTTATTGATATTTCAACTCTCTCATTTCATTAGATGTACTCAGAAGCTCATTGACTAGATCCTGTGCACGTTTAGCATCTTTAGCATGCCCCTCCATAGTTAAGCCTGTTTCTTCTGAACTAGCCAAAGTCTCTTCAGATACAGAAGATATGCTTGCAATCGCCTCGTTAATTTTAGTATTACCATGCACAATTTCAATCATATTCTGATTAACCGCAGAAATCTTTAACTTTACACTGTGTAAGCCTTTATTAATGGAATGGAACATAACCCCACTCTCTTGAACCAACAATGATTGATCACTGTTCATTTCCTTTAACAACTTCATGGCTTGAACTGAATGTAGGGAATCTGTTGAAAGGGATGACGTAATCTCTTCGATATTCGACGATAACTCTTGAGTCTGTTCAGCTAACTTACGAACTTCCTGTGCAACTACATTAAATCCTCTACCTACTTCGCCCGCTCGCGCAGCCTCGATGGAGGCATTGAGTGACAATATATTAGTCTGATTGGCTATACTTGAAATATTCTTCGTTATATCCTGAATATGGTTCGTTCTAATATGTAGGGAATGAATAAGTTCAGATACCTTGATCGTATTCATCTCCGCTTCTGAAGACTTCTCTCTTAGTTGTTCGATGAGCACAAGGCCACTTCCTGCTGTCTGTTCCGTAAGGTCAGCTTCTTCTTCCATCTGAATGGAGAGTCTTGATGTCTCTTCTACTTGAGTCTGTATGGATTGAACCATATTAGTTTGTTCCTCTATAGAATTCGCATTATGTCTTGCCCCTTCACTAATCTCTTGTACGGCCATAAAGACAGATTGCGATGATTGGTATTGTTTGACGACGATATCATGCACCTCTTGTGAGTTCACACCTAGAATATTCGCAATCTTCACTATATCCTGATGTAGATTTTGTTCCATTGTACGAGCATCATTGGCCTCCTTGATCTTATGATCCATCGCTTGTTTCATACGAAGAAAGCTGTACACCACAGCAATAAGCCCTGAAATAAACAGTAATAGAACAAACACATGAATCATTAGTGTCGTTGTAAACTGACTATACGCAACCTCACCTATTTCAATTTTGCTCACTGAGTGAAACTTGTCTATCACGTAAATACAATTCAGAATCAAGATTAAGGCACATACAATCGAGATGAACACACGATCAATATAAACACAAAATAAGGCTGCTAATGGAAATACAAATGTGAATGTAACATCTGTAGTAGAAGTCATTAATGTAAATACATACATGGTGAAGAATCCACCAAAAGTTATATATCTAGTATATTGACTTAACGGTGATTTGATATAAACAATACTTCCAATCACAATTGAGACCAAACCAACAAATAATATTACTATAACAAATTCAATACTCCGCGTCCCTTTCATATACTCAATCATAAAACCAGCAGATAAAATTAAGACCATAATCCAGCTTACAATAATCACAATAAAGTTTGCGGACTTTTCATACTGAAAACTATTCATCTTTCACACTTCTTTCTGTGAATAATCACCCTAATATCCACCATACTAGATGAATATTCCTATTCTCTCTATGATGTATATATCTAATTTACCCATTCACTGTGACAAATCACATTTCCATTAAAAATTTATTCACGTACAATAAATAATAATCAAATCTAGCCATTTATGAATATAAGGGCGGTGAGAAGCATGATCCAAATCCAAGAAGTTGATACTCAAATGTCTCTGCATTTGTACCGCGTATTTGCCAAATCTTTTAAAAGTGTGAACGAGCATGCCGTAAATGGTAGCAAAATTGAGGGCTTTAACTCAACTGCCTTCGCTGTGATGGAGGTTCTATACTATAAAGGAGCTCAGCCCATCCAGCAGATAGGCTCAAAGCTATTACTCCAAAGTGGAAACGTCACCTATATTATAGATAAATTAGAAGAACGCGGATACCTCATTCGCAAGCCGTGTCCTAATGATCGACGTGTCATATTTGCAGAGCTAACATCTGAAGGTGAACACCTCATGAATGATATGTATCCTAAATACTCTGAAAGAATTCACAGAGCACTAAGCGGTCTAAATACGGAAGAGAAATGTCAAATGATATCTCTCCTTAAGAAAATGGGGCTTCAAGCTGAGCGGCTATCCCCATCCACAAGAAAATAATCATGTACTTGTTAGTCATAGCCCTATATAAAGATAAATGTCCCTTCTTCACTTATGCGAAGAAGGGCTATGCCGTCTTATTTAAGTACTGCGACAAAAAAAGACTTCGCCGTCCTTAAATAAGGAGGGCGAAGTCTTTTCTACTTGTTAAGCAATCTCTTTTATCATCATCGATGCATGACTTTTCTTATCTTGACTAGCATGTAATTTTACCATCGCAAATCTTGCAATCGGTTGAATCACTAAACTCTCAGCTGCAAGTACGATCAAGAAATTTCTTGGCCAATTCGTTACCCAGTCGCTAAATGTCTCTGAACTAAAACCGTTTCCTGCGATCCCCCCGATAAGTGTCATGCACGCTGACATTCCAATTACAGTGAATAAGATACGGAATAGAATCTTTGCATTAAAGCTATCTGTTGGTGCAGTAAATTTCCCAACTAATTTTTCTGCAATACGACCTACAACTACTCCTTCAAGAAGCATCGCAATAACCACCATAATCGGATATATTTTAAGAATCGATACGACAACTTCCCCATCGAATTTCCCTGCACCTAGAATGGTACCTAGTGATGACATTAACAAAGCAGTCAGCGCACAAATGATAACACCATATAATGCTCCCTCCTTACCGTTTCTTGGCAATCTTGTTTCCTGTTTCATGTTTTTCTTCCTTTCAAATGTGTATTTCTAGATAGTCTATTTCACTAATAAATTTGGAAATACCTGCGAAATAGTTCTTAATGGATCACTTGTTCTTCGGGTTAAACAAAGCATAATAGCACCTTCAATAGAAGCTGTCATCATTAAAGCAATTGAATTAGCTGTTTCTATCGAAAAGCCATCTGCTACTAACTTGTTCGAAAAGATCTCTTGCCTCTTTGTGAAAGATAGAGCACAGGCATTTCTGACTGGTTCACTTAGTGATCCCATCTCGCTAACGATGCTGCTAAATGTATAACCAGTAATCATCCCTTCTCGATCAAATTGAACTACCAATTTCTCGATCATCGCTTGGATAGCTGTTTGAGTAGATGGATAACGTTGGATTTTTTCCTCCATATCCGTTGTAATTTCTTCATTCAACGAATGAAGACAAGCGATGAGCAATTCTTCTTTTCCGTTTGGAAAATGATGATAAAGCGCACCTTTTGAAAGGTTACATGCCTTTAAAATTTCATTTAATCCTACACCCAAATAACCCTTTTTCTGAAAAAGAGTTGTCGCGATGTCGATTATCATCGATTTCGTATCCATTCCCATAGTTCGCCTCCTACATACCAACCGGTCCGTTTGTAACTATATCAAAAAAAATCTTTATAAGTCAAGCCTCATTCTCAGGGGATGGTATTGTATTCTTAAATCTACTGACCACTAACATACTGATGATGGCTATCACAGCCATCACGATGAAGAGAGAATGCAAGCTTCCTTCTAGCACATCACGCATACTATGCCACAAGGAATCAGAGAAATTCTTCGCTTCCTCCGGTGTAAGTAGCTTATTAATATCATCTTGAGACATATTCTCTGTCCCAGGTGTATTCTTTAATAAAGTAACAATTCTTAAGTTAATCCATGAACCAAAAGCAGCTACTCCTATCGTCTGACCCAACGAACGAATAAATGAGTTAAGCGCAGTAGAGGATCCTCGTAGATTATACCCTACCGAGGACTGAGCAATAATGGTGAATACGGTCGAAGTATAACCAAAACCAATCCCGTAAATGAAAGTAATACCCAATAAGATCAAATTCGGGGTATCTCCAGTAATCATCACCATTCCTATAGCACTGATTACAATGGCTCCGACTCCAAGCATCGTCGTCTTTCGTGAACCCACTGTGAGCAACATCCTTCCTCCTGCAATTGATCCCAATATCCAACCTATCGACATAGGCGCTAGGGCGAGACCGGAGAATGTTGCGTTCTTACCCAATACCCCTTGAATCCATAGCGGTGTATATGTTGTAAGCCCAATTAAGAGCGCGCCGATCAAGAGATTCGCAATAGACGATACAGCAATGTCTCGGATTCGAAAGAGCTTGAGCGGAAGCATCGGTTCCTCTGCTCTTCTCTCCACAATAATAAACACCACAAGAAAGAATACAGAAATAACCATACAGCCAATTAAAAATGGTGAATCCCATGAGTAATACTGACCCCCGGTCGCCATGGCCAACAACAGTGCCGTGACTCCAATCGTAAACGTAACGGCTCCAGCTACATCTACTCGAACTTTCTTTCTCACTACGTGTTTAGGTAGATAACGGGCAATAAGGAAGATCGATAGCAATCCGAATGGCACATTAAATACGAATATCCAACGCCAGCTCCAATAATCAACGAAATATCCTCCAAGCAAAGGCCCAATTAAAGAGGATATACCCCATACTGAGCTAATGATTGCTTGAATTTTGGCACGTTGTTGTAATGGATATATATCTCCAATAATTGTAAAGGATACAGGAACGATAGCACCTGCACCTATCCCTTGAATTGCTCGAAATATAATGAGTTGTTCCATGTTTTGAGAAAACCCACAAAGTAATGATCCCAATGCAAATATTATTGAACCAACGATAAATACTGGCTTCCGCCCATAGATATCACTGATTTTCCCGAAAATCGGTGTCGTTACAGCCATCGTCAACAGATACGCTGTAAATATCCAGCTCATGAGCTGCATACCACCGAAATGACTTACAATAGCTGGCCCAGCTGGCCCTGTAACAGTACCCTCAATCGCTGACATGAATGTTGAGAGTAAAAGACCAGTCAATATTAACTTACGTTTAACATCTACAGATGAGTTCACAATTAGTAATTCCTTTCTTCTGCCAATGGGCGATACGATATAAGATATACTCCTTGTATTTTACAGCATACATAGCCCAAATGCATACCTGTTCTGTTGACTTCTGATCATAACGATATCTCCTTGTAGATCTGCAGCCAATCACTATGCAGTATTGAATATATATGTACATCGTGAAACCCATCCACTGTGTGACGATAATCTCTCAATCGTCCTTCCATCTGAAAGTGTTGAGCTGTGAACAATCTGCCTGCCCGTTCATTCCGCGGGTCTACCAAGGCTTCAATACGATGAAGCTCCATTGTTTCAAACCCATATTGTAATAGCAGCTTAACCGCCTCAGTCATGTAGCCTTGTCCCCAATAAGAACTAGATATCTCACAGCCGACTTCCCCCCGATATGCTCCTTCTAATTGCCACATATTATACCCACAGCTTCCTATCCATTCATCATTTGTTTTGTCCACAATCCCCCATCTCAGTCCGTCCTCCGTCTCGGATAAGGCATTTAGGAATTGAATCATTTCCACAGCATCCTCTAAAGAATCTAACTCTGGAATGCCTGAATGTTCTCGAACCTCTTCCTTTGACCAACATTCCAACAGTGATAATGCATCTTCATATCGCATTCTTCGAAGTAGAATTCGCTCACCTTCAAGCTCAGGGATATTCCCACCACAAACGTACATATGTATGCCCTCCTAACTCCATATTTTGAATATAATTACTCTACCACGTATATTCCGCAATAAGAACCTTACACAATTTTGTTCACAAAAAAAAGAAGTGCCAGCCGTTTCCAGCCAACACTCCCCAATTAAATACGCTATAGTTGTTACTATTTACTCTTCCTCTACTTCGTTCCTTCCAACTAGCAATATACTTATGATCATAATAAATGCAATAAGTGCAAGTAAAGGAATGGTGATGAAACCGAACCAGTTTAGGTAATCTACATTACATGGTATCCCGACGGAACATGGTGCAATTCCCGCAAATGCAGGAACCATCTGCTGTAAATAATGATATATGGATATACTACCACCAATGATGCTTAGAGGAAGTACGTAAGAGAGGATCCTTCTATCATCTTTATAGCTGGCAATTCCCAATAAAATGACTTGAGGGTACATGAGAATCCTTTGAAACCAACATAACTTGCAGGGTTCGTACAGTAGCACATCACTTAAATACAAGCTTCCGCCCGTGGCAATAATCGCTACAACCCAAGCTAGATACAGGGAATACGTTCGAATAAACCCTCTGAATCTCATGATTATTTCTCCTCTTGCCCCGCACTTTGTAATGCTATTTCGTCATTGATTGTCTTTGCAAGGTTATTATAGTTCATATCGCCTGTAAATTGAATTCCATTGATAAATATTGTTGGCGTACTGCGCACATTGTTCTTAATCGCAATTTTCTGCTGCTCGTCCACTTCATTCTGATACGTCTTGTTCTTGATATCCGCAGCTAACAGGTCATAATCAACTGCTATATTCTCTTGACGTGCTAGTTCAACAAGATATTCAGGTGTGGCCCAGATGGTCAACTCATCTTGCTGATTATCATAAATAGCATGATAATACTTCCAGAACTCTTCATTATTCTGATGGTATACCGACTGTGCTGCCAATGCCGCTGTATTAGAATCTTTATCAGGATCAATAATTAAGTAGTTCATATAGTGAAAAGATGCAAGACCTTGATCTACAAAATCCTTCACTAATTGTGGTTTGAAGTTCTGACTGAAATATTGGCAAGAAGGACATTTATAATCACCAAACTCAACAATTTTCACTGGTGCATCAGGATTCCCAATGACAGGTAAACTCTCATATGCAAAAGATACGGCGTTATCCCTCGAACTCTCATCAGACTTTGGTAGTAATGCCAGTATTACAATTGCAAGGACGATAATACCTGCCCCAGTAATCCACATAATTTTTTGCGTAAGCTTTCTTTGCCGTTCTCTTTCAGCCTTTCGCATGGCGATCGCATTAGCATTCTTCTTCGGTTTCATGAATCTTTTTAGCCCCTTTCTTCTCTCAGATTAATTTGTCAATTGACTATCTCACAATAAGGTTGTAAAAGTCTGTTTAACTATAACAATTATAGTAACCTGCCTATATCAAGTCAAACCTTTAAACGATTGTTCAAAAGTCCCTTTCGAAATATATTTCTTTGTTATAAGATGTTCAGTATGATTAATATTATCAGTTCAAAAGGGGGTATTCATTATGGCACTAATTCAATGTAACTTTTTTTCTGAGGTTCTCGGTTTAAGTACTTCAATGACAGTAATTCTTCCGCAGCAGACAAGAACACAAATCGGTATGAACAATAATATATTGGGTGATAAACATCCCACTTTATATTTATTACATGGCATGAGCGATGACGATTCAATCTGGCTACGTCGCACCTCCATTGAGCGATATGTAGCTGAGCTGGGATTAGCTGTTGTTATGCCTAGGGTAGATCTTAGCTTCTATACAGATATGGCCCATGGAAATCGATACTGGACCTTTCTAAATGAAGAGTTACCCGAGATTGCTAGATCTTTCTTCCCTCTCTCAGATGCAAGAGAAGATAATTATGTGGCCGGATTATCTATGGGTGGCTACGGAGCGATGAAGCTAGCATTACGTAGACCTGATCAATACGCTGCTGCAGCTAGCTTATCTGGTGCGCTTGATATTGCTAATGATAGATTACATCAAGACCACCCTTTGATCCATAATCAGATCTTTGGCAATCAAGATATCCGCGGGACGGATAATGATATTCTTCAGTTACTTAAGCAGTGTGATCAAGCAGATGGTCCTAAGCCACTTCTCTATCAATGTTGTGGAACAGAGGACTTTCTGTACGAAGATAACCAAACTTTCCGCAAAGCATGCGCTCAAACCGAACTCAACCTTACATATGAGGAAGAACCCGGTGAACATGAATGGGGATATTGGGATGCCAAAATACAAAACGTATTAGAATGGCTTCCCCTACGCAATAAATCATAACTAACGGCTATAAGGAAGGTGATGTCTGATGTTTCAAGCAATTCCCTACGGGGACAACCGAAGCGGCTCATTCGTAGCCGTATTAGAACAATTAAAAGCACTGATTCAAGATGAACCTAATGCCATCGCTAACTTAGCTAATGCATCTGCACTACTCAACCTATTTATGAAAGATATCAATTGGGTGGGGTTCTATCTCTATGATGGTAAGGAGCTTGTCCTCGGTCCATTCCAAGGATTGCCCGCCTGTATCCGTATTCCCCTAGGTCGTGGAGTGTGTGGGACTGCTGCTTCCGAACGTCGAACCATATTAGTTGATGATGTTCATGCCTTCCCAGGCCACATCGCTTGCGATGCAGCCTCGAATAGCGAAATTGTCATTCCTATCATCAAGAACGGCGAACTTTACGGCGTACTAGATATTGATAGTCCTCTAAAAAACCGCTTTGACAGCGAAGAACAACAATTTCTGGAACAATTTGTAGACATTCTGACCGCTCAGATATAGTTCATAACATTGTAACCACTAGTTATAGTGAGGTGTTCTGATTAGAATAAAAAGTGATGGTTCCCTCATGGATAGAGGAACCATCGCTTTTCTGAATATAACCATGTTATAAAGTTACATCGGTCTTACCACTAGTGAAGAAGTTTACGTTTATGATGCCAGTGATGCATGGTATCGCTAGCAGGTATGAGCTGCAACATCATCAATAATCGCACTCCGCATCTACCATTTACTATTAAGTGCAATAATACAGCTAACATCAACCCAATCCCCCCGAAACTAACTTTAGTTGCATGGAGTACATCTAAATTCAGCCCAATCCCTCTGAAGCTAACTTTAGTTGCATGGAGTACATCTAAATTACTGGAAACTCTACTTTTCAGCGTTATCGCCATTTTTAACTGTCCTTTTTACAACTAAATCTCTCTTCCCCTACTTTTCCTGCTAATTAAGTGTACTTTTGCATCTATTCGAGCCTCACAGCCTCACCTTCACTCCTTAACCGACCCTAGTGTGATCCCTGTGATGAAGAAGCGCTGTAGAAATGGATAGACAATCAATACAGGAATCATCGCGATGAAGATTTTGGCTGAGTTCAAGGTTCGATTCGAGAGCTCACTCATTCGTTGGATTTGCTCAGCGGTCATCGTATTCGCATCAATCACAACGACCATCTGCTGGATATAGGTCTGTAGCGGATAGTTATCCGAGGTTGACATCAATATCAACCCATTAAAGAACTCGTTCCAGTGATATACAATACTGAATAAGGTGACCGTCGCAATAACGGGACCCGCAAGCGGGACGAATATCTGAATCAACATACGCCATGGACCCGCTCCATCCACTAGTGCTGCCTCTTCAAGCTCCTTGGGCAAATTGCGGAAGAAGTTGATCACGAGAATAACACTGAATACAGGTACACTGCTTCCTAACACAAGCGCCCAAATATTATTAATGAGCCCAAATGATTTCACGGTCATATACCAGGGGATCAGCCCACCATTAAACAGCATTGTGAATACGAGAATCCACATCAGCACGTTACGGAATGGTAGCTCCTTAGCCCCCTTGGATAGTGGATAGGCCATCAATAGGATGATGACAAAGTTTAGGCCTGAGCCTAGCACAACACGTTGGATGGAAATCCAGAACGAATTAAAAAATTTACGATCACCCATAATCTCTTTATAGGAACTGAAGTTAAATCCTACTGGCCACAATCCAACCTTACCGGAGCTAGCTGCTGCATTATCACTTAGCGAGACGGCAAGCGTATACCATATAGGAAGTATACATAAGAGTGCAATACCCACCAGGGTGATGATAAGGAAGATATCGAACAGCTTGGAGCCTACCGTATTATCTTTAACCATAGAAGTACACTCCTTTTTATTAAAAGATACGGTAATTGGCAAACCTCGATGCCATGTAGTAGGAAACAGTAATCATGATAAAGCTGACTACAGACTTTAGTAAGCCCATTGCTGTTGCTAAGCTAAACTGTAAATTTACAAGACCGGTTCGGTATACCCATGTATCAATAATATCTCCGCTCGAATAGACAAGTGGGTTATACAGATTGAAGATTTGCTCAAATCCAGCGTTCAGGACGTTACCTAAACTAAGCACAGAAAGCAATATAATAGCTGACACGATTCCGGGAATCGTGATATTTTTCATCCGCTGTAAACGTGAAGCGCCATCTATCGCAGCGGCCTCATATAAAGAAGGGTTAATGCTTGTTAAAGCTGCTAAATAGATGATCGTGTTAAACCCAAATTCCTTCCATACGTCACTTCCTACAATGAGGGCCGGGAATAAATCCGCTCTACCAAAAAATAGAATTGGCTTCACATCAAAAATGGAAAGCATCTGGTTCACGGGTCCTGTGTAGCCAAACACATCTAACAAAATTCCCGATAGAATAACCCATGAGATAAAATGGGGTAAGTAGACGATCGTCTGAATCCATCTTTTTAGATAGGATATCCTTAGCTCATTCAGTAATAATGCAAACAAAAGCGGGATCAGTAGATTGCCAATGATTTTCAAAACAGCGATAAAGATCGTGTTGAAGAGTATCGTACCACTATCGTTAAGTGAGAACATATATTTGAAATTGTCTAATCCTATCCACTCAGAGTTAAGAATTCCGAGACCAGGATTATAGTCTTGGAAAGCCATCACAATTCCGAACATGGGCACGATACTAAACAAGGTTAGCCAGATGAATCCGGGGAGAAGCATCATGTAATAATGTTTGGCAAATCCCTTGTTAACCATAGTTCATCACCCTTCCTTTCTCAGTTGTTGATAGAAAGGCACCGGAGACTTCCCAGCGCCTAACACGGATCTATACTACTTCGCTAGTTCTGCAACCTCACTCAGAATTTCATCTCCACCTTGCTTCTTCCAATCCACTACGAACTTATCGAATGTATCAAGCGGCGCTGCCCCCATAATGATCTTAAGGAAGGTTTCTTTCTCCATCTTATCGAGCGTAGCCCATTTGCTCTCCATGGTCTTCGTCTGTGAATAAGTCAAACTATAAGTTTTAGTAAATGGTTCCATAAGTGGCGCTACTCCGACCATTGTGGAATAGAGGCGTTTCCAAGCACCAAGATCTGCATTGGGATCCCAATATTGGATATCCACCTTGTCATAAGGCTCCAGCTTCACCTTCTTAATATTCTCAGCATCTGCTTTCAGCAGTTTATAGCCTGGAATATCCAACTCTTCTGCTGTCTTCGTGCCTGCCAACACTTCTTTCATCATGTTGTAGGTGACATACATTTCATCCATTGGAGCAAAGACAATACGCAACGGATAGTTACCAATCGCTACACTCACATCGAAAGTCGCTTCATCTCTCAATAAAAGATTCTCCATCTTAATGGCTGCCTCAGGGTATTTATAGTCCTTGCGAACAACGAGAAATTGATTCGACGGTGTACCCATATGAGGGGTGAACTCTCCATTGCTATCTAGCAAGGAATAAGCTTGCCAGTTGGCTTCGGGATTGTTCTTTATGGCATCCGCTAAGGGGCCATATCCACCAGCCCACCACAGTCCGAAATAAATACCTGAAGTGCCATTCTTGATTAATTCCTGCGCATCCTTACGTATGCTCATCTCTTGATCGATTAATCCCTTCGAGTATAAGTCTCGCAATTTGGCAAGTGCTTCCTTGGTTTCCGGCTCAATCGATCCATACGTCGGCTTGCCATCAGCACCTTCTAACCAGAATCCTGGATAAGAATGATAGACGCCAAAGATCGGATCAAATCCATAGTTGTTATTATTCGGATTAATAAAGTCTGCGTTGATCAGACCGCCCGATTGAGGACCCGTGATGCCGATCGTATCCGCTTTCCCGTTACCATCAGGATCTTGTTCGATAAATGCTTTCGCAACCTTTTCCAAATCTTCGATATTTCTTGGGACTTCAAGATTTAGTTTGTCTAACCAATCTTTACGAATCCACATAATATGCTGCATATCCGTTTCACCTGTTACGTTAGGCAAGGCATACATTTTGCCGTCAAAAGTAACTGCCTGTTTAGCAAGCCCTTCTGTTGTTTCAATAATTGATTTAAGCGTAGGTGAAGCATATTGCTCGTATACCTCAGTCAGATCCGCAAGTTGATTGCTCTTCACCATTTGTCTTAGTTGCGTATCCGTCACAACTAGCGCATCTGGTAAATCATTGCTCGCGATGGAAAGGTTGACCTTTTGCTGATAATCCTTCCCAACCCCGGCTTGCCAAATGATCTTCGTATCAACGTTCAATTTTTCTTTAACGTATCTTGTATAGGTGTTATTCTCAGGCGTATCTCCGGATGGCAAGCTTTTATCTGCTGAGTCTACCTCTTTACCAATATTAATTGTAATAGCCTCACTGTACTTGCCGAATGGGTCGTTTGGATCTTGAGTAACAGTCTCTCCCTTACTGGAGGTCTTGCCATTCCCACATGCCGACAAGATTAGCATGACGGTTACCAATGTTAAGACGATGACTTTTCTCGTGTTCTTCATATTCGCCCCTTCTTTCATCCTTGTATTTGTTTACACTCTAAAACTAACACAAGATCTAACTACCCTTAGATAGAAGGTGGTTACACTTTGAGGTAGAGATATGACCGAGGATTCACACATGTTAACGCTTACAATTCAGTAATTCGAACATTACTCTACCTTGTTTGCGGACATATTTCTACCTTCCTGAGCTACTGAACGGTACTCACTAGGAAGTAGCCCAGTGTGCTCACGGAAGGAGCGACTGAAATATTTATCATCTTCGTATCCAACATTGTTGGCAATCCACGAAATTGTCTTATTACTGTAAAGCAGATAATGTTTCGCTTTTTCCATGCGTGCTTGTCGTAGATATTGATTGAAGTTATCTCCGATGATCCCTTTGAAGCATTGACTGAAGTAACTTCGACTCATATTAATCCTTTGGGCCATGTCTGCTGCCGTTATTTGTTGATCAATTTCCTCATGGATTAAATCAACCGCCTTCATAATACACTTAATGACCTCCGTTGAAAATGTAATCCTTCCCAATGCCTGGCGAATATGATTGCGCATTTGATCAATCCAGACTTCAACCTGTTGCCAGGAGTCTAATGATTCCTCTAGTTGTACAGATATGGGGATGATTTTGGAAAACAGATGATTCCAACGATCTACTTGTACATACATAAATCCGATTAACTTCGCTTGTGACAGGTGATGATACTTTAACTCCTCTACATTTTTGCGATATACAATATCTTGAAAAACCCACTCCATTGACTCCCAGCTGGCCTTTAGCGCGCCGATATCCTCTTCCGTACCTGCTTGTTCTACACAATCGCGAGTTCGCATCGACTTCTCTATGAATCTCATAGACGGATTGTAATCATAGAAGAACTCCTTATCCTTGTATTCTCGTATCCACCCATAGACTTCTTCGGCTGTTCGATTCAGAATGCCACTGAGCTTAATCATGACCCAATCCGAACTGGCATCCATCTCCTTCACGAGATTCTCCAACAAGCGTTCACCCTCTGAACTACTCGATGGCAAACAAAAGAATAAGTTAAGCCCTAATTCTTTCAGGCTACTATTATAATTTGACACCCAACTCCTTACTCTATTGCTGGCAGAAACACGATCCATTGAAATTAACATATAGCCATAATCAATGGAGAATAGCTCATCATCCGGTCTATCGCGCTGATCCTGTTCCATAATCCGGTTATGAATTCGTCCAAGGACCTCCTCGAAGCGTTCCTTCTCAAGTTGGACTTTCGCAATGTAATCTATTGCCCCTAGCCTCATCGCTTCTTGTATATATTCGAAATCCTGATGGAGCGTTAGTACAACAATATGCACATGGGAATATTTCTTCCGAACAATTCGCATCAGATCAATGCCAGACATGACAGGCATGGACAGATCCGTAAGCATTAAATCAACTTCATTCCCAGCTAGAAATTCTAACGCCTTCTCACCGTTACTCGCTTCTCCAACAACCTGCATTTCGAAATCACCCCAAGGCATAGCAGATATCAGCCCTTTGCGAACCAACTTATCATCATCAACGACAATCACTCTAATCATGATTTATTACACCTCCAATAGGTAAACTTAGGTGAATGGTTGTTCCTTTATTAATTTCACTAGTTACTCTAAGTTCTGCTTGTCCGCCGTAATAAATCTCAATCATGCGCTTCACATAGTTCATACCAATTCCCATACCCACCTTACGATTCTCAGCTTCTGGGGTATGAAGTAAATTATGAATTTTCTCCTCCGACATCCCGGCACCATTATCCCGAATGGATATGTCAACTTTATCCGTTAGCCGAACATCAACTTCGATATAACCATCATCTGTTAATCCATGATACAGTGAATTCTCTACAAGCGGCTGCAAAATGAACCGTGGAATGGGTATCTTCAATACTTCTTCATCTACATATATATGCACAGCAAACTGAAAGTCGTACCGAATCTGCTGAAGGATCAAGTATTGATTAACAGCCTCAATCTCTTCTTGAATAGTAGAAGTCTCACCGAGTTTCCCTAGATTATAATGTAACAACTTATTCAAAGATGAGACGAGACGGTCAATCTCATCTTGGCCATTCATGACCGCTAACCAATGGACGGTATCAAGCGTGTTCATCAAGAAATGAGGATTAATTTGATGTAATAATTTCTCCACTTCAAGATCAGCCCTGCGCTTCTCTTTCACCTCCACCTCTGCGAACAATTCCCACGTTTGTTTCTTCATTTGTTGAAATTGATTCAATAGAAAATCAAATTCTGGTATTCTGGTCTTCACCGTAGCCGTTTGAGCTTCATTCTGTGCCATGAGTTCAATCTCTTTATTGAATGCATTCAAAGGGCGATATACCATTTTCCACAGTAACCATGCCAGGAATAAAGTCATCCCAAGGAATAGCCAGGAGAACAAGGAGATTTGTACGAACCATCTATTCATTTCTTTGTTATAGTCAGATTTAGGAATAAGAGATATGACACTCCAACCTTGATTGCTTATCTCCTTATACCAATAATACCCATTCTCTTCACCAGACAATTGATCTTTATCAAAATGGGGAAACAACGTGTCCATCTGGAAATCAGCAGTAGCATCACTATAGGCAATTCTTCCATCATTATCTAGAAATACATAAGATGTTGCGCCACCAATGGCATCGTTATGAAGAATGCTTTGTGTTAACTGAAATCCCGTTTCTATATAAACATAGACATCATTAAGATTAGGCAGATCCACTTTTCGCATAGCAGATAATACATAGCCATTGTCAAAACGATTGTTGCTAACATGCGGACCATAATAGGATATCTTACTATATTCCGCTAGTAGAGGCAGTTCCTTCGGAGAAAACTGTTCCTTCACGCCTGAATTTTCGAGTTCATAACTATCATCATTCAGAAAATAATAAAGGGTTAGTCCGATACTGGGGTTTGTAAAAGTGATGAGACCTAGTTCTTCCTTCAGATCACTTAGCATTGTTGAACGTTCAAAAGGCTCGTCAGTAGACAGAAAGTCATCGAGCTTATTGCCAATGATTCCACCAAATGCAAGTTGTTGTGACACATGATTTAGATTGTTGACCGAATTCTCCAAAGAAAGCTCCACTTGTCTTAGATTGTTCTGAATACCCGTTTGAATTTTATTCGTAAGGATAGAGTAGATCGTGAAGTAGGATATTAGAATGATGCTCACAAAAGGAATCAAGAAGCTAGACAAGAAAATAATGATGATTCTTTTCTTTAACGTCAGATAATCATAGAGATACCGTTGCAATCTATTTCTAAGTCCCGTCATGATAGCACTTCCTCTTCAGTGAACGACATTTGTGTAGATTAGATTATTAAGAGATTAACATAGCATTTTTAAAAACAAAAGACCCATTGAGCTTTTCTCAACGGGTCAATATTATTGTATGATGCTACTTATGTTTAAAATTATTCCTTCACCGAACCCATGATGAGCCCGGACGCGAAGTATTTCTGCAAGAATGGATACACCAGTAGAATGGGCAACGCTCCAATGAAAATTTGCGCTGATTTAACTGTTTTGGTAGAGATCAATTCCATTTCTTTCGGATTAATACTCATAGAGCTCATGTCCCTCTGGATTATAACCGTCTGTAAAAAGGTAGCCAGCGGATAATCCTTCGAATTATTAATGTATAGTAGCCCATCAAACCATGAGTTCCATTGGGTCACCATACTGAACAGTGCAAGTGTTGCAATGGCCGGCAAAGAAACGGGTAAATAGATACTGAACATGACGCGAAAATGCCCCGCCCCGTCGATTAAGGCCGCTTCTTCTAGCTCCTTGGGTACTCCTCTGAAAAAGTTGAGCATTAGAATGGTGAGATATACATTGACTGCACCCGGTAGCACGAGAACCCAGAAGGAATCCATAAGTCCGATCTTCTGAATAACGATATAGAATGGAACTAGCCCTCCGCTGAAGATCATCGTGAATACAAATAGCCATGAATATACCGTTCTACCCCGAAATACTGAACTCTCTTTAGATAACGGATACGCCGCAAGAAAAGATAGAAGAAGTG
This sequence comes from Paenibacillus sp. Y916, assembly GCF_056786435.1. NCBI lineage: Bacteria > Bacillati > Bacillota > Bacilli > Caryophanales > Paenibacillaceae > Paenibacillus > Paenibacillus sp. Y916. Next base: position 14,718 of record NZ_JBXCJA010000010.1, on the reverse strand, counting down.
TGAGTCCTGTTCCGATAACCGTTCTTTTAATCGATACCCAGATGGAATGTAGGAAAATGGGGTTAGCCATCGTTTTTTTATAAGATTCTATCGTGAAGTCAATCGGCCATAATCCAACTAAATTGGCATCTGCTGCGGCTTTCGAACTAAAGGATACTGCTAACACATGAACTAGCGGAACAATACATAACAATGCAACGGCGATCATGAAGCAAATATTAATAATATTAAATACACGGAATGATAATGTTTTGTGATACATCAATGACCTCTCCTTTCTCTAGAAAATTCGATAGTTTGCCCATTTATAAGCTAAGCGGTATGAGATTAGAATAAGAATCATACTGATCACAGACTTGAAGAGACCAATAGCTGTTCCGAAGCCCATCTCCCCATTCAGGATTGCTGTCCGATATACAAAGGTATCAATGATGTCACCCTTCTCGTATACCAAGGAATTGTATAAGTTGAAGATCTGGTCGAATCCAGCATTCAGTACATTCCCAAGCGCTAATGTACCTACAACTACAGCAATAGGTATCATGGAAGGGACCGTTATATGTATCGTTTGTCTTAAACGACTCGCCCCATCCATTTCCGCAGCCTCATAGAGAGATGGATTAATGTTAGCCAAGGCCGCTAAGAACACAACCGTTCCAAATCCGAATTCCTTCCAGACATCGGATACGATAACCGTAAATCTGAACCAATCCCCATTACCGAGAAAGAAGATCGGTTCAATTCCAAATACAGAGACCAACGTCCGATTGACGATTCCTCCATCTGTAGACAGAATATCAAGTAATATCCCCCCTAGAATGACCCAGGATAAGAAATGGGGAAGGTAGACTAACGTTTGAACGAATCGCTTGAAATGCAACTTACGAAGTTCGTTAAGCAATATAGAGAATACAAATGGTACTCCTAGATTAAATATTAATTTGAATACGGCAATAACAAGTGTATTCCAAATAACCTGAACGCTGTCTTGCCTTTCAAATAAGTAGCGGAAGTTATCCCAACCCACCCAATCAGATCCTGTTATTCCGAGCCAAGGCTTGTAATTCTGAAATGCCATCACGATGCCGCCCATTGGAATAAAGCTAAAAATAATAAGAAATATTAGCGAAGGCAATATCATCAAATGGAATTGCCAGCTCTTCTTAAAAGTTCTCATAGGTTCGCCCCTTACTTGTCTCTAGTGTCATATGTCTTGACAACAAAATTATATCAATCTCTTTTTCCTAAGAGTAGCTAACAAAAGCAATATAAATGGTACGATTCCAACCTTTTCCCTTCCAAAGTTTCATTCTAAACGCAAAGATCCCAGAACCACATATTGGTGGTCTGGGATACTGCTTCAATCTATTTTATTTCACCGTATCGTACCAAGCATTTACTTCCTGCGTAATTTGATCTCCACCTGAGGACTTCCATGTCTCAACAAACTTATCGAAGGAATCTACTGGCTTGTCACCATAAATAATTTCATTAAATGCTTGGCTCTCAATTTTGTTCAAGTAGTCCATCTTGGATTTCATTGTATCTGTCGTCGGACCTGTGAATAGATTCTTCATCGATGTACTATCCTGTTCCAATAGTACTTTTGCAGCTGCAGGCGTCTGCGGACCATAGTTATTCTTCACTTCTAGTTCAAGTCTCGTCTTAGGCTCTCCACCGTTCGCAAGATTCAAGAGTGCCTTCATCTGAGCGTCCGGAATACGCGCTCCGTCACGAACAAGTAAGTAACGAATACTATTTACATACCCACCTGGAATGTCATCTAAATGAAGCGCAGTACCACTTGCATCTACATCATAGTCATAACCTTTAAATAGACCATTATCAAATTGACTGCCTACTTCAGGATCGGCTAAGTTGTTAAACATGTAGTTCTGATACGTAAAGAATGCTTCTGGATTCTTCATATCTTTGTTAATCAACACGACACCGTTCGTGAAATGTGTTCCATGTCTACCTGCAACACCGTCGGGCCCCGTAGGAATTCCAATCGGGTTCCATACAGCTCCTTCTACATTCTTCGCCGTATCCAACAACGGCCAGCCACTCATCCAATAAGGTCCTGGAATAATCCCTGCCGTTCCTGCAACAGCTGGCTCAGAGGCTTTATTCTCGTCCCATAACGCTGCCTCTTTAGGAATATAACCTTTCGTGAACCACTCATTTATTTTCTGTAACGCTTGTTTACTACCTGAGTTAATAGAGCCATATTCAAGCTTACCATCTGCACCTAAATTCCATTGTTGCGGCATGGTACCATATGCCCCAAATATCCATGACGGATCAGCCATCCATGTGTTCATTGCATTTTTGAAGCCAATACTAAGTGGAATGACTTCATTAGGAGCAAGTCCATCCGGATTACGGTTCTTGAATGCCTCCATAACAACCTCTAATTCATCAAGCGTCTTCGGAACATCCAGACCTAACTTATCTAGCCAATCCTGACGAATCCACAGTAAATAATCGTGATTGTATGCATAGTCCAATACTGGAATCCCCATCTTCTCACCATTACGGACGTAAGGATCCCATACGTGATTGTCAATCTCAACCGCTTGCTTCCATGTATCTGAAGCATATTCATCAAAGAGGGACCCCACTTCTCTGAATAATCCTGAATCAATTAAGTCCTGAGCAAGCTGCGCGTCGCCAATCGTTACGACATCCGGCATCTTTTGTCCCGATGCCATCGACAATCTCATCTTTGTCGCAAACGCACCATTGGTATCCGTCACAGACCACAATGATTTAATCTCAATACCCAGTGTCTCTTTAGCCCATTTAATAGCTACATTATTCTCAATCGTCTCACCATTCTTAAATTTAAGTTCTGGATCTACTCCCCAGACTGTTGTTATCGTCACAGGTGTATCATATTTATCTTTGTATGCGCTCTCATTAGTTGCCGATTCATTGGTGGTTGGTGCTTTCGTTGCAGTTGTTTGTTCTTCCCCATTCTTATTACCCGAACATCCAGCCACAATGACCATCACCATCATCATACAGAGCGACAGCAATAATCCTTTCTTTGAGAAGGTCTTCATCCTTCATCCCCCTTATATTTCTTAGTAACAAGTTTGTAGGTACAACTATAATTATAGGGGGGGATTCTCCGTCAGCCTATGTCACGAACTTAAGATTTCTGCACCTTTAACAACTATATTAGACTTCTGACGAGATTTACGTTAATGTTCACGATATTCATGTGGTGTTACACCATAGTGCTTTTTAAATATTTTACTGAAATATTGAGGATTCTGATAACCAAGCTCACTCGTAATCTCATATATCTTCATATTGCTATTCTTCAACAGATATAATGCCCGCTCCATACGCATCCGAATGATATAGTCACTCAAGCTTTCTCCGGTCTCCAACTTATAAATCTTCGATAGATATACGGGGTGAAGAAACACCTTATCCGAGATCATCTTTACTGAGGTGTCCTGCCCCATATCATTCGCTACTATTTCATGTACCTGTTTAATAATATAACTGTTCGTATATTTGTCATTCGTATATAACTCCTTCTTCAACTTATCCATCATTTCAGTGGACCAGTTTCTTAATGTCTCTAGCGAATGAACAATTCTCTGGTCGATGAATAGATCGAACCCAGAATGGTCAATTTGATGCATGAACACACCATGCTTATGCGCAATATATAAGAATGCATTCGTTACGGATAAGAAGACTTCATACAAATGCTCACGCATAAAAGAAACCTGCTCCATATCTCGGAATACACTGTCTATTTTGTCCTGCGCAGTCTCCCATTGCTTGGATTCTAACAAATGAATAAGTGTCGGCGGCTTGTATAACATCTCAATAGACTTAATAACTAAATCTGTACCCTGCGATGGATCCTCTAGAAATAATAGTTTGTGCGGACCACCCGTCTCTGCCGTGAAGATAGCACTCAACCCCGCTCGATATGCCGCAGTTATACCTGCTGGGAACTCGAACCACTCTGATAGTACGATCGAGATATCACCCTTCAGATAATTACTCACATTTCTCTGAAGGATTTGGACAAGCTCTGTCAGTTTCTCTCTAGAACTCTGATGAGACTTCTCCTTCGGTGCCGCCATAATAATGAGGCAATCATGCGGTGATTTACTATGCCATATATGATAATACTCAGAGAAGACTTCCTCCGCTATGTTCCCAATCGCATATTCCATAAGTGAGATAGAATGGTGATCCATTCCTGCGAATGTTCGAGGTAAAGGAATAAGCATCATCATCGCATGCTCGTCTACTCGAAGTGGAATCTCATATTGCAAACATTTATTACGAATACTTTTGGATGATAGTGTCCGCCCAAGTAGCAAATCATGCATCAGATTAGCCTTTAATACCGTAAGATCTGATTTGCGATCATATAACAACTGTTGGTATCGTTCGGCCTGCTCCCATTCATCTTGGAGATCTTCAATCGCACTAGATATACTTGCTACAAATTCATCATCATTAACGGGCTTCAATATATAATCAAACGCTTGGAGCTGAATCGCTTTCCTTGCATATTGAAAATCTGAATGGCCCGTAAGTAAGATACAGCGAATGTCTTTCCAACGTTCTGCAATCAGTTCCACAAGTTGTAACCCATCCATTTCTGGCATCCGAATATCTGTCACTACGATATCTATCGCTTGCTCTTCTAACACCTGTAATGCCTCAGCGGCAGAACTAGCTTGATATACTTGACTAATCCCCATCTCACTCCAATGAATGGTCTGTTCTATACTGTCGGTCACATATGATTCATCATCAACCAGTAGTAATTCAATCATTCTATCTCCCCCTGGATATCCCAATACAATACTGCTCTCAGTCCGCCTAACTCCGAATTGGATAATGCAAGACCTGAACCGTCCCCATACCTAAGTTGCATTCTTTGTTGCACATTCCATAGTCCATATCCCACTCCCTCTTCTACTGGTTGGGTTAGCTTATACTGTAGAGATAATAGCTCCTGTGCCTTCATTCCCTTGCCATTATCCTCCACAATTAGAGTTATTCCGCGTTGATCGGTCACTCCCGTAATTCTCACTATACCTGGTCCAGCCTTGCTCTCAATCCCGTGGATGATAGCATTCTCTACTAACGGCTGGATAATAAGTAGAGGAATATCCAATTGTTCAATCATACTGGGTAGATCAATCGAGTAATCAAGACGACTCATTCTCATCTTTTGGATCTCCAAATAATTCTTAATGAAATCCATTTCCTCTCGTAGGGGAACTAAGTCCCGCTCCTGACGGGTCGTATAGCGATAATAGTTAGACAAGTTCTCAGACATAGCCACAACGGCTTGGAAATTCTTAAGCTTAGCCATACTCGATATAAAAGAGAAGCAATTATAGAAGAAGTGGGGGTTAATCTGAGATTGCAACTGCTTCAATCGGGCCTCCCGCACATGAATCTTCTCCATATATACTCTCTCGAATAGTTCTTGCATCTGAGCTACCATTGAATTAAACCTAGTAAATACGAAGCTGAATTCACTCTTCCCTCGGGGGACCATGCGAACAGAATAATCACCATTCTTCAAAAGCTGAAATCCATGTACAAGCTTCTTCATAGGCACCTGAACCTGATCATATAACAAGTAAGAGGATATAGAACTCATCAAGAGTAACGCCCCAATCGCTAAATAAAATAACTGGTTGGATTGCTCAATCGGATGCATGATATCTGACAGCGGCATATAATCTATTAAATACCATCCCGTCGTATTCGATAACACAATGTTGACCATGTAACTTTCTCCATCTAGTTCTACCTTCCGATGCTCTGTATCCTGTTGGAAATCTGACTTCTCCAGTTCTTGGATGAGTAATCCTGCCAGTTCATGATTGGCAGTACGATTATAAATGACGCCTACATCTTTCTTGTAATAGAATGGATCACGACGTCCATCACTTTTAAATTTATCAAGCATCTCCTCAAGACTCCGACTGCTGAACCTAATCTCAACGATGAGATTAGCATCTTCTGGTTGAGTGAATGCCGAGTAAGGAGCAACCGTAAACATTGAGAATTGAAAATGCTCTTCATCACCTTCCCCCTGCCTACTAACTTGCCACCCAGGTGAAATCTGTCTTTTTAAAACTTCAATATCATAATGTTTCACATCGTTAAGCGAGACCACTCTGCCTAATGACACCGAATAGATCAACAATTCACTTTTCCAATTCAGCGAACTTTGTTGGAGACTTAATTTCTCCTGAATCCGCTTCACTAAAGTGATTGCATCTAGATTAAGATAAGGCTCGTTCATATATATATCACGAAAACTCGATATATCCGGATCATGGATCAATTGATTAGGTAACAAGGATAAGCGTTCAAAGTTCATATTGACTTGGCTCTGAAAGAACGTCGACTGACTCTCATTGGATTTATTCAATTCTGTCCTTAGAACTCCTGTAGTCGTCTGATTCGAATAGAAATACAAACCTACAATAGGTAACAACATCATTAGAATCATCAGCAAAATTTTCTTATACAAGTTATACCTAGGCATGCACAGATTCCCACCCTACTCATTCATAATATTCTCCATTCATTGTAAGCGCATTAGTTACTGACTAACAGACCCATAATGAAATATTTCTGCTGTTATTGAAACGGATTATATGAAAACTAGATTTTTGTCCGAATGTTGGATATGATAAAACAAGATTTGTTATAAATGAGAGTTCAAAAGATGACTTTTGAACAACCTCTATAAAGGAGTGGGACAAGTATTATGAACAAGAAATATGTATTCATGCCTCTAATCACCTTGATTACGGCTGCGCTTTTACTAGCCGGTTGTGGTAACGACGATTCAGCTGCTAATCAACCGACAGAACAGCCAGTCACGAAGAGTTGGAGTAGCCCTCCAGCCATGGAGATTGACAGTGCCAAATCATATGAAGCTGAAATGACAACTTCAAAAGGTACTTTCACGATTGAACTGTTCGCAAAGGACGCACCACTAACGGTGAACAACTTCGTATTTTTAGCTAGACAAGGATTTTATGATGATGTTATCTTCCACCGTATTATTGAATCCTTTATGATTCAGGGTGGTGATCCAACTGGTACTGGTCGAGGTGGTCCTGGTTATCAATTCGAAGATGAGAAGACAACTTATCAATATGAGCCTGGTATCGTAGCTATGGCTAATGCAGGACCGAATACGAACGGTAGCCAATTCTTCATCTGTACCGGTGAAGACAGCCTATCACTGACACCGGACTACACCATCTTTGGCAAAATAACAAACGGTATGGACGTTGTGTTGGATATTGCTGCTACACCTGTCGATGCTGGGGATTTCCCAACGGAAACGATTCAGATTACAGAAGTCAAAATTACAGAGAAGTAGGTTCCTAACACTTCTCCATCATATTTACAGCAAACAGGGCCTTCGCTTTCCATTAACGGAAAGTGAAGGCCCTGTTTGCTGTACTAGACACATAGTAACAAATGCTAATAACTCATCGTTCAATACTCTCTCAACCACCCTCAGAAAGAAACTTCTGTAGACTTGGGGGAATCGTAAATTGTTGATTATTAATCATAAACTGACTAAGCTCTGCCAAGGAATCCTCAGGGTTAGCATCTTTAATTTCCTTTATTTCATGATGAAGCCGCTCCATCTGAAGATCTAAAGCATTCGCTGATTCTGCAGCGTTCTTTAACTCCATGAGAAGACTCTCTGGAACAGATTGATTATATTTATAGAAGATTTTATGCTCCAGACTTGCCCAGAAATCCATCGCAATGGTCCGAATCTGAACCTCGACACAGACATTCTCCTGCCGATCAGACAAAAACACAGGTACTTCAATCAACAAATGAAGACTGCGATAACCGTTTGGTTTAGGTTTTTTAATATAGTCTTTGACTTCAAGAGTAGTCAGATCTTTCTGATTCTGAAGCATTTCACTAACGCGATATATGTCTGAAATGAAAGAACAAGTTATCCGAAGACCCGCAATATCTTTAATATTATCTTTTATACTCGAAAAATTCATATCATTACTTTTACGAAACATCTTATTCATAATGCTCTCTGGTGACTTTAGACGCGAATTCGTATGTTCAATTGGACTATAATCATGTAAGGTTTCAAATTCTTCCTTCAATATATTAACCTTAGTCTCCATCTCTTCCAATGCGAATTTGTAAGTGAGCATGAATAAGGTGATGTCATGCCTGAATTTTTTGAGTTGGTCTATCTGATAATTCTGTTCCATTCCTATTCTTCCTTCCCCTGTTGGCTTCCTTCATTTCCAGTATAACATTCGGAGTTCGAGAAAACGAATAGTGCATATCACAAGATTAATTCTTAGTATTAGACATCAACCCACGCTTAGGTTTGAGCTTATACAGCCTTGAGTTGGGTCCCTTAAGAGATACTTTCTGGGTTCTCAATTGGTATAATATGATCCACATGCACCAACCTATGGACTATCGTATTGTTCGACTGCTCGCTCATTTGATTCGTCACCCAGAAAGTCGCGAATCCGTCGAGTCCCTCACATTCTATGGATCATTCATGATTTTATCCTATCATACTGATATTGGTGTGGTACATATCTACCGATCCTCTTTCCCTGTTGTTCTTTAACCATGCTGTAGTTTAATAACCTTGTTCTCAAGGCATTACCGTCGCATGAGAGAGCTTCACATGTAAAAAAAGAGGCTCATTCCCATGTTTGGTATGAGCCTTCTATAAGTTTATCAAGTGTTTATACACCTATGAATTCAATCTAACTATTTTAATAATTTCTCCATCTCAGCCTTTTTCTTATCCAGCACTTGATTCGCTTTTATGCACTTTTCTTCACCGATTCGCTTGGACATCAGTTCGATGAATTCAGCAACTCCAGTAGTACCGTCCGGTATGCGAATCTTACCTTGAGGGCTCTCAATTGTAAATTGCCCTCCGTAAAAGCGTGTATGCCCTACATTTGTAACCTCTGAATAAAGAATTGTACGTTTACTAAACCATTTCTTGCCCCTCACTTCGGAATTGCTGGCTACCACTTGGTAGGTCACATAATCTACCCACAGGAATGTAAAAAAGGCGGTGATCCCTCGCACCACGTATACAAAATCTCTATCTTCTGCCATATCCGGCGTAAATGAAAAACCAACAGATAGCCATCCTAATATGAGTCCTACATGGATAAGGATCGCCCACCATTTTATTTTACGAAATACCATATCACCTGAGGCGTTGACTTTTGCCGGGCGAAAAGGTGCTTTAAGCATTATTTCTATAAATTTGTTCGTTAATAATCGATTCATTGTTTATCCCCTGCCTACTGATTTTTTTTCACTCTATGGTTTACTAATTAGTCACTGTAACACTTACATTAATGTTGTATCCGTCTATGAGACTACTTACTTTCCGGTCGAAGCTTGAAAGTATCGCATTCTTTCCGCCTGTCGTAACTTTCCCCTTCAAATCACTATCAATCTCCGAATTCTGTTCACGCAAAATCTGGAGTATATCATCTGCGGTTACTTTAACATTCTCTGCTCCTCCTCCAAAATCGTGAAGGTTAGCCCACAGTTCGCTCTTTCTACGAGCCTCGTCCGCGGCATATTCATTATAATGCGCAATATCTTCTATTAATGGAGTATACAAATCCTCATATTGTTTCAAATCAAAATCCAATATATTCTCATCACTTACACCTGCCATGGAGAAAGCATCTTGTATTTCTTGTGATCTAAGGATGATGCTCATAGCATAATAACGTATTAACAAATCTTGCTCTTTTAACATTTCAGCATTCTGGTATTTGCGTTCAGTTGTGATCTGTGAGAGTTCAATCATATATTGCTCTGCTGCTTCTATATATTGCTCAAAAAGTTCTACAGCGCGGATATGTAATTCTTTACCTCGCTTAAAATTATCACTTAAATATTTGTCCTCAGAATAATAAGTCTGTATCTCATTAGTGGTATTCATTAAATCTACAATAACGGGAACTAACTGTTGTACCTTCTCATCTATAACCCCGTAGGATGGCTCCAGTGAGGCATACTTAAGTATGTCATTCATTGACCCAATAACCCCCGAAAAAAATGGTACATTTGAATACCCGTCAAAATCGTCCTCCATATATATTTCTTTGTCTACACCGAACTCCTTGAAATAAACACTAACCATAGATTCTAAAAAGCCCCCATTGATCACATGATTACTCAGATCTATATAGGCATTGTACTTATTATAATCTTCCTTTTCCTCACTCTCCTCTTGCTTCTGAGTAACAGCCGAATTGCTACAAGCTACTACCCCGCTTATTAAGATCATCATACATAGAAGTAAAATAATAGCCCTTTTCACAGTATAACCCTCTCTCCTTTATTCCAATTTTTCCTTTACATCTATTTATCGGAAGAATTACATTATTTGTGAATAGAAACCCTAAAAAGTGGATATCACTTAGGGGATATCAACAGATAATACAATTACAGAAAAAGGTCGATCATGGTGGTATTTGACCATGATCGACCTTTTTCTATAACGCTTTGGCTTTATTTAAGTTATGCTTTTCAAGCATACATGTTAGTACATGGAAATCAAGAAATCTATCAAATTTCGCGGCTTACTGAAGCGTGAAGTATCGGAGATGCAAATACAGGGTATCCAAACTTGCCGCTTTAGGTCCCATCAAATACTGAGCCAGGTATTATCGAAATGCTTACTTTTGCTCTTTCATATAGAGGACACCTATTCTGTGTGGTAGTGGAATTACTTAAAATGTTTATATTGTAAGTTCCTTTTTTAATTTACATCATTTATACTATAGTCACCTAGCAAAAAATGCGCTCATCTACGAGAAGGTAGCGAAAGCAGTTATCTTTTTGAAAGCGCTTTTTTTGTTGAGGTGTTAAAAGATCGGAAGGAGATGAGGCCAAATAGGAATCTAGTAGAGAGAGTTACAACGGTTTGGAGTGACGCGAGCGAACACTATACTAGTATTTTATTAAGAGGAGGTACTATTATGTTCAAAGCAAAACTATTAAAAGGGGCAGTGTCCCTGGCGCTCTTCAGTACGTTGTTCTCCATTCCGATAATGCCTATCGCCAGTGCTGCCGATGCCAACTGCACGAACGGTTACGTAGGCTTGACGTTCGACGATGGACCCAATACTGGTAATACGACAAATCTTCTCAATGCGCTGAAGCAGGCTGGCTTACGCGCAACGATGTTCAACCTCGGGCAAAACGCGCAGAACAACCCGTCTCTGGTGCGGGATCAAGTATCAGCGGGCATGTGGGTCGGCAACCACTCCTATACGCATCCGCATATGACTACATTAAGTAGCTCGCAGATGTCGTCAGAAATCACGCGGACGCAGCAGGCGATCCAGTCGGCTACCGGAACCGCACCGAAGCTGTTCCGTCCGCCGTATGGCGAGACCAACGCGACCTTAAAGTCCATCGAGACCCAAAACGGTCTTACCGAAGTGATGTGGAACGTTGACTCCCAGGACTGGAACGGCGCCAGCACCGCCCAGATCGTAGCCGCCGCGGGCAGGGTGCAAAACGGCGACGTGATCCTGATGCATGACCAGTACCAGACTACGCTCCAAGCGATCCCTCAGATCGCGCAGAACCTCAAGAGTCGCGGCCTTTGCTCCGGCATGATCTCGACGAGCACCGGCCGGGCGGTAGCGCCTGACGGTGGCGGTAGTACACCTCCTCCAACCACAGGTACAGCTACGAAAGTGGAAGCTGAGAGTATGATCAAAGGCGGTCAATATACCGGGAATATCAGCTCGCCGTTCAACGGAGTCGCATTATACGCCAACAATGATGTGGTGAAATACACGCAGAATTTCACAAGCGGCGCCCATAATTTTTCACTCCGTGGTGCTTCGAATAACTCGAATATGGCCAGAGTCGACTTAAAAATCGGCGGAGTGACGAAGGGTACCTTCTACTTCGGCGGGAGCAGTCCTGCGGTCTATACAATAAACAATGTCAGCCATGGAACCGGAAATCAAGAGATTGAACTCGTTGTAACAGCCGATAACGGGACATGGGATGCTTTCATTGATTATTTGGAGATCAACTAAAGACCTCGAAGCTATAATTGATCCTTTTGAGTTTTTGATTTAAATCCTGATTGTTTTTTCAAGCAAAATCCCGGCGGGATTATCCCGACGGGATTTTTTGTCGGCATCCTCGCGGTCAAGGACGCTATCTAATTGATCATAAACTCGTGCTGTACTTGCCAAAAATTCGATTTCGGCTCTGCGAAGGTTGAGTTAGTAATTAATTTGTTTAAGCATAAAATTCATTTTTCCAAGATACTCCGCTGGTTGTTTATCGCTTATTTCTTTAAAAATATTTATTATTTCATCTTTTTGTGAGGGTGCTAGTTTCCTTAACACATTAATATATGGTTCAATTAAATCCTCTGAATTTAGAAGAGTTTTATAGAGCCTTCTCACGCATTTCCTTGCATTTGTTTGCATTCCCGTTATTCCTTGAGTTAATTTATATAAGCCCTCTTCAAGCCCATTGCGTTCAGCAATATAAAAAATAGTCTCTATCACTCCACCTATAATAACAGGTTCGTCTATATCATCATCAAAAATAGTACAAAGAGCAATGATTGCATTATTATCTGCATTTTGTGCTATTTCACTTAGATTGTTTTCTATTATTTCTATGTAATCGCCTTCATTCTCCAAGTAACGCATTTTGTTAATATTATAAATTTCATCCTCTATATTCATTAATATTTCTCCCTTACGGCTTCAGCCACGAGTTCAGAATTCCGCTTTTCTTGAGATGCTTTAAATCAGTTGAAGATAAAAAACATCCTAACAAGAGTACGTATTAAGGATATTCAAATTTTATGGGTCAAATCGGTCCTCTTACTTTCCTTCTCATATAACGTAAGCGTCAAATAGTTATAGGCTTTATTTCCTCAGTCGCTAACTGTGTATTAATTTGGGTCAAATTAATATACGTGTTCATATGTAATAAAACCTCGGCATTATTCTCCGAGGTTCTATTACTATTTTTTAATCATGTAATTTATCAAGAAATTCAGAAAAGTTATCTGCTATATAAAATACATTTTCGCGTGCTTTCTCCTCAGCTTGTTCTTCTGTTATTCCTTCATCTCTCATTAACATCTCTTTTTCTCCTGCATTTTCATGTTCCCAAAAAACTACAATCGGGTCATCTGTATGATTTTTATAATCAAAACAAATTAAGTTTCCTGCTGGGTCAAACGCAATGGGCATTAGTTCTTTTGGTAACGTTCCTTTATATTCATTATAAACAAATATTATATACTCATCATTATTTTCATTAAATGATAATAGAGTACCAAAAACTTTTTCTCGACTTTCTACTTTAAATAACTCTGGTTCTACATTAGCACCATTATTTAATGCAACGCACTTTATATAATCGCTCGGAAAATTAAATCCCAAATCATTACCAATTTTGTTTACAAATTCTTCACTTACAGGTTCATCGGCAAATTGCCATACTATTTTACTCATCTAATCCCATCTCCCCATAATTTATTACCACCTAAATGATTTACCTCATGTAAATTGGATATGACTAACTGCATCTTTCCCGGAATCTGGTGATGATGCCAGGTTAATCCTTGTATTCTTGCTTTTCCTGCATTAATTTGTGCTAACTGTTTTGGAGTAAATATATCTTCAGAAATTTCTCCTTTTTCAAGCGCCTTCTTTAACATATTTGTACATTCTTTAAATTGCATATCATCTGCACCCTTAAACAAACTCTCATCCATTTTAAGTGAAAATTTAACATCATCACCTTTAAATATTGGAAACCCTAAAACATCGTAGTCTACACCTTTCACATGCTTTCCTCCTGCTAATCCTTTATTTATTATATTATTTTTTGACGAAGCATTTAAATGATTATTAACAAGACCTACAACCTCTTTAAATTCTTTAATACTATCATATCCAAACTTTTTAATAGTAGTATCATCTACAACTTTCAAGAAGTCTTCAACGCTGTCATAGCCTTTAGGTACAATTGATCTGTTAATTAGATTTCCATCTATGTCATAGTTATTTCTTATCACTTCATCCACTTCAGATCTATGGACAGCATCTCCTACCTCATCAGCATTCTTCGACATCCGCTCATTCAATTCCTTCTTACCTTGTTCCATCTCGTCCAAGTATCTCTGTTGCTGCTGATTTAACTTTGGATCGGAGCTTTTCGATACATTGGTACTCGGTGGTCCATCGTATGCTAGAACCCGTCCATTAGGATTATTCAGTCCGTTCTTAAGCTCGGTGAACGCTTCTTTGGCTTCTCTTAAGTATCTATTCGCTACTTGAGTGCCAGACTTGGTTAAGTCTCCTATGCGCTTACTGAATTGGCTCGCTGCAGTACGTAGTCCGTTTGCTATCCATGGTGCTACATATCGGATCCGCTCCATCGCTTCCCCAGCAATTCCCTTCAGCATTCTTGCATCCATGATCCCTGCGGTTAATGCTCCTATTGATGCGTCTCCGATAAGTGTTCCCAGACTGAATCCGTCTCTTTCCATCGTCTGCCTTATCACACTCTCGAAGGAATTGGTCACGCCTCCTAATACCATTTTTTGACCAATCACAGCCACTACACCGAATGGTCCGAATATCGCTCCAGATATTG